>QFPM01000018.1 GCA_003248655.1 Microbacterium sp.
GGCGATGATCTTCAACACGATGACCCGATGCTTCGACGACATGCACCACTGTCGCCTATGACCCGACTCACGTGTCGCCGATCACCTGTCGCCTATGTCATGAACCCAGACACCTCACTCGCCACTTTCTCGACATCATGCAGAAATCGCCCCGGCGACGCTCGATTCTGAGCGTCTGACCGGGGCTTTCTCGCGTCTGCACGGGCGACGTCCGCCCCTGTCGTGGATACTTGAACGATATCGTCCTACGAGTTCCAGATGTCGATGTGGCCCGCCCAGCGCGATCAGCGGGCCGAGTTGAACGATGCGCTCAGTGCGCCGCGCGCCGTGGAGCACTTCGCCTACTTCAAGCGGCGTGGGAATGCCGAGACCGCGGCGCAAGAGCTCTCCTCAGCCGGGTTCGCGGTGGCGCTGGGACGCCGCGGGTTCAAGACAGCCCTGCAGGCGACGCGTGACGAGTCTCTGGGCGACGACGAGGTCGCGCGCTTCCTGCAGGAGGCGATTTCGATCGTCGAACGGAACGGCGGCGAGTACGACGGATGGGGCGCCGCCGTCGAAGCGCCGCCCTCGGTGTAGCCCGGCGAGCACGCCCCCGCCTGTGCACAACTCCCGCGCTCTGTCGGACGGTCGTGCCAGGATGGGACCGACGCCACCGGCGAAGGGACCGACATGTCACAACCGATCACCTCACCAGAATCCAATCGCATTCTGCGGGCATCCATCTGGGTCGCGATCGGCGCGCTGATCGCCGCCGCGCTCGTCTGCGTCGTGTGGGTGCTGATCGGTGACGAGAACGGAATCGTCGGCAAGGCATTCCTCACGATCCTGCTCCTCGCCGGGTTCGCGGGCGTCTCGATTCTCGAGGCCAACCTCGCGTCGCGCCGCCCCGCGTGGCTCGCACTCGCGAGCATGATCTCGTGGGTGCTGCTGCTACTCATCGGCGCATTCCTGATCTGGATGCCGGTTACCGGCCCGTTCGGCACCGGCGCAGAGCGGTTCTTCAAGTTCATCTTGATCGGGCTGATCCTCCAGGGCGCGCTTCTGCACGTCCGCCTGTTCATGCGGGCATACCAGCGGCACCAGACGACATTCACGTCGATCGTCACCTACGTCACCATCGGGCTCGTTGCGATCCTTGCGATCATGCTCGTGCTGCCGCTGGTCACCGAGGAGTTCGTCGACTATCGCCCCATCTATTGGCGCGTCGTCGTCGCCATCGCGATCCTCGCCGCCGTCGGCACAGCGCTGGTGCCGCTCGTCAACGCGCTGTTCGCCCCCAAGCGGCAGCCCATGCGCATGGCCGCGCCCGCGGGGTACGGTGCCGCTGCTCAGTATCCGTACTCGCAGCCCGCGCCGCAGTGGCCGACTTACGCCGACGGCCTGACGCCGCTTCCGGTGCTCCCCGACGGCAACCCCGATTGGAACGCCTACTACACGGGCCAGCCGACCTACGCGCAGCAGCCGCCTCAGGCGATCGAGCCGAGCGTGCCGGTTGCGCCGGAGCCCGCGCCGCCCGTTGCGCCCGCACCCGAGCCAGCCGCCGCACCCGCGCCGGCCGCCGCACCCGCGCCGGCCGCCGCACCCGCGCCAGCCGCCTATCAGGGCTACCCGCCGCCCCCGCCCGTGCCGCCGGTGCCGGTCGTCCCGCCGGTGCCGCCGCAGCAGCCCTGACCCGGCCCCGCGGACCGCGCACGGCGCTCAGCCGAGTAGCTCGAGCGCGGCCATCGCGGCGTTGTGTCCGCCGATGGCGCTCACGGCGCCACCGCGGCGCGCGCCCGAGCCGCAGATGAGAACCTTCGGATGCCGGGTCGCCACGCCCCAGCGCTCCGCGGGCGTGTCGAGCGGGTCGCCGTCGCTCGCCCACGGCCACGACAGCGCACCGTGGAAGATGTCGCCACCCGCCATCCCCAGAGAGTCCTCGAGGTCAGAGGTCGTGCGTGCCTCGATGCACGGCGTCCCATCCGGCGCCGTGTAGAGGACATCTGCGACCGGCTCGGCGAGCACGGAGTCGAGGGATGCCTGCGCCGCCCGAAGAACGGCATCTCGGAACGCGTCGTCGTCGTCGGCATCCGTCGCAAGCCGATGCGGCACCTGCAGGCCGAAGAGGGTGAGAGTCTGCGCGCCGGAGGCCTGCAGCTCCGGCCCGAGGATCGTCGGGTCGGTCAGCGAGTGACAGTAGATCTCCGCCGGGAGCGGGTCGGGCAGGTGCCCCGCCGCCGCGGCGGCGTGAGCGTCGTCGAGCTGGGTCATCGTCTCATTGACGTGGAATGTCCCCGCGAACGCAGCCTCGGGCGCGACCGTCTCGTCGCGCAGGCGCGGCAAGCGGCTGAGCAGCAGGTTGACTTTCACCTGGGCGCCCTCGGCGCCCGCAACCGCGCCCGCTGACCCGTCCCCGCCGGCCGCAAGCAGCCGGTCGAGCACGGCCGGTCCCACTCCGCTCAGCACGAGCCGACCCGACACGCGCTCGCCGCCCTCCAGCGTCACGACGCCGTCGGGGTCGATCGCGGTCACGACGGCTCCCGTGCGAAGCTCGGCCCCCGCCGCGCGCGCCGCGCGCTCGAGGCTGCCGCTGACCTGCCCCATGCCGCCGACGGGCACGTCCCAGTCGCCCGTCCCGCCGCCGATCACGTGGTACAGAAAGCACCGGTTCTGGCTCAGCGAGCTCTCGTCTGCCGTCGCGAACGTGCCAATCAACCCGTCGGTCAGCGCGATGCCGCGCGCGAGATCCGACGTCAGCGAGTCGCGCAGCAGCGCGCCGAGCGGACGGTGCGCCACGGCATCCCACAGTTCGTCATCGCGCACCAGTGCGCGCACCTCGCTCTCGCGCCGCAACGGCTCGGTGACGGTCGGAAACAGCACTCCGGCGAGCGGCAGGAGTCGGTCGTAGAACTCGCCGAAGCGCTCCGCCTCGCGAACGTCGCCGGTCGTGCGCACGAAGCTCGCGGTCGTCGCCGCGGCATCGCCGCGGTCGACCAGGATGCCGCGCGAGGGGTCGGCCGGGTCGGGCGTGTACGACGAGTACCGACGCCGACGCAGGTCGATCCGCAGGTCGAGGTCGTCGATGATCTTCCGTGGCAGCAGACTGACGAGGTACGAGTAGCGCGACAGCCGGGCATCCACGCCCGCCCACGGCCGCTCCGACACGGCCGCTCCGCCGAGATGATCGAGCCGTTCGAGCACGACCACGCGCTTTCCCGCGGTGGCGAGATAGGCGGCTGCGGCGAGGGCGTTATGCCCTCCGCCGACGATGACGACGTCGTTGATATCGGTCATGTCACCACGGTAGTGGGCGTTAGCGTGGAGACATGGTGGATGCCGTGAACTCCGAGCACCTGTTGGCAGTGGCTGAAGAGGTCGCGCGCGAGGCGGGCGCGCTCGCACGCCAGCGGCGCGATGAGGGAGTCCGGATCGCCGCGACGAAATCGACGCTCGCCGACATCGTCACCGAAGCCGACCGCGAGGTCGAAACCCTCGTGCGCGAGAGGCTCGCCCAGGCCCGGCCGGGCGACGGATTCCTCGGAGAGGAAGGCGGTTCCGCGCACAGCGAGACGGGCGTCACGTGGGTCGTGGACCCGATCGACGGCACCGTCAACTATGCGTACGGAAGCCCGCACTATGCCGTATCGATCGCGGCCGTCACGGGCGAACCCGATCCCGAGCGCTGGGTCGCGCACGCCGGCGTCGTCTTCACGCCCGTCGTCGGCGAGCTCTTCCGGGCGTCGCGCGGCGGAGGCGCATGGCTCGGCGATCACCGACTTGCCGTGGCGACGCCGGGGGATGCCGGCGCACTCATCGCCACGGGGTTCGGGTACGACCCCGCCACTCACGCGGGCGACCTCGAACGCGTGCGCTCCGCCATGACGATCGCGCGCGACCTGCGTCGCGGGGGAGCGGCGTCGCTCGACCTCGCGTACGTCGCCGCGGGACGCCTCGACGGGTATTTCGAGCGGGGCCTTCACCCGTGGGATCACGCCGCCGGCGGCCTGCTCGTGACCGAGGCCGGGGGAGTTCTTGGGGGCAGCCCCGGCGGCACGCCCGGTCGCGAGATGACGATCGCCGCCGGTCCGGACCTGTTCCCCGTGCTGCGCGCCACAATCTTTCCCTAATCTTTCATGGCGTTCCCAGCCGAACCGCGTTAGTGTTTACCCGTTCGTTACTTTTGCCACCCGAGGCGAGCGACGAACGGAACCCGACGTACGACGCCGCGATCCCCCTCCGCGGCTTGACGAGAGCCTTTAGTGACCCCCGACACGACCACGGCTGCCGCCGCGCCTACGCGGCGTTCGCTGCGCGCTTCCGCGGAGATTCCGCGCGAGGATCCGCGGCCGTTGACGCGCGCCGAGTTGCGCCGTCGCGCCGAGGCGGCTCGGCAGGATGCCGCGCCGCACGTCGTCGTCGACGTCGCTGAGTCGTCGGTCCACGAAGCCACCCAGTCGTCGGCCCACGAAGCCGCCCAGTCGTCGGCCCACGAAGCCACGCAGCCGTCGGTCGCCGAGACCGTCGTCGCCGATCTCGCCGCGGCAATCGTCGTCGGTCCGGGGACGACCTTCGCCGGCGCGACGAGCACCGTGCCCTGCGCAGTCGATGAGTTCGAGGTTGCGGCGCGACTGTTCGCGTTCACGGGAGTCGCATCGAACACGAGCCCCACGACGGCGCCGAAGCCGGTGCAGTCGCGACCGGCATCCGCACCAAAAGGTGCGCGGCGCCCCCGCCGCTCGACCGTCGTCGTGCAGCGCGTCGCCGCGGCATCCTTCTCGCTCGGTGTCATGACGGTGGTCGGAATGCTCGCGGTGGGCACCACGACGCCCGCGTCGGCGATCGCCGCACCGTCGCTCGAGAAAGCCGTGCTCGCGGCGCCACAGGCGGAAGCGCAGCCTGCGCCCACCGATATTCAGGCCTTCGTCTCGAGCGGCAGCGGCGAGGTCGGCACGCTCGACCGCTCCGAGAGTTACGGCGTCGTCTCGATGGCCGAGATCGCCGCGCAGTCGGGCGTCACGGAGTTCGCCGGCACGTGGGTCAATGATCCGGGGGCGACGATCCAGTGGCCGTTCCCGGTGGGGGTTCCGATCTCGGCCGCCTACGGATCGAACACGTATCTTTCACAGTTCTCCTCGCCTCACCGTGGCGTCGACCTCACCCCCGGTGAGGGCGCGGAGGTGCATGTCATCGCGGCCGGAACCGTCCGCATCGCCACCGAGGCGGGCGGCGACTACGGCGTGACGGTCGTCGTCGACCACATCATCGACGGCAAGCTCGTCTCGACCCGCTACGCACACATGCAGCACGACTCGCTGACTGTCAAGGTCGGCGACACGGTCGTTGCCGGTCAGGTCATCGGCACGGTCGGCGAGACGGGCAAGGCCACCGGCCCCCACCTGCACTTCGAGGTGCTGCTCGGTGGCGCCACGCAGACCGACCCGATGCCGTGGATGTACGAGCACACGGCCGGAACTCACACGGTCGGCTGAGCGACTCCGCTACGACGCCGCGGGCGGCGTAGGCGGCGGCGTCGCCTGCGGCTGCGCGTGCTCGGCCCAGCTGCCCTTGAGTCGCTCCTGCACACGGGCGTCGACCGCGGCATCCATCTTCGCGTCCGAAAGCGCGCGCCGACGCGGCAGCCCGATGCCGAGCCCGATGAGCAGCCCCGCCGCCAGCGCGAGGCCGGTGATGAGCAGGATGTTCATGCGCGGGTCGACGAGACCGTTCTGGCTGCCGCCGCCCTGGTAGCGGGTCGCGATCTCCCACAGCACCTTGAGGTTGACCATCAGGGCCATGAAGAGCATGACGGCGGCGACGACGAGGATGATCCCGCCGATGATGAGCAGGGTGATCTTCACGACCTTCATGGGGGAAGGATATTGCACCGGCGGCAGCGGCGGAACGACCCCGACAGCAGTTCGGTCGCCGCCGCGCGCTCTGATATTCTTTTCTGGTTGCCCGCACGCGGGTCAGCGCCCCGATAGCTCAGTGGCAGAGCACTTCCATGGTAAGGAAGGGGTCGTCAGTTCAATCCTGACTCGGGGCTCGCAGCACCCGGCTTCGACCGCCGGATGCCGTGTGGCGGGGTAGCTCAGTTGGTGAGAGCGCACGACTCATAATCGTGAGGTCGCGGGTTCAAGCCCCGCTCCCGCTACAGACAGGGGCCCCTCGAGGGCCCCTTTATTCTTTGTTGCTGACTGCGCCCTTGTGCACGAGTCGAGAATCGTGATCGCCCCGCAATACAAACGAAACACAGCGTTCCGTATCGTTAGTGCATGACCCTGACGGCACGCACCGAGCGCGGACCGGTGATCGGTCGGCCCACCGATGCCGACCTCACTCGCCGCATCCTCGAGGTAACGGCCGAGTTGCTCATCGTCGAGGGGTACGCGAGCTTGCGGATCGAACGCGTCGCGCGCGCCGCACAGTGCGGCAAGGCCGCGATCTACCGGCGGTACGCCGACAAGGCGGCGCTGGTCGCGGCCGCCATCAGCGTTCACCTCGAGGTCGGGGCGGTGCCCGACACCGGTGCCCTGCGAACGGATCTGCTCGAACATGCGCAGCAGAACCAGCGCAACCTCGACGGCAGCGACCTCGCCGTCCGGCGCGGGATGCAGGCGATGTTCGAGCCCGATGTGTTCCCGCTCCTGTGGGATCAGTTCTTCCGCTTCCGCCGCGACCAGGGCGCGCAGATCATCTCTCGCGCGCTCGGGCGCGGCGAGCTTCCCGCCGACGCCGACCCCGACGTCATCCTCGACACGATTGCCGGGCTCACGCTGTACCGCCAATCCGTGAAGGGACTCCGCATCGACGAACGCCACTATCTGGCTGTCATCGACGCTCTCATCGCCCACCCGCCCCGCCGACTCGCCGGCGCTTGAAGAACAGACCATTCATGACCGATTCCCCCGCAATCACCCGGTCGATGCCGGGCGTCACCGCCCGCACCGTCGTTGGCTTCCTCGTGTTCTGCGAGCTCGCGAGCGGCTTTGTGCAGGGCTTCTATCCGCCTCTGCTCGGTGCGATCGCCGAACACTTGGCGGTCAGCGACGCCGACATCACCTGGTTCCTGACGGTGCAAACACTCTCGGCGGCCGTGTGCGTTCCGCTCCTCGCAAAACTCGGGGATGTCTTCGGCCACCGAAGGATGCTCCGTATCGCGGTCTTCGCCGTGCTCATCGGCACCCTCGTCACAGCCTTCCTGCCGACCTACCCGGTGGTCCTCGCCGCCCGCGTGCTGATCGGACCGCTCGCGGTCTGGCTTCCGCTCGAGATCGCGCTCGTCCACAACCGCATCAAGGGCGAGACCGCGCGCACGTCGATCGGGCTGCTCGTCTCGTGCCTCACGGGCGGCGCGATTCTCGGCACGATCGCCTCCGGCGCGCTGTCGGCGGTCATCCCGTCGCTGACGATCGTGTTGCTCGTCCCGGTGCTGTTCGTCATCGTCAGCGCATACGCCGTGTTCTTCAAGGTGCCCGAATCGACCGATCGAGCGCGTGTGAAGATCGACGTCATCGGGTTCATCGGGCTGGCAGTCGCGATGGTGACGCTGCTGATCGGTCTGCGGCTGGCATCCGTGAACGGCTTCGCGAGCGCCTCGACAATCGTGACGCTCGTCGCGGCGGTCGTCGTCTTCGTCCTCTGGGTGTTGTGGGAACTGCGCACCGACTCGCCCGCGATCGACGTGCGCCTCATCGTCTCGAAGAACCTCGGCCCGATCTACCTCACCGCGCTTCTGTTCGGAATGGTGATGTTCGGCACGCAGTCCCCCCTCACCACGTTCCTTGCGGCGAATCCCGCCGAGGTCGGATACGGCTTCGCCGCGAAGCCGTCGGAGACCTCGAGGGTCATCGCGGTGCTGACGATTCTCGCGACCGTCGGAGCCGCGGTGTTCGCACCGATCGCCCGGCGCATCGGCATCCGCACCGTCCTCATCGCGGGAGCGGCGCTCGCCGCGGCAGGCCAGCTCTTCCAACTCGCGCTGCACACGCAGCTGTGGCACATCTACGTCGCCTCGGCGATCGGCGGCATCGGCATGGGCCTGCTGCTCGGCGCGCTCCCCGCACTCCTGGCCGAACGCGCACCGCACGACCAGACCGGCATCGCGGCAGGCGTCTACAACTCGCTGCGCACGCTCGGCGGCGCGGCGGCCGGCGCGGTGTTCGCTGTCGTCCTGTCTTCGTTCACCCCCGTCGGCGAGCTGGCCTCGGGGCTGGGCGGCTACCTGACCATCTGGGCAATCTCCGCCGGGGCGTTCATCGTCGCGGTGATCGCGCTGTCGACCCTTCGAGTCTCGCGCGAAGAGCACGTCGCCACACCCGCTCTCTCGGAAGGATGAGCCTCATGTCCGCTCCCGACTTCGTCACGGATGCCGCCGGCATCCTCCCGGATCTCGTCGCCCTGCGCCGTGCGTTGCACGCCGACCCCGAGCTCGGCCTCGACCTGCCGCGCACCCAGCAGAAGGTGCTCGCCGCCCTTGAAGGCCTGCCGCTCGAGATCACGACGGGCACGGCGACGACGTCGGTCGTCGCGGTGTTGCGCGGCGCGCTGCCCGGCCCCACGGTGCTCTTGCGCGGAGACATGGATGCCCTCCCCATCGATGAGGCCACGGGGCTCGACTTCGCGTCCGCCAACGGCGCGATGCACGCCTGCGGACACGACCTGCACACGGCGGGGCTCGTCGGGGCGGCGAAGCTGCTCGCGGCGCACCGCGACGAACTGCACGGCGCGGTGATCTTCATGTTCCAGCCGGGGGAAGAGGGCCACGGCGGAGCGAAGGTCATGATCGACGAGGGGCTGCTGGATGCCGCGGGCGAGCACCCCGTCGCCGCGTACGCGATCCACGTCGCCCCCGGACCGCGCGGCGTCTTCGCGACGCGCTCGGGCGCCGTCGCAGCCGGATCGAACCAGCTGCACGTGACCGTCCGCGGCCGCGGCGGCCACGGTTCGCAGCCGCATCAGACCCTCGATCCGGTGCCCGCCGCAGCGGAGATCGTCCTCGCTCTGCAGTCTTTCGTCACGCGCAGCTTCGACGCCTTCGACCCGATCGTCCTGTCGGTCACCCGCCTGAGCACCGGCGACGGGGCGGTCAACGTCATCCCCGAGCAGGTCGAGCTCGGCGCGACCGTCCGCAACATGTCGCAGGCGTCACTGGGCAAGCTGCAAGCGGGCCTGCCGCGACTGATCGAGGGGATCGCCGAGGCGCACGGGCTCAGCGCCGACGTCACGTTCGACGTCATGTACCCGGTCACGGTCAACGACCCGGCCGAGACCGAGCACACTGTAGAGACCTTGCGCGGAGTCTTCGGCGAGCAGCGCGTTCAGCTCATGCCGACGCCGATGATGGGGTCGGAGGACTTCGCGTTCGTCCTCAACGAGGTTCCCGGCACGTTCATCGCCCTCACGACCTCGCCGCCCGATGTCGATCTGCGGACGGCCGAGTGGAACCACTCGCCGCGCGTGCTCTTCGATGACGCCGTCCTCGGTGACCAGGCGGCGGCACTGGCCGCGACGGCCTTCGCGCGCACCGCGCGAGGCTGACGCCCGCATCGCCCCCCGGCGAGCGACGGGTGGGGGTGCCTCCCCGCATCCCCATCCGTCACCTCCGGTGGCGGCGTTAGCATGGACCGTCCCCACCCCTTTTGACGGAGAACTCATGCTCGGCAGGCTCCTGGTCCGCTACCTGTGGACCTACAAGTGGTGGCTGCTGGGCGTGCTCGTCTTCCAGTTCGCCTCGGCGATGGCATCCCTGTACCTGCCGCGCCTGAACGCAGACATCATCGACAAGGGTGTCGCGACCGGCGACACCGGCTACATCTGGTCGCGCGGCGGCTTCATGCTTGCGATCGCGTTCGGTCAGATCGTGGCATCGGTCATCGCCACGTACTTCGCCGCGCGCGCCGCGATGAGCGCGGGCCGCGACATGCGCCGCGACGTGTACGACAAGGTCAGCGGGTTCTCCGAGCGCGAGGTCTCGTCGTTCGGCGCCGGCACCCTCATCACCCGCAATACGAACGACGTGCAGCAGGTGCAGATGCTCGCGATGATGGGCGCGACGATGCTCGTCACGGCGCCGCTGCTCGCCATCGGCGGCATCATCATGGCGCTGCAGCAGGACGTCGGGCTCAGCTGGCTCATCGGCGTCGCCGTCCCGGTGCTCCTGATCATCGCCGCTTTCATCATCAGCCGGATGGTGCCGCTGTTCCGCCAGTACCAAGACCGCCTCGACTCGGTCAACCGCGTGCTGCGCGAGCAGCTGACCGGCGTGCGCGTCGTTCGCGCCTTCGTCCGCGAGCGCATCGAAGAAGCGCGCTTCCGCGTCGCGAACACCGACATCATGGTCGTCGGCCGCCGGGTCGGATCGCTCTTCGTGATCATGTTCCCGCTCGCGATGCTCGTGCTGAACATCACCGTCGTCGGCGTCATCTGGTTCGGCGGCATCCAGGTCGATGCCGGGAACGTCGAGATCGGCACGCTCTTCGCGTTCATGCAGTACGTCGGTCAGATCCTCATGGGCGTGCTCATGGCGACCTTCATGACGATCATGATTCCGCGCGCCGCGGTGTCGGCCGACCGCATCGGCGAGGTGCTCGACTCGACCGACGCGCTCACGCGGCCCGAGCAGCCGGTCGCGCACTTCCCGACGCCCGGGGCGGTCGAGTTCGACGACGTCTCGTTCACGTATCCGGGTGCCGAGTCGCCGGTATTGCAGGGCATCTCGTTCCGAGCCGAGCCGGGCGAGACGGTCGCGATCGTCGGGTCGACGGGCGCCGGCAAGACGACGCTCGTGTCGCTCATTCCTCGACTGTTCGACGTGACGGGGGGAGCGGTGCGGGTCGCCGGTGTCGACGTGCGCGAAGCCGACCTCGACGTCATGTGGCAGGGGATCGGCTACGTGCCGCAGAAGGCGTTCCTGTTCACCGGCACCGTGGCATCCAACCTCCGATTCGGACGCGAACAGGCGACCGACGATGAGCTCTGGGCCGCGCTCGAGATCGCGCAAGGCAAGGACTTCGTCGCCGAGATGGAGGGCGGCCTCGACGCGCGTATCGCGCAGGGCGGCACCAACGTGTCGGGCGGCCAGCGACAGCGCCTGTCGATCGCGCGGGCGATCGTGCATCGCCCCGACATCCTCGTCTTCGACGACTCGTTCTCGGCGCTCGATGTCGCAACGGATGCCCGGTTGCGCCACGCGCTCTGGCAGGAACTGCCCGACGTCACCAAGATCGTCGTCGCGCAGCGCGTCTCGACGATCACCGAAGCCGACCGCATCATCGTGCTCGACGACGGTCAGATCGTCGGTTCGGGCACGCACGAAGAGCTTCTGGAGACGAGCGAGACGTATCGCGAGATCGTCCAGTCGCAGCTGGGGGTGGACGCATGAGCGCGCCCGACACCGCCGCACTCACCGAAGAAGAGCGCCGCGAGCTCGAGCTGGCCGAAGAGGCGCGGCAGAACTCGGGCGCATGGGACTCCGTCGCTCCCGGCAAGGCGTCGAACTTCGGGCGCAGCTTCGCCCGCATGATCGGGCTCCTCGGGCCGTACAAGTGGGTGTTCGCGTTCGTGTCGCTCCTCGGCGCGATCGGCGTCGTGCTCGCGGTGGCGGCACCCAAGGTGCTCGGCGAGGCGACGAACATCATCTTCGAGGGTGTCGTCTCGGCCTCGCTGCCGCCGCAGTTCGCGGGGATGTCGCAGGCCGAGGTCGTGGCCGCTTTGCAGTCTGCGGGGCAGACCGACTTCGCGAACATGGTCGCCGCGATGCACAACTTCCAGGTCGGCACGGGCGTCGACTTCGAGCGCCTCAAGTGGGTGCTCGTCGCCGTCCTCGCGATCTACATCGTCTCGGCTCTGCTGACCTGGATCCAGGGCTACGTCATCAACGTCATCATGGTGCGCACGATGTGGCGCCTGCGCGAGCGCGTCGAGGCGAAGATCAACCGCCTGCCGCTGTCGTACTTCGACCGGGTGCAGCGCGGTGAGCTCATCTCGCGGGTCACGAACGACATCGACAACATCACCCAGACGATGCAGCAGTCGCTGTCGACGGCGCTCACAAACCTCCTCACCGTCGTGGGTGTCCTCGTCATGATGTTCTCGATCTCGTGGCAGCTCGCGATCGTCGCGCTCGTGGCCCTGCCCCTGATGGCGGTCGTCTTCGGCGTCATCGGACCGAAGTCGCAGAAGGCGTTCGCGACGCAGTGGCGCAAGGTCGGCCGGCTCAACGCGCGCGTCGAGGAGTCGTTCTCGGGTCACGCGCTCGTGCGCGTGTACGGCCGCGAGCAGGATTCGCGCGAGAAGTTCGAGGCCGAGAACGAAGAGCTGTACCAGGCGGCGTTCAAGGCGCAGTTCCTCTCCGGCCTCATGATGCCGGCGATGATGTTCATCGGGTCGCTCAGCTACGTCGGCATCGCCGTGCTGGGCGGTCTCATGGTGGCATCCGGCCAATTGCGCCTCGGTGACGTGCAGGCGTTCATCCAGTACTCGCAGCAGTTCACGCAGCCGCTATCGGAGCTCGGCGGGATGGCCGCGGTCGTGCAGTCAGGTACGGCATCCGCCGAGCGCGTCTTCGAGCTGCTCGACGAGCCGGAGCAGGAACCGGATGCCGACGACGCCCGCGCACTTGTCGAAGGCCCGGGCGTCATCGAGTTCGAGCACGTGCAGTTCTCGTACTCGCCCGACAAGCCGCTCATCCGCGACCTGTCCTTCCGCGTCGAGCCCGGTCAGACCGTCGCGATCGTCGGGCCGACCGGCGCCGGCAAGACGACCCTCGTCAACCTGCTGATGCGCTTCTACGAGCTCGACGGCGGCCGCATTCTGCTCGACGGGCAGGACATCGCCGAGCTCACGCGCGACGATGTGCGCTCGCGCACCGGCATGGTGCTGCAGGATCCGTGGCTGTTCGCCGGCTCGATCCGCGAGAACATCCGCTACGGGCGAGAGTCCGCGACCGATGACGAGATCGTCGCCGCCGCCGTCGCGACCCGCGTCGACAGGTTCGTGCACTCGCTCCCCGAGGGCTATGACACGGTGCTCGAAGAGGATGCCGCGAACGTTTCGGCCGGCGAGAAGCAGCTCATCACGATCGCGCGTGCGTTCGTCGCCGAGCCGAGCGTGCTGATCCTCGACGAGGCGACGAGCTCGGTCGACACGCGCACCGAGGTCCTGCTGCAGCACGCGATGGCGGCGCTGCGCGAGGGCCGGACGTCGTTCGTGATCGCGCACCGTCTGTCGACGATCCGCGACGCCGACCTCATCCTCGTGATGGAGCATGGCGATATCGTCGAGAAGGGCACCCACGACGAGCTCATCGCCGCCGAGGGCGCCTACTGGCGCCTGTACCGCTCGCAGTTCGAGCAGGCCGCAACCGACCACGACGACACGAAGGACGACGTACACACGTGAGCGAGGATCTCCGCGAGCTGCATCCGAGGAACAGACGTTTCATCCTGTCGTGCATCGCGGTGGGGCTCGCTGCGGGCCTGCTGTCGGGCCTGTTCGGCGTCGGCGGCGGAACGATCATCGTGCCGATGCTCGTGCTTCTGCTCGGCTTCGACCAGCGCCTCGCGGCGGGCACCTCGCTGGCGGCGATCGTGCCGACCGCGGCGGTCGGGGTCGTCTCCTACGCCCTCCACGGCTCGGTCGCCTGGATTCCGGCGATCATCCTCGCCGTCGGCGCCGTCTTCGGTGCGCAGATCGGCACGTGGCTACTCGCCCGACTGCCGCAGAACGCGCTCCGCTGGGGGTTCGTCGGCTTCCTCGTCTTCGTCATCGTGATGCTGTTCGTCGTCATCCCCTCGCGCGACGCGGAGCTCGTGCTCACGTGGTGGACGGGCGCGGGCCTGGTCGTCCTCGGTGTGGTCACCGGCATCCTCGCGGGCCTGCTCGGCATCGGCGGCGGCGTCGTCGTCGTGCCCGCGCTCATGCTGCTGTTCGGCACGAGCGACCTCATCGCCAAGGGCACGTCGCTGCTCATGATGATCCCCACCGCGATCTCCGGCACGGTCGGCAACATCAAGCGACGAAACGTCGATCTCGCCGCGGCGATCATCATCGGAGTCGCCGCGTGCACCACAACGGCCCTCGGCGCGTGGATCGCGACGCTCGTCTCGCCCCTCGTCGCCAACATCCTCTTCGCGGTGTACCTCGCCTACATCGCCTTCCAGATGGCGATGAAAGCCGTGCGCAGCCGCCCGAACAAGTAACGGCGGGCGCGCCTCGGTAGGATCGAGGGGTGTCCGTGAACCCTGAGCTGGTCGGCCGCGAGTTCCCGCCGACCGCGCCGTACCTCGTCGGACGCGAGAAGGTGCGTGAGTTCTCCCGCGCCGTTTTCGCGACCGACCCGCAGCACTCCGACCCCGAGGCGGCGCGAGCCCTCGGCTACACAGATGTCGTGGCGCCGCCGACCTTCGCGATGGTGATCCAAGACCTGACCCTGCAGCAACTGCTCGCCGAAGAAGACTCCGGCATCTCCCTCGAGCGCACGGTGCACGCCGAGCAGCGCTTCCGTTACACGCGCCCGATCGTCGCGGGCGACGAGCTCGTCGCGCAGCTGCAGATCACGAACGTCCGCCCGTTCGGCAAGGGCGCGATGGTCACGAGCGAAGCTGAGATTGCGGATGCCGCGGGGGAGCACGTCGTCACGGCGACGTCCGTGCTGCTGATCGGCGGTGAGGTCTCGTGACCGTGCCCGCGCTGAGCTCGCTCATCGTCGGCGACGTCGTCGCCGAACGCACTGTCCACCTCACGCGCGAGTCGCTCGTGCGCTACGCCGGGGCATCCGGTGATTTCAACCCCATCCACTACCGCGATGATGTCGCCGCCGAAGTCGGGCTCCCCGGGGTCCTCGCCCACGGCATGCTCACGATGGGACTCGCGGTGGAAACGCTCGTCCCGTGGCTCGGCGATTCCGGCCGCATCCTCGAGTACGGCGTCCGCTTCACGCGCCCGGTCGTCGTGGACGCCGCGAACGGCGCCGACCTCGTCGTCACCGCGAAGGTCGGAGCGATCGAAGACGGTGCCGCGCGCATCGACCTCACGACGACCTTCGGCGAGACCGCGGTGCTCGGCAAAGCCCAGGTGCGCGTGCGCCTGGACGGCTGACGGATGCCCGAGATCGAACCTGTCCCGCTCGCGCAGCTGACGACGCTGCGCGCCGGCGGCACGCCGGAGCGGCTGATCGAGGCGCGCACCCGCGACGAGCTGGTCGACGTGCTGCGTGACACCTGGGCATCCGGAGACCCCTGGCTCGTGGTCGGCGGCGGCTCGAACCTGCTCGTCGGCGACGAGCCGTTCGAGGGCACGGTCGTGCTGGTCCGTACCGCCGGCATCCGACGTCTGCCCTGCCCGCGCGACGGCTACGTCCGCGTGCAGGTCGAGGCAGGCCACGACTGGGATGCCCTCGTGGCCTATGCGGTCGCCGAGGGTCTTTCGGGAATCGTGGCGATGTCGGGCATCCCCGGCACGGTCGGCGCGGCGCCCGTGCAGAACATCGGCGCGTACGGGCAGGAGCTCGTCGACACCCTCGTCGAGGTGGAGCTTCTCGACGAGGCGACCGGCGAGGTCTCGACCGTCCCCGCGGCCGATCTCGCCCTCGGTTTTCGCACCTCCGTGCTGAAGAACCACTACGGATCTGTCGCCGCGCGTCCGGGTGTGATCCTGTCCGTGACGCTCGAGCTGCGCGTCGTCGGACGCGGCGAGTACACGCTCGAGGGTGCGCAGCTGCGCCAGGCCCTCGGGGTTGCGGAAGGTCAGCCGGTCACCCTGCAGTGGGTGCGCGACACCGTCCTCGCGACGCGCGCGAGCAAGGGCATGGTGCTGGATCCGGGTGACCCCGACACCCACAGCGCGGGCTCGTTCTTCCAGAACGCGATCGTGTCTGCGCCGTTCGCGCGCACCCTTCCGCCCGAGTGCCCGCGGTGGCCGCTCGCGCCGACGGTCGCTCCGGTGACCGTCATTCCGCTCGAGGCATACGACGGCGTGGTCACGCCCCCGGTGTCCGTGCAGCCCGATGTGAAAGTCAGCGCGGCCTGGCTCATCGAGCACGCGGGCGTCGGAAAGGGCTTCCGCCTGCCGCGCTCGCGGGCGGCGCTGTCGAGCAAGCACGCCCTCGCCCTGACCAATCGCGGCGGCGCGACGGCCGAAGAGCTCGCCGAACTGGCCCGTTACATCCAGCAGCGGGTGCAGTCGGAGTTCGGACTCATCCTCCAGCCCGAACCTGTTCTCGTCGGCGTCGAGCTCTGACGCTAGAGTCGGGGGTATGAGGCGATCCGCCGCGGTCACCGCCCTGGTGGCGGCGCTGGTGCTCTCGTTCGGCCTGGCGGGTTGCGTCGCCGATGACGCACCCGATCCCTCGCCGCCCGTCGAGGAAGATCGCCTTCCGCCTCTCGCCGATCCGCTCCCGCTGGCCGCGGTCGAGGACTTCGGTGCGGTCGCGACGATGAACGCCGGCGCGAACTGCACGGGAACGCTCATCGACACCGGGGTGGCAACCGGACCGGCCTACGTCCTCACCAACGGCCACTGCGTCGGCGATGTCGGCAGACCCGCGCAGGCCACGACCCTCGGTGAAGACTGGTTCGGCACCGCCGAGTTCTTCCGCGCCGAGGGCAACCTCGACGCCACGGTGACCGTCGACGTCACCGAGATCGCCTACTCGACGATGCGTCACACCGACACCGCGATCGTGCGCCTCGACGCGACCCTCGACGAGCTCGACGATCTCGGCGTGCACGGGCTGCCGATCGCAGACGCCGAGCCGGATGCCGGCGATGCGGTCGTCAACGTCGGCGTGCCGGTCGCGGGCCTGATCGACGACGAGTGGGTCCTCCGCCGCGGTGAGTGCACGTTCGGCGCGCAGCACACCGTGATCGAGTTCTTCTGGCTGTGGTTCGGTGTGTGGTCCAACGATTGCCCGGGCATCCGTCAGGGGTCAAGCGGGTCGCCGCTGCTCGCGGTCGACGGCGACGGCGCACCGACACAGATCGTCGGGATGATCAACACGACCTCGTGGGGGATGACGGCCGCCGACGGGGGAGCGTGCTTCATCAACCGTCCCTGCCAGGTCGAGGGCGGGACCGCGACGATGGTCGAGCAGACGGCGTACGCGCAGTCGGTCGCCGGAATCGGCTCGTGCTTCGACGAGACCGGTTCGTTCGCCCTGACGGGCGCGTGTCCGCTGCCCGTCTCGGACATCTGGGCGCTCGCCGGTGGCGGTTCGTTCCGCGGTGGGGACCTGCCCGACTCGACCGGCCGTACGCCCGAGGTCACCCTCGTCGGTGGCGAGCCGGGGACTGTGCGCACGGCACTCGTGCCGCTCGGCGACGGGGCGGCGTGCACGGCGCCCGCGACCTACGACGGTGCACCACCGGCCCCGCTCACGGCCGACACCGACGCCGCTCACCAGGATTCCCCGCTCGCCGTCGACCTTCCCGAGAAGGAGGGGCGCTATCTCCTCTGCGCCGTCCGTGACGACGGGTACGAGGCCGCGGCATCCGTGCTGTTCGAGGTGGACAGGACGCCGCCGCTGGTCGAGGCGGGCGCCTCGATCGAGGACATCGGCGGCGGCGGTGTGGTCGTGCGCCCCCATCTCGACCCGCCGGAGATCTCGAACGTCCGCTTCGCGTGGGGCAGCCCGGGCAGTGTCGACTGCGACGACACCGCGAGCTTCCAGGACTTCTTCATCGTGCCGCTCACGCTCACGGCCGATCAACTGCCGGTGACGTATTGCATCTACGGCATGGATGCGGCGGGCAACCCGACACCGGTGACGCGGATCGACATCCCGGCATCCTGACCGGTTTCGTCGCGGCGCGGCGAGCGGTCAGGCGAACAGGTGCTGCAGGCGCTGCACGCCCTCGAGGAGCTGGTCGTCGCCGAGCGCGTACGACAGGCGCAGGTACCCGGACGGGCCGAACGCCTCACCCGGGACGACCGCGACCTCGGCCTCGTCGAGGATGAGGTCGGCGAGCTCGAGCGAGGTGTCGACGCGCACGCCGCCCCACTCGCGGCCGAGCAGCCCCGTCACATCCGGGTAGACGTAGAACGCGCCGAGCGGGTTCGGCACCGTGACGCCCGGGATCTTCGCGAGCTCCGCGACGATGAGCTTGCGGCGCCGGTCGAAGGCGAGGCGCATCTCCTCCGCCTCGGTCTGCGGACCGGTGAGGGCCGCGAGCGCGGCGCGCTGCGCGATGTTGTTGACGTTAGAGCTCAGGTGCGACTGCAGGTTCGCGGCGACCTTGATCGCGTCGGCAGGCCCGACCATCCAGCCCACCCGCCATCCGGTCATCGCGTAGGTCTTCGCGACGCCGTTGACGAGGATCGTCTGGGAGGCGAGTTCAGGCACCGCCTCGACGATCGACACGGCACGGGCACCCTCGTAGACGAGGTTCTGGTAGATCTCATCGGTGATGACCCAGATGCCGTGCTCGAGCGCCCACGCGCCGATCGCGGCGGTCTCTTCGTGCGTGTAGACGGAGCCGGTCGGGTTCGACGGCGAGACGAAGACGAGCACGGTCGTCCGCGCGGTGCGGGCGGCCTCGAGCTGCTCGACCGTCACCTTGTAGTCCTGGTCGGCGCCCGCGAAGACTTCGACCGGCGTGCCGTCGGCGAGCGCGATCGCCTCGGGGTAGGTGGTCCAGTAGGGCGCCGGTAGCAGCACCTCGTCGCCCGGGTTCACGACGGCCTGGAACGCCTGGTACACGGCCTGCTTGCCGCCGTTGGTCACGATGACCTGTGCGGGCGAGACCTCGAGACCCGAGTCGTGAAGGGTCTTCGCGGCGATTGCCTCGCGCAGCACCGGAAGGCCCGCGGCCGGCGTGTAGCGGAAGTTCGCCGGGTCGTGCAGGGCGGCGGCCGCGGCGTCGACGATGAACTGCGGCGTCGGGAAGTCGGGCTCTCCGGCCGCGTAGGAGATGACCGGCCGACCCTCGGCCTTCAGTGCCTTCGCCTTCGCGTCGACCTTGAGTGTCGCCGACTCGGCGATGGCGGACAGCTTGCGGGACAGCGGAGCGCGTTCAGTCACCCGTCCAGCGTAGTCGTGGCATCGGTCGTGCCGAACAGTCCCTGCCCGTGTTCAATCAGCGCGTCGTACGCTTCGCCGTACGTTGCGGGTACGGGCGCGCCCGGGTCTTCGCGCGCGAGAAGGATGCCCAGCAGCCCCCTCGCGGGCGAGGTGAGGGGCCGGGCGCGATGCGTGTCGGCGGTGCTCTCGGCGACGGCTTCGGGGTTCGGTGGCTGCCAGAGCGCCGTGGGCTGCGGCCACGTGTAGGGCTGCCGCGCCGCCGTGCGGGTGATCGCGTTGTGGATGGGCGTCGCGCCGGCATCCCGCGCCGTGAGCGGAGCGAGCCCGTGCTGGTGAGCGAGCGTCGCGATGACGGAGCCGTGGTGCATCTCGTCGTGGATGACGGTGCCGGCATCCGTGTAGGCGCTCACGACCAGCGCCGGAACGCGCAGCCCCAGCCGGTCGAACGCGAAGCCGAACTCGCCGGGCTCGTCATCGCCCGGCGGAGTCGCGGCGGGCGGGGCGACGTGGTCGAAGAGCCCGCCGTGCTCATCGAAGGTCACGACGAGAGTCGTGTTGAGCGCATTGGAGCCGTCGACCGTCGCGCTCGTGCGGATCGCGTCGTAGACGTCCTGCAGCAGCTTGTCGCCCGCGCGCACGTCCGAGATCGCACTGTTGTCGACCTCGATCGTCGTGCCGTCGTCGAGCGTGAGCTTTCCGTCGCGCACCTCGCCCCACGGCGGATGCATGTCGCTGTGGTTGAAGATCATGCGCGGCTCGATGAACGAGTACGCGGGCAGGTCGCCTGCCGCGGCATCCGCGTAGAACTGGGTCATGTCGCGGAAGTTCGTCTTCCAGTACTTCTCGAGCGCGGGCGCGTGGATGAAGCCGGTGAGCGACACGAGCTGCGTCGGGTCGTAGTAGACGCGCCAGGGCAGGCCCGACTCTTCGAGCCGGTCGAACACGGTGGGGGATGCCGGGGCCTCCAGCCACTTCTCGTACGAGCCGCCCGTGTGGTTGACGACGAAGCCGTGCGAGGTCGACGCGTGGAAGAACGACCGGTTGCAGTAGGTCTGCGAGGGGACGGCGGCGAACCACCGGTCGTACACCGCGAACTCGCGCGCGAGCGTCGAGAGCACGGGCAGCATCTCGGGCGCGAACCCGCCCATCGCGACGCGGTACTCCTCGCTCGTCGGTTCGCGGCGAAGGGACTCGCGGTAGTTGATGATGTAGTCGCGCACGAAGCCGGTGCCCGTCGGCGTCGCACCCGGCGAGGGGGCGTTCGCCGGTGGATGCACGATGTCGAACAGCTGCGTGTTGACGTGCGGGTACGTCTCGCCGGGGTCTGGCTGCGGCTGCTGCATGATCCGGTCGGTCGCGCCCTCGTACACGTGCGCCCGGATCGCGGCGCCGTCCGGACCCGGATTGGAGTAGTCGCCCTGGGGGATGCCGTCGAACTCGGCCTTCGTCTTCTCCGACGCCGAGTAGAGCCGCCCCAGGACGTTGTCGAAGCTGCGATTCTCGAACATGAGCACGACGAGGTGGTCGAAGCCCGGCTCGGGCCGCTCGGGGAGCGGTGTGAACTCCGCCGGATGCGTCGGCTTCGCTGGCCCCTGCGACACGGCATAGCCCGCCGCGACCGCGCCGCCGGCGACCGCGGCTCCGGCGAGACCGATGCCCGTCCGCCGCAGGAACTGCCGCCTGCTCGTCAGGTCGTCGGCCTCGCCCATTGTGCGATTCTACGACTGCCTCCTCGAGCGCATCAGTGCGCGCGGGTCGGTCGATCTGGGCGACGCGGCGAAGCGTACCCTGCGCGCGGAGCGTGGCCGCGCGCTATCCGCGCGTCCGTGCTGGCGGGTTGTCCCCCTTTCGGTCTACAGACATGCCAACGATAGCGCCCGTATGGTGGTGACGGTGGGCCCGCAAACTGAACGACTCCGTGTCGTCGGGATCGTCACGACGTGGGCGGGCATCCTCCCGTTCCTCAATGTTGTGATCCCTGTCTTCGCCTGGCTTTCGGCTTTTTCCAACCTCGGGTTGGGGCTCTTCGGTGAACGCGTCAAGCCAGAGGAAGTAGCCGAACAGCTCTGGAAATACGGTGTATGTGCCGTGACCTCCGTCGTGGGAACAGCGCTCGTGTGCGTGTGGATTGCCGTGCTCCATCGTCGCGATGTGCGCCCTGCCAACCTCTACATCGCGTTCGGTATCAGTGCCGCGCTCTCTGTCATGTGGGTGGCGGACTTCTTTAATCGTCTCGCCTTCGTGACAAGCGGATAGGGCCGTTGCACATCGACGAACGAACGAAGGATGCCCCGGACCGCGCTGTCTGCGACAGGGGTCCGGGGCATCCGTGCGTGACGCCTAGGTTCAGCCGAACTGGTTCATCGTGTTGTCCTTGCCGCCGGCCTTGAGGGCCGCGTCGCCGGCGAAGTACTCCTTGTGGTTGTCGCCGATGTCCGAGCCCGCCATGTTCTGGTGCTTGACCGTCGCGATGCCCTCGCGGATCTCGCGGCGCTGCACACCCTTGACGTAGGCGAGCATGCCCTCGTCGCCGAAGTAGCCCTTGGCCAGGTCATCCGTCGACAGCGCGGCCGTGTGGTACGTCGGCAGCGTGATCAGGTGGTGGAAGATGCCGGCGCGCGCCGAGCCGTCCTTCTGGAACGAGCGGATCTTCTCGTCGGCCAGCTTCGCGAGCTCGGTGTCGTCGTACGACACGTTCATGAGGTCGGCGCGGTCGTAGCCCGACACGTCGGTGCCCTGCTCGGCGAGCGCGTCGTACGCCTGCTGACGGAAGTTCAGCGTCCAGTTGAACGACGGGCTGTTGTTGTAGACGAGCTTCGCGTTCGGGATCTCCTTGCGGATCTCGTCGACCATGCCGGCGATCTGCGCGACGTGCGGCTTCTCGGTCTCGATCCACAGCAGGTCGGCACCGTTTCGCAGCGACGTGATGCAGTCGAGCACGCAGCGATCCTCACCCGTGCCGCTGCGGAACTGGTACAGGTTGGATGCCAGGCGCTTCGGCCGCAGGAGCTTGCCCTCGCGGCGGATGACGACGTCGCCGTCGCGGAGGTCGGCGTCGGTGATCTCTTCGACGTCGAGGAACGCGTTGTACTGGTCGCCCAGGTCACCGGGCGTCTGCGAGACAGCGATCTTCTGCGTGAGGCCGGCGCCGAGCGAGTCGGTACGCGCGACGATCACGCCGTTGTCGATGCCGAGCTCGAGGAACGCGTAACGGACCGCGTTGATCTTCGCGATGAAGTCCTCGTGCGGGACGGTGACCTTGCCGTCCTGGTGGCCGCACTGCTTCTCATCCGACACCTGGTTCTCGATCTGGATGGCGCAGGCGCCCGCCTCAATCATCTTCTTCGCGAGCAGGTACGTCGCCTCGGGGTTTCCGAAGCCGGCGTCGATGTCGGCGATGATCGGCACGACGTGGGTCTCGTAGTTGTCGATCTGCGAACGGATGAACTCCACCGCCGTCTCGTCACCCGCGAGGCGGGCCTCGTCGAGCTTCGTGAAGAGCAGGTCGAGCTCACGGGCATCCGCCTGACGGAGGAACGTGTAGAGCTCTTCGATGAGCGCGGGAACGGCCGTCTTCTCGTGCATCGACTGGTCGGGCAGCGGCCCGAACTCCGAGCGGAGGGCGGCGACCATCCATCCCGAGAGGTAGAGGTAGCGCTTGTTCGTCGACTTCAGGTGCTTCTTGATCGAGATCAGCTTCTGCTGCCCGATGAAGCCGTGCCAGACGCCGAGCGACTGCGTGTACACCGACGAGTCGGCGTCGTACTCGGCCATGTCGCGGCGCATGATGTCGGCCGTGTACTGCGCGATCTCGAGGCCCGTCTTGAACCGGTTCTGTGCGCGCATGCGCGCGACGTACTCGGGGTTGATGGCATCCCAGCTGGAGCCGTTCTCTTCCTTCAGTGCCTGGATGGCGTCGATGTCGTCCTGGTAGGCGGTCATTTCAGTTTCCTTGTCTTATCTTGGTGGTGAATCTCGGGTGGATCGTTGCTGGCGCGGATGCCGCGTCAGACGGTCTCGTCGAAGAAGCGGTTGTAGGCCGGCACGGTGAGGAAGGCGGGGAAGTCCTCGCCGAGGGCGACCTCGCGGAACAGATCCGCAGCGTCGTCGAAGCGGTCGCCATCGTGGCGCTCCACCTCGCCGAGCACCTGCTGGATGAGACCCTCGATGTAATCGCGGGTGATCCTCGTGCCGTCGGCGGTCGAGCGGTCCTGGTGGATCCACTGCCACACCTGCGAGCGCGAGATCTCGGCGGTCGCGGCGTCCTCCATGAGGTTGTCGATGGCGACGGCGCCCAGGCCCCGCAACCACGCCTCGATGTAGCGGATCGCGACCGACACGTTCGCGTGCACACCCTCGGCCGAGATCGCCGTGCCGATGTGCACGTCGATCAGCTGCGACGCCTTGATGTCGACATCGGGGCGCTGGCGGTCGACCTGGTTCGGTCGCTCGCCGAGCACGGCGTCGAACTCGGCGCGTGCCACGGGGATCAGGTCGGGGTGGGCGACCCACGTGCCGTCGAAGCCGTCGCCGGCCTCGCGCTTCTTGTCGGCGGCCACCCTCTCGAACGCCTGCGCCGTCACCTCGGGGTCACGACGGTTCGGGATGAACGCACTCATGCCGCCGATCGCGAAGGCTCCCCGCTTGTGGCAGGTCTTCACGAGCAGTTCGGTGTACGCGCGCATGAACGGCACGGTCATCGTCACCTGGCTGCGGTCGGGCAGCACGAACCGCGCACCGCGGCCGCGGTAGTTCTTGATCATCGAGAAGATGTAGTCCCAGCGGCCGGCGTTCAGGCCCGCCACGTGGTCGCGCAGCTCGAAGAGGATCTCGTCCATCTCGAAGGCGGCCGGCAGCGTCTCGATCAGCACGGTCGCGCGGATCGTGCCGTGCGGGATTCCGATGTACTGCTCGCTGAAGGTGAAGACGTCATCCCACAGCTTCGCCTCTTCGGCCGTCTCGATCTTGGGCAGGTAGAAGTACGGGCCCACGCCGTTGTCGATCAGCTGCTGCGCGTTGTGGAAGAAGTACAGGCCGTAGTCGACGAGCGAGCCGGATGCCGCGAGCGTGCGACCGGCGCGGTCGGTGAACTGGATGTGCTTCTCGGTCAGGTGCCATCCGCGCGGGCGCATCACGATCGTCGGCGTCTCGGTCGCGGTGACCTCGTACACCTTTCCCTCGGGGGAGGTGTAGCGGAGCTCCCCGCGGATCGCGTCGCGCAGCGAGAGCTGACCCTCGATCACGTTCTTCCAGGTCGGGCTCGTGGCGTCTTCCTGGTCGGCGAGCCACACCTTCGCGCCCGAGTTGAGGGCGTTGATGGTCATCTTCGGGTCGGTGGGGCCGGTGATCTCGACGCGGCGGTCCTCGAGGCCCGGACCTGCGCCGGCGACCTTCCAGTCCGCGTCCTCGCGGATGTGCGCGGTGTCGGCGCGGAAGTGCGGGTCGTGTCCGTTGCCGATCTCGAAACGACGCCGCAGACGGTCGGCGAGCCGGTCGTGGCGGCGGCCCGCGAAGCGCGCGTGCAACTCGGAGAGGAACGCGATCGCTTCGGGGGTGAGGATCTCTTCGTAGCGCTCACGGATCGGACCGGTGACGACGAGCGCGCTCGTCGGGATCGGGCCCGTCGAGGGGCGGCCGGCGGTGTCGGGCGCGAAGCCCGCAGCGGTCGGTGTCATGGCACTGTCTTTCTCTTTGACGGCATCCCGTCGGTGGGCTGCTCGTATGACTACTCTGAGTGAAGTTTTGCCACGGGCCGTACAAAACGGGGTGTGAAGTTTGCGCGATATTCACGTTTTGTGACACACTTCCCGACATGACGAACGTCGATCTTCACTCCTCGACCGGTCTCGCGGATGCCGAGGCGGATGCCGACGCGCTGACGATCGGCCGCCGCATCCGGCAGCTGCGCACGGCGCGCGGAATGACCCTTGACGAGCTCGCCACCGCCGTCGAGCGCGCGCCCAGTCAGCTCTCGATGATCGAGACCGGTAAGCGCGAGCCGAAACTCACCCTCCTCCGCTCGATCGCCAAGGCGCTCGGCGCGACGGTCGACCAGCTGCTTGAGGCCGAGACGCTCGACGAGCGCGCGACGCTCGAGATCGCGCTCGAGCGGGCGATGAAAGGGCAGACGTTCCGCGCGCTCGGAATCGAACCGTTCCGCATTGGCAGGTCGCTCCCTGACGAAGCGCTGCGCACGATGCTGACCTTGCAGAACGAGATCGAGCGCCTGAGCGACGAGCGCTCCGCTACCCCCGAAGAGGCGCGCCGGGCGAACGTCGAGCTACGCCACCTCATGCGACGGCAAGACAACTTCTTCCCCGAGCTCGAGGATCACGCGCGAGGGATCTTGCGCGCCGTCGACCACCCCGGCGGGCCGCTCACCCAGCGGACGGCGTCTGACATCGCCGCGCACCTCGGGTTTTCGTTGCACTACGTCGCCGACCTTCCGGCATCCACCCGATCGGTTGCCGACATCAAGAACGGGCGCCTGTATCTGTCGAGCACCGTGCCAGATAAGGGCGACTCGCGCACGGCCGTTCTGCAAGCGCTCTCGAGCCGCATCCTCGGTCACAGTGAACCCCGCTCCTACGCCGAGTTCCTGCGCCAGCGGGTCGAGACGAACTACCTCACGGGTGCCCTGCTGATTCCCGAGGAGCACGCCGTGCCGGCGCTCCAAGAGGCCAAGGCGCGGCGCGCGATCTCGATCGAGGACCTCCGCGACACCTACTCGGTGTCGTACGAGACCGCGGCGCACCGCTTCACGAATCTCGCGACGCGGCACCTCGGCATCCCCGTGCACTTCCTCAAGGTGCACGAGTCGGGCACGATCACGAAGGCGTACGAGAACGACGACGTGAACTTCCCGTCCGACCGGCTCGGCTCCATCGAGGGTCAGCTGTGCTGCCGCAAGTGGACGAGCCGTGTCGTGTTCGACATCCCCGACAAGTTCAACCCGTACTACCAGTACACCGACACGGGCAATGGCACCTACTGGTGCACGGCTCGCGTCGAGGGGTCGAGCGAGGGGGCGCACTCCGTGTCGGTGGGCGTGCGCTTCGATGACACGAGGTGGTTCCTCGGGCGCGAGACGACCAACCGCGGCCTGTCGCGCCACGCTGTCGAAGTGTGCTGCCGCCGCGCGCCCGCCGACCTCGAGAGCCAGTGGCGCGATCAGGCGTGGCCCAACGTGCGCACGCCCCGGACGCTGCTCGCGACCCTGCCGACGGGGGCCTTTCCGGGCGTCGACACGACCGATCTGTACGAGTTCCTCGAGGCGCACGCGCCGCGCGGCTGAATCCCCGTCGCTACGGCACTCGCCCAGCGTAGGCGGGCAGCCCAACATAGGCAGAATCCGTCAAGATCGGCCTGTGCTGGGCAGAGAGCCTGCGCCCGGCCGGTGAGCGGAGCTCGGCGATCAGCTGTTGGATAGCGATAGTATCCATGTCAAGGGGGAGGGGAGGATGCCGCGTGCGCATCTCACAGCTGTCGGACCGGAGCGGGGTGCCGGTGCCGACGATCAAGTTCTACCTGCGCGAAGGACTCATCCCACCGGGGACGCGCACCGGAACGACACAGGCCGAATACGGCGATGAGCACATGCAGCGCCTGCGGCTGATTCGCGCTCTCGCGACCCACGCGGGTCTCAGCATCGCGGGCGTTCGGGGACTACTCGCCGCGATCGATGACCCGCCGGCCGATGCGCACGAGCTGTTCGGCGTCGCCCACCGCGCCGTCAGCGCTCCGGCGCACGCCGCGCAGGACGATCGCGACCTCGTTCGCGGCATCCTCGAGAACGAGGGGTGGAACCTCGACACGGTCGACGAGAGCGCGATCGATGCGGTCGCCGTCGCCTACCGGCAGCTCCGCGAGACGGGTGTCACTTTTCCCGACGACCTCACGCACGCCTACATCGACGCGGCCGCACAGGTCGCCCGCGCCGAGGTCGCGCAGGTGCCGACCGGCTCGACGAGCGACGCATTCGCTTACATCGCGGTCGGCTCCGTGCTGGCAGAACCGCTCCTGCTGGCGCTGCGCCGGCTCGCCCAGCAGGTCGAGTCGTCCCAGCGATTCGGCTCTCAGGCACCCGCGGAGTAGGCGTGCCTTGCCTCCCCGTTGCGGGCGGGGGTGAGGTGAGCGCGCGACGTTCAGCCGGTCGCGACCAGCGCCGCCCACAGCTCTGCGCGGGCGGGGAACGACGACAGGTCGACGCCGAGCGTCTGCTGCGCCTGGGCCACCCGGGCGCGCACGGTGTGGCGATGGATGCCGAGGGCGTGCGCCGCCGCGTCGACGCGCGCGTCGTGCTTGAGCCACGTGCGAACGGTCTCGACGAGGGCGGTGCCGTGCGCGAGGTCGTATGCGCGAAGCGGCGCCAGCCGCGCCTCGGCCAGCGCCCGCGCCTCGCTCGTGGCGAGCGCCGAGAGTACCCCGCCCGAGGCGGTGTCGGCGAAGCGGGCGACGCGGCCCGGCGCGGAGCGGCGGAGTGCGACGCGGGCCTGCTCGTACGCGCCAGCGAACCCGGGGTAGTCCGCGGGGTCGGAGGCCCCGACGGCGGCGTCGAACAGGTCCGCGAACGACGCCAGCAGCGCGGCATCCTGCGCGGCCACGACGACGACGTGACCGTCGGGTCCACGGCCGTGGAAGACGCTCCCGCGCCGCTCGGACGAACGCAGCTCGAGCCAGTCGGCGGCGGCATCCTCGCGTTCGGTGGACACCTGCGCGAGGGCGACGACCACCGGAGCTCCCGGCAACGGCCCCCAGAGCTCTCGCGAGACGCGCCGGACGAGCGCCGCATCGCCGCCGAGCAGCGCGTGCACGAGTCCGGCGCGCAGCGCCGAGCGCGCTTCACCGAGCCCGACGTTCTGCTCGAGCGCAAGGCCCGCCATGGCGATCACCGACGTGACGACGCTGCGACTCTCGAGGTCGAGGTCCGCGCCCGCGATCGCGATAGCGCCGCGCAGGTGCCCGCCTCGGCCGAGGGTCTGCAGCGTCACGCGGATGCCCTCGGCGTCGAACTGCGACGCAGCACGCGCGCCGCGGCGCAGCACCGCGCCCGCTTCGGCATCGAGCGCCTCGCGCACGCAGGCGCTCACGCCCCCGACCGGGTGGCTGTGCACGAGCGTCCCCGCGGCGTCGTAGAGCCCGACCCACGCGCCGAGCTGCTTCGCGAGCTCGGCCGCCGTCGCGGCGAGCCCGTCGGGTCGGAGGGCGGCCAGCGAGATCGCGCGCTGGGCCGAGAGGGCCCACGTGCGCCGCGCGTAGGCCTGCGCCGCGATCGCCTCTGCGTTCGCGCGCGCGAGCGCGATGAAGGGCGTCCGGTAGGGGACCTCGAACAGCGGCATCCGCTCGTCGCGGCATGCTTCGGCGAGTCCGCGGGGGATGCCGTCGCGCACGACCTCGGTGCCGAAGCCGAGACCGCGCACGCCGCGTGCGCCCAGGCGGCTGACGTAGCCGGCGTAGTCGGGGCGCGGCTCTTTCGACCCCGGTGTCCGGACGAACTGGGTCCCGGTGGTCAGCAGGAGCAGTTCGTCGGTGAGGAAGGGGGTCGGATCGGCGAGGTCCGAGCTGTGCACCCAGCGCAGCGGCGCGTCGAGGGCGCCGGGCGCGAGGGCGTCCTCGTCAGACGCGAGTCGCAGCGAGAGCTCGGGCCGCGCCAAGAGCGCCCGCAGGGTGGGCTGGGGGTCGGTGCCCGACATGGATGCCTCGAATCGACGGGTGTACGCGGCGTATATCGCGCCCCTCAGAATGTACACGGCGGCGGATACCCTCGCGCGGCCGGGGCTCATACGCTCCCCACATGGGCACGACCTCCACGACCTCTCCGGCAGTCCTCGATCGTCCGCTCGGCGGCCCCTCGCTCCCGCAGGAGCGTCGCCTGGTCACCGCCATCCCCGGCCCGCGCTCGCAGGAGCTTCTCGCGCGCAAGGCTGCGGCCGTGGCATCCGGTGTCGCACACACCGTGCCGATCGAGGCGGTCGCGGCGGGAGGCGGTGTCGTCGTCGACGCCGACGGCAACTCGCTCATCGACCTGGGGTCGGGCATCGCCGTCACGAGCGTTGGCAACGCGCATCCGAAGGTCGTCGCGGCCGTCCAGGATGCCGTCGCGCAGTACACCCACACGTGCTTCATGATCTCGCCGTACGAGTCGTACGTCGCCGTCGCCGAGGCGCTCAACCGCCTCACCCCCGGGGTGCACGCGAAGAAGACCGCCCTGTTCAACTCGGGCGCCGAGGCGGTGGAGAACGCCGTCAAGATCGCGCGCAAGTTCACCGGCCGCCAGGCGGTCGTGGCCTTCGACCACGCCTACCACGGCCGCACCAACCTCACGATGGCCCTCACGGCGAAGTCGATGCCGTACAAGAGCGGCTTCGGCCCGTTCGCCTCGGAGGTCTACCGCGCGCCCGCGTCGTATCCGTACCGCGACGGCCTGACCGGTGCGGAGGCGGCGGCGAAGACCATCTCGCTCATCGAGAAGCAGATCGGTGCCGACAACCTTGCCGCGGTCATCATCGAGCCGATCCAGGGCGAGGGCGGGTTCATCGTCCCGGCCGAGGGGTTCCTGCCCGCGGTCGTCGACTGGTGCCGCGCGAACGGCGTCGTCTTCGTCGCCGACGAAGTACAGACCGGCTTCGCCCGCACGGGGGCGATGTTCGCGAGCGAACTGTTCGGAATCGTCCCCGACCTCGTCACGACGGCCAAGGGGATCGCGGGCGGCATGCCGCTCGCGGCGGTGACAGGACGCGCCGAGATCATGGATGCCACGCACGGCGGCGGGCTGGGGGGCACGTACGGGGGAAACCCCGTCGCATGCGCCGCCGCGCTGGCATCCATCGACGCGTTCGAGAACGAGGGGATGCTCGAGCGGGCGCAGCAGATCGGGGGGATCCTGCGCGCCCGTCTCGAGTCCCTTCGTTCGTCCGATCCGCGCATCGGCGACATCCGCGGGCACGGGGCGATGATCGCCGCCGAGTTCGTCGACCCCGTGACGAAGGCGCCGGATGCCGCGCTGACCTCGGCCGTCGCGAAGGCCGCGATCGCGGAGGGCGTCATTGTGCTCACCTGCGGCACGTACGGGAACGTGATCCGCTTCCTGCCGCCGCTGTCGATGCCCGACCACCTGCTCGACGAGGGCCTCGGCGTCGTGGCCGCAGCCCTCGCCGCCAACTGATCACCTGACCACTCACGGAGGAGCGTCATGTCCGAGATCACCAGAGACGTCGTCATCGTCGGCGCGGGGGCCGCAGGCCTCACCGCCGCGAACGAACTGAAAAAGGCGGGCTTGTCGGTCGCTGTGCTTGAGGCCCGCGACCGCGCGGGCGGGCGCCTGTGGACCGACACGATCGAGGGCGCCATGCTCGAGATCGGCGGACAGTGGATCTCGCCCGACCAGACGGCCCTCATCGACACGGTCGCCGACCTCGGCCTCGACACGTTCAGCCGCTACCGCGAGGGCGACAGCGTCTACATTGGCCCCGACGGCGTCGCGCACCGCTTCACCGGCGAGATGTTCCCCGTGTCGCCCGAGACCGAGAAGGCGATCGCCGAGATCACCGAGCGGCTGGATGCCATGGTCGCCGAGATCGACCCGGATCGCCCCTGGGCGCACGAGAAGGCGGCCGAGTGGGACAGCATCTCGTGGGATGCCTGGCTGCGAGAGCAGACCGACGACGACGAAGCGGTGCGAAACCTCGCCTTCGCGACGGGTTCGGCGATGCTCACGAAGCCCACGCACGCCGTGTCGCTCCTGCAGTCGCTGCTCATGGCGGCATCCGCGGGCAGCTACTCGCACCTCGTCGACGCCGACTTCATCCTCGACAAGCGGGTCGTCGGGGGCCTCCAGCAGGTGCCGCTGCTTCTGGCCGAGCGCCTCGGGGACGACGTGTTCCTGAACCAGCCGGTGCGGAGCCTCGAATGGTCGGATGCCGGTGTCACCGCGATCGCCGACGGCATGACCGTGCGCGCACGGCAGGCGATCCTCGCCGTGCCGCCGATCCTCTACAACAGGATCTCGTTCGTCCCCGCGTTCCCGCGGCTGCAGCACCAGATGCACCAGCACCTGTCGATGGGTTTCGTCATCAAGGTGCACGCCGTCTACGACCGTCCGTTCTGGCGTGAGCAGGGCTTGTCGGGCACCGCGTTCAGCCCGTACGAGCTCTCGCACGAGGCGTACGACAACACGAACCACGGCGACGAGCGCGGCACGCTCGTCGGCTTCGTGAGCGACCGGAACGCCGACGGGGTGTTCGAGCTGAGCGCCGACGAGCGCAAGGCCCGCATCCTCGAGTCGCTCAGCCACTACTACGGCCCCGAGGCGAAGAACCCGGTCGTGTACTACGAGAGCGACTGGGGGAGCGAGGAGTGGACGCGCGGCGCCTATGCCGTGAGCTTCGACCTCGGCGGGCTCTCGCGCTACGGCAAGCACCTGCGCCAGGCCGTCGGACCCATCCACTTCGCCTGCAGCGACCTCGCCGGGGCGGGCTACCAGCACGTCGACGGCGCGATCCGGATGGGTCGGCTCGTGGCATCCCAGATCATCGAGGAGACCCGCTCATGACCTCCCATATCGTCGTCGGCTACACCGCGACCAAGGCGGGGCGCGACGCCGTCGCGTTCGCCGCGCGCCTCGCCGTCGCGACGGACGCCGTGCTCGACGTCGCGATCATCCTGCCCTCCGCCGACCGCAGCGTCATCACGCCGCCGGACACCGGGTACGACCGCCACCTGCAGGCGCAGGCGCAGCAGTGGATCGCCGCGGCCATCGACCGCACGCCCCCCGAGGTCGTCGCCCACGCGCACGTCCGGGTCGCAGAGTCGTTCGCGGAGGGGCTCGTGGCGCTCGCCGACGAGCTCGGCGCGGACTACATCGTCGTCGGCGCCGCCGACGGCGGATCGCGCGGGCACCACCGCCTCGGCTCCACGACGAGCGAGCTGTTGCACTCGTCGGATGTCCCGGTCGTGCTCGTGCCGCAGGGCGCCCGCAAGATCGCGCCCGAGACCGGGATCACGCGCGTCACCGTCGCGATCGGAACCCGCCCCGGCGCCGATGCGCTGATCGGCGCGACGGCCCGGCTCGCGGAGGGCGCGGGCGTACCCGTGCGGCTGCTGTCGCTCCTGCCCGTCGACCTCCCGCCCACCGCCGACACGGCGGCCGTCCGCATCTCGACGTCGACGCACGTGGACGAGGTACTGGCCGCCGCGAAGGCCGAGCTTCCCGCCGGCCTCACCGCCGACGTGGTCGTCGCGGCGGGCGAGAGCATCGAAGAGGCGGTGTCGTACCTCGACTGGCAACCGGGCGAGGTCGCCCTCGTCGCATCGAGTCGGCTCGCGCAGCCGCGCCGACTGTTCCTCGGCTCCACCGCGGCGAAGATGCTCAAAGAGATCACCGTTCCCGTGATCGTCGTTCCCCGGACCACCGAGGCCGAGGAGGCGCAGCGATGACCGCACCCGAACAGACGCCGCTCGCGGCGAGCGACAGCACAGGGCTCTCCAGCAAGGGCCTGAGCGCCGGCACGATCGGCCTCATCGGCGCGGTCGTCATCGGCATCTCGTGCATCGCCCCGGCGTACACCTTCACGGCGGCCGTCGGGCCGGTCGCATCGGTCGTCGGCCCGCAGATCCCCGCGATCATCCTCGTCGGGTTCATCCCGATGCTTCTCGTCGCCTTCGGGTACCGCGAGCTCAACAACCGGATGCCGGATGCCGGCACCTCGTTCACGTGGGCGACTCGCGCCTTCGGCCCGTGGGTCGGCTGGATGGCGGGCTGGGGCCTGATCGTCGCGACGATCCTCGTCCTGTCGAACCTCGCCGGTGTCGCCGTCGACTTCCTGTTCCTGCTGATCTCGCAGATCACGGGGAACGCCGAGATCGCCGACCTCGCCTCCAACACCGTCATCAACATCGCCGTGTGCCTGCTGTTCATGTTGGCGGCGACCTGGATCTCGTACCGCGACATGCAGACGACGCAGAAGCTGCAGTACGTGCTCGTGACCTTCCAGGTCGCGGTCCTGCTGTTCTTCGCGATCACGGCGATCGTGCAGGCGGTCAGCGGGGGCGGGTTCGACTACCAGCCGTTCGACCTCGGCTGGTTCAACCCGTTCGCCGTGCCGACCTTTAGCGCTGTCGCGGCGGGTCTGTCGCTGTCGATCTTCATCTTCTGGGGGTGGGATGTCACCCTCACGATGAACGAGGAGACGAAGGACCCCGAGAAGACCCCGGGCCGCGCGGCGACCCTCACGGTCATCACGATCGTGACCCTCTACCTGCTGCTCGCGATCGGCATGATCATGTTCGCCGGCACGGGCGAGGGAGAGCTGGGCCTGGGCAACCCCGACATCCAGTCGAACGTGTTCTTCTACCTCTCCGGGCCGATCCTCGGGCCCCTCGCGTTCCTCGTCTCGCTCGCGGTGCTGACCAGCTCGGCATCCTCGCTGCAGTCGACGTTCGTGAGCCCCGCGCGCACGCTCCTGTCGATGGGGCACTATGGTGCGCTGCCGCCGTCGTTCGCGAAGGTCAGCCCGCGCTTTTTCACCCCCGGCTACGCGACGATCGTGTCGGCGATCGTGGCATCCGTCTTCTACGCGGTCATGCGGGTCGTGAGCGAGAACACGCTGTGGGACACGATCCTCACCCTCGGCATGATGATCTGCTTCTACTACGGCATCACGGCGTTCGCGTGCGTCTGGTACTTCCGGAGGCAGTGGTTCGACTCGGTGCGCAACGTCTTCTTCACGTTCCTGTTCCCGCTCGTGGGCGGCATCATCCTCGCGATCCTGTTCGTGACGACCCTCATCGACTCGGCCAAGCCCGACTACTCCGAGAGCGGTGCGAACATCGGCGGCGTCGGCATCGTCTTCATCCTCGGCATGCTCATCATCGTCGGCGGCATCGTCATCATGATCTGGCAGTCGATCAAGCGCCCCGCCTTCTTCAGAGGTGAGACGCTGGGGATGGATGCCCCGAAGAGCACCCGACGACTGAAGGAGGCCGCCCGGTGATCACCGAAGCCGAACTGCTCGAGAAGCTCCCGCGCGGACTGTTCATCGGGGGCGAGTGGCAGAGCGGCGGCGCCGGGACCTTCCCCGTGCACGATCCGGCGACCGGTGCTGTGCTCGCGGAGATCGCCGATGCGACGCCCGAGGACGGCATCCGTGCGCTGGATGCCGCGGTGGCAGCCCAGGACGACTGGGCGGCGACGGCGCCGCGGCGGCGCAGCGACATCCTGCGGAAGGCGTTCGACCTGCTGACCGAGCGTGCCGACGAGTTCGCGCTCCTGATGACCCTCGAGATGGGCAAGCCCCTCGCCGAGGCGCGCGGCGAGGTGACCTACGGCGGCGAGTTCCTGCGGTGGTTCAGCGAAGAGGCGGTGCGCATCGCGGGCCGCTACGGATCGAACCCCGAAGGCACCGGACGCATGGTCGTCAGCCAGCGCCCCGTGGGCCCGTGCTTCTTCATCACCCCGTGGAACTTCCCGCTCGCGATGGCGACGCGCAAGATCGCGCCCGCGCTCGCCGCCGGCTGCACCGTCGTCGTCAAGCCCGCCGAGCTCACGCCGCTCACGACGCTCGCCTTCGTCCAGCTGCTCGTCGAGGCGGGGCTCCCTGCGGGAGTCGTCAACGTCGTCACGACGACGACCTCGGGCGCCGTCTCGGGCCCGATCATCGCCGACCCGCGACTGCGGAAGCTCTCGTTCACGGGCTCGACGCCCGTCGGCAAGAAGCTCATCGCGCAGGCCGCGGAAGGCGTGCTACGGGTGTCGATGGAGCTCGGCGGCAACGCCCCGTTCGTGATCTTCGACGACGCCGACCTCGACAAGGCGGTCGACGGCGCGATGGCCGCGAAGTTCCGCAACATCGGCCAGGCCTGTACCGCGGCCAACCGCTTCATCGTGCACGAGTCGGTCGCGGGCGCCTTCGCCGATCGCGTCGCCGAGCGGGTGAAGGCCATGAAGATCGGCCGCGGCACCGAGGACGGCGTGCAGATCGGACCGCTCATCGACCGGAAGGCCGTCGAGGGCACAGCGGCGCTCGTGCATGATGCCGTCGAGCGCGGCGCGTCGGTGATCGCCGGCGGCTCGGCGATCGACGGACCGGGGGCGTTCTTCGAGCCGACCGTCATCACCGAGGTGGCGGCAGGCAGCGACATCCTGCGTGAGGAGATCTTCGGTCCGGTCCTCGCCATCGCGACCTTCGCCGACGAAGACGAGGCCGTGCGCCTCGCCAACGACACCGAGTACGGCCTCGTCTCCTACGTCTTCACCGATGACCTCCAGCGGGGCCTGCGGATGATCGACCGCCTCGAGACCGGGATGATGGGTCTCAACGTCGGGGTCGTCTCGAACGCCGCGGCGCCGTTCGGCGGCGTGAAGCAGTCCGGCATGGGCCGCGAGGGCGGCCTCGAGGGCATCCATGAATACCTGTCCACCAAGTACACGCTGATCCCCGCGAACTGACGCGGACGGAACGGAGCACACCATGACGTACGCGGTCGTCAACCCTGCCACCGGCGAGACCCTCGCCACCTACCCCGAGGCGACGGATGCCGAGGTCGAGGCGGCGATCGCCGCCGCCGACGGGGCGTACCGCGGGTGGGGACGCACGTCGACTCCGGCCGAGCGGGCGGCGCTCCTGCGCCGCGTCGCGGAGCTGCACCGCGAGCGGCGCGACGAGCTCGCGGCGATCATCGTGCGCGAGATGGGCAAGCCCCTCGCCGCCGCCGAGGGCGAAGTCGACTTCTCGGCCGACATCACCGAGTTCTACGCCGACCACATCGACGAGATCACCGGCGACACGCCCATCGACATCCTGGGGGAGGGGACGGCCGTCATCCGTCGCGCGCCCCTGGGCGTCCTCCTCGGGATCATGCCGTGGAACTTCCCGTACTACCAGGTCGCGCGCTTCGCAGCCCCGAACCTCGCGATCGGCAACACGATCCTGCTCAAGCACGCGCCGCAGTGCCCCGAGTCGGCTGCCGCGATCGAGAAGATGTACCTGGACGCCGGGTTCCCCGAGGGGGCGTACGTCGACGTGCGCCTTACCAACGACCAGTCCGCGACCGTCATCGCCGACGGGCGCGTGCAGGGCGTGTCGGTCACGGGCTCCGAGCGCGCCGGGTCCGCCGTCGCCGAGACGGCGGGGCGGAACCTCAAGAAGGTCGTGCTCGAGCTGGGCGGCTCGGACCCCTTCATTCTGCTCTCGACCGACGACCTCGATGCCGCCGTGCAGATGGCCGCCGACGCCCGGCTCGACAACAACGGGCAGTCCTGCAACGCAGCCAAGCGATTCATCGTGGCGGACGACCTCTACGACGCGTTCGTCGAGAAGTTCAGCGCGGCGATGGGTGGCGCCACGGTCGGCGACCCGTTCGCCGACGACACCGTGCTCGGTCCGCTGTCGTCGCTTGCGGCGGCGGAGCGCCTGCAGGAACAGGTCGACCGCGCGGTCGCCCAGGGTGCGACGGTCGTGACCGGCGGCGTCCGCGACGGCGCGTACTTCCCCGGGACGGTGCTCACCGGCGTCACGCCCGAGATGGACGCCTACCGCGAGGAGTTCTTCGGCCCCGTCGGCACGGTTTACCGCGTGCAGGGCGAAGACGAGGCGATCGAGATCGCCAACGGCACCCCGTTCGGGCTCGGTTCCTACGTGTTCACGACCGACCCCGCGCAGGCGCAACGCGTCGCCGACCGGATCGAGGCGGGCATGGTCTACGTCAACGTCGTCCTCGCCGACTCGCCCGAACTCCCCTTCGGCGGCGTCAAGCGCAGCGGCACGGGGCGCGAGATGGGCCTGCTCGCCGCCGACGAGTTCGTCAACAAGAAGCTCGTCCGGGTCGCCGGCTGAGCGGGGGGAGATTTCCCCGGCATCCACCGGTGGCAGCCTGAGCGTCAGAGGGGCAGGATGGGAGCATGGACAACACGTCTGACGTCATCGCACCTCTCAGCGACCAGGAATGCTGGAAGCGCCTGGGTACGCAGGAGCTCGGCCGCCTCGTGACGCACGCGGGTGCCGTGCTCGACATCTTCCCGGTGAACTACGTCGTCGACGGCGAGAGCGTCGTCTTCCGCACCGCGGAGGGCAGCAAGCTCACCGAGCTGACGATCAACGATGAAGTGCTCTTCGAGGTCGACGACCATACCGACGAGGCCGCGTGGAGCGTCGTCCTGCGGGGCCGCGCCGAGCGCCTCGAGACGACCGATGAGGTGGCGAAGGCGGATGCCCTTCCGCTCAAGCCCTGGATTCCCACCGTCAAGTACAACTACGTGCGCGTCGTCGCGACCTCGCTGTCGGGCCGCGACTTCCGCCGCGGCGAGGAGCCGGACCGCTACGGCGTCCAGCAGTACTGAGCCTCCGGTCGGTCGCGGCGTCCACAGCCATGACGTAGACTGGAGCACGCAGGTGAAATCTGCATTCTTTTGCCATGCCCTCGGGGCGGAGAGAGTGTGGTTTTCACCCGTGAGATCCCGAGGATCTCTAGGGCGGTAGCTCAATTGGCAGAGCAGCGGTCTCCAAAACCGCAGGTTGCAGGTTCGATTCCTGTCCGCCCTGCGCGTCAGCGCACGCTGGCACCGAAGGCGTGCCGACAGTCGTCGGCACCGAAGCAAGTCGTATGGGTGGGTACATGGTCCAGGAAGAGGCGCACGGCGAAGTCGTCGCAGTCGGCGGCGCGTCCCGTGAGAAGAAGCTCGGCTTCTTCGCGCGAATCGCCCTCTTCATCCGCCAGGTCTTCGCCGAGCTTCGCAAGGTCGTCACCCCGACCCGCCAGGAGCTCATCAAGTACACCGCGGTCGTGCTCGGCTTCGTCGTCGTCATGATGGCGATCGTGTACAGCCTCGACTTGCTCTTCACCTGGGTGGTGAACGTCGTCTTCGGCGTTCCGAGCTGAGCGAGCGCGCCCAGCCCTCACCGCACTACCCCCGATGGAAGAGAAGACACGTGTCTGAGAAGTACACCGACGACGCCGACTGGGCGACCGCCGCGGAGCAGTCCAGCGAGGACGACGAAGCCCAGGAGGGCAACATCCTCGCCGCCGAAGAGCGGGCGTCGGAGCCTGCCGAACACCTCGCCATCCATGTCGTGGACGAGGACGGCGAGAGCGACGAGGACCTGGACGACATCGACATCGACGACCCGGAGGCAGACGCGATCGTGAACGACGCACTCGAGATCGACGAGGCGGCGGAGGCCGAGGCTGCCGCTGAGGTTCTGAACGACTCGCTCGCCGAAGAAGCGGCGGATGCCGCCGAGGCGGCCGCGGACGAGGTCACCCCCTACGACGGGCCCGACGTGAACGGCGACGAGGCTGACGAGGCCGAGCCGGAGGATCCGTACGAGGCGTTCCGCGCCGAACTGCGCTCGCTTCCCGGCAAGTGGTACGTCATCCACTCGTATGCCGGCTTCGAGCGCAAGGTGAAGGCCAACATCGAGCAGCGGAAGTCCTCGCTCGAGGTCGAAGAGGACATCTACCAGATCGAGGTCCCGATGGAGGACGTCGTCGAGATCAAGAACGGCCAGCGCAAGATGGTCACGCGCGTCCGGATCCCCGGCTACGTGCTCGTGCGCATGGAGCTCAACGAAGACACCTGGTCGGTCGTGCGCCACACGCCCGGCGTCACGGGCTTCGTCGGCAACGCCCACAACCCGACGCCGCTGCGCTTCGAAGAGGCGTTCAACATGCTCCGCTCGCTCGTGCAGGTCGCCGAGGCGGCGCCCGTCAAGAGCGCGGCGAAGGGCGGCGCGACGCAGGCGCGCCCCGTCATCACCGAGGTCGACTTCGAGGTCGGCGAGACGATCACGATCAAGGAAGGCTCGTTCGCGGGGCTGCCCGGGACGATCAGCGAGATCGACGCGCAGCGCGGCAAGCTCACCGTCCTCGTCTCGCTCTTCGAGCGCGAGACGCCCGTCGAGCTGTCGTTCGACCAGGTCACTAAGCAGTAGACACCCCCGCCCGTCGTCCCACTTCTGGCAGGGGTTGTCCCAAAAGCGGCTGGTTCAACGGGTCTGAATCAGCCTTTTGTGGGACATGGATGCCGGGCGGCCGGCATCCGGTAGAATGTTCAGGTTGCGCGCTGGTCGCGCGACCAATCCCACCACTCTCAGGAACTGCCTGAGTCGTGGAAGCGCGCCCCGAACTCACGCGACGGGCGCTCGACAGTAAGGAAAGCAATGGCACCGAAGAAGAAGGTGACCGGCCTGATCAAGCTCCAGATCAACGCCGGCGCCGCCAACCCGGCTCCGCCGATCGGCCCCGCGCTCGGTCAGCACGGCGTCAACATCATGGAGTTCTGCAAGGCGTACAACGCCGCGACCGAGTCGCAGCGCGGCAACGTCATCCCCGTCGAGATCACCGTCTACGAGGACCGCAGCTTCACGTTCATCCTGAAGACCCCGCCCGCGGCGGAGCTCATCAAGAAGGCCGCCGGCGTCGCGAAGGGCTCGAAGACCCCGCACACCGTCAAGGTCGCGAAGCTCACCAAGGAGCAGGTCCGTCAGATCGCCGAGACGAAGATGCCCGACCTGAACGCGAACGACATCGAGGCCGCCTCGCTGATCATCGCCGGCACCGCCCGTTCCATGGGCATCACGGTCGAGGGCTGAGGGAGAGAACGACATGGCTAAGTCCAAGGTTTACGAAGCAGCCGCGGCGAAGATCGACCGCGACCGGTTCTACACGTCCACCGAGGCCGTCGGTCTCGCCAAGGAGACCGGCTCGACCAAGTTCGACTCGACCGTCGAGGTCGCGCTGAAGCTCGCGGTCGACCCGCGCAAGGCCGACCAGATGGTCCGCGGCACGGTCATCCTGCCGCACGGCACGGGCAAGACCGCCCGCGTCATCGTGTTCGCGACGGGCCCGGCCGCCGAGGCCGCCATCGCCGCGGGCGCTGACGAGGTCGGCGGCGCCGAGCTCATCGAGAAGGTCGCCGGCGGCTGGACCGCGTTCGACGCGGCCGTCTCGACGCCCGAGCTCATGGGCCAGGTCGGACGCCTCGGCAAGGTCCTCGGTCCCCGAGGCCTCATGCCGAACCCCAAGACCGGCACCGTGACCCCCAACCCGGCCAAGGCCGTCGAGGAGATCAAGGGCGGCAAGATCGAGTTCCGCGTCGACAAGCACGCCAATGTGCACTTCGTCGTCGGCAAGGCCTCGTTCACGGCCGAGCAGCTGGACGAGAACTTCAAGGCCGCGCTCGAAGAGATCGTGCGTCTGAAGCCGTCGAGCTCGAAGGGCCGCTACATCCAGAAGGGCGCGGTGTCGACGACGTTCGGCCCCGGCATCCCTCTGGATGTCGCCTCGCTCGTCTGAGCCGAACCACAGACACGCAGGGGCTCCACCTTCGGGTGGCGCCCCTGCTGTCATGTTCGGCCCGCGGCTCGGCGGCGGCGGTAGCGTCGGGGCATGAGCACGCGCACACTCGCCCGCATACTCGGCGTCCAGTATCCGATCGTCCTGGGGCCTTTCGGGGGGCTCTCGTCGGTCGCCCTGACCGCTGCGGTCAGCGACGCGGGCGGGCTGGGCTCGTACGGACTGTACGGGTACGACGGCGACCGCATCGTCGATACCGTCGCCGCGATCCGAGCGGCCACCCCGCGGCCGTTCGCCGTGAATCTGTGGCTGCCGACCGGTGACGAGGTGACCCCGGATGCCGTCGACCTCGGCCCCGCGCGCGATGCGCTCGCGCCGCTGTTCGCGGAGGTGGGGGTCGCCCCGCCGGCAGACCCGACGCGATTTCTCCCCGGCATCGATGAACAACTGGATGCCGTGCTGCAGGCGGCGCCCGCGGTCCTCAGTCTCGTCTACGGCGCGCCCGCGCCGGAGCTCGTCAGCGCCGCGCACGATCGAGGGATCGTCATCGTCGGCACCGCCACGACCGTCGCGGAGGCGCGCGTGCTCGAGCGCGCGGGGGTCGATGCGATCGTGGCGACGGGGGCCGAGGCCGCCGGTCATCGGGTGTCGTTCCTGCGGCGCGCGGAGGAAAGTCTCGTGGGCACGTTCGCGCTGGTACCGCAGGTCGTCGATGCCGTGGAGGTCCCGGTCATCGCGGCCGGCGGCATCGCCGATCGCCGCGGGGTCGCGGCCGCCTTCGCGCTCGGCGCGTCGGGCGTGCAGGTGGGTACGGCCTTCCTGCGGACACGTGAGTCCGCCGCGACCGAGGGGCATCGTGCGGCGATCGCCGCCGCCGGCGACGACAGCACCGTCCTCACGCGCGCGCTGAGCGGAAGGCTCGCCCGCGGCATCCCGAACCGCGCGTCAGCGCTCCTCGAAGACCTGCCGACGTTGCCGTTCCCCGCACAGAATTGGCTCACGGGCGCGTTCCGCACAGCCGCCGCCGCCCAGGGGCGAAGCGACCTCGTCAGTCTATGGGCGGGCCAGGCGGCGGCAGTGGCGGTGCACGACGATGCGGCGGACGTGTTCACCGAACTCATCGCCGGGCTCCCACCACACTGACGACTGTCGCCCGGCGGCAGAAGGTGACAGGATGCCGCCATGGGCACCATCGACGACTACCTCGCCTCGCTCGACACCGATGACGCCGCGATCATCGCGCACACCTACGACATCGCCCACGACGTCGCACCCGAGGCCGAGCAGGGGATCGGCTACGGGATGCCGGCGCTCGTCTACCGCGGCACGTCGCTGTTGTCGGTGATGCGCGCGAAGAACCACTTCGGCATCTACCCGTTCAGCCCCGCCGCGATCGTCGAGGTGCTGCCGCTGCTCGAGGGTGTCGACCATGCGAAAGGCACGATCCGGTTCACGCAGCCGCTGCCCGACGAGACGATCCGCGCACTCGTCGAGGCGCGAAAAGCTCAGATCGACGGCTGAGCGCTCGGCGCCGGAGCTCAGTGCGGCCAGACGAGGCTGACCGCGATCGCGAGCATGACGACCGCAATGACGCCGTCGAGCACGCGCCACGCGCGCGGCGTCGACAGCCATCGGCCGAGGTGGCGGGCGCCGAGGGCGAGCGAGAAGAACCAGGCGAAGGATGCCACGGCCGCACCCCCGGCGAACCACCACCGGCCGTCGCCGTGCGTGCTCGCGACCGACCCGAGCAGGAACACGGTGTCGAGGTACACGTGCGGGTTGAGCCAGGTGAGCGCCAGGCACGTGAGGAGCACGGGCGCGAGGCGCGCTCGGGTCGCGATTCCCACCGCCGCGGTGCCCACGGGGGCGTCTGTCGGGGGCGGGGTCGCCTCGGCATCCGCGACGCGTAGCGCGTCACCGGTGGGGCGAAGAGCGCGTCGTGCGGCGAGCACCGCATACGCCGCGAGGAAGACCGCTCCCGCCCACCGCACGGCATCGATCAGCCACGGCACGGCGTGGAGGATCGCCCCGAGCCCCGACACTCCGACCGCGATCAGAGCGGCATCCGACAGCGCGCACACGAGCGCGACGGCGGCGGCGTGCTCCCGGCGGATGCCCTGGCGCAGGACGAAGAGATTCTGCGCGCCGATCGCGACGATGAGCGACAGGCCGAGGCCGATGCCGGCGAGGAACGAGGAGGTCACGCTCCGACGCTAAGGCCGAAGGGTTGATACAGTCCAGTTCAGGATTCTGTTCCTGATGAAGGAGAACTGCATCATGCGGATACCCGCGGTCGGCGCGACGACGCTCGCAGCGGTGCTCGATGCGGGGAGCATGGAGGCTGCCGCGGCGGTGCTCCACATCACTCCGTCGGCGGTCAGTCAGCGCCTGCGTGCGCTCGAGGACGAGGTCGGCCGCGTGCTGCTCGTGCGCGCGAAACCGCTGCGACCGACGCCCGCCGCGGAGCCGATCGTGCGGTTCGCGCGTCAGCTCGCGCTCCTCGAGCACGACGCCGTCGCAGAGATCGGCGACGGCGCCGGGCGGGTGAGTCTGCCGCTCGCGGTCAACGCCGACTCGCTCGCGACCTGGTTCCTCCCGCCGCTCGCGCGACTGGCGGCACGGCATCCCGTCGTCTTCGACCTGCACCGCGACGATCAGGACTTCACGGCCGGCATGCTCGAGGACGGCACGGTGACGGGAGCGGTGACCTCGCGCGCCGAGCCGGTCGGCGGATGTCGGGTGCAGCCGCTGGGGGTGCTGCGCTACGAAGCGGTCGCGACACCGGGCTTCGTCGCGGAATGGTTCCCCGCGGGGGTCACGCCCGCGGCGCTCGCCGATGCGCCGCTCGTCGACTTCGACCGTCGCGACGACCTGCAGAGCAGGTGGCTCCTCGCCCGCGGCGCTGATCCCGCCGCGCCGCCGCGACACCGTGTGCCTGCCTCGCAGGACTTCGCGGCCGCGACCTCGCTCGGGCTCGGGTGGGCGCTGCTGCCCCGGCTGCAGTCCGCGGCGGGTCTCGCCGCCGGCACGCTCGTGGCGCTCGGCGGCCCGCCGATCGACGTGCCGCTCTACTGGCAGCAGTGGAACCTGCGCTCGACGCTGTTGGATGACGTCGCCGCGGAGGTCGTCGCGGAGGGGCGACGGGTCCTCACGCCCTGACGGGTCAGGCCTCGCCGACCGACAGCACGATCTTGCCGCGCGTGTGACCTCGCTCGAGCGCGCGATGCGCTTCAGCGGCGTCGGCGAGCGGGAACACTCGGTCGACATACACCTGCACGGCGCCCGATTCGAGGAGCCGCGCGATCGTCGCCAGCACGCCGCCGTCGGGGATCACCTTGTACGAGGTCGTCCGCACGCCGGCATCCGCCGCGGCATCCGCGTACTCGGGCCACGCGCCCGTCGGCACGGGGATGTAGAGGCCGCCGGGGCGGAGGGTGGTGAGAGAGCGCGTGCCGGTGTCGTCGTGGACGTTGCCGACGAGGTCGATCACGACGTCGACGTCGCCGACGACATCCTCGAATCTCGTGGTGGCGTAGTCGATGACGACGGAGGCGCCGAGTTCGCGCAGCCAGCCGAGGTTCGCGGCAGACCCGGTGGCGGTCACGTGCGCGCCGAAGTATGCGGCAAGCTGCACCGCGAAGTGGCCGACCCCGCCGGAGCCTGCGTGGATGAGGATGCGCTGGCCCTCGTGCGCGTGCGCCGTCTCGACGACGAGCCCCCATGCGGTGAGCGCCGCGAGCGGAACTCCCGCCGCCTCGACGTGCGAGAGCGATACGGGCTTGCGGGCGACCGAGAGGGTCGGGACGACGACGTATTCCGCGTACGTGCCGCCCGAGCGCGGGAACGGCACCATTCCGAAGACCTCGGTGCCGACGGGGAAGGGGTGCGCCTCGTAGGGGGACTGCACCACGACACCGCTGAAATCGAAACCGAGGGTGCTCGGATAGTGCGTGATGGCCCCCGACACGCCGCCGCCCGCGCGCGTCTTCGCGTCGATCGGGTTGACGCCGGCGGCGACCACCCGGACGAGCACCTCGCTCAGCACGGGAGAGGGGGTCGGGATGGTCGCGGGGTGCAGCACGCCCGGGTCGCCGACCGCGTCGAAGACCGCGGCGCTCATCTCGGCGGGGATCGCCGGCGGGTCATCTCGCACGATCTGGGGCGACGATCGCAGCGGCCGGAATCTCACGTGATTCAGTCAACCCGCCGATTGTCTCAACCGTGTTACGCCGGTGCTAACGGGTCGAGAAAGTCACGCGGGCGCTCTCGTGCTCGCGGTGAGCGTGTGCAGCAATCGGGTGAGGCTGAGGATGTCTTCCAGGGGCCAGTGCTCCAGCGCACCGACGAGCGTGTCCTCCTGCGGGCGTCGGGCCGCGCGCAGCCGCTCGTGGCCGAACTCCGTCACTGAGAGGATGACCGCGCGCCCGTCGTCCGGGTCGGCATCGCGGCGGATCAGGCCGAGCTGCTCGAGCTCGCGCACGGTGCGGCTGAGCTGCCCCTTGTCGACCATGAGGATGTCGGCGAGCGCCGACTGCGAGATCCGCTCGCGCCGCGCGATCGTCGTGAACACCTTGTAGGCGCCGGGGAGCATCCCCGGGCTCACCCGGGCCGCATTGTCGGCGATGAGCCGGCGCATATGGGTGATGAGCTCGCCGAACTCGGCCTCCAGGGCCCGCACCGCGTCGGTGCGGGCCTGGAGCTGCTCGTTCGTCATCGCTGTCCGCGTTCGGTGAGGGTCGACATCCCCTCCGGCACCGAGACGGTCGCGAGGTCGGCCTCGCTCGCCCGCATCCGCTCGGTCGTCGTCATGGTCGTGAGCGGCTTGTTCGGCAGGAACACGATCGCCAGCAGCGACACGACCGCGAAGGGCACCGCGATCAGGAACGAGTGGGAGATGCCGTTGGCGTAGATGTCCTCGAACACCACGCGCAGCGCCTCGGGCATCGCGGACACCTTCGGGAGCGAACCGGACTGCAGCTGATCGGCCCAGTACTGCGCCTTGTCGCCGAGGCTCATGACGGCCGCCGTGATGTCGTCCTTGCGATCGGTGACGAGGTCGGTCACGCGAGCCGCGAGCGCGGCGCCCATGACCGAGACGCCGATCGTGCCGCCAAGGCTCCGGAAGAACGTGACGCCCGAGCTCGCGACGCCGATCTGCTCCGGGCTCGTCGTGTTCTGGACGACCAGGACGAGGTTCTGCATCGTCATGCCCACGCCGGCGCCGAGCAGGAACATGTAGATCGACACGAGGAAGAAGTCGGTGTCGTAGTGGATGGTCGACAGCAGGTACGAGCCCGCGATCAGCATGATCGCACCGACGATGAGGTAGGGCTTCCACTTTCCGTACTTCGTGACGAGTGCGCCGACGCCGATGGATGCCAGCAGCAGACCGCCGATCATGGGAATCGTCATGAGGCCTGCTTCGGTCGGCGTCGCCCCGCGGGCGAGCTGCATGTACTGGCTGAGGAACACCGACGCGCCGAACATCGCGATGCCGGTCGCGATCGAGGCGATGACCGAGAGCGTGAACGTGCGGCCCAGGAAGAGGGTCAGCGGGATGAGCGGCTCGGCCGAGCGCAGCTCGACGATGACGAACAGCACGGCCGCCACGAGTGCGCCGCCCACCATGAGCACCGTCGTGAGGCTCCACCAGTCGTTGTTCGCGAGGTCGGCCCAGTCGCCCGCGGTCGCCGTGCCGGCGTTCGTGACCCAGATGAGCAGGAGCGAGACGGACGTCGACAGCAGCACGATGCCGATGTAGTCGATCGAGGTCTTCTTCTTCGGGCGGACCGGAACGTGGAGCGTGGCCTGCACGAGGATCAGCGCAAGGATCGCGAAGGGGAGGGCGACAAAGAAGTTCCAGCGCCACCCGAGGCTGTCGGTGATGACGCCACCCAGGAGCGGTCCGCCGATCGTGGCGACGGCCATGACCGCGCCGAACAGACCCATGTAGCGCCCGCGCTCGCGCGGGCTGATGATGTCGGCCATGAGCACCTGGCTGAGGGCGGCGAGGCCGCCGGCGCCGATGCCCTGCACCGCGCGGAAGGCGATCAGCATCTCGGGGCTCGTCGAGAATCCTGCCGCCGCAGTCGCGAGCACGAAGATCGTGATCGCGAGCTGGAAGAGGATCTTGCGGTTGGTGAGGTCGGCGAGCTTGCCCCAGACCGGCGTCGAGATCGCCGTCGTGAGAAGGGTTGCTGTCACGACCCACGTGAAGGCGGCCTGGTTGCCGTCGAGGTCGTGGATGATGACGGGGAGCGAGGTCGAGACGACGGTCGAGGCGAGCATCGAGACGAACATGCCGAGGAGGAGGCCCGATAGGGCTTCGAGCACCTGGCGATGGCTCATCCGGGGCTTTACGGCCTCGGCGGTGGTGTCAGACATGGAGGAACCTGGTTTTCCTCGGAGGAGTGCCGTCGGCGGCGGCGGGATAGTTGACAATGGTCAACCGTTGAGACCGGTCAACTATATGTGGAACGTTGAGCTGCGTCAACTATTCCCGGATCGCGCTGCGCGGAGCTTCAGTCGGCGAGCGCGAGCGCGCGGAACGGTTCGCGCGGGCGGGATGCCACGGCATCCATCGGCCGAGTTGCCTCTGCAACCGGCGCGCGGCGGGCGGTCGTTCGCCGGTACAGCTCGTCGATGAGCTCGGTCGCAAGGCGCACGAGCTGGGTGATCTCGCGCTCGTCGCGTTCGACCCACGCGCACCGGGGTTCGTCGCCGACGGGGACGAACCCGTCGTGCTCTTCCCAGACGACGAGCGTGCGCTCGGCGCCGAGCACGTGCTGCTGCCACCACACCTGCCGCAGGTACGTCCGCGGGATCGAGCGCCAGGTCTTGTTGGTCGTCTTGATCTCGGCGAGGGTGACCCGGCCCCCGGCATCCACCACGATCCCATCGGGAGTGGCGAGGTGCCGCTTCTCGACGACCGCGTGGAACAGCGCGGACGAGGGCTGGATGCCGTGGGTCGCGGCGACCCACGCGGCGATCTCGGGCTCGCGCCGGCGGCCGTGGTCGGTATAGGCGTTGCCGGAAAACCCCGACCCGGCGCCGAGCTTGGCATCGGCCGCGCGCGCGATCGAGGTGTGGCTCGTGAGCTGGGCGACATCGGTCGCGGTGATGCCCCGCGAGCGGGCGCGCATCCAGGCGACGCGGTCGCGCGAGTCGGCGACGACGCGGGCGGCGAGTTCCGGGGCGATCTGCGCGAAGCTCTCCGGACTCATGTCCTCGAGGCTAACCCGCCCCGCCGACGCTGTCGCGCGCGACACCCGGTTCGCGGTGGCTCAGACGAGCCGCGCCGGGTCGCGGGGGAGGTGGCCGTTCTGGATGCGCTGGACGCCGCCGAACTGCCCCCCGCATACCGCGCCCAGCACGAGAGTCCAGCCGGCCCACAGGGTGACCTCCCACGCCGGAGCGCCCGTGACGATCGCGCGGACGGTGAGGGATGCCGAGGAGACGGTGGCGAGGCCGGCGAGCGCTGACGTGATGAGCCGCAGGAACAGATCGGCGGAGAATCCGAGGAAACGTACCGCGAACCAGTCGCCCCGCGTCGGCTGACGCCACCCCTGACGGGACGGCAGGCCTGCCCAGTAGCCGACAGCGCGCGCGAGTCTGCGACCCGAGCGATGCAGGCTCACCAGGAGCCACACCGAAGGCACCCCGAACGCCGCCGCGATGAGCAGGACGACGGACCCGAAGACGAGGTCGCCGAGGGGATCGGTGACCGAGGTGAACACCGACACCGCAAAGCCCGCGATGGACACCGCGAGGAGAGCTCCCGCCGTGCCCGCGAGCCCGAGCGCCCAGCGCGACACGCGGCCGTAGTCGGCGCGGGTCCGTGCCGCCGCGGCGTCGGCGTCGGAGGCCGTGGCGTGCGCGCCGGCATCCGACTCGGCGCCGATGACGTCGTCGAGCGTCTCGGGGAGGATCATCCGATACACGCTCACACTCCGCCCGCCGCCGCGGCCTCGGCGGCGGATTCGGCCGCGAGCCAGTGCGCGGGGGGATACGACGAAGGCGCTTGGTCGGGCGACAGCAGCACGGTCGAGTCGAGGGCGAGCGCCGCGTACGGGGTCAGCTCATCGATTCGGGTCGGGTCGAGGCTGAGCGCCAGGACGAACACCGTCCCGCCGGCCGCCGACGCCGCGGGAAGCGGGACCTCTCCGATGATCGCGGCGACCTCGACGCCCTCATCCGTCGTCGCCCGCCCGAGCGTTGCCGACCCTGCGCGGCCGTCCAGGGCGACGAACGGCTCCGTGCGCATATCGTCTCCGAATCGCACGAGGCCCGCCAAGCTCGCCGCCGCGCGTGCGGCGTGCGGGTCTTCCGGCGCGGGCAGGACGACGGTTCCGACGAAGAACACGGTGGGCTCATCGACGAGGTAAGGGAGGATGCCGGCGACCGCGTACGGACTCCCGCGCAGCAATTCGCGCGCCGCGGTGAAGCCGCGCGTCATCTCAGCGAGTGTGTCGGCGTCGAGGACGCCTCTGCCGGGCGCCAGGTAGGCCTGCCACCAACGCTGTGCGATGTCGTCGTCGGTGAAGGCGACGAACTCGATCCATCCCTGCGGCACCCGCTGCCAGACAACGGGCGGTTCAGTCTCCGTCACGGTCGATGAGCTCCTGATCGGTGCGAGGTCCATGGCCGGTGACGAGGTTTCGGCCGCGCTGGATGAGGTTGGCCGCGGGATGGCCGAGCGCCGTCGTCAGATCGCCACCCGCGAGGTGCGCCTCGCCCATCTTCGTCGCCATCCACATCGTATTGGCCTGGAGTGCCTTCGGGCTGAACCGTAGCGCGAGGGTGAGGGACCCCGCCGCCGTGCCTCCGCCCGCGAGCGCCGCGCCGCCGCTGCCCTGGACGACCGGGACCAGAACCTGACGGGTGCCGTCGCCGAGCGCCTTTCCGAGTTTGCCGAGCGCGCCACCCATCGCGAGGCCCGCGAGCCCGACGAAGAAGTCCTCGGCGGCACCCTCTTCGCCGCGCAGCGCCTGCAGCCCATCGATTGCCACCGCGGCGATCGCGAGCGCGAGGGCGAGCGGGCCCAGCGCCGGAATGAACAGGGCAAGCACGGCGACGATCGGCCCGATCGTGTCGATGATGTCCTCGAGGATGGGCATCTGGTCCCATCGGCTGCCCTTGTACGCGGCGATCAGTGCGACGCCGGTCTTCAGTGCGCTCGCGCAGGTCGCGGCGGCGCTGTCGACCTCGCGTTCGAGCGCGTGCGCGCGCCGACGCACGTCGTCGACGCCGGCCTGCGCGGTACGCGCCCGCCGATCCGCGTCGGCGAGGTCGGTGTTCTCTGCTGCGGCCACCGGGTCGGCGCGCGCATCATCGCGGGCCTGGGCCAGCTCGCTCGAGCGTCGGTTGACGACAGCCTGCGCCGCGCGTGCCTCGTCCTCGAGCAGTCGGGCGCGCGACTGGAAGTCGGTGAGCCGCGTCTGCCAGGTCGACAGTGCGTCGCGTGAGCCCGCGAACGCGTCGTGCACGTCACGGAGTTGGGGGAGGAAAGCGTCGTCAAGGGTCTGGCGGAAGGCGGCGGCCGCCTCGCCCTCCCACGAGCCGTCGCCCTCTTCCATCAGCGACAGCGCCTCGGCGGTGCTGCGCGCGCCGTGGTCGAGCTGCGCGATGAAGCCGCGCACGGCCGAGATGTCGCCGGGAGCGGGGTCGAACCCCAATGCGGAGAAGTCACTCATGCGGGTGTCGGTCCGTTCTGTGCGGGGGCCGCCGGGCGTTCCTCGAGCGCGGTCGCCAGCTCTTCGTCGGTCGACTCGAAGGCATCCGCGACACCGGACAGCGCCTCCGCGGCAGACTCCGCGTACGTGCCGAGCTTCTTGATCCCCACGCCCCACGACGATCCCAGCTCGTCTAGGCGGTCACGCAGGTCCTTCTGGGCGACGCTTGCCCCGGATACGGAGTCGAATCCCGCCACGGCGGCCTCGAGACGGTCGCGGATATCGCTGAACGTCGCCTGGCTACGCCGGATGGCGCCGGTATCCACTTTTAGATCTGCCACGCGTCCTCCTCGTCGAGGCTCCACCCTACGGACGGGCTACCCGCGCCGCAGTGGGGAGAACTGCCCATGCCGATTTTGCCGGGGATGCCGGGGCGGTTATGCTGGAGGAAGCCAAAGACCGCTGGTCTCGGCGTGCGCGAAAGCACACGTCGACGAAGCTCTGCGAAAGCAGGGGCCCGCGCAGGTGTCACAGACTGATCTCCGGGAAACCGGTTCGAAGCTCCGTGCGCTTGCGCCGGAGCTTCTCGCTTTTTCCGGGTGGGTGAATCCTGCGGCCGAGGTCGATGTCCCGCCACCGCGGGGCGTCTCGTACACACAAGGAGTGGCCATGGCGCAGAAGGAAGCATCGGTCGCCGAGCTCACGAAGAATTTCGAGGACTCGACCGCCGTTCTGCTGACCGAGTACCGCGGTCTGACGGTTGCAGAGCTCAAGGAGCTGCGCAACACGATCCGTCAGGACGCGGAGTACGCCGTGGTGAAGAACACGCTGACCAAGATCGCGGCGAAGAGCGCCGGGGTCGAAGGTCTGGATGACGAGCTCAAGGGCCCGTCCGCCATCGCCTTCGTGCACGGTGACCCGGTCGCCGTCGCGAAGGGTCTGCGTGCCTTCGCCAAGGCACACCCTCTGCTGGTGATCAAGGGCGGCTACTTCGACGGTGCCGTCCTCTCGCCCGCTGAGGTGAACAAGCTCGCCGATCTCGAGAGCCGTGAAGTCCTGCTGGCGAAGCTCGCCGGTGCGATGAAGGCCTCGCTGACCAAGGCGGCCTACGTCTTCAACGCGCTGCCGTCGAAGGCCGTTCGCACGGTCGACGCGCTGCGTGAGAAGCAGGAGTCCGCGGCCTGATTCCAGGTCTCGGCGCAGAAGAACCCCAATCAAGGAGAATCATCATGGCAAAGCTCAGCACTGAGCAGCTGCTCGACGCGTTCAAGGAGCTCACGCTCATCGAGCTGTCCGAGTTCGTCAAGGCGTTCGAGGAGACCTTCGACGTCACCGCCGCCGCGCCCGTCGCGGTCGCCGCCGCGGGTGCCCCCGCCGGTGGTGCCCCCGCCGAGGAGGCTGAGGAGAAGGACGCGTTCGACGTCATCCTCGAGGCCGCCGGCGACAAGAAGATCCAGGTCATCAAGGTCGTCCGCGAGCTCACCTCGCTCGGCCTCGGCGAGGCGAAGGCCGTCGTCGACGGTGCTCCCAAGGCTGTCCTCGAGGGCGCCAACAAGGAGACCGCCGAGAAGGCCAAGGCCGCTCTCGAAGAGGCTGGCGCTTCGGTCACGCTCAAGTGAGCCGAGCCGGGTCAAGGCGCGTCGCGCGTTGACCCGGCTACGAGGCCCCTGGCATCCCTCAAAGGATGCCGGGGGCCTTCGTCATGCGCTCGCCGGTTCGGACGCCGGCGCGGCGGTGGAGTTGCGGACGATCATCCGCGACGGGATACGCAGGGTCGTCCGGGGACGGTCCGGCTCGGCGAGCTCGGCGGTGAGGATCTCGACGGCGATGCGGCCCTGCTCTCGGGGCACCTGTTGCAGGGTCGTCAGGGCGAACATGTCGGCGAACTCGTGGTCGTCGATGCCGACGACGCTCAGCGACGAGGGAACCTGGATGCCCAGGCGGCGCGCGGCGATGACGGCGCCGATCGCGACCTCGTCGCACACCCCGACGATCGCGGTGGGGCGCCGGCGGGCGTCGCCGAGAAGGTCTGCGGCGGCGGCGTAGCCACCCGGCATGGAGACGTCGGAGTGCGTGTGGCGCAGGTGCGCGGACAGGCCAGCCTCGCGCATCGCATGGCGGTAGCCGGCGAGACGCTGCTGGTCGACGATCGCCCAGTGCCCGTCCGGCCCCCCTCCGATGAACGCGATCTCGCGATGGCCGAGCGCAATGAGGTGCTCGGTCGCCCGCCGCGCCGCGTAGTCGTCGTCGACGGCCACGACGCTCGTCTCGTCTCCCGCCCCGACGATGCTGACGATGGGGCGCCCGATCTGGGTGAGGCGCTCGAGCTCGTGGTCGACGGGCTCGAGTCCGACGGCGATGAGCCCGTCGAAGCGCTTGCGCGCCAGGAAGTCTTCGAAGATGCGCGCACGACCCTCCGTGCCCGGTTTTGCGTCGTAGAGCGTGAGGTCCAGGCCCGCCTCGAGCAGTGCCTGCTGGATGCCCTCGAGCACTTCCGCGAAGAACCAGCGGTTGACGTACGGCATGACGACGCCGATGTTCTGGGTGCGTCCGGTCGCGAGGCTGACCGCGCTCGTCGACGGCACGTACCCGAGCGCGGCCGCGGCATCCTGCACCAGCGTGCGGGTTTTGTCTGAGACGTAGCCGCTTCCGCTCAGCGCCCTGCTCGCGGTCGCCTTCGAGACGCCCGCAAGGGCGGCGACTTGCGCGATCCCTGCCATGTGGCTCCTCCTTGAGTCGGAGGACACTCTACCGGCTGAGCAAGAGATTGTGGAACCGGTTCCTTACCGTGGGTACGCTCCCACGGCTCATCGGATGCCGTTATCGGCTCGTGATGTGGCGAAACTTGTGTGCCCGCTGATTGTCCAATAGCGTTGTCTGGAAACGGTTCCCGACCCGTTGCACCACTCCTAATAGGGAACCGAACTTGCACTCAATGAGGAGGAATCACGTGAGCAAGACCCCAAGACGGTGGATCGCTCCGATCGCCGCAGTCAGCATCGTCGGCTTCGCGCTGGCAGGTTGTAGCGGCGGACCGGGCACCGGCGGAGGCGGCGAATCCGGCGATGCCGAGAGCAACGTCGTGACCGTCTACGGCACCATCTCAGACACCGAGGCCGAACTGCTCGAGCAGTCGTGGGCGGACTGGGAGAAGGCCAACAACATCGACATCAAGTACGAAGCGTCGAAGGAGTTCGAGGCCCAGATCGCCGTTCGCGCGCAGGGTGGTAACGCCCCCGACATCGCGATCTTCCCGCAGCCCGGTCTCATGGCGGACATGGCCAAGCTCGGCTACCTCAAGCCAGCTCCCGACGCGGTCAAGAAGAACGTCGAAGACGGCTGGAACGAGGACTGGGCCAACTACGCCACCGTCGACGGCACGCTGTACGGCGCGCCGCTGATGGCGAGCGTCAAGGGTTGGATCTGGTACTCGCCCTCGGTCTTCGCCGAGAAGGGCTACGAGGTTCCGACCGACTGGCAGGGTCTTCTCGACCTGACCGCGAAGATGAAGGCCGACAGCGGCAACGCGCCGTGGTGCATCGGCTTCGGCTCGGACGCCGCGACCGGCTGGCCGGGCACCGACTGGATCGAGGACCTGGTCCTTCGTCAGTCCGGCACCGAGGTCTACGACAAGTGGGTCTCGAACGAGATCCCCTTCACCGACCCGCAGATCGCCTCGGCGTTCGACGAGTTCGGCAAGATCGCGAAGAACCCTGAGTACGTCAACGCCGGCTTCGGTGGAGTCGACACGATCGTCACGACGCCGTTCGGCGACCCGGCGACGGCGCTTGTCAACGGCACGTGCTCGCTGCACCACCAGGCCTCGTTCTACGACGGCTTCATCACCGACGCCGGCGGCAAGGTCGCCGAAGATGGCGACATCTGGGCGTTCCTGATGCCTCCGTTCGACGCGACGTCGGGCTCCGGCGGATCGGTTGTCACCGGTGGTGGCGAGATCGTCGCCGCCTTCAGCGACTCCGAGGCGACGCAGAAGGTGCAGGAGTACCTCTCCAGCGCCGACTGGGCGAACTCGCGCGTCAAGCTCGGTGGTGTGATCTCGGCCAACAAGGGTCTCGACCCGGCCAACGCCTCGAGCGACATCCTGAAGCAGGCCATCACCATCCTGCAGGCGGATGACACCACGTTCCGCTTCGACGCATCCGACCTGATGCCGTCGGCCGTCGGTTCGGGCACGTTCTGGAAGGGCATGGTCGACTGGGTCAACGGCACCGACACGGCAGCTGTCCTGGAGCAGATCGAAGCCGGCTGGCCGTCTTCCTGATCTGATCGATCCGCGGGGCCGTCCCACACCGGGGCGGCCCCGCTCCCGACTCCCGGACATCTCGGCCATACTCGGATTCACACGGGTTCGACGTCGCACTCGAAAGGGCATCAATGACCGTCCAAGACTTCCTCCGGTGGCTGGCCACCCTCAACCCGTTCCTCGAGATCGTCGTGGTCGTGGGGGTCTTCCTCGCGGTCGTCGCGCTGATCCTCTTCTTCATCGAGATCGCGCCCCGCGAGGGCAAGATGTACACCTGGATCCGCCTCGCGGCGTGCATCCTCGGCCCCGTCCTCGTCCTCTTCGTCTTCCAGTCATGGATCCAGGCGATGGCGGCGGCCGCCGTTCTCGGTCTCCTCTTCTTCTTCCTCGACAAGCGCGCCAAAGGCGGCGCCGGGTCGCTCTTCCAGCTCGTCGGGTTCCTGACCCCGGCGCTGGTCCTGCTCACCGTCGGGCTCGTGATCCCGACGATCCAGACGGTATTCCAGGCGTTCATGAACTCGGCCGGCACGCGGTTCGTCGGCTTCGAGAACTTCTCGTGGATCTTCACGCAGCCGCAGAACCTGCGCATCGTCCTCAACACGATCCTGTGGGTGCTGATCGCGCCGACGTTCTCGACGATCATGGGCCTTGCCTACGCCTACTTCATCGACAAGACGCGCGGCGAGAAGTACTACAAGATCCTCGTGTTCATGCCGATGGCGATCTCGTTCGTCGGCGCGTCGATCATCTGGCGCTTCATGTACACGCCCCGCCCCGCGGGGCAGGAGCAGATCGGCTTCCTGAACCAGGTCATCGTGTGGTTCGGCGGGCAGCCGTACAACTTCCTCGCGGATGACCCGTGGAACACCCTGTGGCTCATCGTCGTGTTCATCTGGATCCAGACAGGTTTCGCGATGGTCGTGCTCTCCGCCGCCATCAAGGGCGTGCCGACCGAGCAGCTCGAAGCGGCGGAGCTCGACGGTACGAACGCGTGGCAGCGGTTCATCAACGTCGTGGTCCCCGGCATCCGTCCGGCACTCATCGTCGTGCTGACGACGATCTCGATCGGATCGCTCAAGGTCTTCGACATCGTCCGCACGATGACCGCGGGCGCGAACAACACCTCGGTGCTTGCGAACGAGATGTACACGCAGTTCCGCAGCTTCGAGGCGGGCCGTTCGGCGGCGTTCGCCGTCATCCTGTTCCTGTTGGTGATGCCGATCGTGATCTACAACGCCGTGCAACTCAAGCGTCAGAGGGAGGTCCGCTGATGACCGTCGCACCCGCAGCCCTGGCCGTCGACGACCAGACCGCACGCCGCGTGAAGCGCGGAGAGAAGCGGATGTTCGGGGGCACCACGAAGAAGCGGCTGTCCTCCCCGTGGGCGACCGCCGCCGCCCTCGTGATCGCCGCGATCTGGACGGTGCCGACCTTCGGTCTGTTCCTGACGTCGTTCCGCCCGCCGGAGCTCATCAACTCCAGCGGCTGGTGGACGATCTTCCAGAACTGGGGCTTCACGCTCGACAACTACTCGACGGCGCTCCAGGCCGGCAACAGTCAGCTGAACATGGCGGGCGCGTTCGTCAACTCGTTCGCGATCACCGTCCCCGCGACGATCCTGCCGATCGCGATCGCGCTACTGGCCGCCTATGCCTTCGCGTGGATGGACTTCCGCGGCAAGAACATCCTGTTCATCATGGTGTTCGCGCTGCAGATCGTGCCGCTGCAGATGGCGCTCATCCCCGTGTTGCAGCTGTTCGCGCGCGGCACGATCCTTGGGTTCCCCGTGATCGAGGCCTTTGGCTCGGTCGGCTACGCGCAGGTGTGGATCGCACACACGATCTTCGGTCTGCCGCTGGTGATCTACCTGCTGCACAACTTCGTCTCGGAGATCCCGGGCGAGGTGATCGAGGCGGCTCGCGTCGACGGCGCCGGTCACGGGCAGATCTTCTTCCGGATCATCCTGCCGCTGACCGCTCCCGCGATCGCGTCGGTCGCGATCTTCCAGTTCCTGTGGGTGTGGAACGACCTGCTGGTCGCCCTCATCTTCGCGGACGGCAACGTCGCGCCGATCACGAAGCTGCTGGCCGAGATGACCGGGTCGCGCGGTCAGGACTGGTATCTGCTCACGGCGGGCGCGTTCATCGCGCTGATCGTTCCGCTGATCGTGTTCCTGTCGCTGCAGCGATTCTTCGTGCGAGGCCTGCTGGCCGGCTCGACGAAGGGCTGACCCGCCGCCCCCGTCCGCGAGACCCGGTCGGCGCGCCGAGACCCACGTTCACGAACGTGGGTCTCGACGCGTTTCCGCGGTCTCGCGGGAAAAGAGGGGGGTCAGGGGGTGCAGGACAGGGTCTGCTGGAGGCTCGTCATAAGGTCGATTTCGGCGGACTGGATCGCGATCACACCGCCCGCGACCTGCAGGGCGCGCGGGTCGGTGCCGAGCTGCACGAGCGCCTCCGCCATCGGCAGGGCGCCCTCGTGGTGACGGATCATGAGGCTCAGGAAGGTGCAGTCGGCCGCGGTGCCGGTCTGTGCGCGCATGCCGGCGATCTCGGCATCCGTCGCCATGCCCATCTGCGCCATGAGGTCGTCCGTGGATGCCGTGCCGGTCGCGTCGTGGTGGTGGGCGGTGTCGGCATCCGACATCCAGGCCATGAGCGGCCCGCCCGCCTGAGGGAGGTTCCACTTGACGAGCCAGTCGTAGAACTCGCCCTTCTGCGCCGACTGGGTCGTCGCGATGTCGTAGGCGAGGACGCGGATGTCGTCGTTCTCGGTCGTGCGGTAGATGTCCATCGCGAGCTCGACGGCCTGCCCGTGGTGCACCTGCATGTCGCGGGCGAACCCGGCCTCGGGCGAGTCGGTGCCCGGCGCCGCAGGCGATGCGCCGAAGGTCGAGAACCGCCCGATCGCGAACGCCAGACCGGCGACGGCGAGCGCGACGAGCAGGACCGCCCACCACGGCGGCAGAGTGCGTTCGGTCTGCGCGGTCACGACTGCTTGCCGGGGCCGTCGATCGCGCCGCTGCACGTCGCGTTCGGCTCGGGCGCGTTCTGGTTGCGCCAGTACTCCTCGAAGAACGTCGGGATTCTCTCGTCGGAGGCGCTGTCGAGCTGCAGCTGCGCGTTCCACGCGCTCAGGACGATCGGCGACGGGAGCCCCTCGTACGGCGAGAGGATGGCGTAGGTCTTCGGCACGTGCGACTTCAGCGTCTCGAGCTCGTCGCCCGCAATCCGAGTCGGGTCATACGTGACCCAGACGGCGCCGTGCTCGAGCGAATGGACGGCGTTCTCGTTCTGCTGCGGCTCGGTGTAGATGCCGCAGTTGAGCCAGTACTGGTTGTGCGGGCCGCCGGCCGGCGGGTTCTGCGCATAGTCGACCGTGCCCTCGACGTGCGTCGTCTGGTTGGTGAACGTCTCGACGCCCTCGATCGTCGCGCCAGTGCCGCCCGCTTCGTACGTCACGGACTTCGGCGCGAAGACGATGGATGCCACGATGAGGGCGATGACGGCGGCCCCGGCCGTTCCTCCGACGATCCACCACATGAGTCGGCTACGCCTGCGGTGGGCGATCTGACGTTCGTACTCGGCGAGCTTGTCGCGCTTTTGCTGCTCGCGCTGCTGCTTGACGGTGAGTTCGATCCCGGCCTGTGACGCGGGATTTCCGCTGTAGCGCTTGCCGGAGGGGCCGTTCGAGGAAGTCGGGGTCATGTGCTGTGATCTCGGCTCGGGGGACCCGCGCGGGCGTCACGGGTGGTTTGATTCTATGCGCTCGAATACGGTGCGAACCTGGGAAGGCAATATGATCGACAGGTTGTCGAATCGTTTCGACGGCATCCACCGCTCCACTGAGATCCATTGATGGACACACGTGCTCGATACCGCTTCGATCCCCGTGACCGCGTCGCGCCCCGCGCGCACGGCGACGGGAGCCATTCGCACGATCGGCAGTAACCCCGCGACCGCGCCCATCGTGCTCCACCCGGGTGACGCGATCCCGACCGCGCGTCGGATCATCTACATCATCCTTCTGGGTGCGCTGACGGCGCTCGGCCCGTTCACGATCGACCTCTACCTGCCCGCGTTCCCCGTGCTGCAGGAAGACTTCGAGACGACGGCCGCAGCCATCCAGCTCACCCTCACAGGCACCATGATCGGCTTTGCCGTCGGCCAGCTCGTCGTCGGTCCGCTGAGCGACACCGTGGGGCGCCGCATCCCGCTCCTGGCGGTCACCGCCCTGCACGTGCTTGCGAGCGTCGCCGCGGCGCTCGCGCCCGACCTCTTGCTGCTGAGCATCGCGCGTGTCCTGATGGGCATGGGTGCCGCGGCGGGCGGAGTCGTCGCGATGGCGATCGTCCGGGACCTGTTCGGCGGACGCCGCCTCGTCGTCATGCTGAGTCGGCTCGCGCTCGTCTCGGGCGTCGCGCCCGTCGCCGCACCGCTGATCGGATCGGCGCTCCTCGCGATCATGCCGTGGCGCGGAATCTTCGTCGTGCTCGCGGTGTACGGCCTGGTCATGCTCGTGTCGGCGATCGTGCTCGTGCCAGAGACGCTCCCGAAGGCGCGTCGGCGCGAGAAGGGCGGCGCGACCGTCCTCCAGCGTTACCGGAGCGTCTTCAGCGACCGCGTCTTCGTCGGCGTGCTCATCATCGGCGGGATGTCGTTCAGCGGGCTGTTCTCGTACCTGTCGGCGTCGTCGTTCCTCTTCCAGGAGACCTACGGGTTCGACGCGCGCCAGTATGGGCTGCTGTTCGCCGTGAACTCCTTCGGCGTCGTCGGGGGAGTGCAGGTGTCGTCGCGCCTGGCGGCTCGCTTCGGGCCGCAGTGGGTGCTCGCCGTGTCGACGGCTGTTCTGATCGCCGCCTCCACGGCGATCATCGTCGCCGATCAGCTGGGCGCGGGGCTGTGGGGAACCATCATCCCGCTCTTTTTCTTCATGACCGCGTGCGGGTTCACATTCCCCTGCGTGCAGGTGCTCGCCCTCGACCGACACGGCAAGGCGGCGGGGACGGCGGCATCCATCCTCGGCGCGACGAACTTCGGTGTCGCGGGGCTCATCTCCCCGCTCGTGGGGTGGCTCTCGAGGGATGCCGGGATCACCGCAACCACGATGGCGACGGTGATGGTGGGGTGCGCCGTGATCGGATGCCTGTCGCTGTGGATCGTCGTCCGGCCGCGAACGGTCGAGCGGCTCGCGCCGTGACGTGCGGCGCGGCATGGGGCAGAATGGCCCGATGCGTGCGCCCTACGACGACCACACGACGACGGTCGCGCTGCAGCGCCTCGTCGTCGGGGTCGGGCTCGTCGCGGCGGCTGTCGTCATCGGCATCCTCGTTGTGGTCGAGGCGGACGTCGACCTCGACGACTGGTGGAACGGGTTCGTCTCGTTCTTCGCGCCGCTGCAGCCGATCTCGCTCGCCCTGAACTTCCTCGGCGGCGGGTGGTTCGCGACGTTCGTCGTGCCGCTCGGTGCCGCTGCGGTCTTGCTGGCGCTGCGGCGACCGTGGGGTGCCGTGTACGTCATCCTCGCGTCGGCGATGAGCGCGGCGGTCGTGCAACTGCTCAAGGCGATGTTCGGCAGGCCACGGCCGGAAGAGATGATCGTCGTGTCGGACTTCGGCTCTTTCCCCTCCGGGCACACGGCGAACGCCGCGACGATCGCGGTCGTCGCGGTCGTGCTGTTTCCGCAGGTGTGGGTCGCGGTCGTGGGGGCCGCGTGGGTGTTCGCGATGGCGTTCAGTCGCACGCAGGTGCACGCGCACTGGTTCAGCGACACGGTGGCCGGCACCCTCGTCGGCACCGGCATGGCGCTCGTCGCTGCCGCGATCCTCACGCGGTGGCTCGTCGCCGAGAGCGGATGAGAGCGGCTGAGGGCGGCTAGCGCGGCGCGCGCCGTCGCGCAAGCCACTCGACGCGGACAGCAGGCGAGCCTACGCTCGCGGGCATGAGCGAACTGTCGACGCCCACGGGGCGCGAGCCCGCGCTGCGCGCGCAGCCCCGGGCGGACGGGTCGGCGCTGCGGGCGCTCGTGCTCGGCGCGACGGGATACATCGGGGGCCGGCTCGTGCCCCGGCTCATCTCGGCGGGGTATCGCGTGCGGGTTCTCGCGCGCGACGCGGCACGGCTCGCGGCGTTCGACTGGGGAGAGGACGTCGACGTCGTCGAGGGGTCGGCAACGGATGCCGAGGCGCTCGCCGCCGCGTGCGCGGACATCGACGTGCTCTACTACCTCATCCACTCGATGGGGCAGGGGAAGGGTTTCGAGGAGGCTGACCTCGCCGCGGCGCGCGCCGTTGCGCGTGCCGCGGAGGGCGCGGATGTCGGGCGGATCGTGTACCTCGGCGGGCTACATCCCGAGGGGGTGCCGCTGAGTCCGCACCTGCGCTCGCGCGTCGCGGTCGGCGAGGTCTTCCTTGCGAGCACCGTGCCGACGCTCGAGCTGCAGGCCGGCGTCGTCATCGGGTCGGGGTCCGCGTCGTTCGAGATGATCCGGCACCTCACCGACGTGCTGCCCTACATGCCGGCGCCGCGGTGGGTGCGTAACCGCATCCAGCCGATCGCCGTGCGCGACGTCCTGCACTATCTGCTGGGCGCGGCGCACGTCGACCCGGGCATCAACCGGGCGGTCGACATCGGCGGGCCCGACGTGCTCCGGTACGGGCAGATGATGAACGGCTACGCGGTCGAGGCGGGGCTGCCGCAGCGCCCGATCGCGGCGCTGCCGGTGTTCACGCCGGGCCTCGCCTCGCACTGGGTCAACGTCGTCACGCCGGTGCCGCGCGCGATCGCGCGGCCACTCATCGCGTCGCTGCAGCACGACTGCGTCATGGACGACCACGACATCGACGCCCTGATCCCGCCGCCCGAGGGCGGCCTCACGCCGTATCGGCGAGCCGTCGCGCTCGCCCTCGGACGCGTCGAGGCCGACACGGTCGAGACGAGCTGGCAGGATGCCGAGGTCACCGGCATCCCCTCAGATCCCCTGCCGTCGGACCCCGACTGGGCGGGCCGCACCGTCTTCACCGACGTGCGGACGGCCGAGACTCCGGCATCCGTCGAAGCGCTGTGGAGCGTGATCGAGGGGATCGGGGGCGCGAACGGGTGGTACTCGGCGCCGCTGCTGTGGGCGCTGCGCGGGTGGATGGACCGCGTCATCGGCGGCGTCGGCCTCTCTCGTGGCCGCCGCAGCCGATCGCGCGTCGCGGTGGGCGACGCCATCGACTTCTGGCGCGTCGAGAAGGTCGAGCCCGGGCGGCTCCTGCGCCTGCGCGCAGAGATGCGGGTGCCGGGGCTCGCGTGGCTCGACCTCGCCTGCGAGTCCGGTGCGGACGGGGGAGCGGTCTACCGGCAGCGCGCCGTCTTCTTTCCCTCGGGGCTCGCCGGGCGGCTGTACTGGCTCGCCGTGCTGCCGTTCCACGGGTTCATCTTCCGCGGGATGGCGGAGCGCATCACGGCCGCCGCCGAGGCCGAGACGGATGCCGAGACGGACGCCGCCTAGACTCGCGGGATGACCGCGATCCGCCCGTTTCGCGCGGGCGACGAGCCCGCGCTCGCGGAGATCTGCCTGAGAACGGCGGATGCCGGGGCGGACGCGTCCGGCATCCTCGCCGATGACGACCTGTGGGGCGAAGTGTTCGCGCTGCCGTACGTCGCGCGGCATCCCGACCTCGCCTTCGTCGTCGAGACAGACGGCGGCCGCGTGGCCGGATACGTCGTCGGCACGGACGACACGCGGGAGTTCGAGGACTGGTTCGCCGCCCAGTGGTGGCCGCGGTTCGCCGCGCGCTGGCCGACGCCGGATGCCGGGGGCGGCCGTCAGGGCGACATCCTGCGCTACGCGTACGGCCGGGGTGCGGGGATCGAGCCGCTCGCCGAGGACTACCCTGCCCACCTGCACATCGACCTGCTGCCCGAGTTGCAGGGTCAGGGGTGGGGCAGGCGCCTCATCGACGCGTTCGTCGAGGCGCTGCGCGAGCGGGGCGTGACGGGCGTGCACCTTGTGGCCGACGCGCGCAACGAGGGCGCGAGCCGCTTCTACCCGCGGGTGGGCTTCACGCCGCTCCCGTCGCCGGAGGGCGCGGTCGCGTTCGGACGGGATCTCAGCCGAGCGTCTTGACCCGGCGGCGCTCGTGCAGCGCGTGGGCCGCGACGCCGCCGACGAGGCTGTCGTCGACGAGCGTGCCGCCGTCCTCGTGCCAGCCGTGGCTCTCGTAGAAGCGCGCCGCCCGCTCGTTGCCCTCGAGCACCCACAGCACCGCCTCCGTGAAGCCCGCGGCGCGGAGATGCTCTTCGGCGGCGACCATGAGCGCGTGACCGATGCCGGTGCCCCAGGCATCCGGAACGGCGTACACGGCGAAGACCTGGCCGCGCTCGGGCGCGTCCGGCTCGGTGTCGTCGTCGACCGCGGGGCCGACCGCGGCCCAGCCGACGACCTCGCCGCCCCGTTCGGCGACGACGTTCACGGATCGGGGGTCGGCGTTGTAGCGATCCCAGCCGGCCGCGCGGCGCTCGGCCTCCTGCACCTCGTCGAGGCCGTCGAGCACCTCCTGCGCGATGAGCCCGCGGTACGCGACGCGCCAGGAGGCCACGCGCACGTGCGAGATGGCTGCGGCATCCGCGGCCGAGGCAACACGCACGACGACGCTCACGCCACGCGCCCGTCGACGAGGTGCACCGTGCGGTCGACGAGGTGCGGCGGCACCGCGACGTGCGAGATGAGGATGACCGCCTGGTCGTCGCCGACGGCGCCCAGGAGGTCGGTGAGGAGGGCGTCCGAAGCATCCGCATCGACTCCTGCGGTCGGCTCGTCGAGCACGAGCACGGGGAAGCCGCGCAGCAGCGCCCGCGCGAGCGAGATGCGCTGCGCCTGACCGCCCGACACGAGCGCGCCGCGTTCGCCGACGCGGGCGTCGAGGCCGCCGCGCTCGCGCAGCCACCCGCCGAGGCCGACGCGGTCGAGCACGGCGGCAAGTTCGGCATCCGTCGCCGAGTCACGGGCGAACAGGAGATTCTGGCGGATGTCCTCGTCGAAGAGCATCGGCTGCTGTTCGCAGAGGCCCACGGTGCGGCGCACATCGTCGGGGTTCAGGCCCGCGACATCCGTGCCGCCGATCGAGTACTGGCCGGAGGTCGTGTCGAGGAACCGCACGAGCACGTGCGCGAGCGTCGTCTTGCCGGCGCCGCTCGAACCCACGACCAGCACGCGCTCGCCGGGGCGGAGGTCCAGGTCGACGCCCGCGAGGGCCTCGCCGTCGCCGTCCGGCCAGGCTGATCCGACGCCCCGAAGCGCGAGCCCGTCGCCGAGCGAGGGCGCCTGCGCCCCCGCGGCGTGCGCGTCATCGTCCGGGATGCCCGCGGGGAGCTCGTCGGGGACGACGACGGCGATCCGCTCCGCCGCAGCGCGCACCTGACGCCACGAGGCGGCGGCGGCAGGGACGGTGGCGAACACCTCGAACACGGCCATCGGCACGAGCACCGCGACGGCGAACGCGGGGGCGGCGATCGCGACGTCCCCGACCGCGGGAGCGGTGACGACGACCGCGAAAAGCGACGCGGCGCCCGCGAGCACCGACACGAGCGCGGTGGTCCCCGCCTGGGCCCCGGCGCGGCGGATGACGGCTCGGCGCAGCTCGGCATCGGCCGCGCGGATGCGGGCGGCGCTCTCGCCCTCCGCCCCGAACGCGACGAGCACGTCGAGGCTCGTGAGGTGGTCGAGGACGGCATCCGCCAGTCGCGCGCGCAGCGGGGCGATCGACCGCTCGGCGCGCGAGCCCGATACCCAGCCCCACCCGGTCGCGACGATGGCGGCGATCACGAGGCACGCGAGGAGGGTCAGCGCCGCAGGCCACCACACGACCGCGACGAGGACGACCGCGCCGAGTGCGACGGCGGCCGACGACACGAGGGGGAGGACGACCCGCAACGGCAGGTTCTGTAGCTCGTCCACGTCGTCGACGAGCGCCGTCAGCACCGATCCGCGCCGCGTGCGCGAGAGCCCGTCGGGCGCGAGCGGAATGAGCCTGCGCACGAGGTCGGCGCGGGTGACGGCGAGCTGACGCAGTGCGGCGTTGTGGCTTGCGAGGCGTTCGGTGTAGCGGAAGGCGGCGCGGCTCAGCGCGAACGCGCGCACTCCCACGACCGCGGCGCTGAGGTACATGACGGCGGGCTGCTCGCTCGCCCGGACGATCAGCCACGCGCTACAGGCGAGGAGCGCGACCGCGGATGCCTCGGACAGAAACCCTGAGGCCGCGCCCGGCCAGAACGCCCGCAGCGGCGGCATCGCGCGGCGCAGGATGTCGTTCGCTGTCGTCACGACGCCACCTCCGCGGGTACCGCGCGCGAGGCGAGCGTCACGACGGCGTCGGCGATGCCCCGCGCCGAGCGGCGGTGCGAGACGAGGACGACCGTCGCCCCGGCATCCGCCAGCGAGCGCACGCTCGCCCACAGGGCCGCTTCGGTGTCGGCGTCGAGGGCCGAGCTCGGCTCGTCGAGCGCGAGGACGGGCGCGAGCCCGCGCAGGTGCCGGTGGAGGGCGCGGGCGACCGCGACGCGCTGGGCCTGGCCACCCGACAGTCCCGAGCCCTGCACGCCGAGTTCGCGCGCGGGGTCGAGCGCGCTCGCCTGAGCGAGGGCGAGCGCCCGGCCCACGACCTCGGGGGTCGAGTCGGCGTCGCCGAGGGCGACGTTCGCGCCGATCGTGCCCGCAATGAGCCCCGGCTGCTGGCCCGCCCACGCGAGCCACGACGACGGTGCGAGGGTGGCGACCGGCATCCCATCGAGCGTGAGGGAGCCCTCGAACTCTGCCGCTCCGCGGAGGGCGGCGAGCAGGCTCGACTTGCCCGATCCGCTCGGGCCTTCGACGAGGGTGACGGTGCCGGGTGCGGCTGTGAAGGACACCTCGGGGAGGAGCAGGTCGCCGCGGCGGACCCGTAGGCCCCGCACATCGAGCGTCGCGCCGCTGCGTAGCTTCGGAGATCTGCGGTTCTTCGGAGACTCTGACCCCATAGTCTCCGAGGTCGTGCTGATCTCCGAGGTTGTGCGAGGCGAGGGGGCGGCTGAGGATGCCGCGGCATCCAGCACCTCGAAGACGTCCTCCGTCGCAGCGACTCCCTCGGCGGCCGCGTGGAACTGCACGCCGACCTGGCGCAGCGGCAGGTACGCGTCGGGCGCGAGCAGCAGCACGAAGAGCCCGACCGAGAGGGTGAGCGACCCGTCGATCAGACGGAAGCCGATCGACACGGCGACGATCGCGACCGAGATGGATGCCAGGAGCTCGAGCGCGAACCCGGAGAGGAACGACACGCGCAGCACCCGCATCGTCTCGCGGCGGTACGTGTCGGTCACCTGCTCGATCGAGCGCACGGCGCGGTGCTGGCGGCCGAAGACCTTGAGGGTCGACAGCCCCTGGACGGTGTCGGCGAACCGCGCCGCCAGGTGGCCGAGGGTGCGCCACTGCTTCTGCTGCACCGACTGCGTCGCGAGACCGATGAGCGCCATGAAAAGCGGGATGAGGGGGAGGGTCAGCAGCACCGTGAGGCCTGAGATCCAGTCCTGCCACCACATGACCGCCAGGAGCACGGGCGTCGCGATCGCCGTCAGCACGAGCTGGGGAAGGTAGCGCCCGAAGTACGCGTCGAGCGCCTCGAGGCCCCGGCCCGCGGTGACGGCGAGCTTCGCGCTGTTGCGCCCCGAGAGCCAGCCGGGCCCGAGGCGGTCGACCGCGGCGACCAGGCGCTCCCGCAGCTGCAGCTGCACGCGGGCGGCGGCGCGGGCCGAGAGCGCCTCGCGCGCCCAGACGAGGGCGGCACGCACCGCGACGACGGCGCCGAGGGCGACGAGCGTACGGGTGAGCTCTGCCGCCGGCATCCCGTCGATGACGCCCGTGATCGCCCGGGTGAGCAGCCACGCGAAGGCGACGACGACGAGCGTCTGGGCCGCGCCGATGACAGCGAGCGCGACGAAGAAGACGCGGGATGCGGTCGCGTAACGCAACAGCCGCGGATCGACCGGGCGCATGCGCGCGGGAGCCTGGTCGGATGCCATGCTTCGATCCTGCCCTAACAAACGCCCGCAGGCCCCGGTCCTCCGTCCGGGGCCTGCGGGACGACTCAGTGGGCGCTGGCCAGTTCGGCCTTCTCGATGGTCGCCCGGGTGACGCGCTTGCGGAACACCCAGTACGTCCAGCCCTGGTAGAGCAGCACCAGCGGCAGGAAGATCACCGCGGCCCACGTCATGATCTGCAGCGTCATCTCGGTGCTCGACGCGTTCGAGATCGTGAGGCTGTACGCGTCATCCGTCGTCGAGGGCATGACGTACGGGAAGAGCGCGAGCCACAGCGTGAGCACGGCGAACACGATCGTCACGGCGCCCGCGGCGAACGCGCGCCCGTCACGGTCGACCCAGTTGAAGTAGACCGAGGCGAGGAGTGCGACGGCGGCGATCAGGCCACACGCGATGACCGCCCACGTGAGCGGGGCCTCGCGGCCGACGGCGATCAGGATCGTCCAGACGACGCATCCGGCGGCGAACAGCACGGTCGGGATCGCGAGCTTCTTGCCGAGCGCCTGCGCGTCGTGGTGCACCTGACCGTCGGTCTTGAGCCCCACGAAGTACACGCCGTGCAGGAAGAACAGCAGCAGCGTCGTCACGCCGACCCAGAGCCCGTAGGGGTTGAGGAGCGTGAAGAGGGTGCCGGTGAAGTTCTTGTCGGCGTCGATCGGGACGCCCTGCACGATGTTGCCGACGGCGACGCCCCACAGGAGGGCGGGCACGGCCGAGCCGACCACGATCATCCAATCGAAGCGGCGCTTCCATTTGATGTCGTCGCGCTGGTGACGGTACTCGAACGAGACGCCGCGGGCGATGAGGGCGAGCAGGATCAGCAGCAGCGGCAGGTAGAAGCCCGAGAACAGCGTCGCGTACCACTCGGGGAACGCGGCGAACAGGCAGGCGCCGGCGACGATGACCCAGGTCTCGTTGAGGTCCCACACGGGGCCGATCGTGTTGATCACCTGACGGCGCGAGACTTCGTCCTTGCCGAGGAAGGGGAGGGACATCCCCACGCCGAAGTCGAACCCGTCGAGGACGAAGTATCCGACGAAGAGAACTCCGACGATGAAGAACCAGAGGTATGCGAGGTCCATGTCAGCTCCTAGTAGACCGTCGACGGGGTTTCTTCGACCGCGAGCGCGGAGGGGTCCGGATCACCCGGTCCTGGCAGCGGCTGCGGTCCTTCGCGCACCGTCTTGAAGATGAGACCGAACTCGACCACCGCGAGGATGAGGTAGATCAGCGTGAAGGCGATCAGCGAGATCAGCACCGTCCAGCCGGGGACGTTCGGCGAGACGCCGTCTTCGGTCAGCATGAGGCCGAACACGATCCAGGGCTGGCGGCCCATCTCGGTGAAGATCCAGCCGGTGAGCGAGCCGAACAGGGCCAGCGGCGCCTGCCAGATCGCGACCTTCCACATCCACGGGGCGACCTCGCGCTTCGCGTTCTTGCGGGTGACCCACAGGCCCACGACGGCGATCAGCGTCGCGAGGGCGCCGAAGCCCATCATCCAGCGGAACGACCAGTAGGTGACCCAGAGGATCGGAGCGAAGTTGCCGTTCACCTGGTCGGCGAACTGGGGGAACATCTCGGTTGTGTAGAGCGCGTTGAGGTCGTTGATGCCCTCGACGCAACCGTTGAAGTCGTGGGTCGAGAGGAACGCGAGCGCGTACGGGATGCGCAGCGACCAGATCTCTGCCGTCCCGTCGGGGGTGCCGATCGAGAAGAGCGAGAACGAGGCATCCGCGCCGCAGGCGGTGTTGAACAGCGCCTCAGCGGCTGCCATCTTCATCGGCTGGGTCTGCACCATCACGAGGCCCAGCTGGTCGCCGGAGAGGAAGACGCAGACAAAGCCGATGATCATCGCCCAGAGGCCGAAGCGCAGCGACGGGCGCATCATCTCTGCGTTCTGGTGACGTGCGAGATGCCAGGCGGATGCCGCGATCACGACGCCGGCGGCGAACATGATGGAGGCGGAGAGGGTGTGCGGCAACTGCGTGAGGGCGACGGGGTTGGTCAGCACCTCGAAGAAGTTCGCCATCTCGGCGCGGTGGCCCGCCTGCGACATCTGGTAGCCCTGCGGGTTCTGCATGAACGCGTTCGCGGCGAGAATGAAGTACGCCGAGATCCACGTGCCGAACACGGTGATCCAGATGCTCGCGAGGTGGAGGCCGCGCGGCAGCTTGTTCCACCCGAAGATCCAGAGGCCGATGAAGGTCGCCTCGAAGAAGAAGGCCATGAGGCCCTCGAAGGCGAGCGGAGCGCCAAACACGTCGCCGACGAAGCGGCTGTAGCTCGACCAGTTCATGCCGAACTGGAACTCCTGCACGATGCCGGTGACGATACCCATCGCGAAGTTGATCAGGAAGATCTTCCCGAAGAACCGCGTCAGGTGGAGCCACTTCACGTCACCCGTGCGGTACCAGATCGTCTGGAAGATCGCGACGAACAGCGACATTCCGAGGGTCAGCGGCACGAAGATGAAGTGGTACAGCGTCGTTAGCCCGAACTGCCACCTGGCCAGCAGCAGCGGATCCAAGAAGTCCATCGTGGTCCTTCCTCACTCCGGCTCATCGTTGCGTGCCGGTCTTCCCTGGGACTGAAGGTACACAGCCCCTTCTCAGGGGCGGAGTGCACCCCGCCGTGAATAATCAGGCCGGCTGCGGAATGTGCAGAAGCTGCACGACGCACTCGCGAGGATCGCACGACGGGCGCATTCCGTCGACCGCGAGGGGGCCGTCGGCGGCGCTCAGGACGCTCTGCATGATGCCGAGGTGGACGCGGCACAGCACCTCGCGGTGCTCCGCCTGGACCGATGCCTGCGCGCACGGCGTCAGTTCGACCGTGAGCTCGCGCTCGTCGATCAGGGGGTCGAACCCTGCGTCGATGAGGTCTTCGACGAGCGCGTCGATCTGGTGGAGCGCGTCGGTGTCGAGCGCGGGGGTGTCGCCAGGGAGAACCCGTCGCATGAGGTCGCCGCGCTCGGCCGCCGCGCGGACGCGACGGTGCTGGACGGCACTCTGCGACGAGACGCCGTCGGTCGCGCTGTAGAGGACGCGCGGGCGTCCGCGGGTCGTGCGGTGCTCGGTCGCCGAGACGACGTATCCGTCGTCGATGAGCCGCTGCAGGTGCTCGCGCACCGTGTTGGCGTGCAGGTCGGTGGCCTCGACGAGTTCGGCGACCGTGCGCCGAGGTTGCTCCTGCAGCAGGTGCAGGATTTCGACGCGAGAGTAGTTGGAGATTGCGCTGTAGCCCGCTGGGCGACCTGTGGTCATGCCACACATTATTCACGGTTATTCCGCTTTCCGCTACTCCCTCGGTCGCGTGTCTGTTCGTGTCGCCCGATGCGGCAGGATTCTGTATCCGTTCACCTTGGCGTCGACTGTCGTTCGCTCGCCGCCGACAGGCTCGCGGGGAGCGTTGTGCGCGTCCCGAATGCGCCCGTTCACCCACCGCACCGACTCCCCGGGAGTGAGATGTCTTCTTCGCGTCCGTCCGCCGGCCTTGCCGCATCCCTCGCCCTCGTCGCCCTGGTGGGCGCGGGCATCGCCGTCGTCGCTCCCGCGCAGGCGGCGGAGCGCGGCGTCGTCATCAACGAGGTGGAGTCGAACGGCGACGACGTCGACTGGATCGAGCTCTTCAACGCGGGGCCGACCGCCGTCGACATCTCGGGCTGGCACGTGAAGGACAACGACGACACGAGGACGGATGCCATCGCCGCGGGCACCGTCCTCGCACCGGGCGCGTACTTCGTCTACGCGGAACCCGCCATGAGCTTCGGGCTCGGCAAGGCGGATGCCGCGCGCCTCTACCTCGCCGACGGCACGACGCTCGTGGACTCCTACTCATGGACCCAGCACGCCGTGACGACCTTCGGTCGCTGCCCGAACGGGACGGGCGAGTTCGTCGACACCTCGGCGTCCAGCCGCGGCGCCGCGAACGTCTGCGCCGCACCGTCGCCGTCTCCGTCGGTGTCGCCCTCGCCGTCGGGTTCGGCCTCGCCGTCACCGTCGCCCACCGCGACCACCTCGCTGCCGGCCGCGGGCGCCCTCGTCGTGAACGAGGTCGAGTCCAACGGCGACGACACCGACTGGTTCGAGCTCTACAACACGACGGATGCCCCGATCGACATCTCGGGCTTCATCGTCCGCGACAACGACAACGCCAAGCGCTATGACCTGCCGACGGGCTCGATCGTCCCGGCCCACGGCATCCTGCTCGTCGACCAGCTGACCGCGCACTCGCCGGGCTTCGACTTCGGGCTGGGTAACTCCGACCAGGTGCGGCTGTTCGCCCCGGACGGCACGACGCTCGTCGCGGAGGCGACGTGGTCCGTGCACGCCGCGACGACCTACGGGCTCTGCCCCGACGGCGTGGGTGAGCTGCAGCTGACGACGGTGTCGACCAAGGGCGCGCCCAACAACTGCTCGCTGCCCGTCGCGATCAACGAGGTCGAGTCGAGCGGTGGGACCCCCGGTGACTGGATCGAGCTCGTCAACCTGTCGGATGCTGAAATCTCGGTGGCGGGTCTTGTCGTGACCGACTCCGACACCGCGGGCCACCGCTACACGATCCCCGCGGGCACGACGATCGCCGCGCACGGGTACCTCGTTCTCGAAGAGGCAGCGTTCGACTTCGGGCTCGGCGGATCGGATGCCGTCCACCTCTTCGACACGGACGGTGTGACCGAACTGGATGCCACCTCGTGGACGACCCACGCGGGCACGACGTGGGGCCGCTGCACCGACGCGACCGGCGAGTTCACCGTGACCGCGGCATCCACCAAGGGCGCCGCGAACCGCTGCACCGGCGAGGTCGTCGTCGAGACCTGGCCGGGCGGCGCGGACGTGCGTGTGCTCGACGACGAGGCGACCTTTGGGGGCGACCTCTCGGGCCTCGACTACGCCGACGGCGTGCTGTGGGCCGTCGAGAACGGCAACGGGCTGCTCTACCGCCTCGAGGGCGAGGGCTTCGCCCCGGCATCCGGCTGGGCCGCGGGCAAGGCGCTGCGATACCCGGACGGCACCGGCAAGGTCGACGCCGAGGGCGTGACCGCGGTCGGGAGCGCCGTGTACGTCTCGAGCGAGCGCAACAACGCACAGGGCTCGGTGAGCCGCCCGTCGGTGCTGCGGTTCGACCCGTCGGCATCCGGTGCCGAGCTCGTCGCGAACGCGGAGTGGAACCTCGCCGCCGACTCCCCGGGGCTCGGCGCGAACGCGGGGCTCGAGGGCATCACGTGGATCCCCGACTCGTGGCTCGTCGCGCAGGGCTTCGTCGACGCTCGCACGAGCGCGGCGTACGACCCGGCTCTCTACGCGGGTCACGGCGGCGGCGTGTTCTTCGTCGGCGTCGAGGGCACCGCGTCGGTGTACGCGTACGTCCTGCAGGACAGCGGCGCGTTCGCGCGCATCGCGACGATCGCGACGCCGTTCGCGCTCGTCGCCGACGTGCAGTTCGACCGGGGGCTCCTGTGGGTCGTCTGCGACGAGGCGTGCGATGGACGCACCGCGACCTACGAGATCGACGACGCGGGAGCGTTCGCTGCCTCCCACGTGTACGCGCGTCCCGCGAACGCGGCGAACGTCGCGAACGAGGGCTTCGCGATCGGCGCGGGCTGTGTCGAGGGCGTCGCGCAGACGTTCTACGCCGACGACGCCGACACCGACGGATTCTCGCTGCGCAGCGGCACGCTCACGTGCACGACCGGCACGACGCCGACGGAACCCGAGCCCAGCCCCAGCCCGTCCGGGTCGCCCTCGGTCTCGCCGTCGCCGACCCCATCGACGACTGCGACGCTTCCCGTGACGGGCGGAGCGCCCGCCGAGAGCGCGCTGACCCAGGGTGCGCGCGGCGGCGTCACCGGCCCGAGTTCGGTGGTCGCGGGCGGCACGGTGACCCTCACGGTCCCGGGCGCGACGCCGGGCCAGCGGGTGCACGGCTGGCTCTTCTCGACGCCCACGGACCTGGGCGCTGCGACGGTGGGCGCCGGTCGCACCGTGACGTTGACGATCCCGGCATCCGTGCCGGCTGGCCAGCACCGCATCGTCGTGACGGATGCCTCGGGCAACATCCTCGGGTGGACGAGCCTCGCCGTCACCGCTCGGGGAGCTGCCGGTTCGCTCGCCTCGACGGGTGGCGACGGCTCGGCGCAGGGCACGGCCGTCATCGGCGGCCTGCTGGCGCTCGTCGTCGGGGCTGCGCTCGTGCGGCGCCGTCGCGCGGTGCGCGCCTGAGGGCGGTCAGGGCTGGGGTGCCCGGTGGGCCTCGAAGAACGCCCAGAGTTGCGCCGTGGCATCCCACCCCGTGTACACGACCTCGCCCGAGGGTGTGTCCGATCCGTTCGGCGAGGGCCACTCGTGGCCGTAGCCCGCGACGCTGACGAGCTGCACCGTCCGGCCTTCCGGGCAGGATGCCGTGGTGAACGTCAAGGGCTGTTCGTCGGTGACGACGTCGGGCTCGCACCCGGCGCCTTCGTCCACAGGGCGTGCACGTCGGCCTGTGACGTAGCGTCGATGTGCGCCGTGCCGACCGTCGACCTGCCACCGTCGTAGAGCACGCGCGTGTCGGCGGTGCCATGGATCGCCATGACCGACAGCGGCCCGGGAGGGGTGCACTCGTAGCCGACCGGGATCGTCCCGGCGACAGGCCCGATCGCGGCGAACAGCGTCGTCTCGCACCCGAGTCGGTACGACATCATCGCCCCGTTCGACATGCCCGTCGCGAAGACCGCCGCGGGGTCGATCGGGACCGCCGCCGCGATGTCGGCGACGACCGTTTCGATGAAGGCGACGTCGTCGACATCCGTGCGGTTGGATGCGCCACAGCAGTCGCCGCCCGCGTTCCACGCGCGCCCGAGCCCGTCGGGGAAGGCCACGACGACGTGCTCGGCGTCGGCGAGGGCATCCCACCCGTAGGAGCGTTCGGCTTGCGCACCGCTGCCGAACCCGCCGTGCATCATGACGACGAGCGGTGCGGGGGAGGTGAGTCCCTCGGGGACGTACAGGCGGTAGCTGCGGTTCGTGCCGTCGACCGTCAGTTCGTGGGCCGACGAGCCGGTCGCGACGGTGAGGGTCGGGGTCGGGGTCAGGTTTTGTCTGCCGTCGCGCAGCCCGCACCCCGCCACGGCGACGGCGCAGCACACCAGCAGCACCACGAGCGCCGCGAGTCGTCTCACGCTCGCGATTCTAGATCTCCCGCGTCAGCCGCTGCGAAGCCCCGGCGCGACGTGCTTCGCGAACTCCTCGACGATGTGCAGGTTGAACGCGACTCCCAGTTGGCTCGGGATCGTGAGCATGAGAGTGTCGGCGCTCATGACGGCGGCATCCTCGCGTAGCTGTTCGACGAGGACGTCGGGGGATGCCGCGTAGGTCTTGCCGAACGTCGAACGGAAGCCGTCGATGTAGCCGATGCCGTCGCCCTCCTGGCTGTGCCCGAAGTAGAGCTCGTCTTCGGCGGTCGTGATCGGGAAGACCGAGCGGCTGACCGAGACCCGCGGGGTTCCGGGGTGTCCGGCATCCTTCCACGCGGCGCGGAAGCGGTCGATCTGCTCGGCCTGCAGCACGTCGAACGGGCGGCCATCGGCCTCGGTGACGAGCGTCGACGACATGAGGTTGAGGCCCGTGCGGCCCGCCCACTCGGCGGTCTCGCGCGAGCCGGCGCCCCACCAGATGCGGCTCCGGAGCCCCGGCGAGTGCGGCTCGATGCGCTGCATTCCCGTGCCGCCGCCGAACGGCGAGTTCGCGTCGCGCTCGGCGAGGCCTTCGCCGCCGATCGCGCGCCAGAACAGGTCGAAGTGCTCGCGCGCGAGATCGGCGCCGCGCGGGTCGTCGCCCGTGTAGCCGAACTTCTCGTAGCCGCGCACGACCGTCTCGGGTGAGCCGCGGCTGACGCCGAGCGCGAGGCGCCCGTCGGAGATCAGGTCGACGGCGGCGGCCTCTTCGGCGAGGTAGAGCGGGTTCTCGTAGCGCATGTCGATGACGCCCGTGCCCATCTCGATGTTCTCGGTCTTCGCGGCGATCGCGGCGAGCAGCGGCATGGGCGACGCCTGCTGGCGCGCGAAGTGGTGCACGCGGAAGTAGATGCCGTTCGCGCCCAGCTCGTCCATGCCCTGGGCGAGGTCGATCGCCTGGTGCAGCATGTCGCCGGCGGTGAGCTCGCGCCCGCCGCCGAGCGGTCCGTAGTGTCCGAACGAGAGGGTTCCGAAGCGTTGCATGTCGTCTGCAACGGTACGCCGGTCGTGTCTATTCCAGTGAATGGATGCCGTCGGCATCCGCCCCGGGCATCCGCACCGGGCGTCGGCCCGTCGAGAAACCATTCTGTCGCGCGAGAAACCACGCTCGCGCCGAGAAACCACGGGAGCGCTGGTTTCTCAGCGCGCAGGTGGTTTCTCGGCGGCGACGAGGCGCGGAATACACGGCGCGCGGGCGTGCTTGGATCGGAGTATGACCCGCATCGGTACGAGTAGCCTCGACGTCTTTCCCCTCGCCCTCGGCGGCAACGTGTTCGGCTGGACGGCCGACCGCGATGAGTCGCTTCGCATCCTGGATGCCTTCCACGCTGGCGGCGGCAACTTCATCGACACCGCCGACTCGTACAGCGCGTGGGCGCCGGGGCACACGGGCGGCGAAAGCGAGACCATCATCGGCGAATGGCTCGCGAGCCGGAAGCCCGAGGGTGTCACCGTCGCGACGAAGGTCAGCCAGCATCCGCAGTTCAAGGGACTCGCCGCGGCGAACGTGCGAGCGGCAGCCGAGGCCTCCCTGGAGCGGCTCGGGGTCGAGTCGATCGACCTCTACTACGCCCACTTCGACGATGCCGAGACGCCGCTCGAAGAGACGGTCGCGGCGTTCGGCCAGCTCGTGTCGGACGGGCTCGTGCGCTACACGGCGGTCTCGAACTACTCGGCCGAGCGCATCCGCGACTGGGTGCGCATCGCGCGCGATCTCGGCGTCGCCGAGCCGGTCGCGATCCAGCCGCACTACAACCTCGTCCACCGCGAGACGGAGAACGACATCGTGCCCGTCGCGGAGGAGCTCGGACTCTCGCTCGTGCCGTACTTCTCGCTTGCGAAGGGGTTCCTGACCGGCAAATACCGCTCGCTGGATGCCGAGGGGCAGCCCTCGCCGCGCGCCTCGGCCGCGGCGGCCTACGCGACGCCGCAGGGCCTGCAGATCCTCGAGGTGCTGGAGCGGGTCGGCGCGGCGCACGGCGTCTCGATCGCCGCGACCGCGCTCGCGTGGCTGCGCGCCAAGCCGACCGTCGTCGCGCCGATCGCGTCGGCCTCGACGCTCGCACAGCTGCCCGACCTGCTGGACGGCGCGCGTACGGATCTCACCGCCGACGAGGTCGCCGCGCTCGACGAGATCTCGGAGTGGACGCCGCTCGACATGTGAGCGCGCCCGAGTGACCCGAGTGGCCCGCGCGCGGCCTACGCGGCACTAGAAGTCGAGGAAGTCGCCGAGCCACGTGCGCACCTCGGCGAGACACTCGGCGGTGATCACTCCGGCGAACCCCGTCAGCCGGTCGCGGCTGAGCGTGCGGGGCTGCTCGGTCATGATCCACGAGGGGCGGTCGAGCCCGCTCGGTCCCTCGACGCGCACGTGGTTCGGCCACCCGCGGTAGGCGGTCGTGATCGGCAGGCAGATCACCAGCGTCGTGACGACGTCGAGGTATTCGGCCGACGCGATCACGAGGACGGGGCGATGACCACCTTGTTCGCGGCCGCGGACGGGCTCGAGGGATGCCCACGCGACCGTGCCAGGCGCGAGGTCGAGGGTGCTCAACCGACGTCGCGGAGTTCGGTCGACTCCCACTCGCGCGCCTCGTCGAGGTGGGCGGCGACCACGGCATCCGGGGTCGCGGCGATCGCCGCGGCGAGGCGCGCGAGACGCTCGCGGCGGTCCTCGGCATCCGCCAGCACGGCGAGGTGACCACCCAGCGTCAGGCCGTGTCGAGCGGCCTGCGCCTTGAGCCGGTCGCGCAACGCATCGTCGACCTTGATCGTCGTGGTCATACTTTGAGTATACGGGGTGACGTCCGGCGATTCGCGCGGTGCCCGGCATCCGTACGCTGGTCACATGACCGACACCGACGCTCGCACGCTACCTGACGGCGCCGTGCTCCGGCCCGCCGCCGAGGGCGACGTGGCTGGAATCCTCGCGCTCATCCACGCCCTCGCGGTCTATGAACGCGAGCCGGATGCCGTGGACAACACCGTCGACGCCCTGCGCGAGAGCCTGTTCGGCGGAGACCCGCGCGTCTTCGCGCACGTCGTCGACCGCGGCGGCGAGATCGTCGGCATCGCGATCTGGTTCCTCACCTACTCGACCTGGACGGGGCGACACGGCATCTGGCTCGAAGACCTGTACGTCGAGGAGGCGTGCCGGGGGAGCGGCTACGGCAGGGCGCTGATGTCGGCGCTCGCCGAGTTGTGCGTCCTGCGCGGGTACGGGCGGTTCGAGTGGACGGTGCTCGACTGGAACGCACCCTCCATCGCGTTCTATCGGTCGCTCGGCGCGGCGCCGATGGACGAGTGGACGACGCAGCGTCTCACCGGCGACGCGCTCGTCGCACTCGCCCGCGGTTGACACCGCGGCCCGCGACCCGCCGCGTGTCGGCGGTGCGGAGTACGCTCGCGGCATGCACCACCTCACGCGCGACGAGGCCCGCCGCATCGCCGTGCGCGCGCAGCTGCTCGATGCCGACCGGCCAGGCGATGTCGTCGAGGTCGCCGAGCAGATCGGGTCGATCAAGATCGACCCCACGGCGACGATCGCGCCCGCCGAGCAGGCGATCCCGTGGAGCCGCATCGGGTGGTCGTACGAGCCCGGGCAGCTGAAGAAAGCAGTCGAGGACGATCGGCTGATCTTCGAGCACGCGGGGCAGTTCCGGCCCGCAAGCCACCTGCCGCTCATGGCCGCGCGCCTGCGAGCGCGAGAACTGCGCCCGGCGACCGTCGAGTACCTCGAGGCCAACCGGGACTTCCGCGCCGACATCGTCGCGCGGCTGCGCGCCGAGGGGCCGCTGCAGGCCTCCGACATTCCCGACACGAGCGTCGTCCGACGCAGCAACGAGGGCGGCTGGTACAGCTCGAACGAAGTGCCGCGAATGCTCGAGCTTCTCGAGGCGATCGGCGAGGTCGCGATCGTCGCGCGGACCGGTCCGAGCGGCCGCCAGCGCGTATGGGATCTCACCGAGCGCGCCTGGCCGAAGGATCTGCCCGTGTACGACGCCGACGAGGCCGAAGAGCTGCTGCAGGCGCGGCGATTGCAGGCGCTGGGCATTGCGCGCCGCAAGGTCAACTGGTCGAACGTCGGCGATGCGGGTGACGCGGCATCCGTCGAGGGGAGCGCGTGGAAGTGGCGCGTCGATCCCGACGCGATCGCGGCGCTGAGCGACGACCCCGGCGGGCGTGTCGCGATCATGAACCCCTACGACCGCATGCTGTTCGACCGTCCGCGGCTGAAAGAGCTCTTCGACTTCGACTACACCGTCGAGCAGTTCAAGCCGAAGAATCAGCGCATCTACGGCTACTTCACGTACCCGATCCTCGTCGGCGACCGCTTCGTCGGTCAGCTGGACGCCGCGCTCGACAAGAAGAAGGAGAACCTCGTCGTGACGGCCGTGCACGAGATGACGGACCTCGACCCGGAAGAGCGCGAGATGGTGGATGCCGAGATCGACGACCTCGCGCAGTGGCTCGGCGTGCCGGTCGTGCGTGCCCGGTGACGCGTGTCGGAGGGCGGGTCTAGGGTGACCGGCATGAGCGACGTGACGGACGAGGTGTTGGAGTGGCTCCTCGACTCCGACCCGACGCTGCGCTGGCAGGTCGAGCGCGACCTCGCGGGCGAGCCCGAGGAGGTCTGGGCGGCGACGCGCGCCCGCATCGCGACCGAGGGTGACGGTGCGCGACTGCTCGCACACCAGGATGCCGACGGCCGCTGGGCGGGCGGCGCGTTCTTCCCCGCCGACGTCGACTTCGAGACGCAGGATGACACTCCCGGCCAGCCCTACACCGCGACGACGTGGACCCTCACGACGCTGCGCGAGTGGGGGCTGGATGCCGGCACTCTCGCCGGCACCGCCGACCTTCTCGCGGCGCATGCGCGGTGGGAGTACGACGACCTGCCCTACTGGGACGGTGAGGTCGACGTCTGCATCAACGCGATGACGCTCGCCAACGGCGCGTGGCTCGGGCGTGACATGACCCCGCTCGCCGACTGGTTCCCCGCGCATCAGCTCGCCGACGGCGGCTGGAACTGCGAATGGGTCGACGGATCGGTGCGCTCGTCGTTCCACTCGACGATCAACGCCGTGCGGGGGCTGCTCGCCTACGAGCAGCTGACCGGCGACACGAGCGTCACCGCTGCGCGCCGCCGCGGCGAGGACTACCTGCTCGCGCGGAACCTGCGCGAGCGCCTCACGACCGGCGAGCAGGTCGGCCCCTGGACCGACCTCATCGTCTACCCGTACCGTGCGCCGTTCACGGCGCTCAAGGCGATCGATCACGTCACGACCGCGGCGCTGCACGACGGCATCCGGCCCGACCCTCGCGCCGAGGCGACGGTCGACCGCGTGCGGGCGGCGCGACAGAGCGACGGGCGGTGGCTACAGGGGTATCACTTTCCCGGTGACGTGTGGTTTCCGCTGGATGTGCCCGTCGGCGAACCGTCGAAGTGGGTGACCTTTCTCGCGCTGCGCGCCCTCGCGAGGTGGGATGCCGCGCGCTGACGGCACCCTCCGTGACTACGACCGCTCGTCGCCGCGCGGGGCGAGGGCCAGGTCAACCTGTTCCTCGGTCGTGAGGGGGGCGTGCGTGATGAGGTCGTGCATGAACGCGAGCTTGCGTTGCACGGGCGCGCTGATCGTGAACGGGTAGAGGTCAGCAAGCCCCATCGACCGGTTGATCCGGTTGAAACCCTGCGACAGGGCCTCCCAGTCGCTGAGCAACCGCCCGACCGGCTCGTCGCGGTAATCGTCCTCGGGGACGACGTCGACGTCACGGCGGGTGGCCGCGGCATCCATGTGGATTCCCAGCGCCGCCGCGGTCTGCAACGTGCCGACGATGTGCAGATAATGTGCGAAGGTCTCGGCGAAGTCCTCCCACGGGTGCATCGTCGCGTACTCGGAAATGTAGGAGCTCTGCCAGTCGGCGGGCGCGCCCGTCGCGTAGTGGCGCTGGATGGCGTCCTGATAGCTCGCCCGCTCATCACCGAAGAGGTCGCGGCACTCCGCCCACGCGGCATCCCCCTGGATGAGCACGTTCTGGAAGTAGTGGCCGGTCTCGTGTCGCAGGTGCCCGAGGAGGGTGCGGTAGGGCTCGCCCAGGCGCACCCGCAGCGCTTCGCGCACCTCGTCGAGGCTCTCGGCGAGGTCTATCGTGATGATGCCGTTCGCGTGGCCGATGATGACACGCTTTCCGTCGGATCGGCTCGAGAGCAGGTCGAAGCCGAGCCCGCCCGGTTGCACGTCCCACGGCACGATTGGGAGGCCGAGGTCGCCGAGCTGCAGGATCAGTCGACGCTTTGCCTCTTCGGTCTTCGCAAGCTTTTCGAGGGCGATCGTGTCGGACGAGTCGGGCCGCGCACGGGTCAGGCGGCACGAGAAGCAGCGGCCGGAGGGTGCGTCTTCGCGCACGAGCCAGTTGCACCCCCAGTCGCGTTCGGAACACGTGTACCAGGTGACGTCGTCGACGGTGGCGCGCCCGGAGCGGATGCCGACGAATACGCGGTCGATGATCTGGAATCCGACCTCCGTACTGCAGGCGGGGCAGACGAGCGTGTCGAGGTAGATGAAGCGGCGGCACGAGGGGCAGCGCGGAGTGGTGCTCACTGGCCCAACGTACCGGCGAGATGGGCCCGATGTCACGATTCTCGCGCGTCACACGGGGACACGCGATTCGCGTCGGCGAGGGCCGGGCGGCCACGATGGTCGTGGTGACGCATGCCCGACGCGTCGCAGACGGAGGGATGCCATGGCCACGCGCGGATTCAGCACGAGGCAGCTGCACGAGCGCGACCGCGCGTCGGCGCCGAACGCACGGGCGACCCCGATCTACCTGACGGCCGGATTCGAGTTCGACGAGTACGAGGCGGCGGCCGCCCACTTCAACGAGGGTCGCGGGTACGCGTACTCGCGCATCGCCAATCCCACCGTCGACGCCGTCGAGCACACGCTCGCCGCGCTCGAGGGCGGATCGCAGGCACTGCTGCTGGCGAGTGGGCAAGCGGCGACGAGCGTCGCGCTGCTGGCGCTCGTCGAGTCCGGTCAGCATCTCGTCTCGTCAACGCACATCTATGAGGGAACGCGCGGGCTCTTCCGCGACCACTTTGACCGCCTCGGCGTCGCGACGACTTTCGTCGACGACATCGACGACCTGGATGCCTGGGCAGCGGCCATCCGGCCCGAGACCCGGGCGCTGTTCACCGAGTCGATCTCGAACGCCGCGAACCGGCTCGTCGACGTCGCTGCGCTCGCCGACCTCGCGCATCGCCACGGCATCCCGCTCGTCGTCGACAACACGTTCGGGACGCCCTATCTGCTACGTCCGATCGAACATGGCGCGGATGTCGTGGTGCACTCCGCGAGTAAGTTCCTCGCGGGGCACGGGAGCGTACTGGGCGGAGCGATCGTCGACAGCGGACGGTTCGACGCCGCGGCATCCGGGCATCTCTTTCCGCATCTGGTCGCGCCGGGGCGTGGCGGACTGCCGAGCATCGTCGAACGAGTCGGCGGCGACGCCCGCATCGCGTACGCGCGTGAGAGCGTCGCTCCGCGGTTCGGGCCGACGCCCTCGCCGCTGAACGCCTTTCTCATCGGGCAGGGGATCGAGACGCTGAGCCTGCGGGTCGAGCGGCAGAGCGCGAACGCGCTCGCCGTCGCGCAGTGGCTCGCCGGGCGGCCCGAGGTCGTGGCTGTCGATTACGTCGGACTCCACTCGCACCCCGATCATGCCCTCGCGGAGCGCTACCTGCCGGGCGGCTTCGGCTCGGTGTTCAGCTTCGAGCTGCGCGGCGGAGCCGAGGGTGCGCGGCGGTTCGTCGAGGCGCTCGAGGTCTTCACCCACATGACGCACCTGGGCGACGTGCGCTCGCTGGTGTTGCACCCGGCATCCACGTCGCACGCGTTCCTGAGCGACGAAGAGCGCGCGTCGGTCGGTGTCGCGCCCGGGACGCTGCGGCTGTCGATTGGCATCGAGGATGCCGCGGACCTTATCGACGATCTCGCGCAGGCGCTCGAGGCCGCGGCCGGGGCGCCGGAGACTGTCAGCGTGCCGGCGACGGCCGGCGTACCCGAGACGGCCGGGGTTCCGGAAACGGCCGGCGTGCCCGAGACGGCCGGGGTGCCCGAGACGGCCTCGTTGTGAGCGCCACGCGCCCGCAGCACTTCGGCTGGTTCCTCGCGCGCGGCTTCGGGCCGCACGGGTGGGGGCATCCGTATCTCGACTGGGACTACGACTGGACTCGGCCCGACCTCTATCAGCGCTCCGCCCAGGCGCTGGAGCAGGCGGGGTTCGACTTCGTCCTGATCGAGGATGCGCCCTCTCTCGGTTCGGCGGAGACGATCGACCTGCGCGTGCGGCACGCGTTCGGCGGTCCGAAGCACGACCCGCTGCTGCTCGCGCCGTACCTCTTCCAGGCGACGAGCCATCTCGGGGTGATCCCGACCGTCAACCCGGCCGCATACCTGCCCTATACGGCGGCGCGTCAGTTCGCGACGCTGCAGCACTTGAGCGCTGACCGCCTCGGCCTCAACGTTGTCACCGACACCGCGAGCGCGCGCCACTTCGGCGATGCGCCGCAGCTGGGCCACGACGCCGCATACGACCGCGCCGAGGACTGGCTCGCCGGCATCCGTGCCCTGTGGAACTCGTGGGGCGAGGGTTCGCTCGTGCGCGATGTGACCTCCGGCGTCTACGCCGACGGAACGCGGCTGGATGCCGTGCCGCACCGCGGCGAGTACTTCGCCTTCGACGGACCACTCAACGCCGTGCCGTTCACGCGCGGCGAGCCGGTCATCGCGTCGCCGGGGGGCTCGGGGCGCGGCCTCGGGTTCGCCGGGGCGAACTCGGATGTGCAGCTCGCGCTCGCGCCGCTGACCGAGCGGAGCGTCAGGGAGTATCGCGCGAAGATCCACGCCGCGGCGGTCGAGCGCGGGCGCGCGCCGTCGGACATCAAGATCCTCTTCGCGATCCAGCCCGTGATCGTCTCGTCGGCGGAGGAGGCCGACCGGCTCGTCGCCGCGTCGGCCGCACCCGATGACGACGCGTTGCGCCTCATCGCGCAGCGTCAGTCGAGCGACCTCGAGACCGATCTGACCGCGCTCGACCTCGATAAGCCGCTGCCGGAGGGCCTGTTCGCCGAGCACGTGTCGCAGGGGTCGATCCGGCGCCTGACCGGTGATCGTGACCTCGCCTCGACGCCGTTGCGCGTGCACCTGACCGCACTCGCGCGCCTCGGCCGGATCTCCGACCGCTCGGGCTTCGTCGGAACCGCCGAGGAGTTCGCCGACCTCGTCGAAGAGCTCGGCGAGTGGGGCAACGACGGCGTGCTGCTGTGGGGAGACCTCCACCCCGTCACGGTCCACCGCACGCTCGACGAGCTCGTGCCGGTGCTCCGGCGCCGCGGCATCCTGCGCCGCGAGTACGCCGGCGGGGGCCTGCGCGGCGAGCTCCAGGCGTTCTGACCGCCCGCCGCCGCGGGTGGGAGGCCGGGGTCGGCGGCTTCATCCGGCGCAAAGCGCGGTGATCGGGAGCGTTGGGAGCGTTTTGCGACGGATGAAGGGGCGCGGGTCGGCGCGGGGTGGTTTCATCCGGCGGAAAGTGTCGGCATGCGGCGGGATGGGAGAGTTTCGCGACGGATGACGGGGCGCGAAGCGGCGCGGGGCGCAAAGCGGCGCGGGACGGATGCCGCGAAATCGCGCAGCCGGCGGACACGCAGACGGCTCCGGCATCCATAGGCAGGATGCCGGGGCCGTCGGGCGCGCGGGTCAGGCCAGGCCGTTCTCCGACAGCCAGGCTGCGGCGATGTCCGCGGTCGACTTCTGGTCGACGGTCGACTGTACGTTGAGGGCGACGAGGCCCTCGGGCGTGAGCTTGGCGCTGACCTTGTTGATGACGTCGGCGACCTCGTCCGAGATCGACGAGCTCACGAGCGGCACGACGTTCGAGGCGAGGAAGAGCCCCTCGGGGTCTTCGAGGGTCACGAGATCGTTCGTCTTGATGCTCGGGTCGGCGCTGTAGACGTTCGCGAGCTGGATGTTGCCCGCGACAAGCTCGTCGACCGTCGTGTCAGCGGTGGCGCTGAAGGTCACGTCGACGCCGTACTTCTCCTTGAGCCCCGCGGGGCCGTAGGGTCGGGTCTCGAGCTCGGGCGCTCCGCCGAGGACGAGCGGGGTGATCCCGGCGAGATCGCCGATCGAGGTGAGGTTGTGCTCCGCGGCGAAGGAGGCCGTCACGTTGTACGAGTCCTGGTCGGTCGCGGGCGACTGGTCGAGCACCGCGAGACCGTCGGGCAGGGCATCCTTCAGCGCCGCGTAGACGTCGTCGGACGTCGTCGCGGTCGTCTCCTTGTCGAAGAACTGCAGCAGGTTGCCGGTGTACTCCGGCGTGAGCTGGATCGTGCCGTCCTGCAGCGACGGGATGATGGCGTCGCGCTGGCCGATCGAGAACTTGCGCTCGACGGTGAAGCCGGCGCCCTCGAGGGCCTGCGCGTAGATCTCGGCGATGATCTCGTTCGAGTAGTACGCCTGCGAGCCGATGACGATCGTGTCGGATGCCGGGGCAGCCGAGCTCAGTGGGTAACGCCCTGGTTCATGCGGCATCGGCCGCGCGCGCCGGGCGGAACCACGGGGTGCGCGAGCCGACGATGTCGTCGCGTCGCCGCGCGTCGCGGCCGGCCACGCCGCGCGGCACGACGAGGCGCTGCAGCAGGGCGAACATCCCGTCGAGGGCAAGCGCGAGCGCCACGACGACAAGCGAGGAGCCGAGGATCTGCGGAAAGCTGCGGATCTGGATGCCCTGGATGATGAAGAATCCGATGCCGCCGAGGCCGACATAGGCCGCGATCGTGACGGTCGCGACGACCTGCAGCACGGCCGAGCGGACGCCTCCGATGAGCAGCGGCAGCCCGAGCGGAACCTCGATGCGCCAGAGCACCTGCCACGGGGTCATGCCGACCGCGCGCCCCGCGTCGATGACGCTGCGGTCGATCGCCTCGATGCCGGCGTACGCGCCCGCGAGGATCGACGGGATCGCGAGGAGCACGAATGCGACGATCGCCGCCTCCGTCTTGTGGACGACGCCGAGCACGAGCACGAGCAGTACGACGAGGCCGAGCGAGGGGAGCGCGCGAGCAGCGCCCGACAGGGCGACCGCGATCTCGCGCCCCCGGCCGGTGTGCCCGATGAGCCAGCCCAACGGAATCGCGATCGCCGCCGCGATCGCGACCGCGCCGAAGGTGAAGGCGAGATGCTGCCAGATCGCGAGCGGCAGGGGCAGCGACCCGGTCAGGCGATCGGGCGAGAAGAGCCAGGCGAAGGCATCCGCGAAGACGTTCATGCCGCTCCCTGGAGCGCGAGGGTGCGCTGCGCCGTGCGCCCCCGGCGACTGACCGCGCGCCGCGGCACCCACGGCATCGCGGCGCGCCCCGCGAGGACGAGCAGCAGGTCGACGATCAGCGCGATGACGACGACGGCGATGACGCCCGCGAGGATCTCGGGGACGATCCGCCGCTGGAACCCGTTCGTGAAGAGGTAGCCGAGGTTCTGGACGCCGATCAGGATGCCGACGGTCGCGAGCGAGATCGTCGAGGTCGCCGTGACGCGCAGCCCCGCGAGGAGCACCGGACCCGAGAGGGGCAGGTCGACGGCCCAGAAGCGGCGCCACGGCCCGTAGCCGACGGCGATCGCGGCGCTGCGGGTCGCGGCATCGACCGAGTCGAGCCCGTCGGTGACCGAACGCGTCATGATCGCGACGCCGTAGATCGTGAGCGCGACGATGAGGTTCGCCTCGGACAGAAGCGGCACGCCCAACGCGGCGAGGAGGGCGAACAGGCCGAGCGAGGGGATCGTATAGAGCAGGCCGATCGTGGTCAGCACCGCGCCGCGTAGCCGCGTGTAGCGCCACGCCGCCCACCCGACCGGGATGGCGATCACGAACGCCAGCACGATCGGGATGACGCTCTGGCGCAGGTGCGCGAGCGTGAGGCCCCAGATCAGATCGAGGTTGTCGAGCACCCAGGTCATCGGGCCGACTCCCCGGCATCCGGAGCGTCCGGGGCATCCGGAGCGTCCGGGGCATCCGGAGCGTCCGGGGCATCCGGATCGTCGCGGGCATCTGGAGCGTCGCCTACCAACACGCCCTGCGTGCGGCCGGCGCCGTCGACGAGCACCGCTCCGCGCGGGGTCTGCTTCACGCGCAGCGCCCGCGCGCCGCGGTCGACGCCGACGAAAGATGCCACGAACTCGCTCGCCGGGTTCTCGATGATCTCGTCGGGCGTGCCGACCTGCGCGATCTGCGCGCCCTTCTCGAGGATGACGACCTGGTCACCGAGCAGAAACGCCTCGTCGATGTCGTGCGTGACGAACACGACGGTCTTCTTCAGTTCGCTCTGCAGGCGCCGCGTTTCGGTCTGTAGTTCGGCGCGGACGATCGGATCGACGGCGCCGAACGGCTCGTCCATGAGAAGTATGTTGGGGTCTGCCGCGAGCCCGCGCGCGACGCCGACGCGCTGCTGCTGGCCGCCCGACAGCTGCCGCGGGTACCGGTGCGCGAGCGCGCGGTCGAGGCCGACGACATCCAACAGTTCGAGAGCGCGATCGCGCGCCTGCTTCTTCGGTACGCCGTTCAGCACCGGCACGGTCGCGACGTTGTCGACGACGCTGAGGTGCGGCAGGAGCCCCGCGTTCTGCAACACGTAGCCGATGCTGCGACGCAAGCGCACGGGATCGCGGTCCTGGATCGGCTCGTCGTCGATCGTGATGACGCCGCTGGTCGGGTCGACGAGCCGGTTGATCATGCGCAGAAGCGTCGTCTTGCCGCACCCCGACGATCCGACGAACACGGTCGTCTTGTGCGCGGGCAGCACGAGGCTGAAATCGTCCACGGCGACGGTGCCGTCGGCGAATCGCTTCGTGACGGAGCGGAATTCGATGGCCATGCGTCCTCCGGCTGTGGTCGTCCCACCCAATCACATGCCTCGGACATCGCCCAGGGGGGTGGCATACAACGTCACACTCGGGTATTGGTGGGCGGGTGGATGACACGGACTACGACCTCATCGTGATCGGAGCGGGCCCCGTCGGCGAGAACGTCGCCGACCGGGCCGTGCAGGGCGGACTGACGGTCGCGATCGTCGAATCGGAGCTCGTGGGCGGAGAGTGCTCGTACTGGGCGTGCATGCCCTCGAAGACCCTCCTGCGGCCCGTCGCGGCGCTGCGCGCGGCGCGCGACGTGCCGGGAGCGGCCGCCGCCGTCTCGGGCGGAGTGGACGTCGCCGCCACCCTGCGCTCGCGCGACCGGATCGTGCACGAGTGGAGCGACGACGGCCAGGTCGAGTGGCTGCAGGGCGCGGGCATCGACCTCGTCCGCGGCCACGGGCGCCTGGGCGGTGAGCGCACGGTGCTCGTCGCGCTGTCGGGCGGAGGCGAAGGGGTGCTGCGGGCGCGGCACGCCGTCGCGATCTGCACGGGCTCGGCCGCCCTCCTTCCGGGTATCCCCGGGCTTGCGGAGGCGCAGCCGTGGACGAGCCGCGAGGCGACCGCCGTCCAGCAGGTGCCGGGGTCGATTGCGATCCTCGGGGGAGGGGTCGTCGCGTGCGAGATCGCGACCGTCTTCGCGTCGTTCGGGACGCACGTGACCGTCATCGCGCGGTCGGGACTGCTCGGCGCCGTCGAGCCGTTCGCCGCCGACGCGGTCGCGGAGGGGCTCCGCGCCGCGGGCGTCGACGTGCGCCTGCGCACCGACGTGGCATCCGTCACTCGAACGGATGCCGGGGTCGAGCTCTCGCTCGCGGGCGGCGAGACCGTGAGCGCCGACGAGCTCGTCGTCGCGACGGGGCGCGTGCCGCGCACGGGCGACGTCGGGCTCGAGACGGTCGGACTCGACGCGGGCGACTGGATCGACGTCGACGACACGATGCGGGTGACCGGCAGCGACTGGTTGTACGCGGTCGGCGATGTCACCCACCGGGCTCTCCTCACCCACCAGGGCAAGTATCAGGCGCGCGCGGCGGGCGACGTCATCGCGGCTCGCGCCCGCGGCGCGGCGGTCGACGATGCACCCTGGGGCGCGCACGTCGCGACGGCCGATCACGCGGCCGTGCCGCAGGTCGTCTTCACCGAGCCGCAGCTCGCGTCGGTCGGGCTGACCGCGGCGCAGGCGGAGGATGCCGGCATCCGCGTGCGCGTCCTCGACGTCGACCTCGGGGCGCTCGCGGGCGTCGCCACCCACGGCGACGACATCGTCGGAGCCGCGCGGGCGGTCGTCGACACCGAGCGCGAGGTGATCGTCGGCGCGACGCTCGTCGGGCCCGATGTGGGCGAGCTGCTGCACGCCGCGACGATCGCCGTCGTCGGGGAGGTGCCGCTGCGACGCCTCTGGCACGCGGTGCCCGCGTATCCGACGATCAGCGAGCTGTGGCTGCGCTGGCTCGAAGCGTTCGGTCGCCCGAGCTGACGGCGATTTCTCAGCAGACTCGCGGTTTCAGCGACTGTCAAAGATATATCGTTATATATCGTTCGATAGGGAGGACTCTCATGAGCAACGCATTCAGCGGACTGGGTTTCGACGGCAAGGGCTTTGACGCCAAGGCGTTTGGCGGGCAGGGTCTGAACGACCTGCTCGACGCCCTCGGGCAGTTCCGGCAGAACGTCGAGCAGAAGTTTGATCAGAAGATCGGCACGCGGATGGGGCGCGGCGATGTCCGCGTCGCGATCCTGGCGCTGCTCGCCGAGCAGCCCATGCACGGTTACCAGCTCATCCAGCAGATCGAGGAACGCAGCGGCGGCTCGTGGAAGCCGAGCCCCGGGTCGGTGTATCCGACGCTCCAGCTGCTCACCGACGAGGGCGCGGTCGAGGTCGAAGAAGAGGGCGGACGCAAGACCTACTCGCTGACCGAAGCGGGTCGCGCCGAGGCCGCCGACAAGCCCGCGCCGTGGAAGACCGCGACCGACACGGATAGCGCCGAAGGCCACACGCACGGCGGTCGCCGCGCCGACGGCCCCGGTTTCGGCGTGCTGTCGAAGGCCGGCGCGAACCTCGCGCAGGCCGCGATGCAGGTCGGACGCACGGGGACGCCCGAGCAGGTGAAGCAGGCCGTCGACATCCTCGACGAGTCGCGCCGCCGGCTCTACGCGATCCTCGCCGAAGGCTGAGCCGGATGCCGCCTGCCCGCCCCCACGGGGCGGACGGTCGTTCGCGCGCCGCGCGGTCGACGCGCCTCGAGCCGCTCTCGCGCGCCCGCTACAACCGCATCGTGCGGTTCGCGACGCGGGTCATGATCGCGACGTGGTGGTTCGAGATCGCGCTGCCGCGCGTCGGCCTCGCGCGCGTCGCCGAGCGGGGGCGCATCGCGCGCCTGCGCCGCACGTCGCGGCGTTTCCGCGTGCTCGCGGTCGACCTCGGCGGGCTCATGATCAAGGTCGGGCAGTTCCTGTCGTCGCGCCTCGACGTGCTGCCGCCTGAGGTGACGGACGAGCTCGAACAGCTGCAGGACGAGGTGCCCGCGGTGCCCTTTGACGGCATCCGTGCCCTTGCCGAAGCCGAGCTCGGCGTGCCGCTCGCGCGCGCGTTCGCGTGGTTCGATGAGACGCCGGTGGCCGCGGCATCCCTCGGTCAAGCGCATCGCGCGCGGCTGTCGGGTGACGACGAGGCGATCTCGGGGTTCGGGGATGTCGTTGTCAAAGTCCAGCGGCCGGGCATCGATGAGCTCGTGCGGACCGACCTCGCGGCGCTGCGCGCGATCGCCGAGCGGCTCAGCCGCATCCGCCTTGTCGCGGAGCGCGTCGATGTGCCCGGGCTCGTCGAGGAGTTCGCGACGACGAGCCGCGAGGAGATCGACTACCTGCACGAAGCGACCAGCGCCGAGCGGTTCGCGGGGCTGTTCGCGGGCGACGCGCGCGTGTCGGTGCCCGAGGTCGTGTGGGAGCGCACGACCCGCCGGGTGCTGACCCTCGCCGACGTCACGGCGATCAAGCTGAGCGACGTCGACGGCTTGCGTGCCGCCGGGATCAACCCGGCCGACGTCGCGCAGACCTTCGCCGAGGTGATGTTCGAGCAGCTGTTCGGCGCCGGGTTCTTCCACGCCGACCCGCACCCCGGCAACGTCTTCGTCACGCCGCATGCGCCGGATGCCCCGGATGCCGGGGATGCGCCGGATGCCCCGGATGCCGGCGGCCGCATCTGGACGCTCACCTTCATCGACTTCGGGATGATGGGGCAGGTCCCCGACGAGCTGCGCGGAGGCCTTCGCCGCATCGTGATCGCGGTCGCCGCGCGCGACGGCAAGGGGCTCGTCGACGGCATCCAGCAGATCGGAGTGCTGCTGCCCGACGCCGACACGGCCGAGCTCGAACGGGCGCTGACGGCGCTGTTCGCGCGCTTCGGCGGCATGGGGTTCGGCGAGCTGCAGAGCGTCGATCCGCGCGAGTTCCGCACGTTCGCCGACGATTTCGGCGCCGCGATGCGGGAGCTTCCGGTGCAGCTGCCCGAGAACTTCCTGCTGATCATGCGGGCCGTCTCGCTGACGTCGGGGGCGTGCAGCGCGCTCGACCCGACGTTCAATGTGTGGGATGCCGTCGAGCCGTTCGCGCAGCGGCTCATGCGCGAAGAGAGTCGGAACCTCGTGACGGACGCCGCGTCGCAGGCGATGTCGTATGCGCGCACGGTCATGGGGCTGCCGCAACGGATCGACTCCGTCGCGACGCGGATCGAGCGCGGCGCGATGTCGGTCGAGACGCCACGCATCGACCGGCGCCTCGACATCCTCGAGGCTCTCCTGCGTCGTACGATCGCCGCCGTCGTGTTCGCCGCGATGCTCGTCGGCGGAGCGCTGCTGTTTGCGGCCCTGCCGGTGCTCGGCGTGGCGCTCATGATCGCGAGCGTCGTGCCGCTGGGGTTCGCGCTGTTCCTGCCCGGGGCGGGGCGGCGGCGCCGCCGCGCGCGCACGCGCTGACGCCGTGCGCGGCGGTGCCCGGAGGCCCCGCGGCGGGTTCATCCGGCGCCAACTGCGGGTACGGGCCGGCGTGGGCGCGTTTCGCGTCGGATGAACTGGGATGCCGGCATCCGCCCTCCGTTCATCCGGCGCAAACTGCGGGTACGGGCCCGCGAAAGCGCGTTTCGCGACGGATGAACGGGGATGCGGGTCAGCGGGTCGCGCGGGCGAGGTTCTCGCGCAGCTCGTCGGCATCCTGCCGCACGACGTACGCGGGGCGGTCGCGCTCGACGCGCCAGCTCTCGTCGACCGAGCCGACGTCGACGGTGTCGAACCCGAACGCGTCGTAGATCTCGGTGACGAGCGCCTCGGCATCCGCGTGATCGCTTGCGGTCGCCAGCGCGCGGCGTCCGGGCGTGCCTGCGGGTGAGCCGGTCGTCAGGATGTCGGCGGCCGGGATGTGGTTGAACGCCTTCGCGACGCGCGAGCGGGCGAGGTGATCCTGCAGGAGCCTCGTCGTCGTCGTGCGGCCCTCGTCGAGCGCCGTGATGTGGCCGTCGCGCTCCCAGTAGTAGTTGTTCGTGTCGAGCACGATCTTGCCCGCGAGGGGCTCCACCGGCACGTCGCCGATCGCTTTCAGGGGCACGGTGACGATGGCCCAGTCCGCAGCCTCGGCGGCCTCGACGGCCGTCGCCGCGCGGACGCGGTCGCCGAGCCGCGCGGTGAGCTCCGCGAGGGTCTCTGGTCCGCGCGAGTTCGCGATCACGACGTCGTGGCCGCGCTGCGCGAGACCCTCCGCGAGAGCGCTGCCGATGTGTCCTGCTCCGATGATTCCCACTGTTGTCATGCGGGTGCGCAACGCCGGCATCCCGGCATCCATTCCCGCCGCGCGGTAGCGTGTCGCCATGACCGTCATCGCCACCATGTCGCTCTCGCTCGACGGCGTCGGCGCGGGCCCCAACCAGACCCTGGAGCGCCCGTTCGGGGACATCACTCCGGGCATCCTGCATCGGTGGATGTTCGAGACGCCCGACGAGAACGTCGACGAGCGGGATGCCATCGTCTCGGCCGGCGCGTACATCATGGGCCGCAACATGTTCGGCCCCGTGCGCAGCGAGTGGACCGGCGACTGGCGCGGATGGTGGGGCGACGGACCGCCGTACCACGCGCCGGTGTTCGTGCTGACGCACCACCCGCGCGAGGCGCTCGAGATGGCGGGAGGCACGACGTTCCACTTCGTGACCGACGGCATCCATGCCGCGCTCGATCGAGCGAAGGATGCCGCCGACGAGCGCAACGTCCACATCGCCGGCGGAGTCTCGACGACGCGGCAGTACCTCGCCGCCGGGCTCGTCGACGAGCTCATGCTGCAGATCGCGCCGGTCGTCGTCGGGGAGGGGCTTCGGCCCCTCGAGGGCATCGGCGGGCTCGAGCTCGAGCAGCTGTCGGTGCGCGCGGCATCCCTCGTGACGCACGTCCGCTACCGCGTCGTCCGCTGACCGCTGACCGCTGACCGCGGCGCCTCGCCCTCGCCCTCGCCCCCGCGCCCCGCTTCGCGCCGCCCTTCCGCCGAGAAACCACTTCCGCGCCGAGAAACCACGGCGCACGTGGTTTCTCGCCGCCCAGGTGGTTTTTCGCGCGGCGGGGTGGTTTCTCGCGCGGCGGGGTGGTTTCTCGCGCGGCAACTACGCTGGTCGGGTGCCCGAACCCCGCTCCGCAGCCGCAACGACCGCCGCAGCCGCCACGACCGCCACGACCGCCACAACCGCCACAACCGCCACGACCGCCACAACCGCCGCCACCTCCGCCGCCATCGCCCACGCCGAGGACCTCGCCGACTTCGTCGCGGCGTCGCCGTCGAGCTTCCACGCGGCGGCCGAGGTCGCGCGTCGGCTCAAGGAGGCGGGGTTCGAGCGGCTCGACGAGACCGAGCCGTGGGCGGTCGTGCCCGGTGCGAAGCAGCTCGTCGTCCGGGACGGCGCCGTCATCGCGTGGATCGTGCCGGATGCCGTGGCCGCCGGCACCGCGTTCCGGATCTTCGGCGCCCACAGCGACTCGCCCGCGTTCAAACTCAAGCCGCAGCCGACGACAGGGCGGTTCGGCTGGCTGCAGGCGGGTGTCGAGATCTACGGCGGGCCGCTACTGAACTCGTGGCTCGATCGCGAGCTGCGCCTCGCGGGCCGGCTCGTGCTCGACGACGGCACCGAGGTGCTCGCCGCGACGGGGCCGCTCCTGCGGCTGCCGCAGCTTGCGATTCACCTCGACCGCGAGGCGAACGACCGACTCAGCCTTGACAAGCAGGCGCACACCCAGCCCGTCTGGGGGCTCGGCGATGCGGCATCCGCCGATCTGCTCGGCGAGCTCGCCGCCGCCGGCGGGGTCGATGCCGCCCGCATCCGCGGCTACGACGTCGTGACGGCGGATGCCGCGCGCGGCGCCGTCTTCGGCAAGGACGACGCGTTCTTCGCCGCGGGGCGCCTCGACGACCTGGCATCCGTGCACGCGGGTCTCGTCGCGCTCGAAGCAGCCGGCACCGACGCCGAGCACATCGCGATGCTCGCCGTCTTCGACCACGAGGAGGTCGGGTCGGGCACGCGCTCGGGCGCCGCCGGACCCTTCCTCGCCGACGTGATCGAGCGCATCCAGCTCGGTCTCGGCACAGGTCGCGGGCAGCAGCTGCAGGCGCTCGCCGCCTCGTGGTGCGTGTCGAGCGACGTCGGCCACTCGGTGCACCCGAACTACCCCGAGAAGCATGACCCGGTCGTGCGGCCGGTGCTCGGGTCGGGCCCGATCCTCAAGATAAACGCGAACCAGCGCTACGCGACGGATGCCGCGGGCGCGGCCGCGTGGCACGCCTGGGTCGACGCCGCGGGGGTCACGAGCCAGGAGTTCGTGTCGAACAACTCGGTCCCGTGCGGGTCGACGATCGGACCCATCACGGCGACGCGCCTCGGCATCCGGACGGTGGATGTCGGCATCCCGATCCTGTCGATGCACTCGGCACGCGAGCTGGCCGGGACGGCCGACCTGCTCGCTCTCAGCCGCGTCGCGGGGGCGTTTTTCGCGGCGTGAGGCGTTTCGACTCGCTGCGCTCGCTCAACTCCCGGGGGCGGCCCCGGTCGTTGAGCGAGGGAGCGCAGCGACCGCGTCGAAACGGCTCAGGCCTCGGCGCGGGCGGGCAGCACCCACCCGGCACGCGGGAAGTGGCACGTGTACCCGTTCGGGATGCGCAGCAGGTAGTCCTGGTGCTCGGGCTCGGCCTCCCAGAAGGCGCCGAGCGGCTCGATCGTCGTGACGGCGTTCCCCGGCCAGAGGCCCGACGCGTCGACGTCGGCAATCGTCTCGCGCGCGACGGACTCCTGCTCGGGCGTCACGGGGAAGATCGCCGAGCGGTAGCTCGATCCGATGTCGTTGCCCTGGCGGTTCAGGGTCGACGGGTCGTGGATCTGAAAGAAGAACGCGAGGATGTCGCGGTACGTCGTGACACCCGGGTCGAAGACGATCTCGACGGCCTCGGCGTGGCCCGGGTGGTTGCGGTAGGTCGCGTGGTCGTTGGTGCCGCCCGTGTAGCCGACGCGCGTGTCGAGCACGCCCGGCTGGCGGCGGATGAGGTCCTCCATGCCCCAGAAGCAGCCGCCGGCGAGGATCGCCGTCTCGGTGCCCGGGGTGCGCGTGATGCTGCCGTCGTCGGTCATGGTGTGCTCCTCGTGTCTGTGCGCATGGCTGATGGATGCCGTGGCATCACTTCGTGCAACGCTCACCGCGTCGATTTTGGTCCCGTGCGAGCGTAGTCCGACCCTCAGACGAAGCGCACCCAGTTCGCGCCGCGGCCGGTCTCGATGCGCTGCCGCAGGTCGAGGCGGTCGCCGTCGACCGCGTACAGCGACACGGTTGTCGATCTCTCGCCCGCGGCGACGAGGTAGCGTCCGTCGGGGCTGACGGCGAACCCGCGCGGCTGCTCCTCGGTCACGGTGACGGCCGTGGCATCCGTCACGGTGCCATCCGCCGCGACGGGGACGGCGGCGAGCGTGCTCTCGGTGCGCTCGGAGGCCCACAGCACCTCACCCGCGAGGTGCAGGTCGGCGCCCCAGATGTAGTGGTGCGCGAGGGGGTCCGCGCCGAACTCGCTGTGGCCGAGGCTGGCCGCGGTGTCGATCGCGGACGCGGCTCCGGCGAGGGAGAGGGCTCCGTCCCCGGCATCCCGCCGGAAGTGCAGGACCTCGCCGGAAAACTCGGTCATGACGTACACCCCCTCGCGCGCGTCGTCGATCACGAGGTGGCGCGGGCCGCTGCCGGCGGGTGCGGCGACCGTCGGCGGGTCGAGGGGCGTGAGGGCGAGGTCGTCGCCGAGGGCGTACTGCGCGATCAGGTCGGCGCCGAGCGAGACGAAGTAGGCGAAGCGGCCGTCGGGGCTCGCGAGCACGGAGTGCAGGTTCGGATACGCGATGCGCGCGACGGGTGCGCCGATCGAACCCTCGGCGACGCGGCACACGATGCCGTAACCGCCGCCGTAGCTCGCGCCGAGCAGCACATCTCCGCCGCGGGTGAGTGCGAGGTAGTTCATGCCGCCGGAGGGAAGGTCGAGGCGCGAGATCGGGGTCAGGGTGCCGTCCTCGCGGTTGAGGAGAAGCGTCACGATGCCGGCAGGCTCGCCCTTGACGCCCGCGTAGACGAAGTCCCGGTCGACGACGAACGTCGAGCACCCGGTGAGTCCCTCGGTCACGGCGAGCCGCTCGAGGCGGCCGTCCGCGAAGCGGAACGTCGAGATTGAGCTGTCGCCCGCGTTGGCGACGAGGACGATCGAGGCGGTGTTGGTCACCCCTCCAGCGTAGGGTCGGGCGGTGCGTGAGGGCGTGCATGCATAATGCAGGCGTGGCCGGTAGAATGCTGGCATGTCAGTATCCATCACGATTCGGAACGTTCCCGACGGCATCCGAGACGAGCTCGCCTCGCGCGCCGCGCTGTCGGGGCGGTCGTTGCAGGAGTACCTCAGCGCCGAGCTCGCCCGCATCGCGTCGAGCCCGAGCGCGGCCGAGGCGGTGTCGCGAGCGCGGCTGAACGCGCAGTCGTATCCGCCGATCGACATGGCCGACATCGTGGATGCCGTGCATGCCGAACGCCGCTGACAGGCCGGAGCTGCTGGTCGTCGACGCGTCGATCGTCGTCGCACTCGTCGCTTCGCGAGCGTCCGACACCGAGCGGCTCGCGGCGCGCGTCGGCGCGGCTGCGCTGCACGCGCCGACGCACCTCGCCGTCGAGGTCGACAGCGCGTTGCGCGGCCTCGAACGCGGCGGACGGCTAACGCCGGCGCAGGCGGAGGCGGCGCGCCGCCACGCCGCCGCGCTCCCGATCGAGCTGTGGCCGTGGATGCTCGTCGCCGACCGGGCGTGGGAATTGCGCGAGCGGCTGTCGACCTACGATGCGGGCTACGTGGCGCTCGCCGAGCGGCTGGAGTGCACGCTCGTCACGGGCGATCGTCGCATCAGGGCGAGCAGGGCGGCGCGCTGCACGATCGAGACTGTCGCACGCCTGGCCTAGTCTCGAAAACGACGGAAGGAGCCCCGATGGGCGCAGAGGATCGCACGACGTGGGTGCTCGTCGACGGCGAGAACATCGACGCGACGCTCGGTAGCTCGATCCTGGGCCGCCGTCCACAGCCCGATGAGCGGCCGCGGTGGGACCGCATCCTCGCGTTCATCTCGCGCCGCTGGGGGCAGAGCGCGCGGGGACTGTTCTTTCTCAACGCGTCGACGAATCTGCCGATGCCGTTCATCCAGGCGCTGCTCGCGCTCGGGTATCAGCCGATCCCGCTGTCGGGCGACGCCGACGAGAAGGTCGTCGACGTCGCCATCCAGCGGACGCTGCGGGCGCTGCGTGAGCGCTCGGGCGACGTCGTGCTCGTCAGCCACGACGGCGACTTCGTCGACGATCTCGGCGCCGTCCTCGACGGGCGCCGCGTCGGCGTCATGGGTTTCGCCGAGTTCCGCAACGCGGGCTTCGCCGACCTCCCCGGGCTCGAGTTCTTCGACCTCGAGTACGACGTCGAGGCGTTCCACACGCCGCTGCCGCGCGTGCGCATCATCGCGATCGACGAGTTCGACCCCGAGCAGTTCCTGCGGTGACGGAGATGGCGAACACGACGAAGGATGCTGCGGGACGGCTCGTGCTGGACGGGTGGGTGCAGGAGCTCGCGCCCGGCGAAGTGTTCGTCTTCGGCTCGAACGGCGCGGGGTTCCACGGCGGAGGCGCGGCGCGGATCGCGTTCGACCGATTTGGTGCGGTCTGGGGTCAGGGTCACGGCCTGCAGGGTCGGAGCTACGCGATCGACACGATGACGGATGCCGCGACGATGGCGCGCGACATCGCGGGTCTGCTCGCCTTCGCGCGCGAGCATTCCGAGCTGACGTTCCTCGTCATTGAGCTCGGGTGCGGCATCGGACCGTACCAGCCGGCCGATGTCGCGCCGCACTTCGCGGATGCCGGAGCGAATGTCGCGTTGCCCCCGTCTTTCGCCGAGCTCCTGGGCTGACGGGCGGGCTGCCGGGGTAGGGTCGCGGCATGAGTCGAACGATCGTGATCACGGGCGCGAGCGACGGGATCGGCGCGGCCGCGGCGCGGCAACTGAGCGCCGCGGGGGAGCGGGTAGTTGTCGTCGGACGGAGCGCGGAGAAGTCGCGCTCCGTCGCCGAGAGCATCGGGGCGCCGTTCCACGTCGCCGACTTCGCCGAACTCGATCAGGTGCGCGCGCTCGCCGCGACGCTGCTCGAGCAGTATCCGCGCATCGACGTGCTCGCGAACAACGCGGGCGGCATCTTCGGGGATCGCACCGTCACGGTCGACGGAAATGAGCTGACGTTCCAGGTCAACCATCTCGCGGGCTTTCTGCTGACCAACCTGCTGCGCGAGCGGCTGATCGAGAGCAGGGCATCGGTCATCCAGACCTCGAGCGTCGCGGCGCGGACGTTCTCGCGCTTCGACATCGACGATCTGCAGGCGGAGCGGCGGTTCTCGCCGAGCGCGGCCTACGGCAACGCCAAGCTCGCGAACATCCTGTTCACGAAGGAGCTTGCGCGACGTTTCGGTGGCGACGGGATGTCGGCGGTCGCCTTCCACCCCGGCGCGATCGCGAGCAGCTTCGCCGGAGGGTCGAAGGGTGTCTGGCGCTGGCTGTACACGAACCCGGTCGCGAGCCGGCTGCTGACCTCGACCGAGGTGGGCGGCGCGCGGCTGGCGTGGCTCGCGATGGGTACGCCCGGCGTCGACTTGCAGCCCGGAGGCTACTACGCGAACAACCGCCCCGCTCGCACGAGTGCGGTCGCCGCTGACCCGCTCGTGGCGCGAGAGCTGTGGGAGCGCAGCGCCGACCTCGTCGGCCTCGCGTAGCGCCCGGCTACGCCGCCGCGCTCGGCTACGCCGCCGCGCGGAGGATGGCGTCGGCGACGGCATCCGTGATGTGGGGAGCCACGTGGAGGTTGAGGGCCGGCTCGACGAGCTCGACCTCGAGCAGGCACAGGCCGTACTCGGCCGAGTCGACGGTGTCGATCCGGGCGTAGAGCGGCAGGTCGCCGCCCGTCACCTGGCGCACCGCGCGCAGCACGTCGGCGGCGAACGACTGCTCGGCATCCGTCGCGTCGACGAGCACCGGGTTTTCGACGTAGACGCCGCCGAGGAAGCCCCCGCCGGGGGCGAGCAGGGCGCCCTTCGCGATCGCGTGCGTGAATATGCCGTCGATGGCATACAGCGCCTTCTCGTGACCTGCCGACAGCTCCGGAATCTCCGGCTGGATCATCGCGACGCCGCCCGCGTCGACGATCCGGGATGCCAGGGCGAGGGCGGCGGGGTCGGATGCCGCGAACAGGCCGGTGTCGCGCGCGCCGGCCGAGACGGCGGGCTTCACGACGAGGCCCCCGTGTGACGCGCGCGCGAGGGCGTCGGCTGCGGCATCCCTCGTGGTCGCGTATTCCGTCGGGACGACCCGCACGCCGGCATCCGCGAGGTCGCGCAGGTAGTGCTTGTCGAGGTTCCAGCGCATCGTCGCCGGCGCGTTGACGATACGCGTCGCGGCGTCGGCGCGATCGAGCCACGCATGGAAGTCGGCGGGGCGATCGGGGTAGTCCCACGGTGACCGGATCACGAGGAGGTCAAACGACGCGAGGTCGACCGTGTCGGCGTGCCAGACGACGCTCTCGGCGTGCGCACCCCGCTCACGCAGCGCCCCCAGCAGCGGGGGCGTGTCGTAGTCGGGGTCTTCGTCGGCGTAGACATCGGTGACGACGATCCCGATGCGCGGAGCGGATGCCTGAGTCACGAGCGCCCAGCCTACCGACAGCGCCGCCGGCCCGCCGCGGGCAATAGCCTGGAGAGATGACCGACGAGCCGCGCCCGAGCGCCCGAGCCGAGCTCGCGGCCCTCGCCTCGTCGGGCGGCCCGTGGCCGACGCCGCTGCGAGAGCTGGCGCCTGCGGCATCCGCTCGCGCCGCCGCCGTGCTCATGCTGTTCGGCGTGCTCGATGCCCTGCCGGCGACGCGCGAGGCGCAGGATGCCGCGGTCTCGCGCGACCTCGACGTGCTGCTCCTCGCACGGGCGGCGACGCTGCGCTCGCACCCGGGGCAGGTGGCGTTCCCGGGTGGCCGGCTCGACCCGGGCGACGACGGGCCCGTCGCCGCGGCGCTCCGCGAGGCGCGGGAAGAGACCGGGCTCGATCCGTCGGGCGTCGAGGTGCTCGGCTCGCTGCCCGAAGTGCCGTTGGAGTTCTCGGGCCATCGGGTGACGCCCGTGCTCGCGTGGTGGCGGCATCCGTCGCCGGTTCATGTCGTCGATGTGGCCGAGTCGGCGGCGGTCTTCCGCGCGCCGGTCGCGGACCTTCTCGACCCGCGTCGCCGCGGCGTCACGGTCATCCGCCGCGACGGGCTCGAGTGGCGCGGCCCCGCGTTCGAGGTCGACGGACACCTCGTGTGGGGGTTCACCGGCATCCTGCTCGATTCGCTCTTCGACCGCCTCGGCTGGACGGAGCCCTGGGACCGCGGCCGCGAGATCCCGCTCCCCGTCTGAGCTCGTGCTGCGTGCCGGGTGGGCCGCGGGCGCCGCGCGCGCCGATGGTAGGCTCTCCCCTTGGAAGTGTGTCCGAGCGGCCTAAGGAGCATGGCTGGAATCCATGTAGGCGGGGTAACTCGCCTCGCAGGTTCAAATCCTGTCACTTCCGCGCCTCGACGCTCGCGTCGAACGACAGATAGCCCCCGCCCGACTCGGCGGGGGCTTTCTCGTTCAACGCCGGATGCCGGCGCCGGATGCCGGCGCCGCAGACGACGGCGCCGCAGACGACGGCGCCTCAGACGACGACGTCGCGGTCGGCGAGGGTCGCGCCCGGTCGCAGGATGAGGGAGCGCGGCAGGCACGCGACGCGGGCGCGATCCGATGCGGCGAGGGCCGCGAGCATCCCGCGGCGGACGTCCTCGGCATCCGCGTAGGCCTGCTCCACTGACGGGGCCTCGGCGCCATAGCTCTCGCGCTCGATCGCGCCGACGAGCCGCGCCGTTGCCTCGTGCGGCGCGTCGTACGCGGCGACGAGCCGCGCTCCGAACGCGCGCGGCGTCTCGGCGGCGGGAGCGGCGGCGCCGAGGTCGATCGCGGTGTCCTGCACGAGCTGCCAGGCAGCGCCGACCGTGCCGCGCCGCCGCAGGCGCGCCCTCCGCAGCGCCGCGAGCACGCCGGGCGCCGCGAGCACGACGAACGCTGCCGCGAGCCACGCGAGGAGGGGTCGGGGGTCGAGCGCGCGCACGAACGGTCCGCCGGTCGCGGAATCCTCGGGGTCGTCGGGGCGGGTCGTCGGGCCGGCGGCCGCGGACTGCGTCGGGGTCGGCGCGGCGCTGGGCGTGCGCGTGACGTCCTGCCCCGAGTTGTCGACCGGTGAGGTGCTGCTGAGGAAGTTGGTCGCAGTTCCGCGGCCCTTCGTGGGCTCGAACGGCACCCACCCGATGCCGCTGAAGTACACCTCGGGCCACGCGTGCAGCTCGGCGGTCGTCACTTCCGACACGCGCTGTCCGTCGACGCTCTCGCCGGTCGGGGTGCCGGGAAGGAACCCCACGACGATGCGCGACGGCATCCCGAGCGTCCTCGCCATGAGGGCGAACGATCCCGCGAAGTGGATGCAGTAGCCCTCCTTCGTGTCGAGGAAGGCGGCGACGGCGCGGACGCCGGTGTCGTCGAAGCGGTTCTGCACGGGCGTCGTGAGCGAGTAGGTGAACTCCGACCCGCGGAACCAGCTCTGCAGGGCGATGAGCTTGTCGTAGTCGGTCTCGGCGCCGGCGGTGATCTTCTGCGCGAGCTCGGCGACGATGGGGGGCGTGTCTGCCGGCACGGCGTAGACGTCGACGCCCCGTTCGTCGAGCGTCGCGCTCGCCGCCTGGATCTGTTCGCGCGTGGGTCGCGGCAGGTGCTGGACGACGTCGTAGCTCTGCCCCTGCGTGTTCGCCTGACTCGTGAGGATCGTGCGGCTGTACGGCACCGACCGCCACGTGCCCTGCAGCCCTTCGACGTCGACCGCCGGGTAGGGGAGCGGCAGGTACGCCGATGACAGCTGCGTGATGTCGAGGTGCGTGCGGTACTCCGTCAGGCGGATGCCGTCGTCCACCACGACGGGCTCGAGCGCGCTGTCGGTGAGCTCGATCGACCGCAGCCGGTCGGGCTCCCAGACTTCGCCGTCGAAGATCGAGAGGGTCGCGACGCGCAGGTTCGGCAGTGACGGGGCGTCGCCGTGCATCGTGAGCACCGGGATCTCCTGCGGGCGGCGGAGGTCGCGCCCGAGGTCGAGCGACGGGTCGATGCGCGCCGTCGCGCCCGCCACGACAGTGACGACGGTGGGGGTCGGCAGGGCCGGCCCGATCACGAGCGCGCCGACGATCGCGACGGCGCCGATCGCGACGGCGACCGCGCCGACGCCGCGGCGCGGGCCGGCACCCTGGGCGGTACCACTCGGGGCGGTGCGCTTCTCGCGCGTGCGATGCTCGGCGCGGATGAGGAGCAGAACGGATGCCGCGACGAGCACGAACGCGAGGGCGTCGAGCTCGGCGGGCACGGCGATCGCGGGGATGAGCCACACGAGGACGAGCGCGCTGCCGGCGAGCAGCGGCATCCGCGCGGTCAGGACGACGTGATCGAGCGCGATCGTCAGAAGGCCCAGGGCCGCGACGATGAGGAAGGTCACCGCGCTGGTCGAGTCGATGGGCGCGACGCCCTCGAGGATCTCGGTGTTCGCCTGCCGAACCTGCGCGGGGATCGCCCCGATGACCGATGGCGTCGGAATGAACCCGAGCAGCGCGCGCCCCGGGAAGAACATCGCCGTGACGGCACCGGCCCAGACGGCGAGCTCGGCGAGGGTCACCGCGATCGCGGGGGCTCGGCGGCGGCGCAGCAGATAGCCCACCGCCAGCAGAACGGCCGAGAGGGCGGCCGCGAGCGGCACCCACCTCCCCCCGTGGATGACGCGCAGGAGCGGCGGGATCGTCGCGAGCAGCCCGAGCCACAGCGCCACGACGAGCATGGCCTCGCCGCGCGAGCGCGCCACCGTCGTGCGCCGCGCGTCGGGCGCCGCTCGCCGAGCGTCAGACGCCGACACGGCGGGCCCCTCTTCCCACGACTCCGGCCCACGCCTCGGCGAGGTCGGCGCCCGCGGCGACGCCGCCGACGCGCCATCCGGCGGATGCCGCGTGCCCGAGCGCGTCGGCGTGCGCGGAGCCCGCGCGGTGGCTCGCGCCGGGCGTGACGGCGAGCAGCACGGGCAGGATGCTGTGGTGCACGAGCGGGCTGAGGACGGCGGCATCCCGCTCGGTGAGGGTGCCGGTGACGTAGACGAGCGGGCCGGTCATCGTGCTGGCGAGGAGGGCGACGAGCGGCTCCGACGGCGACTCGCGCACGGCGGTCGCGGTGGCGAGCGCGACCGCGAGGCTTTCGACGGCGGCGGTGTCGCCCCCGTCGATCGTGTCGGCGAGGGGGGTGCCGTCGGCATCCAGCACGGTCACGATGTAGCCCTCGTGCACGAGGCGGGCGGCTGCCGAGACGCACGCGGACACGGCGGTCTCGAAGGGGGGGTCGAGCCCCGGCATCCGCTGCGCGTCGGCGTCCCACCGGGAGCCCGCGCGGTCGAGGACGACGATGGCTTCGGGGGTCGTCTCTTGCTCTTCCTGTCGCACCATGAGCTGGTCGCGGTGGGCGCTCGCGCGCCAGTGGATGCGGCGCATCGAATCGCCCGCGACGTAGTGCCGGGGGATGAGGTTGTCGGAGCCCTGACCGAGCTGGTCGGTCGTGCTGTTCATGCTGCCGCCGGCGTCGCCCGGCTGCTCGGAGAGCGGCGGCAGTTCGACGATCGCGGGGGTGACGGTGAGCGCGAGCGGGCGCCCGACCGTGCGGCGTCGGCGGGCGAAGCCGAACGGGTCGGTCGCGATGAGGGTGAGCGGACCGATCTGATGGATGCCGCGGCGCAGCGCCCGGGCGGTGTAGCGGAGCGCCACGGCGGTGCCGCCCGTGCGCATTCCCGACGCGGTCTCGGGAAAGTCGCCTTCCGCCGGTCCGGGGGTGCCGTCGTCGGCGCGCGGGACGCCCGGGGTTCCCGGGGCGCCGGGGGTGCCCGGGGTTCCGAGGGCGCCCGAGGTTCCGGGGGCGCCCGGGATGCCGCGGATGCCGTCTGGCAGCGCGTCGCTCCAGCGCCCCGGCCCGCTCGGCAGGGGGGAGCGCAGTTCGATGCGCAGTCGCACGTCGACTGTTCCGCCCGCGCCGACGATGTCGGGGTCGAAGGATCTGACGACGCTCGCTCCGCGGTGCACGAGGTGAAGGACTGCGACGCTCGCGACGACTGCGACGACGAGGAGGGCGCCGACGTAGACGAGCTCGGCGATGCCGAACGACTGCGCGGCGACGAAGCACGCGACGGCCAGCGCGAGCGCACCGGTGCCCCGGACGGTCAGGGGCCAGCGTGCTCTCATGGCGCGGTCACCGGGCGGCGATCGGCACGCGCACCGAGCCGACGATGCCGCGGAGGATCGTCGTGATCGTGTCGCCGCCAGCGCGTCCGCGGGCGGTCGCGGCTCCGCGGGCGGCGATCATGCGGTGCGCGAAGACGGGCTCGACGAGCCCGGCGACGTCGTCGGGGATGACGAACTCGCGCCCGTCGAGGGCGGCGCGCACCTTCGCGGCGCGCACGAGTTGCAGGGTCGACCGGGGGCTCGCGCCGAGGCGGATGTCGGGGTGCTCGCGCGTCGCGCGGGCGAGGGCGACGGCGTACTCCTCGACCGAGGGTGAGACGTGGATGGATCGCGCCCACGCGATGAGTCCGCGCACGCCGTGCGCGTCGAGCACGGGGGCGAGGCCGTCGAGCGGGTTGACGGTCTCGCGCTGGCGGAGCATGAGGGCTTCGCTCGCGGCATCCGGGTATCCCATCGAGATGCGCATCATGAAGCGGTCGCGCTGCGCTTCGGGCAGGGCGTAGGTGCCCTCCATCTCGAGCGGGTTCTGCGTCGCGACGACGAGGAACGGGTCGTCGAGCCGGTGGGACGTGCCGTCGACGGTGACCTGCCGCTCTTCCATCGCCTCGAGCAGGGCGGATTGGGTCTTCGGCGACGCGCGGTTGATCTCGTCGGCGATGACGATGTGCGCGAAGATCGCGCCCGGCTTGAACTCGAACTCGCGGTCGACCGGGTTGTAGACGCTGACGCCGGTGACGTCGCCGGGGAGCAGGTCGGGAGTGAACTGCACGCGCCGGACGGTCGCGTCGACGGATGCCGCGAGCGCACGCGCGAGCATCGTCTTGCCGACGCCCGGGACGTCTTCGATGAGCAGGTGACCCTCGGCGAGCAGGCACACGAGCGCTGCTTCGACGGCGGAGGGCTTGCCGTCGATCACCTGCTCGACCGACGACCTGATGGCTCCCGTCGCCCTCGCAAACGAGTCGGCGGTGGTCGTCGCGTCTGACATGCGTGGCCCGTCTTCCGAGGTCGGTGTCGCCGCGACGTCGCGGTCGCGTGTGCTCGATGCTAACCCGGCCCGGCGACCATCGGGCTGGACGTCGGGTAAACTCGCACCTAGCTCTCCGCGAGGCGGCATCCAGGCCAAATCCCCCAGGACGGAAACGTAGCAAGGGTAACCAGGCTCTGCCGGGTTCGCGGAGAGTCTTACTTTTCCCCGCCGCGTGCATCGGTGATTGAGTAGCCGCCGCACTCCCCTCGGTGATTGAGTAGCCGCCGCACGCGGCGTATCGAAATCACGACGCGCCGCCCTTTCCGGTGATTGAGTAGCCGCCGAAGGCGGCGTATCGAAATCACGGTGCCCCGCCCGTTCGGTGATTGAGTAGCCGCCGTAGGCGGCGTATCGAAATCACGGCGCACCACTGTTCGGTGATTGAGTAGCCGCCGTAGGCGGCGTATCGAAATCACGGCGCCCGTCAGAACGGCGCCGGCCCCGAATCGTGGACGAGGGCGGGCATGAACGCGATGGGTGGTGCGGGGGCGTCTTCGCGGTAGATGCGGCCGGTGGGTGAGGTCCATTCGAGGACGCCACCCTTCAGTTGTCGGACCCGCCAGAGGGTGAATTGTTTCATCGAGTGG
>QFPM01000036.1 GCA_003248655.1 Microbacterium sp.
CGGATGTGAAGAGTTCTCTCGAAGGATCACACGGTGACCGTCGCCACATTCACAGCGACGTGGCCACCGGATCCGTACACCACGCTATTGGACGCAACCTCTCGGTTCTCTGCTAGCGAGTGCGACCAATCCGCGCCGTTGTCGAGTTCGAGATGGAGTCTCCTCACAGCCTCGCGCGCGCCTATGGCTTACCTCCACGATCAGGAGCAACACGCGAATCGGCGTGAGGTCCGCGTGCACCACTTCCGAAGCGTGCGACGTGACGAGAACTCAGCTCCGAGAGTCTGAGTTCTCGAAAGGAACTGTCAGTCGTCTGAGCCCGCAGTCTCATGTGAGTGGCTCAGAAGAGGTCAGTGGCGTATCGCCCGGTCTGGCTGAGTTCGGTGAGCCAGTTGGGTCCGTGGACGTCCTGGCCGATCCGGGTCAGGGTCTCCTCGACCGCTGGCCCCATGCCGGTGACGTCACCGCACACATACACGTGCGCGCCCTGCTCGATGAGGTCGAGGATGCTGTCTCGTTCGGCCCAGAGCCGGTGCTGGACGTAGCGGACCTCGCCGTCGGGCTTGCGTGAGTATGCCCGGTGCACGCGCAGCGTCCCGGCAGCCTCGTAGGTGGCGAACTCTTCGGCGTAGAGGTCGTCCCAGTCGGGGTGCTGGCAGCCGAAGAACAGCACCGTCTCACCCGCCGGTTCGCCGCCGGTGGCGCGAGCATGACGAGCGTTGATGAAGCCGCGGAACGGGGCGATGCCGGAGCCAGCGGCGATCATGATCGCCGGGATCGAGTTCTGGGCTGGGGGCCGGAAGTGCTCGGTCGGCGAAGCGAGGGTGACGGTGAGCCGGTCGCCGGGCTGGACGCGCTGAAGGTAGCTGGAGGCCGCGCCTCGGTAGGTGCCCGTCCCCGAGAGTGCGGGGCCCTCGATGACTGAGACGGTCAGTGCTACTTCGGTCTGGGTTTCGGCGGCGGAGCTGATCGAGTACTGCCGTGCCCTGGGGGCGGGGAGTCGTTCGATCACCCAGGCCAGGTCGACCTCGCAGGAGGCGAACATCTCCAGCAGGTCCAGCAGTGAGAACCGGCGCTGCCTGATGGTGTCCGCCTGTTCAGGGGAGGCCAGCTTTTCGAGTTCTGCGCGCTCGGGAGGGCAGCGTGTCGTCTCGGCGAGCGAGGCGAGTACCCCCTGCGTGGCTGGGGCGGTCAGGTCGACGTGGCGGGTCAGCAGGTCATCGACCCGCACCGGCACTCCGACGGGGATGCGTCCGCTGGGGGCGTCGGAGTCGATGGTCACCAACTCGTCGCCTGGCAGTGCCAGGCGGGTGAGCATGCGGGTGACGAGTTCGGGGTGGTTCTGCGGCAGCACCGAGAGGTAGTCGCCGGTGCGATACGTCATGCCCTCGGGCAGGCGGAGTTCGAGGTGCCGCTTGGAGCGGGGCGAGTCGCCGCGGACTAGCTCGCGGTTCTCCAGCACGATCGCGGTGGCCTCCTCACGATGGGCGGCGGGCTGGCTGGTGGAGGCGATCCGGTAGCGGGGGCCTGTCGGGGCGGTGTCCTCGATCTGGTAGTGCTCGGACAGTTCGGGCCACAACGGCTGGTACCAGCGTTCCCAGTCGCCGAAGAAGTCGGTGCGGGCATCGGTGGCACCGCGTTCACGAATCCTCGTGGCCCCGGCAGCAGTCATGGCGTCGTCGATGAGGGTGGGGACGCGCTGGTAGGTGGCGGCCCAGTCCAGGCTCCCGCAGCCCAGCACCAGGTATTCAACACCGCTCAGGTCCGGGCCGGTGGTGGTGAGCCAGTCGACGAAGCGCTTCGCATTGTCGGGTGGGGTGCCGTTGTAGGAGGAGGTCACGATGACGACCGGCCCGGCCGTGGGCAGGTCCGCGGTGGCCTCATCGAGGGAGGCCACTCGGGTGTGCCAGCCACGGGCGGCCCCATCGCCGGCGATGGTGCGGGCCAAGCCCTCACTGCTGCCCCCGTTGGAGCCGTAAAGCACCAGCATCGGCGTGCCGTGCGCATCCGCCGGTGGTGTCGCGGCGGCGGACGCCTTCCGAGCAGGAGCAGGAGCAGGGGCGGACGCGGGTGCTGTGGCGTCGGTGCGGAGCTGGGTGTGGCTGAGGCGGTTGGCGGCGTGGATGGTGAGGTTCTTGGGCTTGATCGTCAGCGACTCGGCGATCTTCAGCTCATACCCGGGGTCGGTCAGGGCGATGTCGAAGCGCTGGAGCATCATCGCCAGCACCAAGGTGGCCTCCTGCAACGCGAAGGGACGACCGATGCAGGCCCGTGCGCCGTGGCCGAACGGCATCCACGCATACTCGGGGATCTCATCCATCCGTTCCGGGGAGAACCGGTCCGGGTCGAACCGCGTCGGCTCGGGCCACACGGCCGGATCGGTGTGCAGGGTCGGGAGCATCACCATCACGCTCTCTCCGGCGGCGATGTCGTATCCGCCCAGCGTGGTGTCCTCACTCGGGGACAGCGCGAACGCCGGAGCGGTGGGATGCAGCCGCAGGGTCTCACGCAGAACCTGCCCGATGTAGCCCAACTTGGCCAGGTCAGCGAACTCCGGGGTCCGATCACCCAAGACCTCATCAACCACCTCGCGGGCCTTCGCGAGCACATCGGGGTGGGTCAGCAGCTTGTGGGTCGCGAAGGACAACAGCCCGGAGGTGGTCTCATGCCCGGCGATGAGGAAGGTCGCGAGCTGATACTGGACGTTCTCCTCCGACAGCTTCTCCCCGGTGAGCGGGTCCGCAGCCGACAGCATCCGCTCCAGCAGGTCATCAGGCCGCTGATCGACAGGCCTACCGGCGCGGGCCGTGACGATGTCCTGGGTGATCTGCCGCATGGTGGCGATGTCCTCGCGGTAGCGGCGGTTGGTGCCGACCATGAACGGCTGCACCCCCGGTAGGCGCTCGCTGCGCAGCCCCGCCTCGGTCAGCGCGCCCACCATCGCACCGACGAAAGGGTGCTGGTTCTCGGAGTAGAACGAGTTGAACCGCACATCGAACGCACACAGCGCGATCGTGTCCAGCGTCAGCCGGGTCATGTCCTCGGCGACGTCGATCTCCACGTCTGGCCCGAAGCGCTCCCAGCGGACCATCATCTGCTCGGCGATGTCGAGCATCTGGCCAAAGTAGTCCTTCATCGCCATCGTCCCGAACGCCGGCATCAACAACCGGTGCGCCTTCCCCCAGTTCGGCTCCTCGTTGTACGCGGTGAACAGCCCGTCACCACCGAAGTCGCGCACCTGATCGATCGCGTAATGGACCTTCTTCGACCACAACGGACTGGAGCACATCTCCGCCACCAGCGCGTGTTCCGAGGCGAGGATCTGCCGCGTGCCCAGCACATCAAGGGCGAACATGCCGCCGTACTTGGCGTGATAGTCCTCAGCGAACTCGATTGAGGTCTCCTGCGAAGCGCCCAGCACCTCGAACAGGTTCCCCACCACCGGCAGGGCGGCAGGGCCGGGGATACGAGGGGTGCCGGTGGCGTTGGGAGGAGTCATCGAAAGGGCCTTCCTGTTCACGATCTATCGGGTCGAACCGTCCATCGCCCCTGGTGGCTGGCTGTGAGCGGGCGCACCCGGTCAGAGGTCGGAGTGCGGCCTGAAGCCCGGCCATGAGTTCGGGCACCGCGTGACGTCTCCCAACACACTAACTTGGCCACTCGCCTAGGTCAACTGGCCACGTCGTGTGCCCAAGGCGTATGATGGGGCTATGGACGATCGAGGAGAGGCGCGTACGCCGCGCAATCAGATCAGCGCTGGCGAGCGTCGAGAGCAGTTGGTGGCCGCCGCGCTGCGGGTGATGAGGCGCGACGGGATCGCTGCGGCGAGCACCCGTGCGATCTGCGCTGAGGCGGGGATGCCGCACGGGGCGTTTCACTACTGCTTCCACTCCAAGAAGGAGCTGTACGCAGCCCTGCTGGCCAGTGACATCGAGATCGACCTGGGGGCCGCCTGGCCGCATATTTCACCCGATGCAAGCCCGTTTGAGAACATCCGCACCTTGCTGCTGGCGTTCTGGTCACAGATCGAGACCGACCCCGACGCGCAGTTGGTCCTGTTCGACCTGGGCAGCTTCGCGCTGCGCGACCCCGAACTCCAGGAGCTGCCACAGCACGAGCACGCCGCCTCCCTGGAGAAAGCCACCGGCTACATCACCCGCCTGGCGGACGAGGCGCGTCTGGACTTCGCCCAGGACGAGCGAGTGCTCGCCGAACTCGTCCTCGACACACTTAACGGAGTCGCCTGGTCCTGGCTGGCCCACCGAGACAACGACCTCGCCCGCCAGAGCCTGGAACGGTTCGCGAGCCTGGCGGCATCGTTCGCACGCACCAGCAGCGAACACACCAGCTAGCGCCACGCGGCACCTCGCCGCACATCACACCAGCAGTCCTGTACGGGCTGCGCACTACCACCAGAACTGTACCGGCACGACGGTTTAGTTTGAGGAAGATACTGAGGAGACTGAACATGAATGAACTGATGACGCCAGCCAGGCGATGGGCCTCGCTGGCTGTGCTGGTGGGAGCGGTGCTGCTGCTGGCCATTGACGCCACGGTGCTGTATCTGGCGGTGCCGTCGCTGACCGCCGACCTGTCCCCGACGGCCTCGCAGGTGCTGTGGATCGGGGACATCTACTCCCTGGCCCTGGCGGGGCTGCTGGTCACGATGGGGAACCTGGCCGACCGGATTGGGCGCAAGAAGCTGCTGCTGATCGGAGCCGCAGCGTTCGGACTCGCCTCCATCCTGGCCGCCTTCGCGCCGACCGCGGAAGTCCTCATCGCCGCACGCCTGCTGCTGGGTGTGGCCGGAGCGACGATCATGCCCTCGACGCTGTCGCTGATCCGCAACATCTTCACCGATCCGATTGAGCGCACCCGTGCGATCGCGATCTGGTCGGCAGCGGCCGCCAGCGGCATCGCACTTGGCCCTCTGGTAGGCGGGGCACTGCTGGAGAACTTCTGGTGGGGCTCGGTGTTCCTGATCAACCTGCCCGTCATGGCACTGGTCATCGGCCTGGGCGCGTGGTTGCTGCCGGAGTCCCGCAACCCCAACCCCGGCCGGTTCGACCTGATCTCCAGCGGCCTGTCGATGCTGGCGATCATCCCGTTCGTGTACACGATCAAGCAGGTCACCGGCGGCAAGTTCGACCTCCTCACCGCAGCGGCGATCATCGCGAGCGTGGTCGGCGGCATCCTGTTCGTGCGCCGTCAGCGCAAGACCGCCTCTCCGATGATCGACGTGGACCTGTTCCGCGTGCCTGCCTTCAGCGGCGCGGTGCTGGTCAACTTCATCTCGGTGTTCGCCCTCAGCGGTGTGCTGTTCTTCTTCTCCCAGTACCTCCAGCTCGCCCGCGGCCTCAGCCCGCTCCAGGCCGGACTCGCGCAGCTACCCGCCGCCCTCTCGGCGATGGCCGCTGTGGCAGTGGTCGGGTTCCTCCTCACCCGTCTCGGTCGCGGCCGGGCGATCGGGGTGGCTCTGATCACCGGCGCGGTCGGGCTTGGGCTGCTGGCCGCATTGGAGAGCAGCGAGCAGTTGGCCTGGGTGCTGCTGGCCGTGGTCCCACTCGGGCTGGGCATCGGTGTCGCCGAGACCCTGTCGGTGGATGCGGTGGTCTCCGCCGTCAAGCCAGCCAAGGCCGGAGCCGCGGCCTCGGTCGCCGAGACCGCCTACGAGCTCGGCGTGGCCCTGGGCATCGCGATCCTCGGCTCGCTGATGAGCGTGTTCTACCGCGGAGGCCTCGACCTGCCGACAGGTGTTCCCGGCGAGGTAGCGGCCCGGGTCGAGGACTCACTCGCCTCGGCGACCGCGGTCCTCGAGCCCGGAAGCCCGGTCCTGGAAGCCGCGCAGCACGCGTTCGTCTCGGCAATGCAGTCCACCACCCTGATCGCCGGGGGAGTGATGGTCCTCGCCGCGATCGTGGCCTTCACCCTCATCCCGAACAACAAGGACGCCGTCACCGCCGACCACTGAAAACCTGACCACAACTGAAATCCTTGAACCGAACCCACGAGAAAGGAGACGCATCATGGCACGGACCGCCGGACGCAGCGCAGACGAGACCAGACAACTCATCCTGACCTCGGCCGCACGCCTGATCGGCCGGCACGGCACCACGGTGCCCGTGACCGACATCGCCGAGGCCGCCGGGGTCTCCAAAGGCGGCCTGCTCTACCACTTCCCGAACAAGGAAACACTGCTGAACGGGGTGGCCACCAACCTGATGACCCAGTTCCGCAGCCACGTCGAGCAGGCCGCGACCGCCGAGCCCGAAGGGGTCCCGGGCAGACTCACCCGCGCCTACATCCGCGTCAGCTTCGCTCACGCCGGGGACCCCAGCGGGCTACGCGACTACATCGCCCTAGCCGCTCACCTGATGTTCGAGCCCGCCCTAGAAGAACTCGCCCAAGCAGACGCCGCGCAGTGGCGCAGCGCGCTCTTCGAAGACGGCCTCGACCCCGCGATCGCTCGCATGGTCATCGCCGCCACCGACGGGTCCAACAGCGCCCCGCTGTGGGGAGCCGTCCTGACCGAGCCCGACCGCACCGCCCTCGAAGCCGACCTGATCGCCCTCACGCAACGTGACGACTCATCCGGCTGACCCACACCATTCACGGAAAGGAAAACCACGCCATGACCAACATCGTCTACCGCCCCTACCAGCCGCAAGACGCCGAGGACATCAAGAAGATCATCAACGAAGCCTTCTACATCCACCGCTACGTCACCGGCCGCCTGGTCCTTGACAGTGCGCTGGAGATCTACCTGCGCGAGCGCCTCCTGGCCAGCACCTGGACCCGCGTCGCGGTCCAGGACGAACGTGTCGTCGGCATCATCATGGGCCAAGTCGACGGGCAGCCACGCCTCGGCGGCCGATTCACCAACCGACTCCTGACCCTGGCGCACACGCTCCGCGCCGGCATCCTCGGCCTGCCCCAGTGGAAGTCGATGCGCCAATACTTCGCCTTCGACCGCGTATACGGTGAGCTGCGCAAGAAAACCCCGAGCCCGCTGACCGACGAACTGACGCTCTTCGCCGTGGACTCCAGCACCCGCGGACTCGGCATCGGCAAGACCCTCTACCGCGACTACCTCGACCACCTCCGCAGCCTCGGACGCAGCGACTTCTACCTCTACACCGACTCCCTGTGCACCTTCCAGTTCTACGAGAAGCAGGGCATGACCCGCACCGCCTCCGAAGACATGAACCTCGTCCTCGACGGCAAACCTGAAGCCCTAGGCGTCTACCTGTACTCGGGCACCGCCACCTAAGACCACGACACGAGCACCGGGCTCCAGGACTTCAAGCCCGGAACCCTCGATGGGACAATGGGTCGCATCGGCCCGTTCCCGCCTACGGCACGCGATCGTCGCCGAACACCGGCAGACCGACCACGCCACCCGACACGAAAGCAGGAGCCGATGGCACGTACACGTTCCCGCGGAGGGTTCTGGGTCGGCGCGGTCGCAGAAATCTGCATCATCGTCGCCAGCCTCGTTTACGTGGTCTCCAGCGAACTCTGGGCGCTGATCGCTTGGGAAGCACTCGCGACCGGTTACCTCGCTATCGGGTTCACCCTCGCCTGGAGCGGCAAACGCCCCTCCCGAGTCTCCCGCGGCGACGTCCGCGCCGTCGCACGATGGTCGTGGGTTCTTCCCCTCATCTCCAGTTTCGCCGGCGTCAACTCCGCCGTGCTCGCCCTGATCGCCCGCGGCGACGGCATCCACAACGACGCCCTGCTCGGCGTCGCCGCATCCATCGGTGTCGTCCTGTCCTGGACACTCCTGCACACCGGCTTCGCGCAGATGTATGAAGCCACCGACATCGCCTCAGACCAAGACGCCATCACCTTCCCCGGCAACGACCGCCCCGTCTTCCTCAACTACCTCTACTTCTCCTTCACCATCGGAACATCCTTCGCCACCTCAGACGCCACACTCAAAACCCTCCCCGCTCGACGACTCGTCCTCATCCACGGCGTGGTCTCCTTCTTCTACAACGCCCTTGTCGTCGCCGTCGCATTCCAAGTCCTCCAACACGCCGTGGCTTCCTAACACCTAACGTGGCAATGCTTCGTGGCGCTCTCCTGTCGCTGTCATATGCTGCTCGTTCGCTGGGAGCGCGTCAACGGCCTCGGGATGGTTGTCGAGCGTGATGCCGGAGAAGCTCATCGGGAGGCCCTGTGCGGTCCAAAGTGAGGCGCGGTCCATGAGTTGCGCATGCACATGCGGCTCGCTGGTGTTGCCAGAGTTCCCGCAGCCTCCGATGACCGTGCCAGCAGTCACCCGGTCACCGACCTTCACGGTCAGCGATCCCTGCTGCAGATGTGCGACAGTCGCGTATGCGCCATCGCCACTGCGGATGGTGACGTGATTTCCGATGACGAACCCTGGCCCGCCGATTTCGCGGATCATGCCCTCGATCATCATGTAGACGATGCCCCAACCGTTGGAGCGGGCCCGGTGATCCCTGCGCCATCCTGAAGCGCGTACGACCTCCCCGTCGACCATCGCGAATACGGGCTCACCGAACGCAGGATACGCACTCGGTAGCCGCATCATCGCGCCACCGAACTCCGGGCGCGGTTCAGCCACCGGGTCGGCGACAATATCGATGGCATAAGCCTGCCCATAGGCCCTCACACCGTGGCTAGGAACCTTCGAGGCTGGACTATTCATCCCCAACCACCGGCCTCGCACTGGTGGCTCGACCACCCGGACCGGAGAGTCCGGGAGTAGTCGCGGTGCCAGGAACACCAGCATCAGACAGAGACCGGCAAGTGCGAGAGCGGCGAACACAGCAGCGAGCCACACCTCACGAACACCTCCGGCACTCATGAAGCGCCCCAAGACTGCGTTGCCGATGAGGACCACTGCCGCGAGGTAGTAGAGCGGGATTCGCACGCGGTACAGCGCCAGCACTGCTCGTTTCATCGCCCCGCCCCCACCAGGCAGGCCAGCAGCGGCACGATCCGCGCCGCGGGCACCTCGTAATTCCCGCGACCGCTCTGCTTGACCCAGCCCGCTGCGACAAGCTGCCGGAGATGGTGGTGCAGCTGTCCGGTCGTGCCGAGAGACGCAACCTCGGCAAGATCAGCCGTCGCGTGCGTGCCCGAGAGGATATGGCGCAGCAGTTCCAGTCGCACAGGATGCCCGAGCGCAGAGAATGCCGCGGCTTGATCGGACCACTCCGTCTCCCAAATACCCGCGGTGCCCGCGGCCTGCTGCCACGCTACCGGCGTACCATCCGGCAGTTTGAGCGAACCCACCAGCATGACCGCCCCCTCGACTGTCGAGGGGTGATCGTTCAGCTGGGACTGTAAGCCCGTCAAAGCCCAGAACTGCTCCTCATCCAGGATTGGTGAAGAATCACGCGCCCGATCGGGGCTTTCGGCCATCGCTTCCAACCGTGCCATGCGCTCGGACAGCGCCTCCAGCTCCGCTCTCAAATCCTCACCAGGCTTGATCATAAGCACGATAGTACGCTATATCGTTCTTCCGTACTAACTCTGGAACTCCTCTCTCACTTGCCGCATCCCTTCGACGAAGCGAGTCAGTGCCACCGCTCGCCGTCGTTGTCGTCACGCGGCTCAGGCACTCAGAGGGCGAGAGCGGAACGTATCCGGTCAGCCCAGCCCCGGCTACGACTCCCAGCGCTAGGGCCTCCGCGCTCCCGCTCCCTTGACCGCCCCTCAGATTCCCCCACACGTCTGGCACTAAGCCTCGATCCACCGATGAGCTTGGGTGACAAGCGGGTGCCGTGACGCAGAAATGCCCCTCTGATCAGGAAGAATAGTGATTGTCTAGACCGCTG
>QFPM01000001.1 GCA_003248655.1 Microbacterium sp.
TTTTCCTTCTCTTTCACACAGTCCCCTCCCTCGCCGTCCTCGTCTCTTTCCTGCCGCTCTTCCGCCTAACGCTCTAGCGCCCCCCAACGAATGGACGTATCCTACCTGATACGGTAGCTGTCATTTTAGTAAGGAGGTGAGCCATGAAAGGCGGTGTGATCCCGTTCCGGGGCACCGGCTCGGATGCCCTGCGCTATCTGGAGTCCGACCGGGCGCGGGCGGACGAGTATTACCTGGAGGCCGGGACCGCCCTGGCGGAGTTCACGGCGGTCGATGCCGAGGGCCGTGTGATCGGCGAGCTCGGGCTGACCGCCGAGGAGTACCGCCAGTGGGTGGACTGGATCAACCCGCTCACCGGTGAGTCGATGGGCCGCCCCCGGCTGCCCGGCGAGGGCCGGCGCGGATCGCCCCGGTTCATGGAGATGGTCGTGAACGTCCCCAAGTCCCTGTCGGTCGCCGCCGGGCTGCACCCGGAGGTTTCCGAGGCTCTGGACGCCGCCCAGCGGGACGCGGTGGCGGAGATCCGGTCCTGGCTCGGCCAGCACTCGGTCACTCGCGTCGGCTCGCGCGGGAAGCAGGAGGTCGTGCCGATCGAACAACTCGAAACCGTCGCCGTGTCGCACAAGACCTCTCGCGCGGGCGATCCGCACCGGCACATCCACTTCCAGATCGGGACGCGCGTGTGGGCGGCCGGTCGCTGGCGCGGGCTCTACACCGCGGCGCTGTTCCGGCAGCAGGGCGCGATCCGCGCCCTCGGCACGGCCGTCATCGCCGCGCACCCGCAGCTCGCCGCGGTGCTCGACGCGCACGGCCTCACCCTTGACCCGGTGACCGGGGAGGTCACGGAGCTAGTGCCGTGGAACGCGGTCATGTCGAAGCGCGGCGCACAGGTGGCGCGCAACCTCGCCAAGTTCGAGGCCGAGTGGGAGGCGGCGCATCCCGGCCAGGAGCCGGGGCCGGTGGTGCGCGCCAGGTTGCACGCGAAGGCGTGGGATCACGAGCGGCCGAGTAAGAAGCCCAGCGTGCTCGGTTCCGAGGCCGGCTGGTTGCGCGAGTTGCAGGGGGCCGGCTACACGCCGGACCTGCCGCGCGCCATCGTGCCACCCGCGAGCACGCTGGACGAGCTGGCCGTGCAACAGGTCGCGTCGCGTGCGCTCGACCGCTGCGCGGCCGCTGCGTCCGCGTGGACGGTGCATGACGTGCAGGAGCAGGTGGCGCGCATCGTCACCGAGGCCGGCGTGCGCGCCACGCGCGAGGAGCTGCTCAAGTTCATCACCATCACGACCCGGCTGGCCGCGGACGAGTGCCTCTCGATCCTGCCGCCGGATGCGCCACGCCTGGAGCATGTGGCGCACCTGACGACGTTGCACGTCGTGGCCGTCGAGACGGAGCTGCGCGACCGACTGGCCGCACGCGCCACCCAGCCGGCGCCCGGCGCAACCCCGCGCGTGCAGGAGCCGGGACTGGATGCAGACCAGGCGCGCGCAGCCGCCGCGGTCGCCTCCACCCGGCCGCTCGTCGTCGTGGAGGGTGCGGCCGGTGCGGGCAAGACCACCATGCTCGGTGCCGCGATCCGCGCCGCCGGGCAGGAGGGCCGTTCGGTGCGGGTGGTGACGCCGACGAAGAAAGCCGCCGACGTCGCCGCCGCCGAGCTGGGCGTGCCGACCGACTCGGTTGCCGCGCTCGTCTACGACCACGGGTTCCGGTGGAACGCCGATGGTGTCTGGACCCGGCTGGCCGTGGGCGACACGGACCCGGTGACGGGCGCGACCTACCGCGGCCCGGCGAAGGAGAACCGACTGGCCGCCGGTGAGCGGGTCGTGGTGGACGAGGCGGGGATGCTTGACCAGGACACCGCCCTCGCCCTGCTGACCGTCGCGGACGAGGCCGGCACGACGCTCGCGCTCGTCGGGGACCGGGCGCAGCTCCCCGCCGTGGGGCGTGGCGGGGTGCTCGACATCGCGGCCGCTCTCGTCCCGCACGTCTACTCGCTGACGAGCCTGCACCGCTTCGCGGACCCCGACTACGCGCAGCTCACCCTTGATCTGCGAACCGGCCGCGACCCGGCCGAGCTGTTCGACCGGCTCCATGCGCTCGGGCTCGTGCAACTCCACAACGACGCCGAGGCGCTGCGCGCCGCGGTCGCCGCCGAGCGGATCGACGGAGCCGCGATCACGGCGGCGACCAACGACGAGGCACGCGAGCTGAACGCCCTGATCCGAGAGGACCGGGTGCGCGCGGGCGTGGTCGACGACGCCCGCATCATCGACGGCGCGGACGGTCTGAGTATCGGCGCCGGCGACCTGATCCAGACCCGCCGCAACGACTCGGAGGTGGGCGTGGCGAATCGGCAGACCTGGATCGTCCAGCAGCTCGGGGGCGACGGGAGCCTGTGGGTGCGGGACGCCGCGAGCGAGCGGAAGCAGCAGCGCACCGTGCATCTGCCCGCCGAGTACGTCGCCGAGCACGCGCACCTGGCCTACGCTGCGACCGCCTACGGCGTCCAGGGCATGACCGCTCCAGCGTCGCACACCGTCCTGTCGGATGCGCTCGACGCGGCCGGCGTCTACGTCGGACTCACCCGCGGGCACGAGGAGAACCGGCTGCATGTCGTCGCCGCGGACCTCGGGGACGCGCGGGAGCAGTTCACAGCCGCCCTCGAGCGGGACCGCGCCGATCGCGGACTGCGCGAGGCCACCGAGCGGGCGCAGGCCGCCGTCGCGGGCATCGTCGCGGACGGGCCGGTGCGCGTCGTGAACGCCGAGCGCGCCCGGCTGCGACAGGGCATCGAGCAGGCCGAGCGCCAGGCGGCACGGTGGGCGGAGGCGGCCGAGGCGATGGAGCGCCAGTCGGCCGCGCACCGCGTCGAGGCCGAGACGCGGCGGACCGAGGTCGAGGCCGCCGCCCAGCAGGTCGAAGCGGCACGCGCCGAGACCGTCCCGCCGCTGGTCGAGCAGGCAGGCACGGACGCCGCCGCGGTCCTCGCTGTCAGGGAGCGCCACGAGGCGGCGATCGCTGCCAGGAGCCGAGTCGGGGCGCTCCGGCGCCGCAGCGCAGACCGGACGCTGGCCGAAGCCGAGCGCCAGCGCCACGAGGCCGAGAACCTGACCCGGCAGCGGTGGAGCTCGATCCCGCGCACGCCGGAGCAGGTTCCGGCGTGGGCGCAGGCGGCGGCCGAGCAGCAGGCCGAGGCCGACCCGCGGCTGGCCGACGCCATGCGGACGCACGCGCAGGCCCGGCAGGAGCAGCGCCGTGCCGAAGACCGGCAGGAGCGGCAGCGGGCCATGCTGCACACGCGGCTGTTCGGCAGCCCGTACAGCACCGGCAGCCCGCGCCGCCGGGCCGAGAGCGCCCAGCAGCAGGCCGAGGCGCTGCGGCGCCAGCTCGCGGAGCTGGAGGCCCTGCCGGTCAGCGAGGCCGCAGCTCAGGTCGAGGCCCGAGCCGAGGCCGAGCGCGTCGCAGCCGCGGCCCTGACGCGACGTGCCGCGGAGCTGCACGACTTCACCCGCGACCCGCACTATCCGAGCCCGAGCAGCGGACCCGACTTCGGGCCGAGCCTGTAGCGACGCGCTCAGGGGCGAGGCATCGTGCCACTCCCCCGACGGCTACCCGCGGCGGCCGGGCGGGAGCAGTCCGCGGGAGCGGGTGCGGACCAGCCAGCCCTGCGCGGTGGCGTGGGCGACGCCGTTGATCTTCGCCATCGTGACCGCGGGAGCCGCGTCGCCCTGCGCGGAGAGCTTGCCGTACTGGAGGGCGACGAGTTCGTAGAAGTCGGGAGTCCGCTTCGGGTTCCCAAGCGGCTTGAGCAGATCCCGCTCACTGATCTTCCGGCCGGAGGGCAGCACGATCTTCCCGCCGGTGATGGTCACCGTGCGCTTCATGGCGAACAGGCGCTCGTTGATCGCCGCCTCGATGCGCGCGGTGGGCAGGGTGCGGAGGTCTTGGCTGGAGACGGGATCGCCCGGCCGCCACGGGAGGTAGACGACCCCGGTGATGCGCACCTCCTCGGGGACGGCGAACTGCTGGCGCTGGAGGCGGATGAACACGCGGGTCGCCGTGGCCGTGTGCTCGATGTAGCGCCAGCGGCCGTCGATCGTCTCGTTCTGCTCCGAGCCGAGCTGCGCCTGCCGGTCGGCCTCGGTCGTCACCTGATCGTTGTAGCCGAGGATCGCGTCGATCTGTTCGCTGGCGTCGTCGTCTCGCTCGCCGGGGAACCGGCTCGGCAGATGCCAGCCGTCCGGCAGGTCGGCCGAGACGATCAGGCCGTCATAGGACTGATCGCCGGGTCGGCGCGGGGCTGCGGTCACATCCCGAGTGTACCGAGCGACACGAGTATCTAAAACTCTTGCTGTCATTGGCGTGTTGTGGTCTAATCTAAGACTGTAGCTGCAATCGCGGCTGTGATCGTAGATTCCGAGGAGGTCGCGATGGGTGAGAGCGCAGCACCCCTCGACGCGCGGGAGTCCGTGCCGCTGTTCTACTCCGAGGAGGAGACAGCGGCGCTGCTCGGCATTCACCGCACGACGCTGCGGACCCTCGCCCTGGACGGCCGCGCCCCGGTGGAGCCGATTCGGCTCACCCAGCACAAGCGCGTCTACCGCCGCGTCGATGTCGAGCGCCTTGCCGGGCTGCGGCAGTAGGACGGGGCGGACATGGGAAGCATCGAGTCCTACGAAACGGCCAAGGGCCGTCGCTACCGGGCGCTGTACCGGCGACCCGACAAGAAGCAGACGCAGAAGCGCGGCTTCACCACCAAGAAGGCCGCGGAGCTGTTCCTGGCGACCACTGAGGTCGACATCGCCCAGGGCCGCTACCTCGACCCGTCACTGGCGCGTGTGACCGTGGCCGACTGGCTCCAGACCTGGCTGGCGGCCAGGGGCGACCTGCGGGCGACGACCCGCAGCCGGGTCGAGAACATCATCGACAAGCACATCGTCCCCGAACTCGGCACCATCCCGATCGGCAACCTCGCCCGCCTGCGCGTGCAGGAGTGGGCCTCGGCGCTGCCCGGCGCTCCCGCGACGGTGCGGAAGATCGTGAACGTGCTCTCGGGTGCCCTGCGGTTCGCGGTCGAGGACGGGCGGCTGCCCTCCAACCCCGCGCAGCGGCTCAAGCTCCCGAAGCCGACGAAGGCGCGCAAGCGTTACCTGTCCCACGATCAGGTCGCCGCGCTCGCCCAGGCGATCGACCAGGCGAAGGACGGCCGCGAGTACGGCTACGGCCTCGTCGTGCTCGTGCTGGCATACTGCGGGCTGCGATGGGGCGAGCTGTCGGGGCTGCGGAGCGGCGACCTCGACCTCGACGCGAAGAACCCGCGGCTGACGGTCGAGCAGACCGTCGTGGCCGACAAGGGCTACCAGCGGATCGAGCCGCCGAAGGACTACGAGCACCGCAGCATCCCCATCCCGGCGTTCCTCGTCGGACTGCTACGCGCGCAGATCGCCGGACGCCCCGCCGACGCCCCGGTGTTCTACGGCATCCGCACCGGCACCTGGCTTCGGAACCACGTCTACCGGGTCGGCTGGTTCGATGACGCGGCGGCGGCGGTCGGGATCAAGGGCCTCACGCCGCACGAGCTGCGGCACACGGCCGCGTCGCTGGCCGTGAGCGCGGGAGCGAACGTCAAGGCGGTCCAGCGGATGCTCGGGCACGCCTCGGCCGCGGTGACGCTCGACGTCTACGCCGACCTGTTCGATGACGACCTCGACAGCGTTGCCACGGCGCTCAACGCGGCCGCGATGCAATCAGATGTTGCCAATCTGTTGCCAAAGGCCGCGTAGAGCCTCCACAGAGCCCAACGGCAGGAATGCGAAAACCCCCGGATGACCGGGGGTTTTCTTACTGGTGACCCCAGCGGGATTCGAACCCGCGTTACCGCCGTGAGAGGGCGGCGTACTAGGCCGCTATACGATGGGGCCGTACTTTCGCTGCCGGGCGACTGCGCGATCGGCAACCGTTCGATTATGCCATGTCGCCCTGGCCCCGGCAAATCCGCGCGCGCGCTTGCCGGGCGGGCATCCGACCGCGTTGACTGGGCACATGCGTATCACGAAGCACGAACACGCCTGCCTCCGACTCGAGTCGGAAGGGCGCCAGCTCATCATCGATCCGGGCTCGTTCACCCTGCCTCTCGACGACCTGAACGGCCTCGTCGCGATCGTGCTGACGCACGAGCATCCCGACCACTGGACTCCCGAGCAGCTGCGCCGGCTGCGCGACTATGCACCGGATGCGCCGATCTACGGACCCGCCGGCGTCGCGACGGCAGCGGCGGAGTTCGGAGTGATCGCCGTCTCCCCCGGCGACACCGTGACGGTCGAGCCGTTCCATCTCGAGTTCTTCGGTGGCACGCACGCCGTCATCCACGAGTCGATCCCCACGATCGACAATGTCGGCGTGCTCGTCAACGACGAGTTCTACTACCCGGGCGACTCATACGCGGTGCCCGGCAAGGCGCAGGTGCGCCTCCTTGCCGCGCCGGTCGGCGCCCCGTGGCTCAAGATCGGCGAGGCGATGGACTTCGTCCTCGCGGTGAAGCCGGCGCGCACCTTCGGCACGCACGACATGACGCTGTCGCGCATCGGACTGCAGATGGGCCGCGCGCGCCTCGCGTGGGCGACCGAACAGGGCGGCGGCGAGTTCGTCGAACTCGACGCGGGCGGCTCCGTCGTCCTCTGACGCCGCCTCACCCTCCGGCTCAGCCTTCGGCGTCGTGATCCGTCTCGAGGAACTCGACGAGCGTGTCGAGCGCCGCATCGGCGCCGTCACCTTCCGCCTTGAGGGTGACGACCGTGCCCTGCGTGGCGCCCAGCCCCATGAGCGTCAAGATGCTGCCCGCGTTGAGGTCGGGCCCACCGGGCACCGCGATCGTCACGGGGATGCCGGTCTGCTGAACGGCCTGGACGAAGAGCTTCGCCGGACGAGCGTGCAGCCCGGAGCTGCCGGCGACGGTGGCCTGACGTTCTGCCATGGGATCCTCCTTGGATCGATGCTGCTGATACTCCGAGCGTAGGCGTTCACCGCCGCCGCCGATACCGCGACCGGAAAGCCGTCTTTGTGGAGCACGTACAAGACACCGAGGGTCACGGGTCGTGATACTTGGTCCCAAAGTGCAGAGTGTCACCGAGTTCACGATCCGTGAGCGCAGGTGCTGTTACGGTCATGGTCGCTCGCCCGATCGAGCATCCACCCACGCCTGCGACGACGCAGGCGCGAGACAACGGAGTCCTCAATGACGAGAACCGGCACACACACCCACGGTCTGGGTATGCGCGTCACCGCCATCGTGCTCGGCGTACTGCTGGCCGCGATGACCACCCTTTACCTCCTCACGGCGGCGAAGCTCGACTCTGGAGCCGCGCAGCTCGACGCCGGTGCGGCGCAGGCCGCCGACGGCTCGCAGGACCTCGCTGCGGGCGCGGATCGCCTCGCCGACGGCGCGGATGACCTCTCCGCTGGCGCGGAGAAGCTGGATGCCGGCGCGGTATCCGCCTCGACGGGCGCGCAGGCGCTCTCGGCCGGTGCGACGAGTGCCGCGACCGGCGCACAGTCGCTGGCCGCGGGCGCGGGCACCCTTGCCGCCGGCGCTGCCTCCGCCTCGACGGGAGCCGCGAAGGTGCGCGACGGTGCGGCATCCGCCGCCGCCGGTGCGTCGCAGCTTTCCGCGGGGGCCCAGACAGCCGCCGCGGGCGCACAGGAGCTCTCGACGAAGATGCACGAGGCCGCCGTCGGTGGCGCAACCCTCGCCGGTAAGACGAAGACCCTCGCACAGGGCGTCGTCGGGGCCGACACCTACGCGCGCGGTGTTCTGGCGGCGGTGAACGCCGGCATCACGCCGCAGGTCAGCACCCTCGCGCAGAACAAGGCGGCGATCGCGGCGAACGCATCCAGCGCGACGAACAACGCCGGAACGCTCGTCGCGTTGCTTGCTGCCGCACAGAGCGACCCCGCGAACGCCGATTGGACCACCATCAACGCTGTGGCCGGGGGCCTGCAGCAGCAGGTGACGGCAATGGCGCCCCAGGCGTCCGCGGCTCCCGACCTCGCGGCCGGACTCCTGCGCTCGGCGGGTGGGATCTCGAACATCATCAACGGCGACTCGGCGAACCAGTGGCCTGGCACGGTCGCGCTCGCGAACGCGGAGAAGGGCGCACCGGCGCTCGCCGCCGGCGCGCAGAGCCTGTCGGAAGGACTCGCCCAGCTGGATGCCGGCGCCGTGCGCCTCAAGGACGGCACGGGATCGCTCGCCAGCGGCGCGGGATCGCTCGCCGCGGGCGCGCAGTCGCTGTCGACGGGCGCACTCGCGCTCAGCTCCGGTGCGCAGAACCTCGCGACCGGCGCGGGCAACCTCTCGGCCGGTGCGGGATCGCTCGCCGAAGGCACGCAGACGCTCTCGAACGGCGCGGCATCCCTGTCGACGGGCCTCAGCGACCTGTCGGACGGCGCGACGAAGCTCTCCGAGGGATCGGCGACGCTGGCCAACGGGTCGGATGAACTCGCCACCGGCGCGGCGCGCCTCGCGGACGGCACCGCGCAGATCGCCGATGGCACCGGCACGCTCAAGGCGGGCACCTCGGGGCTCACCCCGACGCTGCTGCCGTGGCTGTTCGGCGTGCTCATCGCGGGGCTCATCGGAGGCGCCGTGTGGGTTGCCCACCGGGTCTCGCACCGCAACAGCCAGCGCGGCACCGTCCTGGCGTAACCCCCCTTACGCACAGCACCCCCGGCCGAATCGGCCGGGGGTGCTGTGCGTCAGGGCGGAGGGCTCAGGCCTCGCTCATGACGTTGACCTCGCGCTGACCGCGCGCGGCGAGGGCGGCAGCCCGCGCCGCGATGCGGCGGGCCTGCTCTGCCTGACCGGCATCCAGCGTCTCCTGGTCGACGGGGAACGACTCGACGCGGTTCACACCGTGGTACTTCTCGATGTAGGCGTCGAGCTCGGGGCCCGACTCCCACGACGTGATGAGGCAGTAGCGCGGCTCGGTGCCATAGTGGGCGGCTGCGTGCCACAGGCGCTGCGTGTCGATGACCAGCTGCGCGCCGGCCGGGAGGGCGATGCGGGTCTCCTCCGACGGGTCGGTGCGGTTCTCACGCAGGACGAAGTAGCTCGTCTTGTCGTCGGTGAGGTTGAAGAACGAACGCACGACCCAGCCCGTGCCATCCGGGTTCAGGCGGTTGTTGTCGTCCTGATGCAGGTTGTAGAGGCAGTCGGCGTACGTGTTCGGCTGTAGCTCGATGATGCGGCAGCGCCCCACGTTCGAGCCGGGCTCGAGAGCGCGCTCCGTGAGCGTCGGCGCGATCGCGGTCTGCGAGTCGATCCACACGCCGTCCTTGTCGGTGCGGGGCGGCTTGTGGTTCCAGAAGCCGTTGCACTCGATCTCGCCCTTGGCGGATGCCAGCGGCGCGAATCGCGTGTCGCCGGAGGACTTCCAGTCGACGTACTCGATGTCGAGCCACTCCTTCGGATCGATCGGCTTGTCGTACATATCGAGGACGACATAGCCCGTCTCTTCGAGAGCGGCGCTTTTGATGTAACCCATGACGGATCAACCTTTCTGCCGGACGAGCGAAGTTTTTACAGGCCCGGCGCGGCAAGCCTACTCGGGGTCGTGCGCGCCGCCCTGGGAGCCCCGACGGCGCCGGGTAAACTCGTGGGGATCTGTGAGGGACCCATCGATGAGCACTGCCACCAACGTCGAAGCCACCGCCGTCAACACCGTCGGATGGCTCTCGGCACCGGAGACGACGATCGTCGTTCCGGTCTACCAGCGCCAGTACCGGTGGGACATCGGCGGGTGCGAGCAGCTCCTGAACGACGTGCGCGCCGTATCTGTGGCCGATGCCGCGGACACGCATTTCATCGGCTCGATCCTGTCGACGGCATCCACGTCGGACGCCGACGACGCGCAGCTCGTCCTCATCGACGGACAGCAGCGGATCACGACCCTGATGCTGTTGGTCGCGGCGCTGCACCACACGCTCCGCGATGATGACCCGGCGCTCGCGACCGAGCTCGAACGCGTGCTGGTGCGCGCCGAGGACCCGTCGCGCACGAAGCTGAAGCCCCACCCCGCCTGGGCAGACGTGTTCGAGAGCGTCGTGCTCGATCGGCGCGGCGACGATGACGCGCGCGAGTCCCGCTTCGATGACAACTACGCGTTCTTCCGCAGCCAGATCCGGGCGGGCGAAGCCGCGGCGATCTGGCGCGGTCTCACAAAGCTCGAACACGTGGCGATCACCCTCGGGCCCGATGCCAACGCGCAGCAGACGTTCGAGAGCCTGAACTCGACCGGCGAGCCGCTGCGCGATCACGAGCTGATCCACAACTACGTGCTGATGGGGCTCTCGCACAGCGAGCAGACCGAGATCGAGAACGAGTACTGGTTGCCGATCGAAGACGCCACGCGAGATCAGATCGGGTCGTTTTGGCGGCACTACCTCGTGATGCTCACGGGGCGCGAGGTCACGGTCGCCGGCGAACGCGGCGTCTACGACGCCTTCCGACAGGAGTTCCCCCGCCTCGACCTCGACACGCTGCGCGCACGCGCCACGCAGTGGCGGGAGTTCGCGGGCATCTACGGCATCCTGCTCGATCCCTCTCTCGCAGCGGATGCCGGCGTCGCTCGCCACCTCGGCTACCTGAACACGTTCGGTCGAGGCAGCTACCCCCTGACCCTCAGGCTGTACCGCGACCACGTCCACGGCGCGCTCTCGAGAGACGAGCTGATCGCGTCGCTCGAGCAACTCCAGTCGCTGCTCCTGCGCCGCACGATCGTCGGCATCTCGACCGACCGGCTCATCGCGCGGCTGTGCCGTGCCGCCGACCTCGGACGGGGCGACCTCGTCCGAGCGATCGCGCGCATCACGCCGTCCGACGAGCGCACGCGCGTCGGTCTCAAGTACGGCGAACTCCCGCACGCGCACTACGTACTCAGCCGCCTCGCCGGCGCTTCGGGCGAGAACGAGCTCGACGTCGAGCATGTGGTGCCGCTCGCGCCGTCGGACGAGTGGTCGCCGGACGGCATCCGTCGCTGGGTCGAGCTTTCCGACGATGAGCAGAACAGTTTCCGCGCCCTCGCGCCGACGCTCGGGAACCTCGCGCTGCTGGAGGAGGAGCTCGCCGAACGCGCGTTCGACGCGTCGTTCCCGGGCAAGCGCGGGATATATGCCGCCAGCGGCATCCGGCTTGCGAGTGACCTCGCCGACGTCTCCGGCTGGAGCACCGCCGAGATCGCGGCCCGCACGGAACGCCTCACCGAGGAGTTCGTGCGGGTGTGGGCCCGGCCCGCGGTCGTCAGCATCGACGACGACGACCTGACCCCGATCCTCGACGCGAAGAAGCGGCGCGGCTGGCCGCGCGGCTGGGAGCGAGAGTTCGACTACGTCGAGTTCCGCGGCGAGCACTGGGAGGTCAAGGACATCCGGTACCTCTTCACCCGGATCTTCACTCGGCTCTGGGCCGAGTCGCCGGCATCCCGCCAGGCGGTCATCGACTTCAGCGCCCGGCGCGGCGGACCGATCTACCCCGCGATGGCCTGGAAGGGCCAGTGGGAGGAGATCGCGCCCGGCCAGTATCTGTACCTCGGCTGGGACTCGAAGTACATGCTGGGCGCCGTCCAGGGCGTGCTCGACGAGGCGGGCTGGGCGAGCGAGGTGTTCCTCAAGTACAGCTATATCGGCGACGCGATGCGTTGACGCACAAAACCCCCGGATCAACCGGGGGTTTTCTTGGCTGGGGTACCTGGACTCGAACCAAGAACAACTGAAGGTCGTCGGGGCCTCGACTCCCCCACACTGTAGGAGCAGGAAACCGCGTGTTTTCGCGGTTCTCATGAGCTCAGTCTACCGGCCGACACGGACGCGCGCGGGCCCAATCTGGGACTCTCAGGGGGGTTTCCTGTCCCAATCTGGTCCCGTCATGGCGAGGTGATGTGACGCGCTCGACCATCCTCGCAGCGCACAACGACGGATAGGACGCCGGCCGGATCAACGGTGACCTAGTCCGAGGCGGAGAGTGTCGCCGGGTGTGGGTGGCGCGGAGATGATTCGCCTCCGAATACCCAGGGGTGTATAGTTAGGATACCCCCTGGGGTACCGACGAATCGATGTGGAGTGAACGTGTGCAGCAGAGTGACGTGCGCCGAGTGCGGCAAGGCGACGTGGGCCGGATGTGGCCAGCATGTCGAGGATGCGCTGTGGGGCGTGCCGGCAGAGGAACGCTGCCCCGGCCACGACCACACCGTGGTCGCGTGAGCCGGATGCGTCGCCTTCGGCTGCTGGCGCTGCCGACACTTGCGATCATGCTCGTCGCCGCAACGGCGTGCGCTCCGGCAGCCGCCTCCATCGAGGTGACTGAAGAGACCACTGTGGTCGACGTTCGCACCCCCGCGGAGTACGCCGGTGGGCACCTCGACGGCGCGGTCAACCTCGACGTCAGCGCTGCTGACTTCGCGACCGAGCTCGCCGAGCTCGATCCGTCGGCCGAGTACGTCGTCTACTGCCAGTCCGGCAATCGCTCGTCTCGCGCCGTCGCGCAGATGGAGCAGGCGGGCTTCACGTCCGTCGAGGACGCGGGCGGCATCTCCAGCGCCGCCGCAGCGACAGGACTCGCCGTCGTCGACTGACGAGCGACGACCAAGAAGGGAAGGGTCTGACATGGCCACCAGAGAGATCACCATCGAAGGGTTCGCCGAGGTCGTCGAGCAGAACGACATCGTGTTCCTCGACTTCTGGGCCGCGTGGTGCGGTCCGTGCCGCATGTTCGCGCCGGTCTTCGAGAAGGCGTCGGAGCAGCATGCCGACATCGTCTTCGGCAAGATCGACACCGAGAACCAACGCGAGCTCGCCGCCGCGTTCCACATCTCATCCATCCCGACGCTCATGGTGTTCCGAGAGGGTGTGCTCGTCTTCTCTCAGTCCGGCGCGCTCGGCGCGCCGCAGCTCGATCAGCTGATCGCCGGCGTGCGGGGACTGGACATGGACGCGGTGCGCACCGAGGTCACAGCGCAGCAGGCGCAGAGCTCGGAGCAGACGCAGAAGGAGGTCGTGCGATGAAGATCGTTGTGGTCGGCGGTGTCGCCGGAGGGATGAGCAGCGCAGCGCGAGCCCGCAGGCTCGACGAGAACGCCGAGATCGTCGTGCTCGAGCGTGGCGCACACGTGTCGTTCGCCAACTGCGGTCTGCCGTACTTCGTCGGCGGTGAGATCACCGAGGAGAGCAAGCTTCTCGTACAGACCCCGCAGTCGCTGCGGGCCGCGCTCGACCTCGACGTGCGCACCGGAAGCGACGTCATCGCGGTCGACACCGCGGCGAAGAACGTCACGGTCCGCACCGAGGACGACGTGTACGAGCTCTCGTACGACGCTCTCGTGCTCTCGCCCGGTGCGTCGGCCCTGCGCCCACCGCTGCCCGGGCTCGACTCGCCGCGCGTGCGCACGCTGCGCACGGTCGAAGACGCCATCGCGCTTCGCGACCAGGTGCTCGGCGGCGCCCGCCGCGCCGTAGTGCTCGGCGCCGGGTTCATCGGCATCGAGGCCGCCGAGGCGCTCGCCCAGCAGGGCCTCGACGTCTCGATCGTCGAACTCGCCCCGCATCCGCTGCCGCCGCTCGAGACCGAGCTCGCCTGGCTCGTCACCGAGCAGCTCGTCGCGCTGGGCATCACGGTGCGCACCGGCATCGCCGCAGCAAGGGTGGAACGCGGAGAGGATGCCGATACCGTCGTGCTCGCCGACGGCACCCAGCTCGAGGCCGACATCGTCGTGCTGTCGGTCGGCGTGCGCCCCGACACGGCGCCCTTCGAGGCCGCCGGCATCGTGTGCGAGCGCGGTGCCATCGTGGTCGACGCCCACGGCCGCACGTCGGCGCCGGGTGTCTGGGCCGCCGGAGACGCCACCGTCTCGGTCGACGCCGTCACTGGCATCCGTCGCCCTGTCGCCCTCGCCGGTCCCGCCAACCGCGCGGGTCGCCTGATCGCCGACGACATCCTGCGACCCGCCGAAGCACGCGCGGTGCCGCAACCCGTCGGCACCGCGATCGTGCGCGTCGGCGAGTTGACCGCCGCCCTCACTGGGGCGAACCGCGCGTCGCTGGATACCGCGAGGATCGGCTACCGCACGCTCCACCTGCACCCGAACCAGCATGCTGGCTACTTCCCGGGTGCCTCGCAGGTGCACCTGGTCGTGCAGATCCGCGCGTCGGACGGCCTGCTGCTGGGCGCGCAGGCGGTCGGCACCGAGGGTGTCGACAAGCGCATCGACGTCCTGGCCACCGCGATCCGCGCCGGCATGCGCGTCGACGACCTGATCGATCTCGACCTCGCATACTCGCCGCCCTACGGGCAGGCGAAGGACGCCGTCAACCTCACCGGCATGGTGGGCGAGAACGTCGTGACCGGCACGCTGACACTCTGGTACCCCGAGCAGCTCGACGAAATGCGCAACAGCGCGCTGATCCTCGACGTGCGCACCCGGGCCGAGTACGCGACCGGGTTCGTCCCCGGGTCGCTGAACATCCCGCACACCGAGCTGCGCGAGCGTCTCGACGAGGTGCGCGCCGCTGCCGCGGATCGCCCCGTGCGGGTCATGTGCCAGTCAGGCGTGCGGTCAGCCATCGCCCACCGCATCGTCGCGCAGTCGGGCTTCGACTCCGCGTCACTGTCGGGCGGCATGCTGACGCTCCGGGCCTGGCTCGGTGAACGTCAGTCCGACGTGCTCGAGCGGCCCGAGGTGCTCGCACGTGCGTAGGCTCACTGGGGCAGCATGCTCGCGTAGCCGGTCGGAGCGCACGCTCATGGCGGTCGCTTCGGTGTTCCTGACGGCGATTTCGTTGAGTTCGCTCGATCAGCTCTGGTGCGCAATCCCTGCTGCCGTGTGCGCGACGTTCCTCGCGATCGGTGCGCTCACGGGCTGGTGCCCGACGCAGCTGCTCCGCTCCCGTGAAGAGCCCGCTCCCGTCAATACCCTCGGCTACGACGAAGCCCGACAGCCCATCGACATCCACTCCCGACCTTGAAGGGACCTCCCATGCCCACGACCGACCCCGAGGCGCAGAAGCGCATCGTCAACCGCCTGCGCCGCGCCCGCGGACAGCTCGACGCGGTCATCGCGGCTGTCGAAGCCGAGAGCCCCTGCCGCGATGTCGTCACCCAGCTCTCGGCCGTCTCGAGCGCGCTCGACCGTGCCGGCTTCGCGATCGTGTCGACCGCGATGAAGGACTGCATCGCCGACCCCGATGCCGCCCGCGACCAGCAAGGTCTCACCACCGAAGAGCTCGAGAAACTCTTCCTCATGCTCGCCTGAGCGCTGAACCAAGAAGGACGGAAGAACTCATGTGTTATGCAGTCACCTGCCGCAATTGCAGCAAGACGACCTGGTCCGGATGCGGCCAGCATGTCGACCAGGTCATGCGCGGCGTCCCCGCCGCGCAGCGCTGCCAGGGGCACCAGAACGAGCCGGGCAACGGCTTCTTCGCCAAGCTCTTCGGTCGCTGAGCCCAGCGGAGCGCCTGCCCCGTCGAACCCCGCCAGGGTCGTCGCCGTGACGCCCCCGGGCGGGGTTTTCATCGTCGGCGCGGCGGGTGCTGCGTACCGTCTGCCGCACGGTCGCCGCTTACCCCTCCGGTGGGTCAATCGTGTACTGCGCGTGGATGTCATCGTCGGCGAGCCGCACAGGCTGTGATTTGGTGGTTCACCTCCCGGCATAGCACTCGCCAGTCGTTTCTCACTTCCGTTTGGATACGGCTAGGGGTATATTGGTATGGTCAGACCACACCGGGAGGAAGTCATGAAGCTCGTCGTCGTCGGCGGAGTCGCCGGGGGAGCATCTGTCGCTGCGCGGGCGCGGCGTCTGAACGAATCTGCGGAGATCGTCGTGCTGGAGCGGGGCGACTACGTGTCGTTCGCGAACTGCGGCCTCCCGTACCACATCGGCGGCGTCATCGCCGATCGCAGTCGTCTGCTGCTGCAGACACCGGAGAGCCTGCGCGAGGCGCTCGATCTCGACGTGCGGATCGACAGCGAAGTTGTCGCGCTCGATCCCGTCGCGCGGACCGTGACGGTGCGCGACGTGAAGACCGGCCGCGAGTACACCGAGGCCTACGACTCCCTCGCCCTGTGCGCCGGGGCCGATCCGGTGCAGCTCTCGCTGCCGGGGGCCGACCTGCCCGGCATCCATGTCCTGCGCAACGTGGAGGACATGGACCGCATCAAGGCGCACCTGGATGCCGCGATCGTGCAGGCGAAGGTCGCCGGCCGCACCGTCCGCACCGTCGTCATCGGCGCGGGCTACATCGGGGTCGAGATGGCGGAGAACTTCCGGCACCGCGGCGCCGAGGTCGCGATCGTCGAGATCGCCAATCAGATCCTCCCGCCGCTGGACAAGGAGGTGTCGATCCCCGTCGAGCAGCACGTGCGCGGCCGCGGGGTCGAGCTGCACCTCGGCACCGCCGCGGCGGCGTTCACGGCTCGCACCGACGGGGGCGTCCGGGTTGAGCTCAACAGCGGGACGACCCTCGAGGCCGACCTCGTCGTGCTGTCGGCGGGCGTCCGCCCCAACGTCTCGCTCGCCCGCGACGCGGGACTGGCCATGGGGTCGCGCGGTGGCATCGTGGTCGACACCCACATGCGCACCTCCGACCCGCACATCTGGGCGGCGGGAGACGCCGTCGAGACGCCGCACACGGTGCTGCCCGGCACGTGGATCACGCCGCTCGCCGGCCCCGCGAACCGCCAGGCGCGCGTCGCGGCCGAGAGCATCTGCGGACGCGACACCGAGTACCTCTCGACACAGGGCACATCGGTCGTCAAGGTCTTCGAGATGACCGCGGGTGCGACCGGCGCCACCGAGCGCCAGCTGGTGCAGGCCGGGATGGCGTACCTCACCGTCCACCTGCACCCGTCGGGTCACGCCGGCTACTACCCGGGCACGGCGATGATGCACATCAAGGTGCTCTTCGCGCCCGAGACGGGCCTGCTGCTGGGGGCGCAGATCGCGGGCTTCGACGGCGTCGACAAGCGCCTCGACGTGTTCGCCACCGCGATCCGGATGGGCGCCACCGTCCACGACCTCGAGGGCTTCGAACTCGCCTACGCGCCGCCGTTCGGCTCGGCGAAGGACCCGGTCAACATGGCCGGCTTCCTCGCGACGAACGTCCTCAAGGGCGACCTGAAGCTCTGGTACGCGCAGGATTTCCCCGCCGCCGCCGACGGTGCCCGCATCATCGACGTGCGCACCCGCGAGGAGTACGACATCTGGCACATCCCGGGCGCCGAGAACGTGCCGCTGCCGACGCTGCGCGAGGCGAGCGTGAGTTGGGACCCCTCCGTGCCCGTGCGCCTGTACTGCGCCGTCGGCTTCCGCAGCTACCTCGCCTACCGCAGCCTCGTGCAGCGGGGCTTCGCCGACGTCAAGACGCTGTCGGGCGGATCGCACACGTTCCGCTTCTGGCACGACCTCGAACAGTCGCGCATCGAGCCGCACGCCGCCGAGATCCCCTACGCCGAGGGCGTGGAGCTCGCGGCGGTCGCGCAGGGCACCGGCGAGGTCGTCGACCTCGACTGCACGGGCCTGGCGTGCCCCGGTCCGATCATGAAGCTGTCGCAGACGATCGACACGCTGGATGCCGGCGACGACGTCGTCGTGCACGTCTCCGACCCCGGATTCGCCCACGACGGTCCGGCCTGGGCGTCGACGAAGGGGCACGAGCTGCTCTCGCTCGACCCCGAGGGCCCGGGCTACGTCGCCCGGTTCCGCAAGGGCGGGGCAGTGGCATCCGCCCCGGCGCTCCAGACGAAGGACCAGGTCTCGTTCGTCGTCTTCTCGGGCGACCTCGACAAGGTCCTCGCGTCGTTCATCATCGCCAACGGGGCGATCGCGATGGGACAGAAGGTGTCGATGTTCTTCACCTTCTGGGGCCTGAACGCCCTTCGTCGTGAGAACCCGCCGGTGCGCGACAAGTCGGCGCTCGACCGCATGTTCGGCATGATGATGCCGTCCGGCCCTGAGAAGCTCCCGCTGTCGCAGATGAACATGGCGGGAATGGGTCCGGCCATGATCAAGCACGTCATGAAGGAGCATTCGGTCCAGCCGCTGCCCGAGCTCATGACCGCCGCCCGTGACGGCGGGGCGCGCCTTATTGGCTGCACCATGACGATGGACCTGCTCGGCATCGCCGAGTCGGACCTTCTCGACGGCGTCGAACTGGGCGGCGTGGCGACCTTCCTCGCCGAGGCTCAGAAGTCCGGAACGACGCTCTTCATCTGACCGCAGTCCACGCCTTAGCGCCGGTTCAAACCGGCTGCGGGTCGAGATCCGCTGACCCTGCCGAGTGGCGTCCGCGGCGGGCGCTCACTCAGCGACTCGAACCCCTGACCCCCTGCATGCAGTCCGCGTGCGGGCCGGCATCGCGACGCGCGTCACGTCAGCTTCCGCGATCATCCCGTCAGGCGACCTGAACTCGCTCATCTCCGACGACATACTCAATGGCGAGGCCGCCGCCGACGGCTTCAAGGTAGCTGCGAATGGTCCCGATCTTCGCGCTTTCGAGGTCGCCGTGTTCGATCTTGGACACCTGGCGCTGTCCGACGCCGATCCGCTCCGCAAGTTGGGCCTGCGTCAGGCCTGCCTGCTCGCGCAGTTCACGCAGACGATAGGCGCGAACCTCGGCGAGCATCCGCTCCTTGTGTGCGTCGACGCGCTCCCGATCCACGGGATGGTCGGCGACGAACTCCTTCAAAGACATTGCCATCACGGTCACTCCTCTCTCAATCTGCGGATGTGCTGGTCGAAAAGGTCGTCGGCCAACGGAATGTTCTTCTTGTACCAGCGGGTCCAGTTCCCAGCTTTGTCGCCCGCGATGAGCATGATCGCCGATCGCTTCGAGTCGAAGGCGAAGAGCACACGCAGTTCTGAACGACCCGTAGAGCCCGGACGAAGCTCTTTCATATTCTTGTGACGGGATCCCACGACCGTGTCAACGATCGGTCGCCCCAGTTGAGGACCACGTTCCTCCAGGAGTTCGATCGCCGCGACGACTTGCTCTCGAGAGCCCTGATCCAGTGATGCGAGCCAGCCAGCGATCAGCTCGATGTCAACGCTCCACACGCCCAAAGTCTAGACCATGCAGGGTCTAGATGCACGAGCGCGAACTCATCAGTGACGGACTGGTCGAGCCGGGCTTCCGCGCCTGCCAGGGCTTGGTCAGGCAGTCAAGTCAATTCGGTGAGTTCTCGATGACGGGTTCAGATCGGCGTGGCTGCGCCACCCTCGGCGTCGGTTGACTTTCCGCAGCTTGCGCACCACGCGCCGAGAATTTGAACCTGCGACCCCTTGCCGCCGGTTCGAAACCTGCGCGCGGGTCTGCCGTGGTGCGGCGCACCGCCTCGTAACGTAGCCGCCTCAGTCGTCGGCACCGCGCATTTCGCGTCGCTGATCTCCACGGAGGAGTTCGATCCGTCCACGAACGATCTCCCGGTGCGTGTCGAGATCGCCAAGATGCGACAGCGCCGCGTCGTCTTCCGAGACCACCATCGGGTTCGATCTGATGACGCCCTCGCCGACCGCGAAGTCCAGGAGCAACTCGATCACCCCGCGCGAGGAGGCGACGACCTTCTCCGACTGAACTCTCTGACTGGCAAGGCGCTGTTCAATCCGCTCCGCGGTGAGCTCGCGGATCTTGAACTTTCCGAAGGCCGGCTGGAGCTGCGTTCGAACGACGCGCTCACATCGGGCATGCGTGGACCCGCTCACATCCGAGTCCCACTGCAGGTCGCCGAGCCACATGTACGCGAGTTCGTCGAAGGGGTCGTCCGGCGTGAGATGTCGCCACGCGTCGAGCTCCGAGAACCGAAGTCGCTCGGCGATTCGGTGTTGCAGGGATGCGCGCGCGTCTGACGCTGTGCTTGCGGTGGCGGTCATCCGTTGGAGTTCTCCATCCCACAGCCGCACCCGTGCACTGGCACCGACGTAACCGCTGGCGACGGTGCGGGTGGTGATCTCGCCGTGCGTGCCCCATTCGAGGGGCGGTCGTCCTGTGCGCATGATGCACCTTCCTTGTCTGTCAGGATCCGAGGACTCCGTCGAGGATGTCGATCGTGATGGGGTCGACTTCGACGGCGGAGACGACGTAGCTCGCACGTGTGATCTGCTCGTTCGCGTGCCCGAGCAGACGCGAGGCGAGCGTGATACCCGCGGCGCGTTCGACGAGAGTCGCCGTCGTCCGTCGATAGAGATGCGTCGTGAACTCGTCGACGTCGACGCCCAACTCCGTGAGCTCCGCCGTGTGGTCTTCTACGAAGGTGCGCAGCAGTCGCTCGTAGTTGCTCACGCTCATCGGCCGGCCCGTTCTCGTCGGGAAGAGGAACGCGTCCTCCCCCGGCCCCGCGAGCACGAGCCGACTGCGGACGGCGGCGGCAGCCAGAGCCGGCAGCGCGATACGTCGACGCTGCCGCGCACGCTTGGGCGCATTCTTGCGGTGCAGCCCTTGCTTCTTGGTGCTCACGATCGTTCCGTCGACGAGGACGGTGGGCGGCGAGGTGGTCATATCGACGTCCTTGCGGCGCAGGCCGATGCACTCCCCCACGCGTGCCGAGGTGCCGAGCATGATGTCCATGCCGTCGATCAGCGCCCGGTAGTTCGGTCTGGGTCCTGGCCCACCGGTCGCCCGCCACCTGTGCATGAGGTCCCGAATCGCGGCGACCTGCTCGGGCGTGAGTACCGAGGTCTTCTTCTCCGGCATCGGTAGCCGCTGCACATCGCGGACGGGATTGCGCGGGATCGCGTCATCCCGAACGGCGTAGCCGCAGATCAGTCCGAGCACGGCGCGGGCCTTGCGGGCCTTCGAGAGCGAACCCTCGCGCATGATGCTCTGGATGATCCGGTCGCACCGTCCGACCGTGAGCTGGTCGAGCGTGACGGCACCGCAAACCGGCTTCAGCACCAGTCGCACCGCGGACTCGTAGGACTCGAGCGTCGAGTGCGCGAGGCTCCCGGCATCCGCGCGCGCGTTCGCCTGCACGAGCCACGCATCGGCCGCCTCCGCGATCGTACTCAACCCCGTCAGCGCTCCTGCACCGCCCGATGTCAGCGAACCCGCCAGACGCCGCAGCTCGGCCCGCGCATCCTCTTCGGTGTCACCCGTGGCCTTGAGCTGCCGGAGTTCGCCGGCGTCGTCGCGCATGCGGGCGCGAGCGCGGACGCGGCCTCCGGCGAGCTTCGTGATCTGCACGGCGCCGATCTCGCCGGCCCGGATCCTCGGCCTAGGCATGACGCTGCTCCCGCGCCCACGCGAAGACCTCCGAGAGGTCGTAGCGGACGTGTCGGCCGAGCTTCATGTACGGCGGGCCGACATGGTTGAGGCGCCAGTCCTCGAGCGTGCGCTCCGGCACCTTGATGATGTCGGCGATCTCCGCCTGCGTCTTGAAGTCCGGCGGTGCGATGCCGGAAGCGCCGATGTCCATGCACATCAGGTGCGTCGGCATCCTCCGTGGACACCCGTATGGGACGCCATGAAAGCGTGGAGATCGGGACACCAACCCGGTGCATGGACGTGCCGAAGGGTATTTGGTCCCGTTTCTGGTCCCGGACCCGATCAGACGGGTGGAGGGGCCTCTGAACGAGGGTGGATTCTGATGCGGAATCCTGCGAAAAACAGTGCTGGGGTACCTGGACTCGAACCAAGAACAACTGAACCAGAATCAGCCGTGTTGCCAATTACACCATACCCCACCGGGTCCGGCCGGAGCCGTACCAAGGGTCTAGCTTAGCCCACGCCGGATGCCCGGCCAAACCGGCGCGACGTCAGCCGACGCGCTCGACGAGAGCGCCGAGTCGACGGATGGACTCTGCCTTGCCGAGCAGTTCCATCGACTCGAACAGGGGCGGCGACACCCGCCGTCCGCTCACGGCGACCCGCAGCGGCCCATAGGCGACACGAGGCTTCAGGCCAAGCCCCTCGATGAGCGCGTCCGACAGCGCCTGCTGCACGGCGGCGGCGGTGAATCCCTGCTCGGGAACGAGCTCAAGCGCCCCGACGGATGCCACGAGCACCTCCCCCGTGTTCTCGGGCAGCGACGCGAGCGCATCCTCGTCGTAGGCGACCTCCTCGCGGAAGAGGAACCCGAGCAGGCCCGGAGCCTCGCCCAGCAACTGCATCCGCTCCTGCACAAGGGGTGCTGCCGCATCCAGGGTCGCCTGCTGCGCCGCGGTGGGCGGGTTCTCGACGAGACCGGATGCCGCGAGGTACGGCACGAGGCGCGAGGCGAAGTCAGCGGCATCCAGCATGCGGATGTGGTCGCCGTTGATCGACTCGGCCTTCTTCTGGTCGAAGCGGGCCGGGTTGGGGTTCACGTCGGCGATGTCGAAGGCCGCGACGAGCTCGTCGCGCGAGAAGACGTCGCGGTCGGCGGCGATCGACCAGCCGAGCAGCGACAGGTAGTTCAGCAGCCCCTCGTGGATGAAGCCGCTCTCGCGCAGCAGGAACAGATCGGCCTGCGGGTCGCGCTTCGAGAGTTTCTTGGTGCCCGTCTCCCCCAGCACGAGCGGCATGTGTCCGAACCGCGGCACGAAATCGGTGACCCCGGCCTCGATCAGCGCACCGTAGAGCGCGAGCTGGCGTGCGGTCGAGGGCATCAGATCTTCACCGCGGATGACATGGGTGATGCCCATGAGCGCGTCGTCGACGGGGTTGGTGAAGGTGTAGAGCGCCTGGCCGCCCGCGCGCACGACGACGAAGTCGGGGAAGGACCCCGCCGGGAAGGTCACATTGCCGCGGATGAGGTCGACGTAGCTCAGGTCGTGGTCGGGCACGCGCAGGCGCCAGGCCGGCTCGCGCCCCTCGGCGCGGAATGCCGCCCTCTGCTCGTCGGTCAGGGTGCGGTCGAAGTTGTCGTAGCCGAGCTGCTTGGCGCGGCCCGCCGCCTCGTTGCGCGCGTCGATCTCTTCGGCGGTCGAGTACGACTCGTACACCGCGCCGCTCGCGATGAGGGTCTCGAGTACGCCCGCGTAGATCTCGCGCCGCTGCGACTGCCGGTACGGCTCGTGCGGGCCGCCCTTCTCGACGCCCTCGTCCCAGTCGATCTCGAGCCACGTGAGGGCCTCGACGAGCTGCTGGTAGCTCTCTTCGCTGTCGCGAGCGGCATCCGTGTCTTCGACGCGAAAGATGAGCTTGCCGCCGGTGTGCCGCGCGTACGCCCAGTTGTACAGGGCGGTGCGGACCATGCCGACGTGCGGAAGCCCGGTCGGCGAGGGGCAGAACCGCACGCGAACGTCGGCTCCGGAGGCGGTCGTGGTGCGGGGATGGATCGCGGCAGACATCCCGCCCAGTCTAGTTCGAGGGAGGCGGGTGGATTCTCAGCTCGTCGTGGCGAGCACGCGGTGCAGGGCCTCAAGCGCCGCGGCGAGAGAGGGGACGCGCTCGGCCCCGCCCGCCGTCACGATGTGCAGGCGCCGCGCCTCGGCGGCCGGCAACGGCACCGCCACGACCCCCGGCAGGAGCGGGAACGACTCCACGGCCATCCGCGGCAGCGTCGCGACGCCGATCCCCTGTGCGACGAGCCCCTCGACGGCGACCGCGTTGTCGGTCTCGAACCCGATGCGCGGCTCAAACCCCGCGCGCTCGCACAGCTCGAGCAGGTGACCGCGGCAGCGCGGGCATCCCGCGATCCAGGTCTGGTCGGCGAGGTCCGCGACGTCGCCGGTGCTGGCGGTGTCCGTCGGCAGCACGAGCATGAGGTCGTCGTGGCCCGCGCTGCGCACCGCAAGGCCGCGGGCGCTCGTGCCGTGCGGGTCGTCGCGGTCGCCGGGGTAGCTGAAGGTGAGGGCGATATCGGCACGATCCTCGCGCACCGCCTCGACCGCCTCGGGCGGCTCGGCTTCGAGGTAGGTCAGCGACAGACCCGGGTGGGATGCCGCGAGGGCCGCGATAAGCCGCGGCACGATGACCGGGGATGCCGAGGGAAAGGCGACGAGCCGGACGAGGCCCGTGCGAAGTCCGCGTAGCTGTGCGAGCTCCTCGACGGCGGCGTCGAACGCGAGGCTCACCGCCGGCGCGTGGCGCGCGAGGACGCGCCCGGCCTCGGTGAGTCGGATGCCTCGGCCCACCTTCTCGACGACGGCGACGCCGAGCCGCTGCTCGAGCCTGCGCAAGTGCTGGCTGATCGCCGGTTGACTGTAGCCGAGCGCAGCTGCGGCGGCAGTGATCGAGCCGGTGTCCGCGATTGACCGCACAATCCTCAGGGTCAGCACGTCGAAGTCCGGGGCATCCGTCATGGATTCATGATCGCACGGCATGTTTTGCATTGATCACCTGCCGTAGACGAATGCATCGATCTACCGCACCCTGGACGCATGCCTCTCGCGCCGACCGACACGCTCGCGGGCCTCCGCGCCGAGTTCGATGGTGCCGCGGGCTACCTCGCGGCGTGCACGGCGGGGCTGCTCTCGGCGCCTAGTCGAGCGGCGATGACCGCTGACCTCCTCGGCCGGCCGGATCCGCTCTCGTACGGGCTTGCGGTGGAGGAATCCCGCGCCCACTTCGCGTCACTCGTCGGTGTCGGTGTCGACCGCGTCGCGATCGGCTCGCAGACCTCAGTGCAAGTGTCGCTTCTCGCCTCTGCCCTCCCCGAGGGTGCGGAGGTTCTGGTGCCCGAGCACGAGTTCTCGTCGCTCGTGCTGCCGTTCGTCCACGCCGGCCGCGGCATCCGCGTGCGCACGGCACCGCTCGACGGTCTTGCCGATGCGATCACGTCGGGGACGCACATCGTCGCTTTCTCGCTCGTGCAGTCGGGGTCGGGCGCGGTCGCCGATCTCGACGCGATCTGCGCCGCGGCGGCGCGAGTCGGCGCCCGCACGGTGTGCGATGCGACGCAGGCGGTGGGATGGATGCCGGTTGACGCGTCGCGGGTCGACGCACTGCTGTGCCACGCGTACAAGTGGCTTTGCTGCCCGCGCGGAGTCGCGTTCCTCACGCTCCGCCAGGACTGCGCCCGCACCCTTACGCCCCTGCACGCCGGATGGTACGCCGGGGATGACCCGTGGGCATCCTGCTACGGCGGCGACGCGTCGCTCGCCGGATGTGCGCGGCGGTTCGACGTCTCGCCCGCCTGGCAGGCGTTCGTCGGCGCGGCGCCCGCGCTCGCAGCCTTTGCGGCGGCCGACATGACGGCGGTTGAGGCGCACGCGACCGGTCTCGCCGATGCGTTCCGCGAGCGCCTCGGCCTCCCCCGCCCGGAACGCAGGAGCGCCATCGTGACGTGGCCGGATGCCGACGGCACCGACCTCGCGAAACTCACCGCCGCCGGCGTCGTGGCCTCGGGCCGAAACGGCCGTGCGCGCGTCGCGTTCCACGTCTTCAACGACATCCATGACGTCGACCTCGCGTGCCGCGCGCTCGGACACTGACGGGCATCCACGCGTCGAGAAACCACCTGGCGCCTGAGAAACCACGTGCGCCGTGGTTTCTCAGGGCGTGAGTGGTTTCTCAGGGCGTGCGTGAGCGCGCGTAGGGCGACAGCACTGTCACGGCCGCGACAATCGCCAGCGCGACGAGCGCGAGGCCGCCGTATCCGATCCAGCTCAGGATGACGCCCGCGAGCACGGCTCCGACAGCGGCGCTGAAGGTCATGATCGTGTCGCTCAGCCCCTGGCGGCGCGGTCGAAGGTCGGTCGGCGTGCACTCGGTGAGCAGCGCGGCGCCCGCGACGGTCGCGGCACTCCACCCGGCGCCGAGGAGGAACAGCGCGAGGAGAACTGTCCACTGCGAGTCGGGTGCGACGGCGGCGAGCACGAGTGACGCCGCGAGAAGCGCCTGCCCGAGGAGAACGGTCGCAATCCTGCCCGCGCGATCGGCGAGGAGGCCGAACAGCGGAGACAGCCCGTACATGCCGAAGACGTGCAGCGCAATCGTCGTGCCGACGACGAGGGTCACGTGCTCGGGCGCGAGGTGCGCGAGGTGGATCGGCGTCATCGCCATCACCGACGCCATCACGACGTGGGAGCCTGCGACCGCGCAGATGGCGTACCGCGCCGCGACCGGCCGGTCGGCCTCGGCGATCTGCTCACGACGCGCCTCGCCCGTGCGAGCCAGCTGCTGCGCCACCAGGAGCGGATCCGGTCGTAGCGCGACGAGGTACAGCGCGAGCGCGCACACCTGCGCGACGATGGAGAAGGCGTACGCACCGGTGAGCGGCGGCATCCCGATCGTGCTCCCGAAGGCTTCACCGGGGGTCAGCAGGAGCGGCCCCACAACTCCGCCGACGGTCGTCGCCCACACGACCGTCCCGAGGTCGCGGCCGCGCCGCGTCGAGGTCGCGAGGTCGGTCGCGGCGAACCGCGACTGCAGATTGCCGGCGTTGCCCGCGCCGATCAGCACGACTCCGAGAAGGAGCAGCGGGAACGACCGCGCGGCGGCAGCGGTGATGACGTTCGCGATCCCCGTCAAGGCGAAGAGGTTCCCGAACGTCAGCGCCCAGCGACGGCCGCGCCGCGCGGCGAGCCGGGCGAGCGGTATCGCACAGATCGACGCGCCGAGCGTGACGGATGCCGTGGCGAGCCCCGAGAGCGACTCCTGCCCCGAGAGGTCGGCCGCGAGCAGCGCGCCGAGCGACACGGTCGCCCCGAATGCGATGCCGCCGAACACCTGCCCGGCCGCCAGGATGCCGACGGTCCGCCGCTGGATCGTGGCCACCTCCGCGGCGGAGGATGCCACGGCATCCGCGCCGGTCACGCGTCGCGGACGGGGTTTCGGAGCGTGCCGAGTCCGGTGATCTCGACCTCGACGACGTCACCTGCGACGAACGGGCCGACGCCCGCCGGGGTGCCTGCGAGGATGACATCACCCGGCAGCAGGGTGAACGCGTGCGACGCATAGGAGATGAACTCCGCCGGCGAGAACACCATCTCGCCGAGCGTGCCGTCCTGATGCACCTCGCCGTTCACGCGGGTGACGATCCGCACGTCCGGCGACGGTGTGAACTCGGTCTCGATCGCGGGCCCCAGCGGGCAGAACGTGTCGAAGCCCTTCGCGCGCGACCACTGCCCGTCGCTCTTCTGCAGGTCGCGCGCCGTCACGTCGTTGCCGATCGTGTAGCCGAAGACGTAGTCGAGGGCATCCTCGACCGACACGTTCTTCGCCACGCGGCCGATGACGGCGGCAAGCTCGCCCTCGTAGTCGGTGCGCTGGGACTGCGGCGGGCGCACGATCGCATCGCCGGGTCCGATCACCGACGTGTTGGGCTTCAGGAACATCAGCGGCTCCGTCGGCACCTCGTTGCCGAGTTCGGCCGCGTGATCACGGTAGTTCCGCGCAATGCAGACGATCTTCGAGCGCGGGATGACGGGCGCGAGTAGCGCCACCTCAGCGAGCGGCACGCGCTCCCCCGTCGTGTCGAACCCCGCGAACAACGGGTCTCCGGCGAGCACGACGAGGTCGGTCTCGTCGACGATGCCGAAGCGGATGACGTCGTCGTGACTGAACCGGACGACTCTCATGCGGAGGCGTCCGCGTCGAGGCGCAGCATCCAGCCGTGCGTGTCCTCCGCGCGCCCGTACTGGATGTCGGTGAGCCGCTCGCGGATCGCCATCGTGACCGCACCGGGAGTTGCGCGCTCGGCGCCGATCGTCAGGTCGCGTCCGATGAGGCGGCCGATCGGCGTGATGACCGCGGCGGTACCGCACGCGAACGCCTCGACGATCTCGCCGGATGCCGCGCCCTCGCGCCACTCGTCGAGCGATACGCGTCGCACCTCCGCCTCGTGCCCGAGGTCGGTGGCGACCTGCAGCACCGACGCGCGCGTGATGGACGGCAGGATCGAGTCGGAATCGGGGACGAGAAGAGACCCGTCCTTGCGCACGAACACGACGTTCATGCCGCCGAGCTCCTCGATGTAGCGGCCCTCCGCGGCATCCAGGTAGAGCTCCTGCGCGCACCCGTGCTTCGCCGCCTCTTCGTGCGGAAGGAGGCTCGCTGCGTAGTTGCCGCCGGTCTTGGCTGCGCCCAGCCCCCCGCGTCCTGCGCGCGAGTACTCGGTCTCGAGCCAGATGTCGACCGGCGCGACGCCGCCGGAGAAGTACGCACCGGCTGGGCTCGCGATCACGTAGTAGGCGACCTTCTTCGCGGCGCGCACGCCGAGGAACGCCTCCTTCGCGAACATGAAGGGACGGAGGTACAGGCTCGTGTCCGGCGCTCCGGGAACCCACTGCCCGTCGACCGCGATGAGTTCGCGCAAGGACTGGATGAAGTACTCCGTCGGCAGTTCCGGCAACGCGAGACGGCGCGCCGAGTCCTGCAGCCGCTTGGCGTTCTGGTCGGGTCGGAAGGTGCGGATCGAGCCGTCTGCCCACCGGTAGGCCTTGAGCCCCTCGAAGATCTCCTGACCGTAGTGCAACACGGCGGCGGCGGGGTCGAGCGGAATCGGACCGTACGGCTGCACGCGCGGCCGGTGCCACCCGCCCTTGTCCGACCAGCAGATGTCGACCATGTGGTCGGTGAAGACCTGCCCGAACGCGGGAGCCGCGAGGATCGCCTCGCGCTCGGCGGCGCTGCGGGCGACGAGGTTGCGCGTCACCTCGAACGTGAGGGGTGCTGCGGTGTCGGTGGAAGTGAGAGTCATGTCAATCCTGATTCGTGCGGTGGCGAGACCAGGCTACGCCTGGAGGGCTGCCACGATGGCGTCGCCGACCTGCGTGGTCGAGCGCGGCTCGGATCCCCGGGCGGCGATGTCGGCTTCGACGGCGCGGGTGACGCGCTGTGCCTCGTCCGTCAGCCCGAGGTGATCGAGCATGAGTGCGACGGATCCGATCGCGGCCGTGGGGTCGGCCTTCTGGGTCCCTGCGATGTCGGGTGCCGAACCGTGTACGGGCTCGAACATCGAGGGGAACGCGCCGTCGGGGTTGATGTTCCCCGAAGCGGCGAGGCCGATGCCACCGGTGACGGCGCCGGCCAAGTCTGTGAGGATGTCGCCGAAGAGGTTGTCGGTGACGATCACGTCGAAGCGGCCCGGGTTCGTGACCAGATAGATGGTGGCCGCGTCGACGTGGGCATAGTCTACGACGACGTCGGGATGCTCGGATGCCACGGCATCCACGATCCGCTTCCACATGCCCCCGGCGTGCACGAGCACGTTCGTCTTGTGCACGAGGGTCAGCTTCTTGCGACGCCGCTCGGCCTGCGCGAACGCGTAGCGCACGACCCGCTCGATGCCGTACGCCGTGTTCACGGAGGTCTCGTTCGCGACCTCGTGCGAAGTGCCGGTGCGGATCGACCCGCCGTTTCCGACATACGGGCCCTCGGTGCCTTCGCGCACGACGACGAAGTCGATCTCGCCGGGGTCGGCGAGCGGCCCGGGCGCGCCCGCGTAGAGCTTCGACGGACGCAGGTTCACGTAGTGATCCAGCTCGAACCGTAGCTTCAGCAGCAGCCCGCGCTCGATGTTTGCGTCCTTCAGACGCGGGTCACCGGGCACCCCTCCGACGGCGCCGAGGAGGATCACGTCGTGCGCGGCGATCGCCGCAAGGTCGTCGTCGCTGAGGGTGTCGCCGGTCTCAAGGTAACGCGCCGCACCGAGCGAGAACCGCGTCTTCTCGAACGTGACGTCGGAACCTGCCGTCACGGCATCCAGCACCTTTTCGGCCTCGGCGACCACTTCGGGGCCGATGCCGTCACCGGGGATGACGGCCAGCTTGATGACACGCGACATGACTCTCCTGCGATCGGGCGGACCGCGACGGCGGCGCTGCAGGCGTCAGTGCTCGACGTGCGCGGTGCGGGACCCTTTCAGCGTAGTGGCCGCGATCACCGCGGCGATCGCGACGAGGATCGCCCCGATGACGGCCGTGATCGACACACCCGAGTCGAACGCGTGTGCGGCGGCCGTGCGCAAGGCGTCGCCCGTTGCTGCGTCGAGCGTGGATGCCACGGTCATCGCGCCCGCGAGGGTCTCGCGAGCGGCATCCGCTGCCGCCTCCGGCACCCCGGCGGGAATCACGATCCCCGCGCGGTACGCCGCCGTGAGGATGCCGCCGAGCACAGACGTGCCGAGGACGGCCCCGACCTCGTACGCGGTCTCGGACACGGCGCTCGCAGCTCCCGCCTTGGCGGGGGGCGCACTCGCGAGGATCAGCTCGTTTGAGACGGTCTCCGCCGCGCCGATGCCGATGCCGAGGAGCGCGAACGCGCCGATCAGCAGCGGCAGCGCGCCGTCGCCGACCGCGCCGGGTACGAGCAGATACGCGACGACCGAGAAGGACAGCGCGGAAGGCACGACGATCCGCGCCGACACGCGCCGCGCGATCGGGACGACGAGAAGGCCCGCGACGATCATCGCGAGCATGCCCGGAACGAGCGCGAAGCCCGCGTTCATCGGCGACAGTCCGGCGATGAGCTGCAGGTGCTGTGCGACGAAGTACAGGAACCCGACGAGCGAGACGACGCTCAGCAGGTTCACCAGCAGAGCACCGCTGAACGTACCGCGCGAGAACAGGCGCATGTCCAGCATCGGCTGCGCGGCGCTGAGCTGACGACGCACGAACGCGAACCCGAATGCGATGCCCGCGAGGGTGAGCGCCACCGGCATCCAGCCGAAGCCGTGCGCGGCGACTTCCTTGATCGCGTAGACGATGGGGACCATCGTGAGCATCGATAGGGCGATGCTGACCGGGTCGATACGGCCCGGGTTCGGGTCGCGGCTCTCGGGCACGAGAAGCGGCGCGAGGATCAGCAGCGGCACGAGCACCGGCACCGACAGGAGGAACACCGAGCCCCACGCGAAGTGCTCGAGCAGCAGGCCACCGACGATCGGGCCGAGCGCCGCGCCCGCCGAGAACATCGAGGCCCACACGGCGATCGCGAACCGCCGCTGGTCGCGGTCGGTGAAGATCGAGCGCAGGAGCGACAGGGTCGAGGGCATCAGCATCGCGCCGAAGACGCCCATCGCGGCACGCGCGGCGATGAGCCACGCGGCGCTCGGCGCGAACGCCGCGAGAACCGACACCGCGGCGAAGCCGACCGCGCCGATGAGCAGCATCCGTCGCCGACCGAAGCGGTCGCCCAGGGTCCCCATGGTCACGAGCAGACCCGCGAGCACGAGCGGGTAGGCGTCGATGATCCACAGCTGCTGCGTGCTCGTCGGGCTGAGGCTCAGCGCGATATCGGGGAGAGCGAAGCTGAGCACCGTGTTGTCGACCGAGACGAGCAACACGGGCAGCATGAGCACGACGAGGGCCGCCCAGCCGCGCCAGCCGACGCGCTTGCCCTGGGCATCCGCCAATGTGATCTCTTCTGTCAAAGTCATGATTAATACACCGTCCAGCCGGTATAGTATCAGACATGGCCGCACCCCGCTGGATACGATCGACACCATGAGCCGCCCTCCCCTGGCCCGCGAGAAGGTGCTGGATGCCTTCGAAGCGATCCTCGTCGACGAGGGCGAACGCGCCGCGACGATGGATGCCACGGCGCGCGCCGCCGGCGTCTCGAAAGGCGGGCTGCTCTACCACTTCGCCTCGAAGGACGCGCTCGAGGCCGGGCTCGTCGAGCGCCTGCAGGTCCTCGTCGACGGCGATGTGGCCGCGATGACCAGCTATCCGAGCGGGCCGATCGCGCACTTCCTGCGCTCGTCAGTGATGTCCAACGATCCGATCGACCGGGTCATTCTCGCGACGTCTCGCCTCGCGCAGGGCGGCAACACGCACGCCGCCGAGGCGCTGCGCGAGGTGCGCGAGAAGTGGGCCGATGCCCTCCGCCCCTACGCCCCCGACGGCGCCGCGCTCGACCTCGTCATGCTCGTCGGAGACGGGCTGTACTTCAACAACGCACTTTCAGGCGGTTCGATCCCGGGGCCGGTCCCCCGCGGGGACGCACTCGACGCCCTCATCGCGCTCGTCGAGCGCGCCGTGCGCTGAGAAACCACTCGCACGCCGAGAAACCGCGGGTGCCGTGGTTTCTCAGGCGACGGGTGGTTTCTCGGCGCGAGACGCCCTACGCCTCGGTGATCTCGATCTGACGGAACAGGTCGGCGCCGACGGCGTCGCGCATCTCGTCGAGGATGCCGTCGGGCACGGGCGATGACACGGTGAGCACCGACAACGCACGCCCCGACGCATCCGGCTGCGCGACGAAGAGTCCCGCGATGTTGATGCCCGCCTCACCCAGCTTCTGACCGTAGATCGCGACGATCCCGGGGCGATCGGCGTAGCGCATGACGATGTGGTGCTGCTCGATGGGCACCTCGATCTCGTACCCGTTGATGCCGACGATCTTCGGGATCATCCGCGTCCCCGCGAGGGTGCCCGCGACCGTGAGCACCGAACCGTCCGACAGCGTGCCGCGGAGGATCGTGATGTTGCGGTACAGCGGGCTCTCGGCCTCAACGATGAGGCGCGTCTCGATGCCACGCTGCTCGGCGAACAGCGGCGCGTTGACGTACGAGACGTTCTCGCTCACGATCTTGGTGAAGATGCCCTTGAGCGCGGCAAGGCGGTAGACGCTGACGTCGTAGGCGGCGAGTTCGCCGCGCACCTCGATGTCGAGGCTCGTCAGGGCGCTCGTCGCGAGGCCGGAGAAGACCTGGCCGAGCTTCTCGACGAGCGCGATGCCGGGACGCACGAATGGGTCGATGACGCCGCCGGCGACATTGACGGCATCCGGGACGAGGTCTCCTTCGAGCGCGAGCTTGACCGATCGCGCGACCGAGACGCCCGCCTTCTCCTGCGCCTCGTCGGTGGATGCACCGAGGTGCGGCGTCACGACGACGTTCGGCAGCGACAGCAGCGGGAAGGCGGTGCCGTCCTCCTTCGGCGGCTCGCTCGTGAAGACATCGAGGCCTGCGCCCGCGATCTCGCCCGTGGTGAGCGCCGTGTACAGCGCGGCCTCGTCGACGAGACCGCCGCGAGCGACGTTGACGACGTAAGCGGTCGGCTTCATGAGCGCGAACTGCTCGGCGCCGATCATGCCGGTCGTCTCCGGCGTCTTCGGCATGTGGATCGTGACGAAGTCGCTCTGCGCGAGCAGCTCGTCGAGGCTCAGCAACGTCACCCCCAGCTGCTGCGCGCGGGCGGGAGTGACGTAGGGGTCGTAGGCGACGACCGTGACACCGAAGGCCTGCACGCGGGCGGCGATGAGCGCGCCGATGCGGCCGAGACCGATGATGCCGACCGTCTTCTCGAACAGCTCCGTGCCGGTGAACGAGCTGCGCTTCCACGCGCCCGCGGCGAGCGACGCGTGCGCGGCCGGGATGTGGCGGGCGAGGCTCAGGATGTGGCCGACGGTGAGCTCCGCGGCGGAGATGATGTTGGAGGTCGGCGCGTTGACGACCATGACACCGGCGGCGGTCGCGACCTTGATGTCGACGTTGTCGAGGCCGACGCCGGCGCGGGCGATGACCTTCAGACGGGATGCCGCGGCGATCGCCTCGGCATCCACCTTCGTCGCCGAGCGGACGAGGATCGCATCGACGTCCGCAATCGCCGGCAGGAGCGCGGAACGGTCGGCACCGTCGACGGTGCGGATCTCGAAGTCTGGACCGAGCGCGTCGATCGTGGCGGGAGAGAGTTCTTCGGCGATGAGGACGACAGGCTTCGACACGGCAGACCTTCGGTGCTTTTCGCGATGCGCGACGGGTGGGATGCCTCGCCGCACGTCGGGGCAAGACCGCTCCAGCCTACCGGCCCGCGCGGGCGCGTCCCGACCGTGTGACGGGCGCTACCCGAGCATCGAGGCGCCGTTGGTGGCGCTGTACGCGATGATGTTGAGCCAGAACACCGCGACCACGCCGAGGCCTGCCAGGAGCACGAGCGCGAACTCCCACCAGATGCGACGCCAGCCGACCGCGAACGCGATCCCGAACGCCACCAACGGAAACACCACCGCAAGCAGCAGCACGAACCACCCGTAGGGGTTGAGCGAGAGCGACCCCGACGCCTGTGCGACGAGGAAGTCCACCGCGTTCCACACGGCGTAGGCGTAGAACAGGCCGAAGAACACGGACAGCGTGACGATCAGCCACGTCGGCATGGATCGGCGCGGACGGGATGCCGGCGCAGCCTGCGCGGTCACGGGGTCACCGCCTGTCCCACAGCGCCCACCATGACGAACGGCCACGGGATGAGCAGGACCATTCCCGCCACCAGCCACACGATCCGCATCCACGTCTTCGTATCGCGGGTGAGCACGAGGACCGTGGCGAACCACAGCGCCGGTGCCGCGGCGGCGAGCCAGAACGCCGCCTGGTACCCGAGCGGGCTGACCAGGAACTGCGCGGTGCCCTGCAGACGCAGACCACCCACGATCCAGCCGATCGTGAACAGCAGGTAGGCACCCGCGATGACGCCGAGCACCACCAGGGTCGCGCTGCTCATCGGTTCCCGCTCCCCCGGCATCGTGACGGTGCCGTCGGCGTCGATGCGGCCGACCTTCTCGCGATTCTTGCCGACGGCGGTGAAGCCGCGCGGGAGGACGGGCGGTGTCTCCTCCGAGGCAGAGGGGCGCGCGCCCGATACGAGCGTCGGGTCGTCGTCACCGCCCCAACTCAGGGCGTCGTCATCGCGTCCGGTGCTCACCGCTTCAGCGTAGCCGCCGACGATACGCGAGCATGCCGAAGGCCCGGCCCCCTTGTGAGGAGGCCGGGCCCGGTGTGGCTTTCTCAAGCCGTTCCGGCGGGTGTGCCGGAGTCTGGGTGGGGTCAGCGAGCCGCCGAACCCTCGACGTAGCCCTCGTCCTGCTGCTTCCAGGCGAACAGCGCGCGAAGCTCCTTGCCGGTGGTCTCGATCGGGTGACCTGCCTCCTTCTCGCGAAGGCCGAGGAACTCGGGGGCACCGGCATCCTGGTCGGCGATGAAGCGCTCCGCGAAGGCGCCCGACTGGATGTCGGCGAGCACGCCCCGCATGTGCTCCTTGACCGACGGGTCGATGACGCGCGGACCGGAGACGTAGTCGCCGTACTCGGCCGTGTCGGAGATCGACCAGCGCTGCTTGGCGATGCCGCCCTCCCACATGAGGTCGACGATGAGCTTCAGCTCGTGCAGCACCTCGAAGTAGGCGATCTGCGGCTGGTAGCCCGCCTCGGTGAGCGTCTCGAAGCCGTACTGGACGAGGTGCGAGACACCGCCGCAGAGAACGGCCTGCTCGCCGAAGAGGTCGGTCTCGGTCTCCTCTGTGAAGGTCGTCTTGATGACGCCGGCGCGGGTGCCGCCGATCGCCTTCGCGTAGGAGAGCGCCGTCGCCCAGGCGTTGCCGGAGGCGTCCTTCTCGACCGCGATGATGTCGGGGATGCCGCGGCCGGCGACGAACTCGCGACGAACCGTGTGTCCCGGCGCCTTCGGAGCCACGAGGATCACGTCGACGCCCTCGGGCGCGTCGATGTAGCCGAAGCGGATGTTGAAGCCGTGCGCGAACGCGAGCGTCTTGCCCGCCGTCAGGTTCGGCTTGATGTGATCGTTGTAGATGCCGCGCTGGTGCTGGTCGGGCGCGAGGATCATGATCAGGTCGGCCCACGCGGTCGCGTCGGCGACGCTCTTGACCTCGAAGCCGTCCTCCTGCGCCTTCGGCGCGGACTTCGAGCCATCCTTGAGCGCGATCGCGACCTCGACGCCGGAGTCGCGCAGGTTCTGCGCGTGCGCGTGGCCCTGCGAGCCGTAGCCGACGATTGCGACCTTCTTGCCCTGGATGAGGGACAGGTCGGCGTCGGCGTCGTAGAAGATCTCAGCCATGGTGTGTTTGTTCTCCTTGATGGTGGTTCTCGAGTTCAGCTGCGGAGGACCCGCTCGGTGATGGACTTGCCGCCTCGGCCGATCGCGAGCAGGCCCGACTGCGCCAGCTCCTTGATGCCGAAGGGTTCGAGGGCGCGCAGGATCGCGTCGATCTTGCCGCGGTCGCCGGTGACTTCGACGACGAGGGCGTCGGTCGCATAGTCGACGACGGATGCGCGGAAGAGGTTCACGACCTCGATGACGTTCGAGCGCGTCTGGTTGTCGGCGCGCACCTTGATCAGCATGTGCTCGCGCTGCACGGATGCCGCCGGCTCGAGCTCGACGATCTTGATGACGTTGACGAGCTTGTTGAGCTGCTTTGTCACCTGCTCGAGGGGCAGGCCTTCGACATCCACCACGACGGTGATGCGCGAGAGCCCGGGGACCTCGGTGACGCCCACGGCGAGCGAGTCGATGTTGAAGCCGCGGCGGGCGAACAGGCCCGCCACGCGGGTCAGCAGACCCGGCTTGTCCTCCACGAGGAGGCTCAGGACGTGACGGCTCATCTCACTCCTCCCCGTCGAAGCTCGGCGCATGCTCGCGCGCGTACTGGACGAAGCTGTTGCTCACACCCTGCGGCACCATTGGCCACACCATCGCATCGGCCGAGACGACGAAGTCGATCACGACCGGCCGATCGTTCGTCTCGAGCGCGGTCTTGATGGCGGCATCCACGTCTTCCTGCTTCTCGACGCGCAGCGCGAGGCATCCGTAGGCCTCGGCGAGCTTGACGAAGTCGGGGATGCGGATGGTGCCGTGCCCGGTGTTCAGATCGGTGTGCGAGTGGCGCCCACCGAGGAACAGCGTCTGCCACTGACGCACCATGCCCAGGCTGGAGTTGTTGATGATCGCGACCTTGATCGGGATGTTGTTGATGACGCAGGTCGCGAGCTCCTGGTTGGTCATCTGGAAGCATCCGTCGCCGTCGATCGCCCAGACGACCCGGTCGGGTTCGGCGACCTTCGCGCCCATCGCGGCGGGCACGGAATAGCCCATCGTGCCAGCGCCTCCGGAGTTTAGCCACGAGTTCGGGCGCTCATACGAGATGAACTGCGCCGCCCACATCTGGTGCTGGCCGACTCCCGCCGCGTAGACCGCCTCGGGACCGGTCAGCTCGCCGATGCGCTGGATGACGTACTGCGGCGCGAGCAGTCCGTCCTCGGTCGGCGCGAACCCGAGCGGGAACTCCGACCGCAGGCCGTCGAGGTACGACCACCACTCCGTGATGTCGGGTTCACCCTCGGTGATCGCACTGCGGTACGCGGTGTCGAGATCGACGAGAACCTCGCGCACGTCGCCCACGATGGGAACGTCGGCGAGACGGATCTTCGAGATCTCCGCCGGGTCGATGTCGACGTGCACGACCTTCGCGTTCGGCGCGAAGAACTCGACCTTGCCGGTGACCCGGTCATCGAACCGCGCGCCGAGGGCGACGATGAGGTCGGCCTCCTGCAGGGCGAGAACGGCGGGAACCGAGCCGTGCATGCCGGGCATGCCGAGGTGTTGCGCGTGCGAGTCGGGGAAGGCGCCGCGGGCCATGAGCGTCGTGACCACCGGCGCGCCCGTCGACTCGGCGAGTGTGAGCAGTTCGGCCGACGCGCGACCGCGGATCACACCGCCGCCGACGTAGAGCACGGGCTTGGTTGCCGTGGCGAGCAACGCCGCCGCAGCCTGAATCTGCTTGCCGTGAGCCTTGGTCACCGGCCGGTAACCGGGCAGGTCGATCGTCGGCGGCCAGATGAAGGGGGCGGATGCCTGCTGGGCGTCCTTCGTGATGTCCACGAGCACCGGGCCGGGGCGACCGGTCGAGGCGATCTCGTAGGCCGCGGCGATCGCGCCGGGGATCTCTTCCGCACGCTTGACGAGGAAGGAGTGCTTCGTGATCGGCATCGTGATACCGACGATGTCGGCCTCCTGGAAGGCATCCGTGCCCATGAGGTGACTGAACACCTGACCGGTGATGCACAGGAGCGGCACCGAGTCCATGTACGCGTCCGCGATCGCCGTGACGAGGTTCGTCGCACCGGGGCCGGACGTCGCGATCGCGACGCCCGTCTTGCCGGATGCCGCGGCGTAGCCTTCGGCGGCGTGACCTGCGCCCTGCTCGTGGCGGACGAGGATGTGGCGCACCGCCTCGTCGTCGAGCAGCGGGTCGTACACGGGCATGATCGCGCCGCCGGGAATGCCGAAGACGTCGGTCACGCCGAGCTTGTCGAGGGTACGGACGACCGCCTCGGCACCCGTGATCTCGGGGGCGGAGGTCGTCGATCGCGCCGGTGGCCGAGGCACGGCCGGCGCAGCGGAGTCAGCAGTCATGTTCATCCTTGGGATCTGTCGGCGCACGGCGGCGTCAGACGGTGTCAACCGGTCGTCGCGCCCTCCGCGGCGGAGCGCACGAGACGGGAGTACTTGGCCAGGACGCCACGGGTATAGCGCGGGGGCAGGGGCTCCCAACCGTCGCGGCGGGAGCTCAGCTCAGCCTCGTCGACGAGTAGGTCGAGAGTGCGAGCCGCGATATCGACCCGTATCAGATCACCATCGCGCACGAAGGCGATGGGACCAGCGTCCACCGCTTCGGGTGCTATGTGGCCGATGCACAGGCCGGTTGTGCCGCCTGAGAATCTGCCGTCCGTCAAGAGTAGTACATCTTTTCCGAGCCCCGCGCCCTTGATGGCGGCGGTGATGGCGAGCATCTCGCGCATGCCCGGGCCGCCCTTCGGGCCCTCGTAGCGGATGACGACGACGCTGCCCGCGTCGATGTCGCCGGCGGCCAGCGCGTCGATCGCAGCGCGTTCGCGCTCGAAGACCCGAGCGGGACCCTCGAAGATGCTCGCGTCGAAGCCCGCCGTCTTCACGACCGCACCCTCGGGCGCAAGCGACCCGTGCAGTACGGTGAGGCCGCCCGTCGTGTGAATCGGGTTGTCGAACGTGTGGATGACGGTGCCGTCGATCGGGTCGGGGTTGAGCTCTTCGAGGTTCTCGGCGAGCGTCTTGCCCGTGACCGTCAGTGCGTCGCCGTGCAACAGGCCCTCGTCGAGCATCGCCTTCATGATCACGGGGATGCCGCCGTGGCGGTCGACGTCGTTCATCACGTACTTGCCGAACGGCTTCATGTCGGCGACGTGCGGCACCTTGTCGCCGATGCGGTTGAAGTCGTTGAGGCTGAGATCGACCTCGGCCTCGCGCGCGATCGCGAGCAGGTGCAGGACGACGTTCGTCGAGCCGCCGAGGGCCATCGCGAGGGCGATCGCGTTCTCGAAGGCATCCGGGGTCAGGATGTCGCGCGTCGTGATGCCCTGACGAAGCAGGTTCACGACGGCCTCGCCCGAGCGGTGCGCGAAGTAGTCGCGGCGGCGGTCGGCCGACGGCGGCGCCGCCGAACCCGGCAGCGACAGGCCGAGGGCTTCGGCGACGGATGCCATCGTGTTGGCCGTGTACATGCCGCCGCACGCGCCCTCGCCGGGCGCGAATGCACACTCGATGCGCTTGAGGTCGGCTTCGCTCATCTTGCCCGACAGGCACGCCCCCACGCCCTCGAACGAGTCGATGATCGTGATGTCCTTCTCGGTGCCGTCGGAGAGCTTCACCCAGCCCGGCGCGATCGAGCCGGCGTAGAGGAAGACGCTCGAGAGGTCGAGGCGGGCGGATGCCATGAGCATGCCGGGGATCGACTTGTCACAGCCCGCGAGGAGCACCGTGCCGTCGAGGCGCTCTGCCATGACGACGGTCTCGACCGAATCCGCGATCACCTCGCGGCTCACGAGCGAGAAGTGCATGCCCTCATGGCCCATCGAGATGCCGTCCGAGACGGAGATCGTGCCGAACTGCAGCGGGTAGCCGCCGCCCGAGTGCACGCCCTCCTTCGCGCCCTGCGCGAGGCGGTCGAGGCTCAGGTTGCAGGGGGTGATCTCGTTCCAGCTCGACGCGATGCCGATCTGGGGCTTGTCCCAGTCGTCGTCGCCCATGCCGACCGCGCGCAGCATGCCGCGCGAGGTCGTCGCCTCGATACCGTCGGTGACCGCGCGACTGCGGGGTTTGATGTCGACGGAGGCAGGCTCGAGGCCGGCGGAGAGATCGGACTGAGGCATTCTCGAAGTCTATTCCTGTGCGGCGCGCGTTACGGACGCGAGACGGGACGCGGTCGGGCGTGTGACACGCGAGATGAGAAACCACCAGTGCGCGAACGAGAGACTCGCCGCGCGACCGGGACATTTCCCCGGACGTGCTTTCTCATCTTTTCGGTGCGGAGATTTCCGGAGCGTAAAACCGGGCGCACTCCGCTTGCCCATCCGGAGCGACGGACGCACGCTCAAGACACGACACGACCGGCACCCCCGATGGCGTGGGACAACTCCCTACCCCCCATCCGAGGAGTCCGCCCATGTTCATCTTCATCCTGCAAGTCCGGCACATGCTCGGCGGCTATCCCGAGCTCTACCTCTTCGCCGTCTACTCGCTGCTCATCTGGGGTCTCTGGCTCACGAAGCTCCTGCTGAGCCAGCGGTACCGCCCGGTGACCGCGCCCCACATGGCATCCACGAGCGTCGTGATTCCCGTTGTCGACGAGCCACTCGACCTCTTCCGCGACGTGCTGGCGCGGATCATCGATCAGCGACCCGACGAGATCATCGTGGTTATCAACGGTGCGCGCAACCTCGGACTCGAGGAGGTCTGCGCCGAGTTCGCACCCGCGGTGCGGTGGGTGCACACGCCCATCGCCGGCAAGCGCAACGCGGTCAAGGTCGGCACCGAGCTCTCGCGCGGCGAGATCACCGTGCTCGTCGACTCCGACACGATCTGGACGCCCGGCGCTCTGGAGGAGCTCATCAAGCCGTTCGGCGATGAGCGCGTGGGTGGTGTCACGACGCGTCAGCGCATCCTCGAGCCCGAGCGCAGCTGGATCACCCGATGGGCCGACTGGCTCGAGAACACGCGTTCTCTCTACTCGATGCCCGCCCAAAGCGTGCTCGGGCAGGTCGGGTGCCTCCCCGGTCGGACGATCGCCTTCCGCCGCTCGATCCTTGTATCCGTCATGGATGCCTTCATGACCGAGCGCTTCATGGGGGTCTTCCTCGAGATCTCCGACGACCGGACGCTGACGAACCTCACCCTCAAGGCGGGCTATCGCACGGTCTACCAGCACACGAGCCTCGTCTACACCGACGCCCCGACGCGCATCAAGAAGCTCGCGAAGCAGCAGCTGCGCTGGGCGCGCGGGAGCCAATACAACACGCTGCGAATGCTGCCGTGGATGCTCGGACACGCGCCGGTGCTCGCCGTGTTCATGGTGATGGACATCATCCTGCCGTTCCTGCTCGCGGGCGTCCTCGGCGGGTGGATCTACCGGGCTGTCATCGGCGAAGGCCAGAACTTCTACGCCGCGATCCTCGACTCGTTCGGCGTCCAGCAGGGGCTGATCTGGATCGTCGCACTCGTGGTCGTCTCGTCCGTGCTCAGCATGGCGATCCGCCAGCTTCGGCACCTTTCGGAGAAGCCGAGCGACTTCCTGCGTCTTCCCGTCTTCATCATCGTCTCGACGATGTTCCTCATGCCTATCCGCCTGGTCGGCTTCTTCCGCATGGGCCACGTCGCGGGGTGGGGCACCCGAGCGGGAGCGTACTCCGCCGCAGGCGATGCCGGGGCTGCCCCGGATGCCGGGGGTGCCGGGATCGACGCCGAGAGCGCGCGGCTCCTCGACGAGCTGGAGGCACTGGGCGACGACACGCCCGTCACCGGCGCAGCGCCAGTTGCCGGCGGAGCCGGAGGCACGGCGCTGGCCCTGCGCACGTCCACCCGCCGCGCGACGTCGGTGACACGCGCCACGGCTCCTTCACAGACCCAACCTGCGAAGCGCCGCCTCAACCCGCTCGCCGCCTGGCCGTACGTCATCGGCGGCGCCATCCTGACCCTCCAGGGGGTGCTCATTGTCACCTTCGCCTAGGCACTGGTGGGCCGCGACGAGCGGCAGCGCCCGCTGGACGGCCGTCGGCGGGACCGCGCTCGTCGCGGGCCTCGTCGCCGTGAGCGCGATCGTCTGGTCCGCGCCGGGCGCGGCGGCCCCGCCGCCGAGCGCCGATGCGCAGCTCGCGGCCGCGCTCGCGGAGAACGAGCAACTGCGCGCCGAACTCGATGAGGCGAAAGCGGAGAAGGCTCCGACTCCCCGACCGACGCGGACGCCGACACCTACCCCGACACCGACACCGACCCCGACCCCGACACCCGCGCCGAGCGCTCCGCCCTCGGCCGGCCCGGCGACTCCGCCCGCGCCCCGCGACACGATCTACATCACGCGAACCGTGAAGGTTCCCGTCGAAGTGCAGCCGCATCCGACCGCACCGGCGACACCGGCTCCGACCGCGCCCGAGCCGGTGACGGCGCCCTCGAAAGCGGAGCTCGTCGCCCCCGAGCAGCGCTACTTCGGCATGTACACCACCCAAGCACCGTTCAACTTCGCGACGTTCGACGATGTCGCCTTCAAGCTCGGGGTGCGCCAGTCGATGGTCGGGTACTTCAGTGGGTGGGACAAGCCGTTCCGCGCCGATGCGGTCACACGCGCGTGGGAACGGGGGCTCATGCCCCTCCTTACGTGGGAGTCGACCCCGAGCGCGGCGGGCAACGACGAGCCGGTGCAGCCCGACTACACGCTCGCGAAGATCATTGGGGGCGAGTTCGACGAGTACCTGCATCAGTACGCGCGCGACATCACCGCGACGGGCCTCCCCCTCGCGATCCGGCTCGACCATGAGATGAACGGATCGTGGTACCCGTGGTCTGAGATGCGCAACGACGGCAGCTCGCTCAACACCAACTCGCGAGGCGAGTACGTGGCCATGTGGCGCCACGTGCACGACATCTTCGAGGAGGAGGGCGCGAACGACCTCGTCGTCTGGATCTGGGCGCCGAACGTGATCAACAACCTCGCCCCGACACTCAAGGATCCGGCGTACCTCGCCTCGCTCTACCCCGGCGACGAGTATGTCGACTGGATCGGACTTTCGGGCTATCTGCGCCCGACGACCAACCCGCAGAACCGCTCTTTCACGTACACCTTCGACCCGTCACTCGCCCAGTTGCGCGCGATCACCGACAAGCCGATCTTCCTTGCGGAAGTTGGGGCGACAGAGAACGACGGACGTAAACCCGAGTGGGTGACGAGCTTCTTCGACGCGTTCGCCGATCCCGAGAACGACGACATCATCGGCTTCGCCTGGTTCAACATCGCCGTGACGACGATCTCGGGAGACTCGCGGGTCACGAACGACTGGCGCGTCGACTCGCGATCCGACTCCCTCGCGGCCTTCCGCGAGGGACTGACAGACCCCGCCGCCGGCTTCGCCCTGAAGCCCTACTGAATCACCCCCCTACCCCTCAATCACCCCCAGGAGACACCATGTCGGCATCCTCTTCCCCCGCCCGTCGTGTGCGTGCTGTCGCTGCCGCACCCACATCCGACGCACCGCGCGTCAGCGTGATCGGCACCGGCTATCTCGGTGCGACGCACGCGGCCGCCCTCGCGGAGCTCGGCTTCACCGTCATTGGCGTCGACACCGACCCGGCGAAGGTCGCCGCGCTCGAGAAGGGCGACACACCGTTCTTCGAGCCCGGCCTCCCGGAGCTGATCCGCGCGCACGTCGCGGGCGGTGGCCTCTCGTTCACGACCGATCTCGGCGCGGCTGTCGCGGCAAGCGACATCCACTTCATCTGCGTCGGTACCCCCCAGCAACCCGCAAGCCACGCGGCCGACCTCAGCTATGTGGAGGCGGCGACGAGGGCGGTGGCGGCCGCTCTCACTCACGACGGACTCATCGTCGGCAAGTCGACCGTTCCGGTCGGAACGGCCGCAGGTCTCCGCGACATCGTCGCCGAGACCACCCCGGCATCCATCGGCGTAGAGCTGATCTGGAACCCTGAGTTCTTGCGGGAGGGCCGTGCGGTCGACGACACCCTCCACCCCGACCGCATCGTCCTGGGCGGAGCGAGCGCGCACGCCGAAGCGCTCATGCGGACGCTCTATGCGAAGCCACTCGCCGCCGGCGCGCCGCTGATCGCGTGCGACCTGCCGACCGCAGAGCTCGTGAAGGTGAGCGCGAACGCGTTCCTCGCGACGAAGATCTCCTTCATCAACGCGATCGCGGGGCTCTGCGAGAGGGCCGGTGCCGACGTCGCCGTCCTCGCCGACGCAATCGGGCACGACGCGCGGATCGGTCGCGCATTCCTCAACGCCGGGCTCGGATTCGGCGGAGGATGCCTGCCGAAAGACATCCGCGCACTCATGCACCGCGCCGGTGAGCTCGGCGCCTACAACACCGTCAAGCTCATGCAGCACGTCGACGAGATCAACATGGATCAGCGTCAGCGGGTCGTCGACATCACGCTCGAAGCGCTTGGCGGGTCGGCGCTCAATACCCGTGTCGCCGTCCTCGGTGCAGCCTTCAAACCCGACACCGACGATGTGCGCGACTCGCCCGCGCTGAACGTCGCTGCGGCGCTCCACCTGCGCGGAGCGCTGGTCACCGTCTACGACCCCGAGGCGAGCGTCACCGCGCGGCGGAACTTCCCGACGCTCGGGTACTCCCCCGACATGGAATCGGCGGTGCGTGGCGCCGATGTGGTGCTCGTCCTCACCGAGTGGGACGAGATCCGCGCGGTCTCGCCTGCCGCGCTCGGCGCCCTCGCGCACCGTCGCATCGTCATCGACGCGCGCTCCTGCATCCCCGTCGCCGAGTGGGAGGCCGCGGGGTGGGACGTCCGCGTACTCGGTCGGGTCTACCGGCCCAAGCAACACGCCGCCGTTGCGGCGGCCTGAGTCAGGCGTGGATGCCGGGCACCTCGGCATCCACGACCGCTGTCGTCATCGGCGTACGGATGCCAGGGCGTCGAGAAAACCGCGCGACCACGCCGCGACATCGTGATCGCGGACGCGGCGGCGCAGCGCTCGCATGCGTCGCGTCTGCTCGGCGGCCGGCATCTGCGCGGCCGTCACGATCGCATCCTTCAGTCCCTCGATGTCGTGCGGGTTGACGCGGATCGCCTGCGTAAGTTCGTCCGCGGCGCCGGTGAACTCGCTCAGCACGAGCACGCCGCGCCCGTCGACGCGGCTCGCGATGTACTCCTTCGCGACGAGGTTCATGCCGTCGCGCAGCGCCGTGACGAGCATGACGTCGGCGGCGAGGTAGAGCGCGACCATCTCCTCGCGCGGGTACGCCTGATGCAGATAGCGGATCGCCGTGTGACCGACGGTGTCGAAGTCGCCGTTGATGCGCCCGACGGTCAGCTCGATCTCGTCGCGCAGCTGCATGTAGGCGGCGACGCGCTCACGGCTGGGGCTCGCGACCTGCACGAGGGTGACGTCTTCGACGGTCAGCCTGTTGTCTGCCAGCAGCTCTCCGTAAGCCTTGAGCCGATGGCCGATCCCCTTCGTGTAGTCCAGCCGGTCCACACCGAACAGGACGACGGCGGGATCGCCGAGCCCCGCGCGGATCTCGCGCGCTCGCGCCTGTACTTCGGGCCGGCGCGCAATCTCGTCGTAGGCGGCGGCGTCGATCGAGATGGGGTACGCCTTCGCGATCGCCGTCCGCGCTCCGCCGTCCGGCGTCGGCACGCGGATCGCGCCCGCCTTCGTCTCGAACCCGAGCTGACGACGGACCGCCCGCGCGAAGTTCCCGGCATCCGCCACTCTCTGAAAGCCGATCACGTCGGCGCCGAGCAGTCCCTCGAGCACCTGACGGCGCCACGGCAGCTGCGCGTAGATGCCGTATGCCGGGAACGGAATGTGGTGGAAGTAGCCGATGACGACATCGGGGCGAAGCTCGCGCAGAAGCCGCGGCACGAGCTGGAGCTGGTAGTCGTGCACCCACACCGTCGCCCCGTGAGCGGCAACGGATGCCGCGGCGTGCGCGAAGCGCTCATTCACGCGCACGTAGGCATCCCACCATTCGCGGTGATACGCGGGCGGTGAGATGACGTCGTGGTACAGCGGCCAGATCGTGTCGTTCGAAAAGCCCTCGTAGAACAGCTCCACGTCGCTGGACGACAGCGCGACGGGAACGAGCTGCATGCCGTCGAACGAGAACGGATCGAGCTCGACATCGCTCTGCCCCGGCCACCCGACCCATGCGCCGCCTGAGGACTGGATGACCGGTTCGAGCGCGGCGACGAGTCCGCCGGGCGAGCGTCGCCAGCCCTCGTCGTCGCCGGATCGGTCGACAGGCAGGCGGTTGGAGACGACGACGAAGTCGGCCTCTTCGGTGGTATCGCTCACGCGACTCCTCTCGGCAGGCGTTCATCCAGGCTAACGTGGAGGGATGCGCAAGTACCTCTTCGGGACCGGGATCATCTCCGCCGTGACGAGCGGCATGGCGCTTCTGCGCGGCGCTCGCGGGGACGTGCCGTTCACGTGGCGCCAGGCGCTCGCGTGGCTCAGCTGGGGCATCACTCTCGCCCTCTCGATCGGGACCATCGTCGACACCTATCGCGCGTCGCGCGGAAAGCTCATCGCGGGAGACTCACCCGTGGTGAACGACGAGCGGAAGCTTCTCGAGAAGCGCTTGCGCAACGCGGGCCGCTGAGCGATTCGCGCGCCCTAGCGCGCACAGGTGCAGCGGGCCTCCGCGGCCACGCCCGACAGCGCCGCGTCGATGTGCTCGCCGCAGCCCGCCCACGTGGTCTTGCCGCAGGTGTCACAGGTCACCGGGTAGCACATAGGAATCCTCCGCTGTTAGTCGGTGCCCAGTTTACGCGCCGTCGTTGCCGCCGCGGAGTTGACGGATGCCCGGGCCTGACCCCCACGCCCGATCGGCCGTAAACACATCTGCCTTCAGACGCTCCCCCAGCGCGAGGCACAGCCTGTCGGCGAGCGAAAGCCCACGCCCTGCCTGCCAGAGCGCAGCAGCAGCTTCCGCGTCCTCTCGCGTGACGGGGATGACGGCAAGATCGAAGCTGTCGAGCAGAGCGACCGCAAGGCGCGTGTCGCCACCGCGAACGCGCACTTTCTGCAAAACCTCCGACCAGTTCGCGGCCCCCACCACCGCACCCGCGACGAGGGCGTCCTCGACGTCATCAGCCCCGGGCTCGTCATGGAGGTACGCGAGTAACGCTGATGCATCCAGCACGTGAGTCACGCGGCGTCCTCGGCCTCCGCGACGAGTCGTCGGTCGTTCAAGAGCTCCTCGACGAGCGACGGCCCCGACAGTTGCAATCGGAGGAGCGCCCGCGCTTGGGCTCGTGTCACGAGCAACACGCCGGCATCCGTCTCGACGAAGAGAAGTGGCGTCCCCTGCTCCCAGCCTTGGTGCTCGCGTAACGGTGCGGGCAACACGAGGCGACCCCGATCGCCGAGGGTCGCTGAGTGGGTACGTTCCATACGAGCAATGTACCACTCAGATTGCGGGTGTGGGAATATAGCTCAGGGAGTGGAAGCATCAGCGGGTGAGGATGAGTGCTTCGCCCTGGCCACCACCACCGCAGAGGCCGACGGCCGCGGTGCCGCCGCCCCGACGGACGAGTTCGTGCACGGCGTGTACGACGAGGCGTCCGCCCGAAGCGCCGATCGGATGCCCGAGCGCGATTCCGCCGCCGTGGATGTTCACGACATCCTCACTCAGCCCGAGTTCCGCCTGCGACCGCACCACGACGGCGCCGAACGCCTCGTTGATCTCGACGAAGTCGAGGTCGGATGCCGTGAGGCTCTGTCGCCCGAGCGCCTGCGCGATCGCTCGCGCCGGCTGGGCGTGCAGCGAGTTATCGGGGCCGGCGACCTGGCCGGCCGCGCCGATGACCGCAAGTACGGGCCAGCCCCGCTCGTCGGCGTGCGATCGAGTGGTGAGCACGACGGCCGCCGCGCCGTCGGAGATCTGCGACGAGCTCCCCGCCGTGATCGTGCCGTCTTTCGAGAACGCGGGGCGCAGCCCCGCGAGCGACTCTTCGGTGGTGTCGGCGCGGATGCCTTCGTCTGTCGTCACGCGCACCGGCTCGCCCCGGCGCTGCGGGACCTCGACGGCAGCAATCTCGGCGTCGAACACCCCGGCATCGCGTGCTGCGGCCGCACGCTGGTGCGACAGCGCCGCGACGTGATCCTGCGCCTCGCGGGTGATCTCGTACGTCGGGTTCAGTCGCTCGGTCGACGCGCCCATCGACTCCTTGTCGTAGGCATCCGTCAATCCGTCGTACGCCATGTGGTCGAGCACCTCGACCGACCCGTACGCCCAGCCCTCACGCGAGCCCATCAGCAGGTGCGGGGAACGGGTCATGGACTCCATACCACCGGCGACGACGACGGTCGCATCGCCCGAGGCGATCATGCGCTTCGCGTCGATGATCGCCGTGAGCCCCGAGAGGCACACCTTGTTGACCGAGGATGCCGGGACGTCCCACCCGAGGCCACCCGCAAGCGCCGCCTGGCGCGCGGGGTTCTGGCCGGAGCCAGCCGACAGCACCTGGCCGAGGATGACAGCATCCACGGCATCCGCAGGAATACCACCTTGCGCCAGAGCGCCCGCGATGGCGAACCCACCCAGCTGCGGAGCCGTGAACGAAGCGAGTTGCCCCTTGAGGCGACCCTGGGGGGTCCGTGCGGCGGCGACGATGACGATGTCGTCAGTGGTCATGCGTGCTCCTTCAGCGACTCAGCGATTACCAGCTCGGGTTCGGTGGCGGCGACGACCTCGTCGACCGTGACACCGGGTGCGGTCTCGACCAGCACGAGTCCATCATCGGTCACATCGATGACCGCGAGGTCGGTGATGATGCGATCGACCACTCCGCGCCCCGTGAGCGGCAGCGAGCAGTCGTTCACGATCTTGGCAGAGCCGTCGCGCGCGACGTGCTCCATCAGGACGATGACGCGCTCCGCGCCGTGGACGAGATCCATCGCGCCGCCCGGACCCTTGACCATCTTTCCCGGGATCATCCAGTTCGCGAGGTCTCCCGACGCAGACACCTGCATCGCGCCGAGGATCGCGGCGTCGATCTTGCCTCCGCGGATCATGCCGAAACTCAGCGCCGAATCGAAGTACGCGGCGCCGGGGAGCACCGTCACGGTCTCCTTGCCGGCGTTGATGAGGTCGGGGTCGACGTTCGCCTCGGTCGGATAGGGCCCGACGCCGAGGATGCCGTTCTCCGACTGCAGGACGACCGTGACGCCCTCGGGGACATAGTTCGGGACGAGCGTGGGCAGGCCGATGCCGAGGTTGACGTACGAGCCGTCGGTGAGCTCTGCGGCGGCGCGGGCGGCCATCTCGTTGCGGGTGAGTGCCATGGTCAGGCTCCTTCGGGGATATCGCGGCTGAGCGCCTCGTCGACCGACACGGTGCGTCGCTCGATGCGCTTTTCGATGTCGGTGCCGACCTCGACGATGCGGTGCACGTAGATGCCGGGCAGGTGGATCTCGTCGGGGTCGAGCAGTCCCGCGGGAACGAGCTCTTCGACCTGGGCGATGCAGATCTTGCCCGCCATCGCGGCGAGCGGGTTGAAGTTGCGTGCCGCCTTGTTGAAGACGAGGTTCCCGTGCACATCGCCTCGTGCCGCGTGGACGAGGGCGAAGTCGGTGACGATCGCCTCTTCGAGGACGTACTCGCGCTCGACACCGTCCGGGGCGAAGGTGCGGACATCCTTCTGTGGGGACGCCACCGCGATACCGCCGTTGCCGTCGTACTTTCGCGGCAGACCTCCCTCGGCGACCTGCGTGCCGACGCCCGTCTGCGTGAAGAAGGCGCCGATCCCCGCGCCGCCCGCGCGCAGCTTCTCGGCGAGCGTGCCCTGCGGGGTGAGTTCGAGCTCAAGCTCACCGGAGAGGAACTGACGCTCGAACTCCTTGTTCTCGCCGACGTACGACGAGGTCATCTTGCGGATGCGCTTCGCGTTCAGCAGCACCCCGAGCCCCCAGTCGTCGACACCGCAGTTGTTCGAGACGATCGAAACGTCGCTCGTGCCCTGTGCGAGAAGCGCCTCGATGAGCGCGATCGGGTTGCCGGATAGTCCGAACCCGCCGACGGCGAGCGATGCGCCGTCCGGGATGTCGGCGACGGCCTCCGCCGCCGATGCGTAGGTCTTGTCGATCACGTGTACTCCTTCGTTCGTGTCTGTTCCCATCGTGGGCGCGCGCGTCGCGCTCGCACGCACGCGTGCTTGCCATGTGGTCGGTCGAGGTCGTAGTGTCCACATCATGGACATGGGATCAACGCAGACCGTGCCCGGTGCGCAGGCGATCGCGCGCGCGGCGACCCTCCTGCGCCTCGTCACCGGCGCCGGAGACGACGGTTCGACGGTCGCGGACCTGGCGCGCAGCGCCGACCTCACCCGACCGACGACGCACCGCTTGCTGACGGCGCTGCGCCACGAAGGACTCGTCGACCAGGACGAGCGCACGGGCCGATGGATGCCCGGGCCCGAGCTCTACCTGATGGGAACCGTCGCGGCATCCCGCTACGACATCACGACGATCGCACGCGACATTGTGCGCTCACTCGCGGTGCGGACGGAGGAGAGCGCGTTCCTCTCGGTGCGGCGCGGGGACGAGACCGTGTGCCTGCTCCGCGAGGACGGGGCGTTTCCGATCCGGTCGTTCGTGCTCTCCGAGGGCGTCCGGTTTCCGCTCGGGGTGGCCTCGGCCGGGCTCGCGATCCTCGCGTTCCTCCCTCACCACGATGTGGACGCCTACCTCGACCGGCATCCGGAACTCGGAGATCGGTACGGGTCGGCGCACGGCGAGGCGCGGCTACGCGCGCGGCTGCGTGAGACGACCGAGCGCGGCTTCGCGCTGAACCCCGGCCTTATCGTCGAGGGCAGCTTCGGGCTCGGCGCCGCGGTGTTCACGAAGTCCGGGCATCCGCAGTGGGCGCTGAGCCTCACGGGCGTCGAGTTCCGTTTCACACCCGACCGCATCCCCGAGCTCGGGCGCACGCTCCTCGCCCACGCTCACCAGCTCTCGACGCGCGTGGCCGCCGGCGCCCGCTGAAACACCACCGCGCGCACCGAGAAACCGCCGCGCGCCCGAGAAACCACGCGCGCCGTGATGTGTCAGCGCACGAGTGGTTTCTCAGCGGCTCGCGTGCGCGTGCGCGGCGCCCAGCGCGGCGGTCACGACGGCGGCGAGGCGCGCAGCGCCGTCGCGGCTGAGCGCGACCGTGTAGTGGTTGAACCCGTCCCAGCGCTCGTGCACGATCTGCGGATGCCGTGCCAGCACGCCCTCGAGGTGCTCCGGCGCGTATAGCCCGGGCTCCTCGTTCTGCAGGCCGCGCGGCACGGTGATGAGCATCGCCGGGTGCGCGAGCGCCGCGAGCGAGTCGGCGACGGTCGTCGTCAGGTTCATGTCGATCGTGTCTTCGACCGTCGTGGCGTACGAGGTCGCCGGGCGAAGGCTCCCGGCGCCGTCCGGCACGAGATCGTACGCGAAGTAGCGTTCGAGCTCCGGGGTCCACTCACCGGCGAACGCCGGGTGGGCGCGCCAAAACTCGAGATACTCCTCGACGCTCCCGAAGCGGCGGTTGAGCCGCTCGCCGGTCGGCCCGAGGATCGCCGCGACGAGTTCGTCCGGAGAGAGTCCCGCGGGGGCATCCAGCGGCAATCCCCCGTCGACGAGTACGAGTCGGTCGACGAGCGCGGGGTGCCGGGCGGCGAACGCGAGCGCGACGAACGCGCCCATCGAGTGCGCGACCACGACGACGGGTCCGAGCCCGAGCGCCGCCGAAACCGCCGCGAGATCGTCCGCGTGCGCATTCATCCCGGCGGGGCCCTCCAGCCCGTTGCTGCGCCCGCGCCCGCGCAGGTCGGGCGCCACGACCCGCACGTCCGGCAGTGCGTCGGCGAGGAACTCCCAAGCGAGGTGCGACGACGTGACCCCGTGCACTGCAAGGATCGTCGGCGCGCCCGCCGCAGCATCCCACACACCCACGTGCAGTTCGCCGCCGGCGACGGGCACGTCGATCGCACGCAGCTCGCGTGTCATCGCGCCGTCCATCCGCCGTCCATCGTGTAGCTCGCGCCCGTGACCATGCCGGCCCGGTCGGACGCCAGCCAGCCGACGAGGGAGGCGACTTCCTCCGGCTCGATGAGGCGCTTGACGACCGATTCGGTGAGCATGATCTTCTCGACGACGTCGCTTTCGGGGATGCCGTGGACTTTCGCCTGATCGGCGATCTGCTTCTCGACGAGGGGCGTGCGTACATAGGCCGGGTTGATGCAGTTGCTCGTCACGCCGTGCGGGCCACCTTCCAGCGCCGTCACCTTCGACAGCCCCTCGAGTGCGTGCTTCGCCGAGACGTACGCCGATTTGAACGCGCTCGCGCGAAGTCCGTGCGCGCTCGAGATGTTGATGATCCGGCCCCAGCCGCGTTCGTACATCGTCGGCAGCGCTGCGCGCACGAGCAGGAACGGCGACTCGACCATGAGCCGATGCATGAACCGCCAGCGCTCAGGGTCGAACTCGTGGATCGGAGCGACGGTCTGGATGCCGGCGTTGTTGACGAGGATGTCGACGTCGAGATCGAGGCTCTCTTGCGCCGCCGTGTCAGAGAGGTCGACGACCCAGGCCTCGCCCCCGACCGCCTCGGCTGTGGCGTTCGCGGCATCCGCGTTGAAGTCCGCGACGATGACGTGGGCGCCGCGCGCGGCGAACTCCTGCACGCAGGCCAGCCCGATGCCGCTCGCGCCGCCCGTGACAAGGGCGCGTCGCCCCGCAAGGTCTTGTTCAGGCATCCGAGTCTCCTTCGATCGTCGTGGCGCCACGCGGAGCGAGCGCGTTATGGATGAAACGCATCATGTGGTCGATGACCTCGCCCGGCATCTGGGCGGGCGGCGCTCCGGAGTCGTCGCGCTCCCACAGCAGGAAGCGCATGCCGATGAGCTCGCCCGCGCCCATCAGGGCCCAGGCGGTGACCTCGGGGTCGAGCGCGCCATCGACGTCGCCGTCGCTCTGCGCCGCGTGCAGACCCGCCTCGTATCCCTCAACGATGCGCGTGTAGTGCAGGCGCAGCATGTCGGGCGAGACGAACTCGGCCTCGCGGACGACGCGGTAGAGCGCCGGGTGGGCCGCCGTGAAGCGGAAGAACCCCTCGAAACCCGCGCGCTCTGCGTCGATGCGGTTCGAGGTACCTGCCATCGCCTCTGCCATCGAGTGGCGCACGCGCCGGTTGAGGTCGATCACGAGCTCTTCGAAGATCTGCTGCTTTCCGTCGAAGTACAGGTAGAACGTGCCGAGCCCGATGCCCGCGCGCTCGGTGATCTTCACGATGGATGCCTCGTGGTAGCCGAGCGCGGCGAAGACCTCTTCGGCCGCTTCGAGGAGCTTGCGGCGCGTCGCCTCGCCGCGCTTGGTCAGCGGACGACCCGTGACCGACAGCGCCTCGGGCGCGACGTCGTGACGGTCAGTGGTGCTCATGTGCGCCCTCCCGTGTGTGCGCGGTCACCAGCGCGGCTGCGTGATCGCGCAGCCGCGATCGCGCGATCTTCTCGATCGTGGAGCGTGGCAGCGCGTCGACGAAGACGACACGCACGGGCACCTTGAAACCCGCGAGTTCTGCGCGCGCGTGCGCGAGCACCTCATCCTCGCCGAGCGTGGCTCCTTCGGCCCGAACGACGAAGGCGACGCCCCGCTCGCCCCACACCGGATCGGGCACGCCCACGACCGCCGCGTCGGCGATGGCCGGGTGCAGGCACAGTGCGCGCTCGACCTCGGCCGGGGCCACGTTCTCCCCACCCGAGATGAAGATGTCCTTGACCCGATCGACGATGCGGAAGACGCCGTCTGCATCGCGGTGCACGATATCGCCCGTGCGTAGCCACTCCCCCGACATCGCCCGCGCGGTCGCCTCGTCGTCGTGGAGGTAACCGCGGAAGACGCTTGGCCCACGCACCCACAGCTCGCCCGTCGCCTCGCCCTCGAAGGCGAGACCCGACGCAGGGTCGGCGATGCACACGTCGACGTACGGGTACGGACGACCCACCGCTCCGGGGTATCGCGCAGCATCGGATGCCGGCAGGCACAGCACGTTCGGCGACGCTTCGGTGAGCCCGTACCCCTGCGTCAGCGCCACCCCGGCATCCGCCCACCGGGCCGCGAGCTCGACGGGCATCGTCGCCCCGCCGACGAGCGCTTGGCGGAGCGGGCCCGCCGCGATCGCCCCGAAGTCGGGGTCGTCGGCGAGAAGGCGATACTGCGTCGGCACGCCCATCATGGTCGTGACACCGCGCTCGGCGAGCAGGTGCAGCACGCGCCGCGGCTGGAACGACCGCTCGAGCACGACCGTCGCGCCCACCCACCAGGCCAGCAGGGGCTGGCAGTTCCAGGCGGCGACGTGGTACTGCGGGAGCATCGCGAGCACGACGTCGTCTGCGGTCAGTTGCAGCGCGCCCGCGAGCGCGAGGTTGTTCCAGAAACAGTTCGCGTGCGTCAGCACGACACCCTTCGGCGCTGACTCGCTGCCCGACGTGTAGATCACCATGAGCGCGTCGTCGTCGCGCACGGCGCGCGGGGGCGTCGGCGCACCGAGACGCGGCGGGACGGCGGATTCGACACCGGTCGTCCCGAGGAGCGCCACCGGCGGACGCGCGGCGACCCGGCGCAGCGCGTCGGTCGCGACGCCGTCGTACTCGTCCTCGACGAGCACGAGCGAGGGGCGCGCGCCCTCCAGCACCTCGGCCAGTTCACGCGGCGCGAGCCGCCACGACAGCGGCACGAACGCGACGCCGCTCATGGCGCACGCGAAGAACACGACGACGTGATCGATCGAGTTGCCCGACACCGTCGCGATGCGATCGCCGGGGCCGTACCCGGCGGCGCGCAGCCGCCGCGCGAGTGCCGCGGCGCGGCGTTCGAGGTCGCGGTAGTCGATTCGCACGCCTCGGTCATCGATCGCGGGATGCCGTGGGCGCGAGGCTGCGCGGTCGGTCAGCCACCGTCCGATCGTGTGCGGGCCGTCAGCAGTGGCATCCGGCATCCGCTGCTCGGTCATGCGCGCGCCTCCACCGGCGTGTCGGCGCCGTCGCCCGCGTCATCGAGTTGGCGTAGCTGCGACCGCGTGCGCTCGCCGCGGCGGCGGCGAATCCAGGTATCGACGGTGCCCGCGATGCCGCCGGGAAGAAACATCACGACGAGGATGAAGAGGGTTCCGAGGAGGAACAGCGGCTCCGACAGAGGGATGCGCAGGACGTCCGGAAGCGCGTGAATCCAGTCGGCGCGGGCCAGCACCGTGAGGCGCTGGTCGAGGATCGTGTAGAGCACACCGCCTACAATCGCACCCCAGCGGAACCCGACGCCACCGAGAACGACCATCACGAGCACCGTGATCGTGAGATCGGCGCCCACGGCGCTCGGTTGCGTGCCCGACTGCAGCAGCATGTAGGCGATGCCGGCGAGCGATGCGCACAGTGCCGCGACGACGAACACGATGAGCTTCGCGGTGTACGGGCGGAGCCCGACCACCTGCACGCGCAGCTCGTTCTCGCGCGTCGCCTGGGCGAGATGTCCGAGGCGCGAGCGGTCGACCCACAGGACGACGAGGTACACGATCACGACGACGACGAGCGTGAACCAGTACAGGTTCCGCGTGTTGACGACGCCGACGAGCCAGTCCGGCACGAACTCGGTCGGAAGGCGCAAGCCCTCCTCACCGCCCGTGATCTGTTGATTGCGGCGCACGAGCACCGACCCGGCCTGGGCGAACGCGAGCGTCACCATCGCGAACGGGATGCCGGAGACTCGCATCGATACCGCGCCGGTGAACACCGCGATCACGAGGCCGCCGAGGAGCGCGATCAGGATGCCAGGCCACAGCGGCACCTCGAAGTACTGCAGCGCAAGACCGAGCCCGTACGCGCCGGCGCCGAAGTAGAGCGCGTGGCCGAACGAGAGCATCCCCGACGTGCCGAGCAACAGGTTGTACGACAGCGCGAGCGCCGCGAACACCATGCACAGCGACAGCAGGGCGAGGGTACCCGGGGTGTAGGTCGCTCCCGGCAGGATGCCGGGGATCGAGATGTTGAGCAGGGGCAGGATCGCCATCAGGACGACGAGCGCGGCACCGACGACGAACGGCAGGTAGCCGCCCTTCCGCCCGCGGACGAGCGTGGGAACTCCGGTCGTGACCGTCATGCTTTCCTCCCCATGAGGCCCCTGGGTCGCACGAGCAGCACGACGGCAAGGAGCGCGACGACGATGAAGTCACCGGTTCCTGCCAGGTAGACGTTGGCGAACTGCTGCAGGACCGCGACGAGGACGGCCGCGATCGCGGCACCGGTGAGCGAGCCGAGTCCGCCGATCACGGTCACGATGAACGCGAAGATGAGGAGCGCGGCGCCCAGGTGCGGCGAGACGAAGGTGTACCAGTGCATCGCGAGGACGCCGCCGATACCCGCGGCCGCTCCCCCGATCGCGAAAACGAGCGTGAACGAGCGGCGCACGTCGATGCCGAGGGCCGTGACCATGGCGCGGTTTTCGACGCCGGCGCGGATGATCATGCCGTAGCGCGTCTTCTGCAGGAATAGCACGAGCGCGCCGAGCACGAGGACGGCGGCGACGATCAACACCCAGTACGTGTTGGGGATGCTCGCGCCGAGAACATCCGTCGTCCCCTTCAGCCACGCGGGGCCGGCGACGGTGATGGCATCCGCTCCCCAGATCCCCTCGAAGAGGGCCACGGCCGCGAGCGAGAGGCCGACGGTGACGAGCACCTGCTCGATGTGCCTCTCGTACAGCGGACGGATGAGGACGAGCTCGGTGAGCGTCGCGAAGATTGCACCGACCGCCGCGCCGACGAGCACCGAGACGAGGAACGATCCCCAGGATGCCGTGCCGAGCGCCTGCGCCACCTGCCAGCCGATGAACGCGCTGAGGGTGAGGAACGCGCCGTGCGCGAAGTTCAGTACGTGCATGAGGCCGTAGATGAGGCTCAGGCCGGAAGCCACGAGGAAATAGAGGGCGCCGAGGCCGACACCGGTGATGAGGACGAGGACGATGCTGCTCACTTCGACTCCCTTCGGTCACTCAGCGCATCGCCCGAGTGCACCTCCGCGCTGACGCCCAGGAGGCGGGTGGTCAGAGCCTCGTCGTCAAGGATCTCGCGCGCCTGCCCGGTGTGCACGACGCGTCCGTTCGCGATGACGATCGCGTCGCTGGCCAGCTGGCGGACGACCTCGAGGTTCTGCTCGACGAGGAGGATCGGAACGACTTTGGATGCCTGTTCGAGGGCGGCCGCGACTTCCGCGACGATCTTCGGAGCGAGTCCCTTCGTCGGCTCGTCGACGAGGAGAATCCGGTTCTCGTTGAGGAGCGCGCGGGCGACCGAGACCATCTGCTGCTGACCGCCCGAGAGCGTGCCGGCGAGCTGACCGCGGCGCTTCACGAGGTCGCGGAAGAGGTCGGCGACGAACTCGCGGCGCGGGTTCTTGTCGCGCTCGGCGAGAGCGAGGTTCTCGGCGACAGTGAGCCCCGCGAACACCTCGCGGTCTTCGGGAACATACCCGACGCCGCGCTGGACGATGCGGTGAGTCGGCAGGCTGTCGATCCGCTCGCCCGCGAGCGTCACCTCGCCCTGACGGTGGATCAGACCGAGGATGCCGCGGATCGTCGAGGTCTTGCCGACGCCGTTGCGGCCGAGGACGGCGGTGATGCCGGTGGGGGGAACCGTGAAGGTGACGTCTTCCACCACCTGCTGCCCCGCGATGGATGCCGACAGGTGGGTGACGGTGAGGATGGGGTCGGCGCTCATGCGGCGCTCTCCCCGCTGAGGTCGACGGCCTTGCCGAGGTAGGCGCTCTGCACGAGCGGGTTCTCCATGATCTTCTGGGGCGTGTCGTAGGCGATGATCGAGCCGGCGTACATGACGGCGACCATCTCGACGAAGCCCATGAGGACGTCGATGTGGTGCTCGACCATGAGCACGGTGCATCCGGTCTCGCGCTGGAGGTCCCGGATGCCCGCGACGAGACCGTCGACGTCTCCCGACGCGACACCCGCCATCGGCTCGTCGAGGAGGACGATGCGCGACTTCGACGCCAGGAGCACCGCGATCTCGAGCTTGCGCTTGTCGCCGTGCGAGATGTCTCCCGCCGGGGTGTCGAGCTTGTGCGTGAGCCCGACCTTGACGAGCTGCTCGAGCGCGTGCTCTGTCGCGGCATCCGTTCTGCGCGGAAAACGCAGCAGCGAGTAGTTGCCGCCACGCGAGACCTGGGCGGCGATGCGGACGTTCTCCAACACGCTCAGCCGCGGGAACAGACTCGAGGTCTGGAAGGTGCGCCCCAGTCCCGCCCGCGCCCGCTGGGGCACGGACAGACGGGTGATGTCGTCGCCGTCCATCCGGATGCTGCCCGAGGTCGGCCGCGCGATGCCGGAGATCACGTTGAAGAGCGTGGTCTTTCCGGCTCCGTTCGGTCCGATCACGCCGACGATGCTGCCGGGCGCGATGTCGAGCTCGACATCTTTCAGGATGGTCGCACCGCCGATCTGCAGGCCAAGGCCTTCGATCCGGAGTGCGGGCGGGACGGGGGCGTTCATGCGCGGTGCTTCTCGCTCACTGCTTCTCGGCCGGGGCGACCTCGTCGGCCGCGACGGTGTCGACGAGCTCGGGCACGAAGGTCGAGCCGTCGGCGACGAGCTTCACCTGGTACATGTCCTGGATGAGCGCGTGGTCGCTCGCGCGGACCGTGAGCGTGCCCTTCGGGCCCTCGAACTCGTATCCCTCGAGGGCTGCGATCATGGCATCCACATCGCCCTTGCCCTCGCGCACGGCCTGCACGAGCATGATCGCCGCGTTGAAGCCGTCGGGGGTGAAGAGGTCTGGCGTGCCGCCGGCCTTCTCGACCGCCTCGACCATCGCGGTGTTGACGTCGTTGTCCGGCGCGCCCGCGAAATAGTGGTTGAGGAAGCTGATCTTCTCGGATGCCTCGCCGTACGCACCGAAGGTGGCGCTGTCGCCGAGACCCGTGACGACGGGGATGCTGTCGAGAACGCCCTGCTGGCTCATCGCCTGCCACATGGCACCCGAGGTGGCGCCTGCCCACGCGACGAACACGAGGTCGGGAGCGCCCGCGACAACCTGCTGCGCGAAGGTCGTGAACTCGGTCTGGTCTTCGGCGACCAGGACGCTGTCGACGACGGCTCCCTTGGCGCCGAGGATCGCCTTGACGGCCGCTTCGTTGCCCTGGCCGAACGCGGTGTTCTGCGCGAAGACCGTGACCTTCTTGCCCTCGATGTCGTCGAGGAACGTACCGGCCGTCGCGACATCCTGCGCCGACTGACGCCCCGTGCGGAACGTGTACTCGTTGACGCCGGTGATGGCGTCGGCGGCGGCCGGACCGGAGAGGAACAGGACCTTGTTCTGCGCCGCCTGCTCGGCAACCGCGAGCGCGACACCCGACGAAGCGCTGCCCGCGAGGATGTTGACGCCCTCGCCGATGAGCTCCTTGGCGGCGTTGACGGCCGTGTCGGGGTCTCCCGCGTCGTCGCGGTATTCGATCTTGAGGACCGTGCCGTCGACCTCGCCCGTGCCGTCCGTCGCGTAGTCGAGACCGGCCTTGAATCCCTCGAGGTACTGCTTGCCGTAGCCGGCGAGTGCGCCGGTCTCGCTCGTGATGACGCCGACCGTGATCTCGGCGGGGCCAGCCGCCTCGCTGTCGCTGGGATCGGGGGCGGAGGTCTGCGGCGCGCAGGCCGCCAGAACCAGCGCGGCCGTCGCGGCCACGGCGCCCACGAGCGCTGTCTTCGGGAGCAACTTCTTCGTAACCCGCATGTGCGTGCCTTTCACCATTGGAAGGAAACCTGAGATGTGATTCAGGTACTGCAATCATGTTCAGGTTGCGCGGCGAAGTCAAACGCCGCGGCGCGAGTCGCGGGTCACGATCCGATAACCGCCATCTGGGCACACTTACATACTGTCGGTATATACTTATGGTATGCATAACCACGACGACCTCCTCCGACTCGTGATCGGCGCGCACGCGCTCACACGTGTCGCCGCGCTTGAGACGAGGAACGAAGCACCGTCTGCGCAGTGGCGCACGATCTCGATCCTGCGCGAACATGGCCCCCAGCGCATCGGTGACCTGGCGGCGCTCAGCCGCGTCACCCAGCCCGGGATGACCCGTCTCGTCGCCCAGATGGCAGCCTCGGGCCTCCTCGAGCGCCGGTCCGATGAGACCGACTCGCGAGCCACGGTGGTCACCGCGACCGCCGCCGGACTGGAAGCGCTCGACGAATGGATGCAGGTGCTCAGCGCCGCGCTCTCGCCGCGATTCGACGACCTCGACGACGAGGAGTGGGATATCGTCCGCCGTGCGGCCGACATCGTGGACTCCCGCACCCGCGTGGGCGCGGCAGAGCTCGCGGAGGTCAGCCGGTGACCGCCACAAACGCCGCCAGCGTGTGGCGCCAGCCCGCCCAAGTGTGGGCAGTCGCTTTCGCGTGCGTCATCGCTTTCATGGGTATCGGCCTCGTCGATCCGATTCTTCCGGCTATCGCCGAATCGCTCGAGGCGACGCCGGTCGAAACCGAGCTTCTGTTCACCAGCTACCTCGTCGTGACGGGTCTGGCGATGCTCTTCACGAGCTGGATCTCCTCGCGCATCGGCACCAAAGCGACGCTGCTCATCGGGCTCGGTCTGATCATCGTGTTCGCTCTGCTGTGCGCCCTGTCGGGCAGCGTGGATGCCGTCATCGGGTTCCGCGCCGGGTGGGGACTCGGCAACGCGCTCTTCATCTCGACGGCCCTCGCCACGATTGTCGGCGCCGCGTCGGGAGGCTCGGCGGCCGCGATCATCCTGTACGAGGCTGCGCTCGGTCTCGGCATCGCCATCGGACCACTCCTCGGCGGCATTCTCGGAGAGATCAGCTGGCGTGGACCGTTCTTCGGTGTCGTCGCGCTTATGGCGATCGCCTTCGTCGCGGTGTCGGTCCTCCTGCGCGGAGGTGACGAGAAGCGAGCGCCGGTGCCCCTGTCGGCACCGTTCAAGGCTCTGCGTCAGCCCGCACTCGCGGTGCTCGCGATCGCCGCGCTGTTCTACAACATCGGCTTCTTCGTGCTGCTCGCGTTCTCGCCATTCCCTCTCGGGTTCGGGGCGATGGGAATCGGTCTGACGTTCTTCGGCTGGGGCGTCGCACTCGCCCTCACGAGCGTCTGGGTCGCGCCGCTGATGCTGCGCGCACTGTCGCGTAGCACGGCGATGCTCATCGTCCTGCCGCTGCTCGCGATCGACCTACTCGTGGCGGCGCTCGTGGTCGAGTCTCCCGGAGCGCTCGTGGCGTGCATCATCGTCGGCGGCCTGCTGTTGGGCCTCATGAACACGATCCTCACCGAGTCGGTCATGGAGGCCACCGATCTCCCTCGGTCCGTCGCTTCGTCGTCGTACTCGGCCGTCCGCTTCCTCGGCGGCGCCGCCGCTCCCCCGATTGCCGCGGCCTTGTGGCACGAGTTCAACGCCTCGGTGCCCTTCGTCTTCGCCGCCGTGTCGGTACTCGTGTCGGCGGGCACGATCCTTGTCGGCAGGCGCGCGCTCGCCCGCATCGATGGGCATGAAGCGGATGCCGCAGAGGAAGCCGTTGCCGTACTCGTCGGCGACGCGGCGTAGCCGGACATCGGCATCCCGTGGGGACCGTTGCGCCATAGCCTCGGCCCGACAATGAGATTGGCCCCGATCCACGAAGGATCGGGGCCAATCTCGGTGGTGCACCCCCTGGGACTCGAACCCAGAACCCACTGATTAAGAGTCAGTTGCTCTGCCGATTGAGCTAGAGGTGCATGGCCCGCGCCAGGCGAACCGAGGGTCAACGTTACCATCTCGATGTCGTCGTTCGCGAATCGAGCGAGCGCCCCCACGTATCCTTATTGGGTGACCCTCCCCGCGGCATCCACGTCATGGAGCGCGCCCTACGACGGCGACCTCGCGGACGATCTTGCGCTTGCGCTCCGACTCGCCGATGCGGCGGATGCCGTGGCGATGGCCCGGTTCGATGCGGCGGATCTCGACGTGCAGATCAAGGCCGACACGACGCACGTGACCGAGGCCGATCTCGCCACCGAGCGGGCGATCCGCGAGATCCTCGCTGCCGAACGGCCGGGCGACGGCATCCTCGGTGAAGAGTTCGGAACCTCCGGCGACGCGAGCCGCCAGTGGATCATCGATCCGATCGACGGCACCGCGAACTACCTCAAGGGCATCCCGATGTGGACGACCCTCATCGCGCTCGCGATCGACGGCGTTCCGCGGGTCGGCGTCGCGAGCCAGCCCGCGATCGGGCGGCGCTGGTGGGGCGCGACGGGCCTCGGCGCGTGGACGAACGCTCCGGATGCCGGGGCGCGCCGCCTCGCGGTATCGACCGTTTCGACGCTCGCCGACGCGAGCGTCAGCTTCCAGTCAATCGCCCAGTGGGACGAGGTCGGGCGCGCCGATGACCTCGTGCGCCTGAGCCGTGCTGTCTGGCGCGACCGCGGGTATGGCGATGCGTGGCCGTACATGCTCCTCGCGGAGGGGCGGCTCGAGTTCGTCGCCGAGTTTGGCGTCAAGGAGTACGACGTCGCGGCGCTCGTCCCGATCATCACCGAAGCCGGCGGCCGGTTCACCGACATCGACGGCGACAACAGCATCACCTCACGCTCGTCGCTCGCAACCAACGGCATCCTCCACGACGACTTCCTCCACCTGCTCCACGCCGCCGCCACCGACGAGGGAACCTCATGACACGACACTCGCGCCTGCTCACCGCCTTCGCCGCCGCTGCGCTGGCGACGACGCTTCTCGCGGGCTGCGCGGGTGGTGCCGCGCCCACGCCGACAGGTACCGGCGACGCGGGTCCGTCGACGACCCCGACAAACGCCCAGCCCGACCCGTCGCCCACCGCGACGACGGCGCCGGCCACCGCGACGTGCGAGTCGCTCATCACGAGCGACGTCCTGGCCGAACTCAAGGAGAAGGGCTGGACAAGCCAGGAGAGCCCGTTCTCGGCGGGCGGCATCACTCTCGACGAGGGGCTCCAGTGCATGTGGGCCGACTTCTCCGTGGCATCCGGAAACCTGCTGATTTTCGGCTGGGCGCCGATCACGGCAGACGACGCGATCAACATGCAGGCAGGGCTCGAGTCGGAGGGCTGGTTGCGCGAAGAGGCCGACGGCACTGTGTACATCACGGAAGACCCGATGCAGGCTCCGACGACCGACGAGAACGGCTACGGCATGACGTATCAGTTCGGCGACGGCTGGGCGCTCGTCGCCGACGTCAAGCAGAACCTGCTGCTGATCCAGCGCCCGGGCGCCTGAGCGCGTTCGCTCGTCAAGATGCTTCGCCTCTTCACCCGCCGTGTCGGTGGGGGCGCGTAGCATGTGCTCATGGTCGATCAGGCACTTCTGGCTCAAGCGAAACAGTTGGATGTTGCCGAGCGCGTTGAGCTGATCAGCGAGATTTGGGCCTCGATCGACGCGGATATGCTCCCCGTCTCGTCGGCCGACAAAGCGCTGCTCGATCGGCGGTTGGCCGACGCCGACGCTGCCCCCCTCGTCGGCTCATCCTGGCAAGACGTCGAGGCATCTTTGCGCGGCCGCGCCGGGTGACGCACACGGTTCTCTTCCGCGAAGACGCGGAGCGTGACACCCAACGCGCGCTGGACTGGTATTCGCTCCACGCGCCTATGCAAGTCGGCCCCTTCATCGACGACCTCGCTGCGACCGTCTCGGCGATCCGAGATTCACCCCATTCTTTTCGAGTGCTACACCGCGATGCGCGACGCGCGGCGCTGAAGATCTTCCCTTATCTCATCTGGTATCGCATCCATGACGATGCACAGGTCGTCGAAGTGGTCGTCGAAGTGGTCGCCGTCGTGCATCAGCGTCAGGATGGGGCGCAGTTCCGCACCCGCCTTCACTAAACACGATGAAGGCCGCACCCCGAGGGATCCGGCCTTCATCGTCTCCGTGTGACAACGGCTGGTGGAGCTGGGGGGAATCGAACCCCCGTCCAACGCTGAGATACTGCGTCTTCTCCGGGCGCAGTCTGTGAAGACGTTCTGCTCGGCTCCGACCTTTGTCACAGACACCTAAGTCGACAAGCCCAGCCTCAGAAGAGTCCCGCGTGACGTCGAGGCCCCGTCACGCGGCAAGATCCCTAGATGACGCCAGAATCCGTAGCGGGATCGCCTACGGTCTGACGGACTTCAGGCTCGCTTAGGCAGCGAGGGCGAAGTCGTTGCGCTTTGCATCGGCAACTATTGGTTCGCAGAGGTCGTTTACGAGATAACCCTGCATCCTCGGCCCGCTTCCCGCAGCTTCGCAGGCGCTGTCGAAACCGATCAGCCCCGTGAGCCACGCGGCACGTGGGCCGCTGTCACGCTGTGGAGTTTTCCTCAGGAATCTTCCGACACCCGAGCATTACAGTCTATCCCATGACCGAAGTGATCATCACAGTCCGCGGCGAAAGCGAAGCGCACGTCGCGCCCGAGCGAGCCGTCGCGCACATCACGGCGACCGCCGATGGACCCGAGCGCGGCACCGTCGTCGAGCGCATCGCCGCCATCGCCGAGCCCGTTCGCGCCGACCTCGGCCGCCGCAAGGATGCCGGCGGCGTCGCCGACTGGGCGAGCAAGCGCGTGTCGGTGTGGGCCGACCGCCCCTGGAACACCGAGGGAAAGCAGCTCGACCTCGTGCACCACGCCTGCGTCGAGCTCACGGCGACCTTCACCGACGTGATCGCGCTCTCCGATTGGCTGAACGGCATTGCCGCGACGGACGGCCTGCAGGTCGGCTCGGTCGACTGGCAGCTCACACCCGAGACGCGCGCCCGCGTCGAGCGCGAGGTGGCCACCGATGCCGTCGGGGTCGCGGTCGAGCGCGCCACCGCCTACGCGCAGGCCATCGGCCGGGGCACCGTGACGCCCGTGCAAATCGCCGACCTGGGGCTTTTGGGAGACGCCGCACCGACCGCACCGTCGCCGCGGATGTTCGCCCGGGCATCCGCGATGTCGATGGATGCCGGCGCCGCGCCCGCGGTCGAGTTCCGCCCCGACGACATCATCGTCACGGCAGCCGTCGAGGCGCGCTTCACGGCATCCTGAGCCGGCACCCGCGCGAACTCCGCCCGGGGACCCGGCGGTCAGTCGCCGAGGCGATTGCGCGAGCGCATGGCGCGCTCGGCTTCACGCTTGTCTTCGCGCTCGCGGATCGTCTGGCGCTTCTCGAACTCGCGCTTGCCCTTCGCGACCGCGATCTCGACCTTCGCGCGGCCATCCGAGAAGTACAGCTTCAGCGGGATGAGCGTGTAGCCGCCCGCGCTGATCGCGTGCGAGAGCTTGATGATCTCGTCTTTGTGGAGCAGCAGCTTGCGTGTGCGCTTGGAGGAGTGGTTCGTCCAATGCCCCTGCGAGTACTCCGGAATGTGCACGGCGTCGAGGTACGCCTGCCCGCCGTCGATGTACGCGTAGCCGTCGCTGAGGTTCGCGCGCCCCTGGCGCAGCGACTTCACCTCGGTGCCCGTGAGCACGAGGCCCGCCTCGTACGTCTTCTCGATGGCGTACTCATGGCGCGCGCGACGGTTGGTCGCGACGACCTTCTCCCCGCGTTCCCTGGGCATGACTGAACTCCTCGATCGGATGCCGTGGTCACGGCAAGCCTGTCAGCTTACCGCAGACGGTGGCCTGCGCGCGAAGCCGGGGCGCTACGCGCGCAGCCAGCGGCGGATCGCGAAGCCCGCCGACAGCGCGGCGAGCACGAGCCCGATCAGGATGATGATCGGGATGACGATCGCGGCATCCGTCAGGTTCACCCAGTCGGTGATGAAGGTGACCCGGTCGCGCAGATACCCTTCGATCCCGAAGTGCACGCCCGCGATGATCGCGCCGCCCGCCAACAGCGAGCCGATGAACGCGGCGAACACCCCCTCGAGGATGAACGGGGTCTGGATGAAACGGTTCGACGCCCCGACGAGTCGCATGATGCCGACCTCGCGCCGTCGCGCGTAGGCGGAGAGCCGGATCGTCGTGGCGATGAGCAGCACCGCGGCGATCAGCATGAGCGCGGCGACGCCGACCGCGATGTACGTCGCGACCGTGAGGGCGGAGAACAGTGGCTCGAGGTATTGCATCTGGTTCTTGACCTGTTCGACGCCGGTCGTCCCGCGGAAGGCTTCTTCGATCACGTCGGACTTCGACGGGTCGACGAGCCCCACCCAGTACGTCTCCCCCAGCTGCGCCGGGGTCACGTAGTCCTTGTACTCGTCTCCGTAGAGATCGAGCAGGTTCTGATACGCCTCATCGGCCGACTCGAACCGCACGTCTCGCACAATGTCGGCAAGCGCCGGTGACGCGAGCCGATCGGCGACCTCGGCGAGCTGCTCTTCGGTCGCCGCCCCGCCGACGCAGTTCGTGACCGTCGAGTCGTCGCGGCACATCACGATCGACACCTGCGCGCGGTCGACCCAGTAGGCGCGCATCTTTCCGATCTGCGCCTGCATGAGCATCGCCGCGCCGACGAACGTCAGCGACACGAAGGTCACCAGGACCACCGAGATCACCATCGACGCGTTCCGCCGAAGGCCCGTGAGCGCCTCTGCCAGGATCAGCCGCACCCTCATGTGGTCGGCCCCACTTCGTCATCGTCGGATGCCAGGCCGAGCCGCCCTGCGACCCCGAGATCGTCGAGGTCGAGTCCGTCGAGCTCAACGACGGGAGCGTCGATGCGGATGGCGCGGGTCGTCGGGGCGGCGGGTTCGGGTGTGGGTTCGGCGGCGGGTGCGTCCGCGGCATCCGATGACTCCACGGCATCCGCCACGGGGACCTCGCGCGGCACCGGCTCGACCGGCGCCGCGGCGATCTCGCGCTGCAACTCGAGGACCGCGCTCAGTGCCGCCGTAGCCGCAGCGCCGCGCTCCTGCTGCGGGGCGAGGCTCGGCAGCGACGACGTGTCGCCGTAGCCACCGTGGCGATCATCGCGCACCATGACACCACCGCGCAGTTCGATCACGCGGCGCTTCATCTGGTCGACGAAACCGGCCTCGTGCGTCGCCATGACGACCGTCGTACCACCCTCGTTGATGCGCGCGAGCAGCTGCATGATGTCGACCGAGGTCGCCGGGTCGAGGTTTCCGGTCGGCTCGTCGGCCAGCAGGATCTGCGGCCGGTTGACTAGCGCGCGGGCAATCGCGACACGCTGCTGCTCACCGCCAGAGAGCTCATGCGGGAACCGCTTCTGCTTGCCGTCGAGGCCCACCAGGGCGAGCACTTCGGGCACCGCCTGCTGGATGAAGCCGCGCGACGACCCGATCACCTGCAGTGTGAAGGCGACGTTCTGGAACACCGTCTTGTTCGGCAGCAGCCGGAAGTCCTGGAACACCGACCCGATGTGCCGTCGAAAGTATGGCACCTTGCGCGTCGACAGCGTCCGCAGGTCGCGGCCGAGCACGACGACGCGACCGTCACTGGGCGAGTCTTCGCGCAGGATGAGTCGCAGGCACGACGACTTGCCCGACCCCGACGCGCCCACGAGGAAGACGAACTCGCCGCGCTGCACCTCGAAATCGACGTCGTTGAGCGCAGGCTTGTTCGTCCCGCGGTACTTCTTGCTGACGTGCTCGAACCGGATCATGACCCGTCGAGCCTAAGCGGGCGGCCACGGGATGCCAGATGCGACACCCCGCGAGCGCGATCCGCGCCCGCGCGCGGCCCGCACAACTTCGGAGATCTGCACAACTGCGGATGCCCTGGCATCCACCTCTCCGAGGAAGTGCAGATCTCCGAGGTTGCGCGCGAGCGACCAGCGTCAGTCGTCGTCGTCTTTGCGCTTGCGCCAGCGGATGCCGGCGGCGATGAGCCCGTCGAGGTCGCCGTCGAAGACGACGGCGGGGTTGCCGACTTCGTAGCCGGTGCGGAGGTCCTTGACGAGCTGCTGGCCGTAGAGGAAGTACGAGCGCATCTGGTCGCCCCAGCTCGCGGTGATGGTGCCGGCGAGTTCCTTCTTCTTCGCCGCCTCTTCCTCGCGCTTGAGGAGGAGCAGCCGCGTCTGGAGCACCCGCATCGCGGCGGCGCGGTTCTGGATCTGGCTCTTCTCGTTCTGCATCGACACGACAAGGCCGGTCGGCAGGTGCGTGATGCGCACGGCCGAGTCTGTCGTGTTGACCGACTGCCCGCCAGGGCCGGACGAGCGGAACACGTCGACGCGGATGTCGCCCTCGGGCACGTCGACCTCGACGGCCTCCTCGAGCGCGGGGATGACCTCGACCGCGGCGAAGGACGTCTGACGCTTGTCGGCCCCGCCGAACGGGCTGATGCGCGCGAGGCGGTGCGTTCCCGCCTCGACCGACAGCGTGCCGTAGGCGTACGGGGCGTCGACCTCGAAGGTCGCCGACTTGATGCCCGCGCCTTCGGCGTAGGAGGTGTCCATCACCTTGACGGAGTACTTGTGACGCTCGGCCCAGCGCAGGTACATGCGCAGCAGCATCTCGGCGAAATCGGTCGCGTCGTCGCCACCTGCCCCCGACCGGATCGTGACCACGGCGGGTCGATCGTCGTACTCGCCGTCAAGAAGCGTCTGCACTTCGAGCTGTCCGATGACATCCTGCAGGTCGGCGATCTCGCGGCGAGCTTCGGCCGCGGCATCCTCGTCGTCCATCTCGTGAGCGAGCTCGACGAGCACCTCGAGGTCGTCGAGGCGCTGCTCGACGTCGGTGACGCGTTTGAGGTCGGCCTGGCGGTGGCTGAGCGCGCTCGTGACCTTCTGTGCCTTCTCGACATCGTCCCAGAGGTCGGGAGCGCCGGCCTCGTCGGAGAGCCGCGCAATCTCGGAACGCAGCCCCTCGACGTCGACCACCGCCTGGATGTCGGAGAAGGTCGAGCGCAGGGCCTGGATGTCGGCGGACGGATCGAAATCAAGCATGACGCTCCAGACTAACCTGGATGAGGTGACAGATGCCGCCTCCCCCGATTCCATCCGGGGAGTGCTGTGGCGGTTCGCACCCGTCATCTACGGCCCGACCGTGCTTTTCGCGCTCGGCGAGGGCGCCATGATCCCGCTGCTGCCGGTGTTCGCCTCACAGCTCGGCGCGGACGTGCCTGCGGCAGCGCTCGTGGCATCAGCGCTCGTCGTCGGGCAGTTGTGCGGCAACATCCCCGCGGGGTGGGCGGTCGCCCGCATCGGCGAACGCCTCACGATGGCGATCGGAGGCGCCGTCGCGATGCTGGGTGCCGTGGGCATCCTCCTCGCGCCGAGCCCGCCGGTGCTCGCGGCATCCGTCTTCGTCATCGGATTCTGCGCGGCGGCGTTCGGCCTCGCGCGGCACGCGTTCATGACCACGCGCGTGCCGCTCGCTTTCCGCGCCCGCGCGCTGTCGCTGCTAGGCGGGACGTTCCGGCTCGGGATGTTCGTCGGGCCGTTCATCGCGGCGGCACTGCTCGCGGTGGTCGGCGATGCCCACGCGACGGTGTGGTTCTTCGCGGGGTGCCTGGTCGCGACGATCCTGCTCGTGCTACTCGGGGCGGATCCTGAGACGGATGCCGTGGGCGCACGACCCGGCGCCGGGGACTCGCGAGTGGCTGAAGACACCGGCGAGCCGGTGACGGGCGCGATTCCGGTCCGCGAACGAGAAGGCGTGTTCCGCACGATGTGGCGCTACCGGTCCGTCCTTGCGCGACTCGGCGTCGCCACGGCATCCCTCTCGGCCGTGCGGTCGGCGCGCCAGGTCGTGTTGCCGCTCTGGGGTGTGTCGATCGGGCTCGATGCACAGACCATCGCGCTCGTCGTGGGCATCTCGGGCGCGATCGACTTCGCGCTGTTCTACGCGAGCGGGCAGGTCATGGACCGGTTCGGAAGGCTGTGGGCGGCGCTGCCGGCGATGGTGCTGATGGGTGCGGGATTCCTCGCACTGTCGTTCACCCACGATGGAACCCAGGCGGCGATGTGGTTTGCGCTGTTCGCCGCCGTGCTCGGCGTCGGCAACGGGCTGTCGAGCGGCATCCTGCTCACGCTCGGCGCGGATGTCGCACCACCCGCCGATCCCGCGCCGTTCCTCGGCTCGTGGCGGACGTTGACGGATGCCGGCGGCGCGGCATCCCCCCTGCTCGTCTCGGCGCTGTCGGCGCTGTTCTCGCTGTCGGTCGCGACGGGCGCGATGGGAGTGATCGGGCTGCTCGGCGCGGCGGCGTTCGTCCGGTGGGTGCCTCGATTCGTGCCGAGGGCGAGGGGCTGATCCGAGGTTCGCTCGCCAGCTCGTGCGGGAATCAGGGGCGGATACCCGCGCGAACTGGCGAACGAGACTCAGCGCAGCGCCGTACGGCTCGTCGCGGTCGACTCGAGCGTCCACCCGTCGGGGACGAACAGGGTCAGCACGGGCGGATGCCACTGTAGCTGCACCGTCACCCGCGCCGATACGCCGTCGGGCGTCGAGGCCGAGACGAGGGTCGCCGTGCCGACCTCGCCCAGCAGCGCGGCGGCCTGATCGTAGACGCCGTCGTTCGTCAGTCGGGCGGTCGCCTCGCCGCCATCGACCGTGAAGGTGAACCCGTCGGCGCCCGCGAGGGCGGCCGAGTCGGCTGCGGCATCTGCGCGCTTCTGCGCGAGGTAGAGGCTCGTCGCATCAACGCACACGAGCACCAGGACGAGCGCGAGCACGGCGTAGCCCAGGGCGAGCAGCATCACCGATCCCTCCTCGTCTCGCGCGAGCCGGCCAGTCATGGACCCACCCAGTAGCGCGACACCTTCTGCACCGAGGTTGCCTGGACGGGTACCCGGGCCCACTCGTCGATCCCGAGGATCGGGGGCACCAGCGGCAGTGCGACGGATGCCGTCACCGTCACTGTCACAACGGCTCCCGCCTCCGGGCACGTCGCTGCCGCACCCGAGCAGGAGATGTCGACGTCGACTCCTGCCGGGTCGATTCCGTACTCGGCGACGATCGCTTCGCGCACCCGCTCCGCGCGCGCGTCGGCTGTAACGGCATCCGGGGATGCGGCGATCGTCCGGGCGAGTTGGCGCGCGCCGGTCTCGACACCGAGTGCCTGACCTTGGATCGCGCCGAGCGCGACCACGAGATAGACGATCGGGACGAGTAGCACGAGCCCGACGAGGATGAACTCGAGTGAGGCCGAGCCGTCGTCGATCGGCCGCGCAGCGGCGTCAGTCGAAGCTCTCGAGCGGAGCATGCGCGGTCACCTCCATTCCCGCGGGGATGCCGAGGAGTCCGACAAGCGGAAGCGTCGCGACGACGGTGACCTCGACTTGCGGGCCGCCGGCGCCGTCGATGGCCGATGCCGCGACCTGGGCATCCAGCGCTCCGCCGACGGCAGCCTCGATGAGCTGCTCGGTGCGCGCTGCCCCCTCGGCGGGCTCGGTGTCGGCGAGGGCACCGTGGTAGGCGCCCTCGACCGCGGCGTCGTGGACAACGTTGCGGACGTAGACGGCGAGGGCGAGCTGCAGGACTGCGAGGGTCAGAACGGTGAGCAAGGTGCCGACGAGCACGAATTCCACCGCGGCCGAGCCGGCCTCGTCATCGCGCAGCGCGCGCATGACGCGATCAGAATCCGGATACGCGAGTGAGCGCCTGCTCGAACAGGTCCTGAAGTGCGGGCCCGGCGAGCGACCAGATCGCGACGACGAGCCCGGCGGTCATGAGTGTGACCAATACCCAGCCCGGAACGTCACCCGTCTCGTCGTCGACGAAGGCATCGGCGTAGGAACGCAGCTTGTTCATCATGCGCACATCATCGACGAATTCGCGAAGCCGCCTCAGAAGTTATCCACAGGGTCAACGCGAAGGTCACCCGAGGCCGAGCTTCAGCATCACGACACCCGGGAACACGGCGAAAAGCACGGACATCGGGAGCACCAGGAAGACAAGAGGTATCAGCATCCATATTTCCCGTCGGCCGGCCGTCTCGATCAGCTGACGCTTGGCGTCTTCGCGGGCATCCACGGCCTGTTCCTGCAGTACATGGGCGAGCGGCGCGCCGCGGTCCATCGCGGCGACGAGGTGCTCGACGGCGCGAGAGAGGGCCGGGACATCGCACGTCTTCGCGACGTCGAGCAGGGCATCGGCGAGGCTCGACCCGGTGCCGCTGGCGAGTACCGCGGAGCGGAGCTCCCCGGTGAGCACGCCCGATCCGACCTCGCCGACCCGACGAAGCGCGTCGCGCAGACCCTCGCCCGCCGCGAGGCACAGCGCGAGGAACTCGAGGACCGTCGGCAACTCCTCCTCGATGCGCGCGACGCGGCGGCGCGCGGCAAGGGTGAGCCGCTGCTCGCACACGACGACCGCGGTCACGGCCGCGAGCGGTGGCAGGAGCGCCGCGACAAGGCCGCCCCGACCGGCGAGCGTGGCGACGACGGCCAGCACCCCGCCGATGCCGAGGCCGCCGACGGCCCACCCGAGCTGGGTCGCGCGGAAGGCCACGACATCCTGCGCCACGCCCGCTTGGCGCAGCCGCTGCGCGAGCGCATCCGCCCCGCCGACACCGCCCCAGGCCAACGCGATGCGATCGCGCAGGGCTCGCCAGCCGAGCCCCGATGCGACAGGCTGCAGCGGCGTGAGCCCCGCGGGATCGGCGATGTCGCGCACGTACGGCGCGATCCGTCGCGAGAGCGTCGGCGCGGCCCAGCGCGGTGCGCGCTGCGCGATCAGCAGGATGCCGGCGGCCAGCGCCGCGCCGAGGACCACCGCGCTCGCGAGCGCCGAGACCGCGTTCATCCGAACCACCGCTGCGGCTCGGGGAGCCGGCCGAGTCTGAGTGTGAGCCGATAGGCAAAGACCGAGACGGCCGCTCCCCCGATGATGACGATGGCGCCGGCGGGTGTCGCGTACGCCGCCGCCCCCTCGGGGCGCAGCGCAAGGAGCGCCAGGACGATCCAGGGCGCGACAACCCCGACGACCGCGGCTCCGCGCACCCACGACTGCCGCGCTTCGACCTCGGCGCGGAGCGTCGCGTCGGCGCGGACGGATGCCGAGAGCGCACGCAGCACGCTGGTGAGTTCGGTACCACCGACCTGCCGCGCCATCCGCAGCGTCTCGACGATCCGGTCGGCGACGGGGTCGGCGAGCGTCGCCTTCAACCGCAGTGCGCTCGAGTCAAAGTGGCCCGATGCGGCCATGTCGGCAGCGAACGCGCCGAATGCCGGGCGTAACGCCGGCGGTCCGCTCGTCGCGAGCGCGGACACGGCATCAGGCAGCGAGAGCCCCGCGCGCACAGCCGACACGAGCAGGTCGCACACGTCCGACCACAGCGCGCGACGGGCGCGACGGAGCCGCCGCGCGCGGGAGCGCAGCCACGTGAACGGTGCAGCGGCACCCGCCACGGCGGCGACGAGCGCGACGGCCGGGAGCCCTGTCACGAGCCATCCGATCGACGCGCAGACGGCCGCCGCGATCGCCGCGATCACCGCCGGGCGTCCGGCCGGGGCGTGCGCGAAGCCCGCTTCCTGCAGGAGTCGGGCGACGCGACCGTCGGGAGACTTCGGTGCTGCCGACGCGGATGCCGGCCACAGCCACGGCGAGACGACGAGAAGGAGCCCCGCTGCGAGCACCGCACCCCAGACGAACGTCACGACGCCGCCCTCTCACGCACGGGCTCGCTCGCACGATACACAAGCCGTGCGTCGACCTCGTTGGCCACGATCCGACCCGTCGTCTCGACGACCTCTTCGACGTAGCGGTGCCCGTCGGGCGCGCGTCGACAGTGCACGACGAGGTCGACCCCGGTGGCGATTGCGGGCAGGACGAATCCCGAGTCGATGTTGCGCCCCGCGAGCAGCGGCAGAGCCGCCAGCCTGCGCAGCGCGTCAGCGGCCGAGTTCGCGTGGATCGTCGCGGCTCCCGGCACGCCGGTATTGAGCGCGAGCAGCAGATCGAGCGCCTCGGCATCACGCACTTCGCCGACGACCAGCCGATCGGGGCGCATGCGCAGCGCCTCTTTGACGAGACGGCGCAGGCTCACCGCACCCGTCCCCTCGAGGCTCGGCTGACGTCCCTGCAACGCGACCACATCGGGCGCCGTGACGCCGAGCTCGAACGTCTCCTCGACCGTGATGATGCGCTGATCGTGCGGGCACGATGCCACCAGCGAGGCAAGCAGCGTCGTCTTGCCGGCGTGCGTCGCGCCCGACACGAGCACGTTCCGGCCGTCCGCCATCGCGTCGCGCAGCGTCGCGGCGAGCGGAGCGGGCAAGGACCCGGCCGCAACGAGGTCATCGAGCGTGCGCCTGGCGCGCAGGAACTTGCGGATGTTGACGGCGTAGTGCGCCCGCGTCACATCGGGGATGACGACGTGCAAGCGACTGCCGTCCGGCAACGACGCGTCGACGAACGGCTGCGACAGATCCACTCGCCGGCCCGTGGCGTGCAGCATCCGCTCGACGAGATCGCGCACGGCGTCGTCGGTGAGCCGCAACGGGACGCGTTCACTGCGCCCCGCGCGCGCCGCGAAGATCGTGTGCGGATCGTTGATCCAGATCTCCTCGACGTCGGGATCGTCCAGGAGCGCCTGCAGCGGACCATACCCCGTCACCCGCGCGAGGACGTCGCGGACGCACGCGGATTCGTCGTCGATGACGTCGAGCCCCCGCGCCAGGGCGAAATCGTTGTGGCGGCGGACCTCCGCCAACGCGACTCGCTCGACGCGTTCGGGGTCGCGCAGCGGGTCGGCCCGCTCCTCGCGAAGCCGATCGCGCACGCGCTCGGCGACGGCATGCACGACGGATGCCGGGGCGACGATCGCAGCGGAGCTCACCCTGGCATCCTGGCAAGCACCGCCGACGCGGCGCGGAAGTTATCCACAGACGTCGTTGCTACGTGGTCTGACCACAGATAGAATGGCCGCGTGCTGACCATTCCCGAGACACTCGCGGTGCAGGCGGATGCCGCCGTCCACAAATCCGACGCGCTCCGCTCCCCCGGACGCTTCCTCGTGTCGGGCATGCTCGCGGGCGCCTACATCGGCGTCGGCGTCGTCCTGATGGTCGCCACCGCCGGGCCGCTGCTCGCGGCGGGCGACGGGCTCGCGAAGCTCGTCGCGGGCCTCGTGTTCGGCGTCGCGCTGACCCTCGTCGTGTTCGCCGGCGCCGACCTTCTGACGAGCGCGATGATGATCCTCCCGCAGGGCGCACTCATGCGCGCGATCGGCTGGTGGCGCGCGCTCGTCGTCCTCCTCGCGACGCTCGTGGCGAACGTCGTCGGGGCGCTCGTGTTCGCGGGTCTCATCGCGGCATCCGGCGTTCTCCACTCGAACGCTGCCGCCGGCGACATGCTCTCAGACATGCTCGCCGCGAAGGCGACAGAAACTCCCGCGGAGCTGTTCGTCCGCGGCATCCTCTGCAACGTGCTCGTCTGCCTCGCGATCTGGATGGCGGCGCGCGTGCGCTCCGAGGTCGCGAAGATCCTCCTGATCTTCGCCGCGATCCTCGCCTTCATCTCATCCGGGTTCGAGCACGTCGTCGCGAACATGACGACGTACGGCGTCGGCCTGTTCACCGCCGACCCGAACGCGACGTGGGCCCTCTTCGCGAACAACGTCCTGTGGGTCGGACTCGGCAATCTCGTGGGCGGCGCCGTCGTCGTCGGCCTCGGATACTGGGTCATCGGCGGCTCGCCGCGCGTGTCGAACACCGCGGCACATGACCGCATCGCCGAGCACGCAGACGCCACCGCGTAGGCGCGTCGGATAGGCTCGACGCCACGCGGGAGTGGTGAAATCGGCAGACACGCAGGATTTAGGTTCCTGTGCCTTCGGGCGTGTGGGTTCAAGTCCCACCTTCCGCACAGGATGACCCGGGCTACGCTCGGATCGTCTGCGCCGCCGGCGCCACCCCCGCCCACCGACCGACGGGACCCCAGTGCACTCTCTCGCCCTCATCCCTTGGCTCGACCCGGCCTCGATCATCGAGAACGCGGGCGGCTGGGCACTCCTCGTGGTGTGCTTCATCGTCTTCGCCGAGACGGGGCTGCTCATCGGGTTCCTGCTCCCGGGCGACACGCTGCTCATCATCTCGGGGTTGCTCTCGCACCCCACCACGACTGCGCCGCACGGCGTCTTCGGCATCAGCGTCTGGTGGGTCGCACTTCTCATCGGCCTGGCCGCGTTCGCCGGCGGTGAGGTCGGGTACTACATCGGCCACAAGGGCGGCCCGGCGGTCTTCGAGCGCAAAGAGTCGGGCCTGTTCAGCCGCAAGAACGTCGAACGGACGAACGCGTTCTTCGAGAAGTACGGCGGACTCACGGTCATCCTCGCCCGGTTCGTGCCGATCGTCCGCACCTTCGCGCCGGTCGCAGCGGGCGTCGGCCACATGCCGTGGCGCCGATACACGCTCTACAACCTCATTGGCGCGGTGCTCTGGGGCTTCGGTCTCACGATGTTCGGGTACCTGATCGGCTTCATCCCGCCGGTGGCGACGTTCGTCGAGAACTACATCGACCTGATCCTGCTCGCCGCCGTCGGCGGCACCGCGCTCGTCACCGCGTGGCACTACTTCTCCGAGCGCGCGAAGGTGCGCAAGGAGCGCGAGGCCGGGCTCGCACCCGAGCACATCGAGCCGATCGAGCGCGAGCTGCCCTGATCAGGAAGCCTTGCCGGACTTCTTCTTCGCGGGCTCCTTCTCGCGCGCGGCGCGGCTGCGCTCGACGCTCGCCTTGAGCGCCGCCATGAGGTCGATGACCTCGCCGCCGGCATCCTTCTCGGCCTGCTCGCCGAACGTCTCCGACGTGTCGAGCGCCTCGCCCTTCTCGAGCTTTGCGTCGATGAGGGTGCGCAGCTCCTGCTGATACTCGTCGACGAACTCGTCGGGATCGAAGTCGCTCGAGAAGCTCTCGACGAGGGATGCCGAGAGTTCGAGCTCCTTCGCGGAGATCTTCACCGGCTCATCGAGGGCCGCGAACGATGCCGTCCGCACCTCGTCGGCCCACAGGAGCGTCTGCAGCACGAGCACCTCACCCCGCACCCGGAGCGCTGCGAGACGCGTCTTCTGCCGCAGCGAGAACCGCACGATCGCCGTGCGGTCGGTCTGCTCGAGCGTCTTGCGCAGCAGCACATACGCCTTCGGCGACGACGAATCGGGCTCGAGGTAGTACGGGCGGTCGAGGGTCAGCAGGTCGATCTGATCGCTCGGCACGAACTCGACGACCTCGATCTCCCGCGAGCGCTCGGCCGGCAGCGAGGCGATGTCCTCTGCCGTCAGCACGACCGTCCGCTCGCCGTCGTCGTAGGCCTTGTCGATCTCGGCGTACGGGACGACCTCGCCGTCGAGTTCGCAGATGCGCTGATAGCGGATCCGCCCGCCGTCGGCCGCGTGCACCTGGTGCAGCGGCACGTCGTGATCCTCGATCGCCGAGTACACCTTCACCGGCACATTCACCAGCCCGAAGGTCAGCGCACCCTTCCAGATCGCTCTCATCCCCTCAGTGAACACTGTCGGGGCCTGGGCGCGCCAGTGGGATGCCGGGTGCCAGGGCCGGGCGCTAGCCTTTCGCCATGGCATCCGGGGGGCAGATCGTCGACGTCGACGGGCGTCGGCTGCGACTGTCGAACCTCGACAAGGTGCTCTACCCCGCGACCGGGACGACCAAGGGCGAGGTGATCGACTACTACTCACGCATCGCGCCCGCGATGCTTCCGCACCTGCGCGGGCGCCCGGTCACCCGCATCCGCTGGCCGGAGGGCACCGATCACGACGCCTTCTTCGCGAAGGACCTCGAGCGCGGGGCACCCGCATGGCTCGAGCGACGCGCGATCGACCACTCCGGCGGCGCGAAGGACTATCCGATCGTCGACGATGTCGCCGGGCTCGTCTACCTCGCGCAGGTTGCGAGCCTCGAACTGCACACTCCGCAGTGGCGCTTCGACGGCGCGGGCCGCGGGCGACCTGACCGGCTGGTGCTCGACCTCGACCCCGGGCCCGGCGCGGGGCTTGCGGAGTGCGCCGAGGTGGCGCGGCTCGCGCGCGAGATCCTGCAGGGCGTGGGCATGGACCCCCTCCCCGTGACGAGCGGCTCGAAGGGCATCCACCTCTACGCCTCGCTCGACGGCACCCGCACGAGCGAGGAGATCTCAGCCTTCGCGAAGGAGCTCGCACGGGCGCTGGAGGCCGACCACGCGGACCTCGTGGTCAGCGCCATGACGAAGTCGGTGCGCCCCGGCCGCGTCTTCGTCGACTGGAGCCAGAACAACGGCGCGAAGACGACGATCGCGCCGTACTCGCTGCGCGGGCTCGCCGAGCCGACGGTCGCGGCCCCGCGCACGTGGGCCGAGCTCGACGATCCAGCGCTCGCGCACCTGCGCTTCGACGAGGTGCTCGATCGCGTCGCCGAGGACGGCGACCTGCTCGCGACGCTCGTCCCGGATGCCCGGGACGCCCTCGCCGTCTACGTCGCCAAGCGCACGCCGGGTGCGACGCCCGAGCCGTTCCCGGGCGACGCGGGTCCCGGCACTTCGAGTGCGGGCGCCGCGGGGAGTCGGTTCGTCATCCAGGAGCACCACGCGTCGCGCCTGCACTACGACCTGCGGCTCGAGCGCGACGGCGTGCTCGTGAGCTGGGCGGTCCCCCGTGGCATCCCGAAGGACGGCGAACGCAACCACCTCGCGGTGATGACCGAGCCGCATCCGCTCGAGTACCTCGATTTCGCGGGGACGATCCCCGCTGGGCAGTACGGCGCGGGCACGATGACCGTGTGGGACACCGGGGTCTACGACACCGAGAAGTGGCGCGCCGACGAGGTCATCGTGACTCTCGCGGGGCGAGCGGGCGGGCCGCTCAGCACAGCCCGGCTCGCGCTCATCCGCACGGCGGGCGACGGCGAGAAGTCGCAGTGGCTGCTGCACCGGATGCCGGGCGCCGCGGCCGGAACGACGCCGACCGCCCGCGCGCCGCGCGCCGCGGCCGCCGGCGCGAGACCCGGCCGCGACGCGCCCATGCTCGCCACGCCGTCGACCCCAGCGCTCGCCGCCGCCGCTGCCGCGCGCTGGGGCGGCGAACCGTGGGTCGAGTTCAAGTGGGACGGCATCCGCGCAATCGGCACCTGGGACGGCTCCCGCCTGGCGCTTCGCGCCCGCAGCGGCACCGACATCACGGCCCGGTATCCCGAGCTCACCGCGATCGATGCCGGCCTCGGCGACGTGCCCGCGGTCATCGACGGAGAGATTGTCGCAATGGATGCCGCGGGCCGCCCGAGCTTCACCCGTCTGCAGGCTCGCATGCATCTGACGAAGCCCCGCGAGATCGAGCGCGAAGCAGGCCGCACCCCGGTGACCCTGCTGCTGTTCGATGTGCTCCGGGTCGGCGACGACGACGTCGCCTCCAGACCGCTGCGCGAGCGCCGCGAGCTGCTGGACGCGCTCGGGGCCGCGGCCGCGCCCTCCATCGTGGTCCCGCCGATCACCGACGATGTCGACGCGGCGCTCGCCGCGGCGCGCGAGCTGGCCCTCGAAGGCATCGTCGTGAAGGACCCCCGCTCGCCCTACCGGCGCGGGGCGCGGTCCGAGCAGTGGCTCAAGGTCAAGCTCAGCAAGACGCAGGATGTCGTCGTCGGCGGCATCCGTCCGGGCAGAGGCGGCCGGGCCGGGTCGATCGGGTCGCTGCTCCTCGGCATCCCGGATGATGATGGGCTGCGCTACGTCGGACGCGTCGGTTCGGGGTTCAGCGAGCGCGAGCTCTCACGGCTCGACGCACTGCTCACTCCCCTGCGCATCGACGAGAACCCCTTCATCGGCGTGCCCGCGGCAGATGCCTCGGATGCCCTGTGGGTGCGCCCCGAGGTCGTCGCGGAGGTCGAGTTCGCCGAGTTCACGCCCGGCGGCACGCTCCGCCACGCGCGATGGCGAGGAGTGCGCGCCGACGTGTAGCCGAGCGACGTGCGCCGCTGAGTCTGATCGTCATGGTTGCGGGGACTTCGGGACCCCGCTGTCGTCGCGGAACACCCCCACGGCCTTACCGTCGCTGACGAACTGGAGCGCCGTGCCGAGCGGGAACTCGGCGCGCAGCTCCTCGCCGGACCCCGCATCGACGACGAGAGAGACCGTCGCGGGGAAGGGACCCGCGCCACACGCGCTGAAGATGTCGCCATCGAACGAGTTCGAGTTGGGAGCGAAATCGTCTGCTTCGGTGACGAGAAGACAGTCCGTTCCTGCCGAGAAAATGCCGTGCTCTGACGAGACGACGACGAGCCCGTGGAACAGGTAGGCATCCTCGAACGCCACCCCGGTGAAGGATCGGAAGCCGTCGAGCCGGTCGCCTTCGTAGGGTTCGTCGAGCGTCGCGATCTGCACCGCGCCGGTCGCGGGGTTCACGGGGCGAATCGACGCCAACGAGAAGACGAGCGCCCCGACACCCACCGCCACGACGAGGATCGACGCGGCCCAGGCGGCGAGCCACCCCCACGCGATCGGGCGCGGCCCGGGGCTGCGCGGGGACTCGATGTCGGCGGCGGCGGCGGCCGCGGGTTCGGCGTCGGCGCTTGCTGCCGGCGCCTGGCGGTCGGCCTCGACCGCCACCGGCTCGGGACGAGCGGGCCGCGAAGCCTGGGCCTCGACGGGCTCGGCGCCGGGAGCCTCCTCGGCCGCCGCGGCGGCGCGAAGCGCATCCTCGAGTTGTCGCAATCGCGCCCTCGCGACCGGATCCGCGTCGATGTCGGCATGCGGACCGTACGCCCGGGCGCGCAGGGCGGCGAGCTCGTCCGTGCGGGTCTCGTTCATCGCGTCCATCGTCGCACGCGCTCAGTGCGCGTCGTGCTCGCGGTGCCCGGCCGGCTCGAACTGGAACGTCGAGTGCTCGACGTCGAAGTGCTCCGCGAGGCACGTCTGAAGCTTCGCGAGCAGGGCGCCCGAGCGCCCTTCCGTCAGCACCTCGGGTTCGACGACGACGTGCGCCGTGAACACCGGCATCCCTCGGGTGAGCTGCCACACGTGCACGTCGTGGACATCCGCGACGCCCTCGGCGCTCAGGAGGTGCTCGCGGATCAGGCCGACATCGGTGCCCTCGGGCACGCGTTCGGCAAGGACGGCGTAGACCTCGCGCAGGAGCGCCACCGCGCGCGGCACGATCATGACGGCGATGACGAGGGATGCCAGGGCATCCGCCGGCATCCATCCGGTGAGGGTGATCACGATCGCCGCGACGATCACGACACCCGATCCGATGAGGTCACCGAGGACTTCGAGGTAGGCGCCGCGAACGTTGATGGAGGTCCGCTGCGCGGCCGACAACAGCCACATCGAGATGGCGTTGGCGATGAGTCCGACGACCGCGACGACGATCATGAGGCCGCCCGCAACCTCAACACCGCTCGGATGTAGCAGGCGTTGCACGGCTTCAACCGCGATCCAGACGCACAGCGCGATCAGCAGGACGGCGTTGATGAGCGCGCCGAACACCTCGGCGCGCTGGTATCCGTACGTGTTGCGCTCGTTCGCCGGACGCGCCCCGACGAGGCTCGCGATCAGCGCGATCACGAGGGCCGACGTGTCGGCGAACATGTGCGCGGCGTCGGCGAGGAGAGCGAGCGATCCCGTGAGGACAGCGCCCACGATCTGCACGACCATCACGACCGCCGTCAGCGACAGCGAGATCGCGAGCAGGCGGTGATTCGCCTGCCCCCGGAGCCCCGAAGCTCCGTGCGGGTGATCGTGCATGTCTCGAGGCTATGCCCGCCGGTCGGCGCGCGAGCGCAAGCGGGTGCAGTCGGGAATGAGTGTGATTCTCAGTCGCCGACGCGGGTGCGGAGCCATTCCACGCCCTCGCGCCGTGCGACCGGGGTTCGGTCGCACGGCGAACCGCCGCGCAGATGCCACAGGCGCCGCCATAGTTGTCACCAGCCCCACGGTCCATGCAACTGGCACCGGAAGCCCGCGCCCGCGCCCACAACTGCATGGGGCGGGACAGCAGCGCGTGCCGTATCGGGTGTGGCAGATCGTGTGCCGCGCCGGCGCGACGATCAGGGCAGGTGCCCGCGGCGGTCAGGGCAGGTGCCCGCGGCGGTCACGGCAGGGTGCCCGCGGCGGTCACGGCAGGGTGCCCGCGGCGGTCAGAGGCCGCGCAGGAGCGGCGCGAGGGCGACGAAAGCCCGCGCCCGGTGCGAGACCGCGTTCTTCTCGGCCGCGCTGAACTCGCCCGCGGTGCGCTCGGCGCCGCCGGTCTGGCCGTCGGGAATGAAGACCGGGTCGTAGCCGAAGCCGCCCTCCCCGGACCGGGCCGTCGCGAGGCGCCCCGGCCAGATCCCTTCGACGACGTGCTCGGCGCCGCCGGGGATGACGAGGGCGATGACCGAGGTGAAGTGCGCGCTCCGGTGCGGGTCGGCGACGTCGGAGAGCTGATCGAGCAACAGGTCGACGTTGGCGACGGCATCCTTCCGGTGACCGGCCCAGTAGGCCGAGAAGACGCCGGGCGCTCCCCCGAGCACATCGACGCAGATGCCCGAGTCGTCGGCGAGGGCGGGCAGGCCCGTGTGCACGGCCGCCGTGCGGGCCTTGATGAGCGCGTTCTGCGCGAAGGTCACGCCGTCTTCGACCGGCTCGGGCCCCTCGTATCCGACCACCTCGAGCTCAGGACGCACCGCGGCGACGATCGCGGCGAACTCCTCGACCTTGTGCGGGTTGTGCGTCGCGAGGACGACCTTTTCCGGCACGATCAGCCCAGCAGCGCCGCGGCCTGTGCGTCTCGCAGGCGCGCGCATCCGTCGACGCCGAGCTCGAGCAACGCGTCGAGCTCGCGCTTGTCGAACGGCGCGCCCTCGGCTGTGCCCTGCACCTCGACGAAGAGGCCACGGCCGGTGACGACGACGTTCATGTCGGTCTCGGCACGGACATCCTCGACGTAGGCGAGGTCGAGCATCGGCTCTCCGTCGATGATCCCTACCGAGACGGCGGCGACCGAGTCGATCAGCACCTTCGCGCCTGCCTTGACGAGACCCTTCGCACGGCCCCATTCGATCGCGTCGGCGAGGGCGACATACGCGCCCGTGATCGCCGCCGTGCGGGTACCGCCGTCGGCCTGGAGCACGTCACAGTCGATCACGATGGTGTTCTCGCCGAGCGCCTTCGTGTCGACGACGGCGCGCAGGGCGCGGCCGATGAGGCGCGAGATCTCGTGCGTGCGACCGCCGATCTTGCCCTTGACCGACTCGCGGTCGTTGCGGGAGTTCGTCGCGCGGGGCAGCATCGCGTACTCGGCGGTGACCCAGCCCTTGCCCTTGCCGGTGAGCCAGCGCGGCACGCCACCCGTGAAGGATGCCGTGCAGAGCACCTTCGTGCCGCCGAACGAGATCAGCGCCGACCCTTCGGCGTGCGCGCTCCAGCCGCGCTCGATCGTGACGGGGCGAAGCTCGTCGACGGTGCGGCCGTCGGCGCGTTTGGTGGTGCTCATGGGGTTCCCTTCGGGAGGTCGATCGCGCCGGTGTGCACGAGGCGCACGGCCGAGACGCCGCGGCCGATCAGCCGGTCGGCGAGGTGGAGGAAGTCGTCGGCCGAGTCGCCGGTCGCTTCGTACACGTGGGAGGCGACGGCATCCGCGCCGGCGAGAAGGTCGCGCGAGACGAGCTGACGGTAGACGTCCTTCGCCGTCTCGGTGTCGCTCGAGACGAGCGAGACGCCCTCGCCCATGACGTAGCTGATCGCCCCCTCGAGGAACGGATAGTGCGTGCAGCCGAGGACGAGCGTGTCGACGCCCGCGTGGCGCAGCGGCGCGAGGTACTCCTCGGCAACGGCCAGCACGTCGGACGATCCGGTGATGCCCGCCTCGACGAACTCGACGAACCGGGGGCACGCCTGCGCGAACACCGTCAGGTTCTCGTTGACGCCGAGCATGTCCTGATAGACGCCCGAGCCGATGGTCCCGGTCGTGCCGATGACGCCGATGCGCCCGTTGCGCGTCGTCGAGATCGCGGTGCGGACCGCGGGACCGATGACCTCGACGACGGGCACGTCGTAGCGCTCGCGCGCGTCGCGGAGCATGGCGGCGGATGCCGTGTTGCAGGCGATCACGAGCATCTTGACGCCCTGATCGACCAGCGTGTCGAGCACCTCGAGGCTGTACCTGCGGACGTCCGCGATCGGCTTCGGCCCGTAGGGCGAATGCGCCGTGTCGCCGATGTACAGGGTCGATTCGCGCGGCAGCAGCTGCGAGATCGCGCGGGCGACGGTGAGTCCGCCGACCCCGGAGTCGAAGATCCCGATCGGCGCGTCGTCCACGATCCCCCAGCCTACCCGCCGTGGGTAGAGTGACGGCATGTCGACTGCCCTGCTGACCGACCGCTACGAGCTGACGATGATCGACGCGGCGCTGCGCGACGGCACCGCATCCCGCCCCTGCGTGTTCGAGCTGTTCGGTCGTCGACTGCCGGGTGCGCGCCGCTTCGGCGTCGTCGCGGGGACGGGTCGACTGCTCGAGGCGCTGCGAGAGTTCCGCTTCGGCGAGGACGAACTGCGCTACCTGCGCGACGAGCGCGTCGTCGACCGGGAGACCCTCGCCTTCCTCGAGGGCTACCGCTTCACGGGGACGATCCGCGGATACCGTGAGGGCGAGCTGTACTTTCCGGGGTCGCCGATCCTGACCGTCGAGGGCACCTTCGCCGAGGCGGTCGTCCTCGAGACGCTGGCCCTCAGCATCCTCAATCACGACTCCGCTGTCGCGAACGCGGCGGCGCGCATGAGTATCGCGGCGGGCGATCGCCCCCTCGCCGAGATGGGATCGCGCCGAGCGGCGGAGCGGTCGGCCGTCGCCGCCGCGCGTGCCGCGTACATCGCGGGATTCGGCGCGACGAGCAACCTCGAAGCGGGGCGCACCTGGGGCATCCCGACGATGGGAACCGCCGCGCACTCGTGGACCCTCCTCCACGACACCGAGGAGGCCGCCTTCCGTAGCCAGATCGAGGCGCTCGGGGCGGGGACGACCCTGCTCATCGACACGTATGACATCCGCGAAGGGGTCGCGACGGCGATCCGCGTGGCCGGCACGGGTCTCGGGGGTGTGCGCATCGACTCGGGCGACCTGCCGACCGTCGCCGCCGAGGTGCGCGTGCAGCTCGACGAGCTCGGCGCGGTGAGCACGAAGATCACGGTGACAAGCGACCTCGACGAGTTCGCGATCGCCGCGCTCGCGGCATCCCCCGTCGATGCCTACGGTGTCGGGACGTCCGTCGTCACGGGTTCGGGAGCGCCCACGGCCGGCATGGTTTACAAGCTCGTCGCCCGGCAGGATGCCGCGGGCGGCTGGGTCGCCGTCGCGAAGACCTCGACCGACAAGGGCTCGAAGGGCGGACGCAAAGCCGCGTTCCGGACGCTCGACAACGGCACCGCGACGAGCGAGCTCATCGCCGTGTCCGACGGCTTCGAGGGGGTCGAGACGGCTGCCCAGCATCCGGATGCCCGGCCCCTGCAGGTCACCCTCGTCGACCACGGCGAGCCGGATGCCGCGTACGAAGGCCCCGGCGGAGTGACGCTCGCCCGCAACCACCACGCGCTCGTGCGCGAGGAGCTGCCCGTGCGCGCGCTCGCGCTCAGCCGGTCGGACCCGGCGCTGCCCACGGTCTACATCGACGCGCGCTGACGCGGAGACTCAGCCGATCAGGGACTCGTAGATCTCTTTGCAGGTGGGGCAGATCGGGAACTTCTCGGGGTCGCGCCCGGGCGTCCACTTCTTGCCGCACAGCGCCTTCACCGGCTTGCCGGTGATCGCCGACTCGAGGATCTTGTCCTTCTTGACGTAATGCGAGAAGCGCTCGTGGTCGCCCGGCTCGATGTGCTCCTCGCGCAGCAGCTCCTCGAGCTCGCGATCGAGCGTCATCGTGCCGCCGCGGTCCGGATCCTCGATGGGTGTGCTCATGACATCCGAGTCTAGCCGCGGCTCCCCCGACCGGCTCAGGTGGATTCGGCGAACTCCATGAGTCGTCCGCCGCTGCGATCGAAGACCGCTCCGCCACCCACGATGCCGGCGGCAAGCACGGCAAGCCCGACACCGACGCCCACACCGAGCGACAGCCAACCGGCCGCCGCGTCGCCGCTGAGCGACAACCACGCGAGCCACAGCGCCGGTGTGCTCAACACGATCGCCCCGATCAGCACGACGCCCTGCGAGAGCCCGCCGTTGGTGCGTTGAGGTTGCTGGAACGGGCTGTCTCCGGGCCGCGAGGCGGGGTACGGTGCGAGCACCGACGACACCGACGAAAGCCCCAGGCCGCACAGGAACAGGCTCGCGCACACACCCGTGAGCGCGGGAAGGACCTGCCCCGCGCCGTGGAGCGACGTCGAGATCGCAATGACGACCGCGAGGGCGGCCACCCCCATGACCATCAGCGGCACCAGGCGCCCCAGTCGGTCGGCGGTGCCGCGCACGGCGCTCGCGACGTGCATCCATATCGCGGTCGAGTCGTACGCGAGATCGTTGTGCGCGAGCCAGCCGAGCAGCAGCGCCATGAGCGGCGCCGGCACGAGCGCGATGTACGTGACGGGCACGCCGACGATGAGCATCGGGATGACGACGACCACCGCCGCGACCGGTACAACGACGAGATTGACGAGGTAGCGCGGGTCGCGCAGCCAGTACACGAAACTGCGCGCCGCGACGGCGCCGCCGGGAGTGCCCGGGGTGAGGGTGAACCAGCCGAGTCCCGCGCGCTCGCGCCCGTAGCCGGGCCGTTCGGTCGTCGTCATGAGTCGCCGCACGAGCCAGGCCCAGACTGCACCGAGCGCCGCAACCGTGAGGAGCGCGACGACCAGCGGGCCGGCGACCTCGCCGGCGAGGGAGGCGGTGGGGATCGCCCACGCGGCGCCGATCGGGCTCAGCGACAGCACATCGACAGCCGTGCGAAGAGCGGTAGGAACCTCACCGGCCCAGTCCAGCGAGACGAAGAAGACGACGATCGGGATGACCACCACGATCACCCCGACGAGGAAGACGCCGCTGAGCTCTCGCGTACGCCGCGCGTGCAAGACGAGTGCCGCGAGGGCGAGCCCGACCTTCGCCGCCAGCACACATGTCAGGACACCCAGGATGCCGGCGAGCATGCTGATCCACGCCCCCGCGCCCAACGACGTCCAGAGCACGACGACGGCGACGGTGCCGACGGCCAGCGCGACGACGGGAACACTGATCAGGCTCGCCGCCAGCAGCACGAGCGGCGCGTTCCGCGGCGACATGCCGAACACCGCGAACCGCCGTGGATCGAGCTGGTCGTCGATGCTGCCGAGAAGAGCCGCGACAAAGGATCCGAGCGTCAGCGCTGAACCCGCGATCACCGTGACGGCGGCCGCGACGCCCGGTTCCGCCGCGCGCAGGCGGAACGCCGCCAGCCAGACGACCGTGACGGTGAGAACCACGATCGCCAGGCCGATGAGCGTGCGGATGACGTGGCGCCGATCACCGCGGAGCGCGCCGAGGAGCAGATCGAGTCTCAGTCGGAGAACGTGTGCAGCCATTCGAGGCCCTCCACGTCGGCCGACCCGCCGGATAGCTCCAGGAACCGCTCCTGCAGCGTCACTCCCCCGCGCACCTCATCGACGGACCCCTGCGCGAGGACATGCCCGTCGACGAGGATCGCCACACCGCTGCAGACCCGCTCGACGAGATCCATGCCATGACTGGACAGAATCACCGTCCCGCCGTGTTCGACATACGCGGAGAGGATGTCGAGGATCACCGCCGATGACACCGGATCGACCGACTCGAACGGCTCATCGAGCACGAGCACGCGCGGGGAGTGGATCATCGCGCCGGCGAGCATGAGCTTCTTCGTCATGCCGGTGGAATAGTCGGCGACCGTCCGCCCGAGCGCGTCGGTGAGGTCGAAGGCGCGTGCGAGGTCGGCGGTACGCGACTCGACGAGTCCCGCGGGAAGACCCCGCAGCACGCCGTAGTAGTGCAGCAATTGGCGACCCGTGAGCCGGTCGAACGTCCGGAGGCGATCCGGCAGGATGCCCATCCGCCGCTTCGCCGCCGCCGGGTCGGCGGCGAGGTCGATCCCCGCCACCTCGATCGTCCCGGCATCCGCGGTCAGCAGGCCCGTGATCATCGAGAGGGTCGTGGTCTTCCCGGCGCCGTTCGGGCCCACGATGCCGTAGAACGTGCCCGGCGGAATCGTCAGGTCGAGCGCGTCGACGGCGCGCTCCTCGCCGAACGACTTCGTGACGCCGACCAGGCGGACCGCGGGCTGGGCCGTATCGACCTCGAGGCGAAGCTCTGGCATCGCGGCGGCGCCGACGTGCTCCTCGGGGGCGGCGGCGATGGGCTCCTCGGGGGCGGCGTCCTCGCCCGCCTCGATCTCCGCGGGCACGTCGACCGCCTCGATCTCGGCGGGCACCTCGACCGCCTCGGCGGCCTCCACCACGTCGACCTCATCCAGCGCATCGACCGCGTCGGCATCCGCGGCGTCGAGGAGTAGCGCCTCTGCCGCCTCGAAATCGTCCGCGTCGACGGCGTCAGAAGCCTTGTCGAGCCCCTCCGGTACGGGCGCGCTCCACCGCGCCGCAGCCTCCGCGGCCGACAGCTGAGGCGGCGGCGGGACGGGCGCGACCTTGGGCGACTTCGCCCGCGGCGCGCGAGGTGCGGCGGGCTTCTTCGCCGGCGCGCGAGGCGCTCGAGGCTTGCGCGGTGCGGGTGCGGAGGCAGCGGCATCCGCGGCACTCACGGGAGGAACGGGGGGTGGCGGAGCCGCGACCTCGCGCTCGCCGATGTCATCCTCGGGGAGCGGAAGGGAGGCAGTCACCCGTCCAACCTAGCAAGCCGATCTGGCCGCGTCAGCGGGCAGACTCAACGACCGAACCCGTATCGTAATGTCACGAAACGGCAACGGGCGAGGCACATTCTGGGGCTTCCCAGGGGGGTTCTGTACCATGTGATGCGGCACGAAGGAGTGTCCACACGTCGAACAGACAGTGAACGAATTCTTCAGGAGCACCCCTTGACTCTTCAGACCGTCATCCTCGCAGCCGGAATGGGCTCGCGTCTCGGCCGCGCGTTGCCCAAGCCGCTGACCGAGCTCAGCGACGGCCGCAGCATCATGCGCCAGCAGCACGACAACATCCGCGCCGCCTTCGGCCGCGACGCCCGCATCACCACGGTCGTCGGCTACCGCGCCGAGACGATCATCGACGCGTTCCCCCACGTCGACTACGTCCACAACGAGCGCTACGACCAGACCAACACGTCCAAGAGTCTGCTCCGCGCGCTCAAGGCGACGGGCCGTGCTGGCGTCCTGTGGATGAACGGCGACGTCGTCTTCGACCCGCGCGTCCTCGGCCGGGCGATTCCGCTCATCGAGCGGGAGCAGTCGTTCGTGACGGTCAACACCGCGAAGGTGAGCGACGAAGAGGTCAAGTACACCGTGACCGCCGAAGGGTGGATCAAAGAGCTGTCGAAGGTCGTCGTGGGCGGCATCGGCGAGGCGGTCGGCATCAACTACATCTCTGCTGCAGACAAGCGCGCGCTCGTGGCGCAGCTCGGCCGCGTCGGTGACCAGGACTACTTCGAGCGCGGGCTCGAGCTCGCGATCGTCGAGAACGGCTTGCGCCTCGAGCCGCTCGACATCTCCGACCTGTACGCCGTCGAGGTCGACTTCGCCGAAGACCTCGAGCGAGCGAACCAGTTCGTCTGAGCACGCTCGCCCAGCGCGCGTTCAGGGCTGATCCATAGGATCGAGGCGATATGGCCAAGGTCCACCGCATCCATTCGATGCCCGACGACTCCCCGTGGGCGGGCGGATTGCCTCCCGAGGGCTCGGCGGAGCATCCTCGTGCCATCCGCGCGCTCGATGGCGTGCTGCGCGTGCAGCGACCCGTCGTGGTCGCGCACCTGCGAAGCATCCGGCTCCGTCACCCCGAGGCGTCGACGGCGGACATCGTGCGGATGCTCGAGAAGCGCTACCTCACCGCGGTGACCACGGGCGGGGCGGCCGTCGGTGCGACCGCTGTCGTCCCCGGCATAGGCACCGGCGTCACACTCGCGCTGTCGGGTGTGGAGACGATCGGATTCCTCGATGCCACGGCGCTGTTCGCGCAGTCGCTGGCAGAGCTCCACGGCATCCAAGTCGAAAACCCCGACCGGGCACGTGCGCTCGTGCTGACCCTGATGCTCGGCAAGGAGGGCGTCGATCTCGTCGCCCAGCTCGGCCGCCAGGTCGCTGGAAAGGGCGGCACGCGCTCGGCCTACTGGGGCGAGCTCGTGACGAAATCGCTCCCGAGGGCATCCGTCGGTCCGCTCGTCGACCGGCTGAAGTCGGCGTTCATCCACCAGTTCGCAGCGAAGGGCAGCGCGTCGGTCATCGGCAAGGCGCTGCCGTTCGGCATCGGCGCCGCCATCGGCGGCACCGGCAACAACCTGCTCGGCCGCCGCGTGATCGTTGGGTCGCGGCAGGCCTTCGGCGTGCCGCCGACGACCTACCCGCCGGAGCTGGAGCCGCTCCCCGGTGCCACTCGCCTCGAAGCGACCGCTTTCGGCACCGTGCGTCGCGCCGGGTCGGCGCTCGGCACGGGCAGCAGACGCGTCGCCGGCGCGGTGGGAGCCGCCGCGGGCGCGATCACGCCCTCGCGTCGCCGCACGCGGGACGCAGTCGAAGCCGAGCCGGACACGACAGAGAGAGAATAGGCGCGTGGGAATCTTCCAGAGCCGCCCCGAAGAGCCGGCGGAGTGGGCCAGCCTGCCCTCTGAGCCGTGGGAGCCGAGGGAACCGGCCGAGGCTCTCCCGCCCGCGGTGACGGGACCCGACGCTCTGGGTGATGACGGGACTGTCGAGATCACGATCGAGATTCCTCGCCCGTAAGCTCGTGGCGTGACCGACGCCATTCTGCGCCTCCTCTCGGGGTGGCTGCCGCGCCAGCGCTGGTTCGCCGGCGCCGAAGGTCACGTGGAGCTTCGTGTGCTCGAGGACCGGGTGTTCGCGAGCGACGTCGGCGCCGAGGCGCGCGTCGTGATCGTCCGCGACGACGCGTCGACGCCGCCGGTCGTCTACCAGGTGCCGGTGGTCTTCCGGCCGGCGACGGATGCCGGCGACGACCCCGCGCTGATTGGGCACACCGGTGACGGGCGCGCCCTCTACGACGGCCCGCAAGATGCCGCCTTCACCGACGCGCTGTTGCGTGCGGTTGCCCCGGACGCAGCCGCCGCGCACGCTCAGGTGCTCCGCGGCGAGCAGTCGAACACGTCGATCGTGTACCAGCTCGACACCGGGCATCCGATCATCTGCAAGGTCTTCCGGCGCCTGAGCGACGGCCTCAATCCGGACATCGAGCTGCAGAGCGCGCTCGCGGCGCAGGGCTCGCGGCACGTCCCGAACGTCGTCGGAGTCGTCGACGGCACCTGGCAGAGCCCGGCGAACCCCGCGCAGCGAGCGACGGGATCGCTCGCGTTCGCGCAGGAGTTCTTCCCCGGAGTCGAGGATGCCTGGCGCGTCGCACTGCGCGCCGCGGATGCGGGAGAGGACTTCTCCCCCGGCGCCGAGGCGCTGGGCAGGGCCACCGCCGAAGTCCACCTCAACCTCGCCCGACTGTTCCCGACCACCCTCGCGGGGACCCACGAGCGCAGCACCACGACCGAAGCCTGGGCGCGCCGCCTCGCCGAGGCGCTCGATGTGGTCCCGGCGCTGCGCGTGCACGAGCCGGCGATCCGGGCGCGCTACGCCGCGGCGGAGGCCGCGTCCTGGCCGCGGCTGCAGCGCATCCACGGCGACTATCACCTCGGCCAGGTGCTGCAGGTTCCGGAGCGAGGTTGGGTGCTGCTCGACTTCGAGGGTGAGCCCCTGCGGCCGATGAGCGAGCGCCGCACGCCGGACCTCGCGGCGCGCGACGTCGCCGGCATGCTCCGATCGTTCGACTACGTCGCCGGCTCGCTCGCCCTCACCGCGGGCACAGGCGAGCGCGGCGGCGACGCGGTGCGCTGGGCGACGAGCGCCCGCACCGCCTTCCTCGCCGGGTATCGCGCGGTGTCTCCCGTCGACCCATCCGGACCCCTCCTTGACGCCCTCGAGCTCGACAAGGCCGTGTACGAGGCGGTGTACGAAGCGCGCCACCGTCCCGGGTGGGTCTCGATCCCCCTGACGGCGATCGACCTCATCCTCGCGCGCTGACGCTCAGTCTTCGTCGAGCTCGGCCTCGTCATCCGCGGCGTCGAGGTCCTCGTCCACGGACCGGGCATCCCACTCGTCCCAGCGCGCCATGAGCTCACCGATCGCGGCTTCGAACCGCGCCGTGGCCGCACCGGGCGTCGTGTCGCCGAAGTAGTGCCGCACCCAGCCTTCGAGCTTCGCGGTCGCGTCCGGGTCGGCGAGGAGCCGCTCGACGTGAGCGAGGATGTCGGATGCCTGGTCGGCCAGAAGCCACTCAGCATCCGACAGATAGCCGTGCGTGTCGATGACCGCTTCGGGATCGACGGGACGAGTGACCAGCAGCGGCCGATCGGCCGCGAGCCGGTCGTAGACCATGGCCGAAATGTCGACGATGGCGACATCGGCCGACGCGAGCTGCCACCCGAGCTCCGGGGCCGCGTCGTAGACGTGCTGCGCTGTCGGATCGGCCGCGTTCGCCGCCGCGATGGCCGCGAGGATCCGTTGGTGCGCGGCTCCGTACTCCGCGTCGACGACGCCCGAGCGCGGATGCGGGCGGTAGATGAGGCGATGCCGCGGGGAAGCCAACAGAGCGGATGCCAGTGCCTCGCCGTGCGTGCGGATCGAGCCGTAGTGCGCCGACGGGCGATCGCCCTCCCACGTCGGCGCGTACAGGACGACGGTGCGCTCGTCGGGCGTGTACGGCAGGACGCCCGAGTAGTAGTCGGCCTGCGGGCGGCCGATCTCGATCGTGCGCGCGTCGAGGTCGTAGTCCCACAGCACGCGGGACAGACGGTCACGCGCGGCCTGACCCGCCACGAGCGCGAAGTCGTAGGCCTTGAACTGGCCCGTGGTCATGTACATCTTGTCGGACTCGCCGTGGTTGATGAACACGTGCCAGCGGCGCCCGTACCGGAACATCTGGAAGTTGCGCGTGTTCTGGTTGACGTAGAGGATGACGCGCAGATCCTGGCCTGCGACGGCGTTCTCGAGGTCACGGATCGTCGGCACGAAGGCCACCGGCAACGCGCCGTCGGCGAGGATCTCGCGGGCGCCGGTCGCGCTGCGGGCGAGGACGAGCACGGGCCACGTGCGTGCGAGATGCTCGAGCGGCTTGTACCACTGGCGGATCTGGTACATGTTGACGTCGCCGTCGGCGAAGTACACGGCGACCTGAAAGCGGTGCGGCGGCAGGTCACCCTGCGCCGCCAGCAACTCGCGTGCCTCGCGCGTCGCCGCGCGACTGCGCAGTGCCTTGCGGACGAGGGCCAGAGCTTTCTGCGCATCGGAGAGCACTGCCATCCCTCCAGCCTAGCCAGCACGGAACCGGCGTCTGCATCGTGACATGATCGACGGATGCACGATGTGGCGCCGGGACGACGGGACGCCCCCGTTCCGCCCCCGGGCGCCGGGGTGAGTTTCGTCATGCCGGTGCTCAACGAGGAGCGCTACCTCGAGGCGGCTGTCGAGAGCGTCCTCGCGCAGGATGTCGACGGGCCTGCCGAGCTCATCCTCGCGCTCGGTCCGTCCACGGACGGCACCGACGCGATCGCCGAACGCCTCGCTGCATCCGATGCCCGCATCCGTCTCATTGCGAACCCTGCCGCGGACATCCCGGTGGGGCTGAACCTCGCGATCGGATCCGCGGTCTACCCGACGATCGTGCGCGTCGACGCGCACTCCGCGCTCGAGGCCGGCTACACGCGGCGAGCGATGGACACGCTCGCCCGCGAGCGCGCCGCGAACGTCGGCGGCGTCATGCGCGCCGATGGCCGCACCCCCTTCCAGCGCGCCGTCGCGCGCGCCTACAACTCACCCGTGGGCCTCGGCGGCGGCGCCTACCACTCGGGCGGCGGCGCCGGCCCGGCGGAATCTGCGTACCTCGGCGTCCTTCGCCGCGCCGTGCTCGACGAGATCGGCGGGTTCGACGAGACGATCCGTCGCGGCGAGGACTGGGAGCTGAATCTCCGCATCCGCCGCGCGGGCTATCGGGTCTGGTTCGACCCGGCGCTGTCTGTGACGTACTGGCCGCGCGAGCGGTGGACACGGCTCGTCCGGCAGTTCCGTTCGACCGGCACCTGGCGGGGCGAGCTCGTCCGCCGCTACGGCAGGCGCAACTCGCTGCGCTTCTTCGCGCCGCCGGCGCTCGTCGTCGTCGTCGCGCTCGCGATCGTCGTCGCGGCGCTGCAGCTGACCGGCATCCTCTCCGGCGGGTGGGCGCTGGCCGCCTCGGTGGTCTACCTCCCCCTGGTGGCGTACGGCATCCTCGTCATCGGCTACGCGCTCAGCGCGCACGCCGGCCCGGGCATGCGCGAACGGGCCTGGGCGATCGTCGTGCTCCCGTCGATGCACCTCGCTTGGGGCACCGGCTTCGTGCACGGCCTCGCCCGCGGCGCGCGCGAGAACATCGACACCTCACGCCTGCAACGCAATACGCCGCTGCCGTGAGCGGGCCGCCTCACTCGCGGCTGACGTAACCCTGGTCGAGGATGCGGGCGACGACGCGCTCGGCTGCTCTGCCATCGTCGCGGGCGTTGAAACGGTCACGCCAGCGGGCGTAGCGACCCGTGTAGGCGGCGGGCACGGTCGTGTCGGCAAGGGCGGCGGTCAGTTCCTCTTGCGTCGTCACCATCGGCCCGGGCGCGTGCGCTTCGAGGTCGAAGTAGAACCCGCGCAGGTCCTCTCGATAGTGCGCGAGGTCGGGCGTGAAGAAGACGATCGGGCGGCCGGTCGCGGTGTAGTCGAACATCACCGAGGAGTAGTCGGTCACGAGCGCATCGGCGACGACGAGAAGGTCGGCGATGTCGGGATACGTCGTCACGTCGATCACACGCGCGCCGACCGCATCGCTGCCGGGGATGATCGTGCGCGAGTGACCGCGCACGAGAACGACGGCGCCGGTGTCGGCGGCGAGCTTCTCGAGATCGAGAAAGTCAACCATCCGATCGCGGTCGTCTCGCCAGGTGGGGGCGTAGAGGAAGACCCGCTCCCCCGGCTCGATGCCGAGAAGTGTGCGGGTGGCCGCGCCGTCACCGGTCACGAGCACGTCGTTGCGGGGGTAGCCCTCGACCCAGACCGGCCGACGGAGGAACGCGTACGCCTTCCGCAGCACGAGCTCGCTGTACGGATTCTGCGCGAGCAGCACGTCCCACCGGCGGCTCTCGCGGACGACGGCGACCATGCGGCGCGGATCGAACCCCGGCCGGTGCAGGGCGAGGCGCTTGAGCGGCGTCCCGTGCCACGTCTGCAGCACCGTCTGCCCCGCCCGGCGCGCGTACCGCCGGCGGAGCCAATCGTTGACGACGAGCAGGCGCGCCACTCCGCGGGCACGCCACCACTGCGGCGTGCCCTCGACCACCGCGATCGCGCCCTCGGGTACCGGTACGGAGAAGTCGACGACGCTCCAGTAGCGGACCACACCCGGGGCCACGCGCGCGAGCTCGCGATCGATAGCGCGCGGATTGCAGCTGGCGTTGCGGCCGTAGAAGCTCTCGAAGAACACGGCGTTCTCGAGCTCGCCGGGCCGTGTCGCATATCGCCGTTCGAGCGCCGCCTGGCCGTCGCCCGATTCGTACGCGGGGTCGATCGGCGCTCCGATACGCAGGATGCCGCCGGTCAGCTCCACACGAAAGGTCGGGGTGGCGACCGCTAGGGCCGACACGTCTGATCCCAGGACCGTGCCGTCGGACGCCACGACCCGGAGGTCATAGTCACCGCTCGGCAACGGCAGACCGGCCGCGCCCCATCGGTCGGCGAGGAGCGGCAGCCGCGCGGTCCACGTCTTGCCGCGGCCGGTGAGCCGAGCCTCGACGCGCGCACGCCGTCCGTCGAGCGTGACGCTCTGCGGCCGAGCGCCGACGCCCGAGAGCACGAGCGCGGGCACCGCCTCGTCGATGCGGGCCGTGATCGTCACGCCTGACTCCCCTCGATCGGTGCATGCGGCTCGGCGCCGAGCAGGTTCCGCACGACGCGGTAGACGCGCTCGGTGTTCCGTCCGTCCGAGTATGCATGCATCCGCGCGCTGAGCGAGCGGGCGCGCTCGACGCGCCCGGCATGGACATCGGCATCCGTCAGCACCGCGCGCAGCTGCGCGATGAGCTCCCGCCAGCCGCGCGCGGGGTCCGGCCCGGCGACGTCGGCGTAGGTGCCGTAGAAGCCGCGGGTGCGCGCGTAATCGTCCAGGTCGGGAGCGAAGAAGAGCGTCGGCAGCGGCACGAGCCCCGCGTCGAACGCGAGCGACGAATAGTCGGTCACGAGCACGTCGAGTCCCGGGAGGAGCGGCGTGATGTCGGCGACGACCTCGCTGCCGAAGGGTCGGATGCGGTCGAACTCGACCCGCTCGCCGCCGCCGAGGTGGTGTGAACGGACGAGCAGGATGGCGCCGGCATCCTCGAGCACCTGACGAAGCGCGGCGAGATCGCTGGATGCCGGGAGCGCGGGATCGTCGCTTCCGTCGCGCCACGTCGGGGCGTAGAGCACGAGCCGGGCGTCGTCGTCGAGTTGTCCGAGGAGCTCTCCGAGCCGCGCTCTTGCCGTGCGGCGACGGTCCGCGGCGCTTCCGGCGGAGAGGACGTCGCTGCGCGGCTCGCCGGTGACGGGCACGGCGGCGCTGTCGAGGCCGAAGGCGGATTCGAGGCGGCCCCGCACGAGGTCCGACGCCGCCGGCAGCACCCGGATGCGCCGCTGCGTTCGCCGGTACAGCACCGCGAGCACCCGCGAGATCGCGCCCGACGCGAACGCCACGGGACTCGCGGTCGTGACGGCGGCATCCAGCCCGATGCGCTTGAGCGGGATGCCGTGCCACAGCTGCACGATCACGCCGCCGGTGGCGGCATACCGGTTGACGTCGCCGAAGCCGTGCGTGACCACCGTCACGGCGGCGCGAGCGGTCAGCCAGAACCCGCGCAGCGAGTCCTTCCGCGCGAACGGGATGCCGTGCGCGGTCGCGTCCGCGGCATCCCGCGTCGATCCGGTGAGCCACACGGCTCGCTCACCGTGGTCGCGGGCGACCTGCCAGAGCGCCCACGCGCCGTCGGCGACACCCGTCGCCGAGCCGAAGACCCACAGGTCGCGCGAGCGTGGGATGAGAAGCGTCGCGAGGCGGCCGCCGAGGTACAGCGGGATGCGCAGGAGCTTCCCGGCGTTGCCGGCGCCGAACGAGAAGGACGCCACCCCGCGAGCCTATCGCGGGGTGGCGTCCGAGTACCCGGGCGGCGAGCCGACTCAGTCGGTGAGCGTGCCGAGCGTCACCTCGACGGAGACGGTCTTGCCGCCGCGCTCGTAGACGAGCGTGGCCTTGCTGCCCGCGGCGAGCGCGCGCACCTGGGCGGTCAGGTCGGTGGCATCCGTAATCGGGAAGCCGTTGAACGAGGTGACGACGTCGCCTTCCTTCAGCCCCGCCGCGGCGGCTGCGCCGCCCGAGGTCACCTGGGCGATGTACGCACCGGCGGTCGTGGCACCCTCCTGGGTTGCGGCGTCACGGACGCCCGCACCGAGCAGACCGTGCGTCGCCTCGCCGTTCTTCATGAGCTCGTCGCTCACGCGCTTGACGATGTCGGAGGGGATCGAGAACCCCACCCCGATCGACCCCGACTGGCTGGAGCTCGAGCTGCCGGTCGAGGCGATCGCGACGTTGATGCCGATGAGCTTTCCGTCGCCGTTCACGAGCGCGCCTCCGGAGTTGCCCGGGTTGATCGAGGCGTCCGTCTGGATGACGGCGATCGAGATCGAGCTGGTCGCCGACTGCTGCTGGCCCTGGCCGAAATCGAACTGGAACGGCGATTCGCCCTGGCCGGGCTCCTGCTCCTCCTGGTCGCCGCTGTCGGGCGCAGCCGACGAGGCGATCTGGATGGACCGGTTGAGCGCGCTGACGATACCGGTGGTGACGGTGTTCGACAGCCCGAGGGGCGCGCCGACGGCGACAGCCTGGTCGCCGACATTGAGCTTGCTCGAATCGGCGAACTCGATCGGAGTGAGGCCCGAGGCATCCGTGAGCTTGATGACCGCGAGGTCGTAGGTCGGGTCGGTGCCGACGATCGTCGCCGCGTAGACCTTGCCGTCGGACGTGGTGACCGACAGCTTCGCGTCGGCGGTCTCACCGTCGAGCGTCACGACGTGCGTGTTGGTGACGACGTAGCCGTCCTCCGTGAGGATGACGCCCGAGCCGGTTCCGCCCGATGACCCCGAGGATGCCGAGATCGTGACGACACTGGGCACGACCTTGGCGGCGATCGCCGTGGTCTGGTTCACCGAGTCGGGGTTGTTGACCGTGACGGTCGTGGGGCCGCTCGTGACGACCGTCTGCGGCTGCGCGAAGAAAGACGCGCCCGCGGCGGATGCGCCGATCCCCGCCGCTCCGCCGACGAGGGCGGCCGCGACCATGATGCCCACGACCTTGCCGGCGCCCACCCTTCCGGTGGGTGCGTCCGCGGTGTGCGTCGTCGCGGTGTACGGGGCGGTGGCCTGCGTGCCCGCCGGGGCGGCGCCGTACGGAGTCGTCTGCTGGGCCGTGTACTGCGCGGTGGCCTCGGCGTATGTCGGCACGCGCGGCGCCGTGTACTGCGGCTGGCCGGGATACGCGCCGTAGGGCTGCGGCGCGGCCTGTTGCGGCGCGGCGTGCGTCGGTGCGGCCTGTTGCGGCGCGGCCTGTTGCGGTGCAGCGTGCTGCGGTGCCGCAGGTGTCTGCGCGGCCGCGGGCGGCTGCGGCGCGGCGCGCGTCGGGGCGGCGGCCGCGGGCTGCGGTGCGACGCCGGGCTGCGCCGGGGGCGCCGTCGGCGCAGTGGCGGATGCCGCCTCGGCGGCCGCCTGCGCGGGCACCGGCGGTCGCGAGCTGTCTGCCGCGTCCACGGCATCCACGGATGCGTTCTGCGAGGCCTGCGGTTCGTTCGGGGTGGCGGTGTTGTCGCTCATGTGTTTCCTTCTTCCCAAGACGTGCCCAGCATGCCGCGCGAGTCTGTGCGTTGGTTATGGCCGCACCCCGATCAGCCTATGTGTGTGGCCTGGGGCGGGCTGTAGCCTGGCTCGATGCCGAAGAAGTTGCTCGTCGCGGCCGTCGCGGAGGAACTCGCCGCCTTCCCCGCGCCGCTGCCCGGCTACAACCGACTCGTGACCGGGCCCGGAAAACTCAACGCCGCGGTTCTGCTCAGCGAGGCGCTCGAACGCGCGGAATACGAGGAGGTGCTCGTCGTGGGGACCTCGGGTCTCGTCGACGCTGACACCGAGGACGACCTCGAGGGCAGGGTGTTCGAGGTGAGCGCGGCCGTGCAGCACGACGTCACCGACCTCGACGGGGTGCGCGGGCGTCACATCTCGCTTCGCGAACGGATCGAGCTCGGGCATCCGGGAGTCGTCGTCGCCACCGGCGATAGTTTCGTCGACGACGCGGAGGAGGCCGCCTTTATCCGATCGCTCGGCGCCCGCCTCGTCGACATGGAGACCTACGCCTACGCGTGGGTCTCGCAGCGCCGCGGCGTGCCCATACGGGTCGTGCGCGCCGTGTCCGACCGTGCGCAGGACGGCGCGACGGCACGGTGGGATGAGGTCGTGACCACCTGCAGTCGCTGGCTGTGGGAGTACGTCGCGCGCGAGGGCATCGTGGCGGATGCGGCGGACGCCCCTTCATCCGGCGCAGATGACGGCCATCCCCGCTGATAACCGCAGATTGCGCCGGATGAAGCCCGCGCTCCGGGCACGACGGCTCGGATGCCGGTCAGCGCGGTAGCCTGGCCGTGATGCGTGAGATACCGGGCGCCTGGCGCCGTACCGCCCGCGGCGCAGGCCTGCTGAGCGCCGACGGCGTGCCGGCCCCCACGATCTTCGCCGAGATGACCGCGCTCGCGGTGCGGACGGGAGCGATCAACCTCGGTCAGGGCTTCCCGGACGAAGACGGTCCGCGCGAGGTCACCGAGGCGGCGCGCGCCGCGATCGCCTCGGGCGCAAATCAGTACGCACCCGGTCGCGGGGTCCCCGCGCTCCTCGAGGCGATCGCGGGTCACCAGCGGCGGTTCTACGGGGTCGAGCTCGACCCGCAGCGCGAGATCCTCGTGACCGCCGGGGCCACCGAGGCTCTCGCTGCGACGCTGCTTGCGCTCATCGACTCCCCCGACGACGAGGTGGTCGTCTTCGAGCCGTACTACGACTCATACGCGGCCTGTGTCGCCCTCGCCGGCGCACGGCTCGTGCCGGTGCCACTCACCTTCCCCGACTTCCAACCCGATCTCGACGCCCTCGCGGGTGCAGTCACCGACCGCACCCGCATCATCCTCGTCAACGATCCCCACAACCCGACCGGCGCTGTCTTCGCACCCGAGACCCGCGCCGAGATCGTGCGCCTCGCCGAGCGTCACGACGCGATCATCGTCACGGATGAGGTTTACGAGCACCTGCGCTTCGATCGCGCTCATGTGCCGCTCGCGACGCTACCGGGAGCCGCCGAGCGCACCCTCACCATCTCGTCAGGCGGCAAGACGTTCTCACTCACCGGCTGGAAGATCGGCTGGATCTCGGGACCCGCCGACCTCGTCGACGCCGTGCTCGCCGTCAAGCAGTTCCTCACGTACACCAACGGCACACCCTTCCAACCGGCGATCGCGACGGGCCTCGGCCTGCCGGATGCCTACTTCACCGGCATCGCCGACGCCCTCCGCGGCAAGCGCGACCTGCTCGGCGACGGGCTTCGCGCAGCGGGTTTCGAGGTCTCGACGCCCGCCGGGTCGTACTTCACCGTCGCCGATGCCGCGCCGTTCCTCGAGGACGGGCAGGATGCCGCGGACTTCTGCCGCGCCCTCCCGGGCCGCGCGGGCGTCGTCGCGATCCCGGTGACGGCATTCGTGTCACCGGAGCATCGGCCCCGCTATGCGTCGCTCGTCCGCTTCGCGGCCTGCAAGCGCACAGAGGTCATCGCCGAGGCGAGCCGTCGCCTGGCGACCCTCGCCTGAGCGCGATTCCCGCGCAGCGCGGGCTGTCGCTTAGCGCGGCTCGACGCGGAAACGTCGAAGCGACAGCGCGGGATTGACCCGCCGCACGCGCTCCACGGCCCCGGCATCCACGAAGGCGACCGCGACGTCCGTGCCGGTCCCGACACCGGCGAGCTCCACGCCCTGCGGGTCGACGACGATCGAGGTGCCGACGCCGAGCGGCGGCGGGTGGTCTGCGCCCGCGAGGTACAGCGTGTTCTCGATCGCGCGGGCGTGCAGCAGCGTCCGCCAGTGGTGCTCCTTGAGCGGCCCCCGCACCCACTCGGCGGCCACGAGCACGGCGTGCGCGCCGGCATCCGCGAGCACCCGCGCAACCTCGGGGAAGCGAAGGTCGTAGCAGGTCATGAGCGCGAAGCGCACGCCATCGACGTCAAAGGTCTCGGGGGCGACGACGTCCCCCGGCTCGACCCAGTCAGACTCGCGCTGGCCGAACGCGTCGTACAGGTGCAGCTTGCGGTAGACCGCGAGCACACGATCGCCGTCGACGGCGACGACCGCGTTACGGACGCGACCCGCGTCTCCTCGCTCCACGAGGCCCGCGACCACAATGGCCCCGTGCCGGATCGCGATCTCCTGCAGGCCCGTCGTGAACGCCCCGCCCACCTCCTGCGCGTGCGCGCTCAGGCTGTCGTCGAACGGGTCGACGAAGTAGCTCGAATACTCCGGAAAGAGGACGACGGATGCCCCTCGCGACACCGCGCGCGCCGTCAGCGCGTCGATCTGCTCAAGGTTCGCGTTCTCGTCGGCGGTAGGGGCGAACTGGGCGACCGCAACGCCGACAGGCGAGGGCGACGCGGCATCCTGTGTCATACGCTCCATCCTCGCGTGCGAGCGCGGATGCCTGCAACGCGCGCCGCGCCCCACCAACCCGTGCTAGGCTTGATTCTCGTGCCGCGGGGTGGAGCAGCTCGGTAGCTCGCTGGGCTCATAACCCAGAGGTCGCAGGTTCAAATCCTGTCCCCGCAACGAAAAACAGCCCCTGATCTGGTTCTTCCAGCTCAGGGGCTGTTGGTTTCCCGCGGGAGCTCACCGCTCGACGTTGCCAACGAGCGCCGTGTCCACATCCTCGAGAAAACGGATGACAGCGCGCAGGGAGTCGTCGTCGAAACCCTCCACGACCCGCCGCATCCGCTGCATCCGCTCGCCCAGGTGGCGATAGAACTCGGCGCGCGCCGTCTCGGTGAGGACGATGATCCGCGCGCGACGGTCGCTCGGGTGGGCGCGCCGCTCGACATGGCCCCGCTCTGTCAGCCGATCGAGGAGCTTCGTCGTGGATGCCGTCGAAATGGCGAGGTGCTCGGCGATGTCGTGCGGCGAAACCCACTCTCCCCGCTGCTCGCGGAGGATCAGCATCCGGAGGGCAGCGAGGTCGCTCGCGTTCATGTCCATGTCGGCGCGCAATCCGCCGTGCATCCGGTCCATCGTGTCATTGAAGGCGCGTACAGCGGCCATGGTCTCCCATACGAGCTGATCTCGCGGACCCTGCGGTACCCATCTAGCGACCACGGTGGACACCTCCTGTCACACAAAGGTAGTATCGCTGAAAAACGCTAGCTAAACTAGCAATGAGGAGAAGAACGTGTCCCCGACCGATCATGTTGTGCTCCTCGATGAGAACGGCAGTGAGATCGGCACCGCTCCCAAAGCGAGCGTCCACGGACCGGACACACCCCTTCACCTGGCGTTCTCGTGCCACGTCTTCCGCGCTGACGGCTCGGTTTTGGTGACCCGCCGCGCGCTCGAGAAGAAGACGTGGCCGGGCGTCTGGACGAACTCGTTCTGCGGGCATCCCCGCCCCGCCGAGCCTGTCCTCGCCGCCGTCCGGCGCCACGCCGAACACGAACTCGGCCTCACGCTCCACTCGATCGAACTCGCACTTCCGCTCTTTCGCTATCGCGCGATCGATGCCAACGGCATCGTCGAGAACGAGGTATGCCCCGTCTACACAGCCGTGATCGATGAGGAGCCTCGCCTCAATCCGCGCGAAGTCGCCGAAGCGCGGTGGGCCTGGCCCGCCGATCTTGCCGCCTCGATCCGAATGACGCCGTGGGCCTTCAGCCCCTGGCTCGTGCTGCAGGCGCAGCAGCTGAACGTCTTCGACGTCGCCGCCGCTGGGGCCGGTCGATGATCACACTTCAGCCCGCCGATCAGGGCGGAGTGGATGCCGCAATCACGGCATCCCTCGAACGGCTCGAGTCGCGCAGCCGCAGGCTGGGCGATGGCCCGAGCGCACTGGCCGCGGCCGCCGCCGCGGCGGCAGCCAACGGCAAGCGCCTGCGCCCCGCGCTCGTCGTTGCGGCCTTCCGAGCGTTCGGCGGCGCATCGGGGGGGACGGATGCCGTCTGGCAGGTCGCCGCCGCGTTCGAGTTGCTGCACACCGGATTCGTCGTGCACGACGACCTCATCGATCGCGACGACGAGCGTCGCGGACACCCGACCGTGGCCGCCCGGTTTCGCGCTCGCGCGCTCGGGTTCGGCGCGACCGACGAAGAAGCCCGTGTCGTCGCGGATGCCGCGGCTGTGCTCGCGGGCGACCTGCTGCTGTTCGAGGCGACGCGCCTGATCGCCGCCGCCGACGTGACGAACGAGGTGCGCACGACGCTGTTCGAGATCCTCGACCGGGCGATCCTGGTCTCTGCCGCCGGTGAGCTCGCCGACGTCGAGAACGCCGCCTGCGCCGATGTCCCCACGACCGACGCGCTGCTGGGAGCGGCCCACGACAAGACAGCCGCCTACTCGTTCGAAGCGCCGCTGCTCGCGGGCGCTGCGCTCGCCGGCGCGCGCCCCGGCGCGCGATCCGAGCTCGCGGCATCCGCGGCCGAGCTGGGCCTCGCGTTCCAGCTCGTCGACGACCTGATCGGCACCTTCGGCACCCGGCGTCAAGCCGGCCGGGCGCCGGGAGCGGACCTGCGCGAAGCCAAGCGGACCCCGCTCATCGGACTTGCGCGCCACGGCGGCTCGTGGCCCGAAGTGAGCTCCGCCCTCGCGCTCGCACACACCGGCCCGATCGCCGTCCGCCGCGCCCAGCGCGAGCTCGAGGCGAGCGGGGCGCGGGGCGAGCTGGTGACGCTCGTACACGACGCGCTGGACCGCGCGAGGTCACACGCCGCGTCGCACGAACTCCCCGCCGCCGTGCGCTCGCTCCTCGGAGACATCGGCGCGGCGATCGAGGAGCGCATCCCGTGACCGCGCTCTACGACCGGTGCGCAGAGGATGCCGCGGCATCCGTCATCGCCGTCTACTCGACCTCGTTCGCGCTCGCGTGTCGCCTCCTCGGGCCGCGCGTGCGCGGACACGTGCGCAACATCTACGCGCTCGTGCGGATCGCCGACGAGATCGTCGACGGCGCCGCAGCGGATGCCGGGGTCTCGGCACCCGAACAAGCGCGCCTCCTCGACGAGTTCGAGGTCGAGACGCTCCTAGCGACAGCGGCGGGGTTCAGCACCAACCTCGTCGTGCACGCGTTCGCGCTCACGGCGCGGGAATGCGGCATCGGCGCAGACCTCGTGACGCCCTTCTTCGCCTCGATGCGCACGGACCTTACACAGACGGCGCATGACGACGTGTCGCACGACGTCTACGTCTATGGGTCGGCAGAGGTCGTGGGCCTCATGTGCCTGCAGGCGTTCGTGAACGCCGGCAAGCCCGCGCCCGTCGCGCCCGCGCCCGACCTTGTCGACGGGGCGCGGCGGCTCGGCGCGGCGTTCCAGGACGTGAACTTCCTCCGCGACCTCGCGGATGACCGCGACCGCCTCGGACGCGACTACCTGGGCCTCGGGGACGGGCGTGTCTCGCGCGCCGAGGTTCTCGACCGCATCGACGCCGACCTCGACGCCGCCGCGCGGGCCATCCCCCGGCTCCCGGCGGACTGCCGCCGCGCTGTGACGACGGCGCACGGGCTGTTCGCCGAACTCGCGCGGCGCCTGCGCACGGAAGACGCGGGGGTGCGGGTGTCGGTGCCGAACCACGTCAAGGCGGCGATCGCGGCAAAGGCGATCGCCGGCATCCCACCCCGACGGAGCACGGCATGACGGGCACCAACGGATCGGTCGCCATCGTCGGCGGCGGCATCGCCGGGCTCGCCACGGCGGGGCTCCTCGCCCGGGACGGCTGGGAGGTATCGCTCTTCGAGGCGCGCGATCAGCTCGGCGGCCGAGCCGGATCGTGGGAGCAGGGTGGTTTCCGCTTCGACACCGGACCGAGCTGGTACCTCATGCCCGAGGTGTTCGACCACTTCTTCCGCCTCATGGGCACGAGCTCTGGGGCCGAGCTCGACCTCGTGCGCCTCACCCCGGCCTACCGCGTCTACCCCGAGCCGGCGGGCGCCAGTCCTGCGCACCCCGTCGACGTCGTCACCGGACGCGCCGAGGCCCGGGCGCTCTTCGACGAGCGCGAGCCGGGCGCCGGGGCGCGTCTCGACGCGTACCTCGACTCCGCCGCCGAGGCCTACGACCTGGCCGTGTCGAAGTTCCTCTACGACACCTACGAGTCGACCGAGGGGCTCCGCGACCCAGAGGTCGTCCGCCGCCTGCCTCAGCTCGCGCCTCTTCTCACCCGGTCGCTCGAGCGTCACGTCGCACGGTCTTTCGATGACCCGGTCCTGCGCCAGATCCTCGGATATCCCGCGGTGTTCCTCGGCGCATCGCCCTCGACGGCGCCGGCGCTGTACCACCTGATGAGCAGGCTCGACCTCGACGAGGGCGTGCTCTACCCGCGCGGCGGGTTCACGGCGCTCATCGACGCCATCGCCCGGCTCGCCGAAGGCGCGGGCGCGACGCTGCACACCTCCTCGCCCGTCCAGCGCATCCTCGTCGAAGGGGGCCGCACACGCGGCATCCGTCTCGCCGACGGCACCGTGCACCGCGCCGACCTCGTCGTCTCGGCCGCCGATCTGCACCACACCGAGTCGGTCCTGCTCGCCCCCGACGAGCGCGATCACTCGGAACGGTGGTGGCAGAGGCGCAACCCGGGCCCCGGCGCCCTCTTGCTCCTCCTCGGCGTCGAGGGGGAACTCCCCCAGCTCGCGCATCACACGCTGCTGTTCGCGAAGGACTGGGACCGGAACTTCGACGACATCTTCGGGCGGAGCACACGTATTCCCGATCCGGCATCCATCTACGTGTGCCGGCCGTCGGCATCCGACGTCACGGTCGCGCCCCCGGGAAGCGAGAACCTCTTCGTGCTGGTTCCCATGCCCGCCGACCCGAGCCTCGGCCACGGCGGGATCGACGGGGACGGCGATGCCGCGATCGAGGATGCCGCCGACCGCATCATCGCGCAGATCGCCGACTGGACGGGCATTCCCGACCTCGCGAGCCGGATCGTCGTCCGCCGGACGATCGCGCCCGCAGACTTCGAGACCGACCTCGGCGCATGGCGCGGCGGCGCGCTCGGGCTCGCGCACACCCTCCGCCAGAGCGCTGTCTTCCGCCCGCGGAACGCGTCGCGCACCGTCGACGGCCTGCTCTACGCGGGGACGTCCGTGCTCCCGGGAATCGGTCTGCCGATGTGCCTCATCTCGGCGGAGCTCGTCGTCAAGCGGCTGCGCGGAGACCGCACCGCCGCGCGGCTCCCCGAGCCGGCGGTGCACTGACGTGCCGGGGCTCTACCTCCTGGCGCTGCTCATGTCGGCGGCAGGCATACTGACGCTCGACTGGCGCTATCGGCTCGCGTACTGGGCGGCGCCACTGCGAACTGCGGTCGCCGTCGTGATCGGCACAGTCTTCTTCGTCGCATGGGATGCCGCGTGCATCGCCGCCGGCGTGTTCGTACGCGGTGACAGCCCCCTGCTCCTGGGCATCGACCTCTTCCCGCACCTGCCGCTCGAAGAGCCCGTGTTCCTGGCGTTCCTCTGCCACCTCGCCCTCGTCGTCCACGCAGCGATTCTGCGGCGTTCGACTCCCGCCCGGTCGGACCTGTCGTGACCTACGCTCTCCTCACCCTTCCGTTCCTCGCGATCGCCGGGCTCGTCGCCCTCGCCACCGCCCGACGACCGGACTTCGGGCGACGTATGCGCGCATCGGCATGGACGGCGCTCGTGCTCGTCGTCCTCACCGCCGTCTTCGACAATCTGATGATCGCGGCGGACCTGTTCACGTATCCCGAGCACCTCATCAGCGGCATCCGCGTCGGTCTCGCCCCCATCGAGGACTTCTCCTACCCGGTCGCAGCGGCCTTCCTGCTGCCGGCGCTCTGGTGCCTGCTCACGCCGCGCAGAGCGGAGGCTGCCACGTGATCCGTCAGTTGCTGCTGGCATCCCGCCCGGTCAGCTGGATCAACACGGCCTATCCGTTCGCGGCGGCGTACCTGCTCGCGAGCGGCCGCGTCGATGCGACCCTCGTCATCGGAACGATCTTCTTCCTCGTGCCGTACAACCTCGCGATGTACGGCATCAACGACGTCTTCGACTACGAATCGGACCTGCGAAACCCGCGCAAGGGCGGCGCGCACGGCGCCGTGCTGGACCGCCGCTTCCACCGCGTGACCCTGTGGGCGGCGGGGCTGTCATGCCTGCCGTTCGTCGTCTACCTCGTGATCGTCGGCTCGCCGCTGTCGTGGCTCGTGCTCGCCGCGAGCCTTTTCTTCGTCGTGTTCTACTCCGCCCCGCCGCTACGCCTCAAAGAGCGCCCGGTCGCCGACTCGATCACGAGCAGCATCCACTTCTTCTCCCCCACGGTCTACGGGCTCGTCCTCGCTGGCGCCGTCTGGACGTGGCCGCTCGTCGCACTCCTCGTCGCGTTCGCACTCTGGGGAGTCGCATCGCACGCGTTCGGCGCCGTGCAGGATGTCATCGCCGATCGCGAGGGCGGTATCGCGTCGATCGCAACGGCGTTCGGCGCACGGCGCACCGTCCGCTTCGCCCTCGCCTGCTACGCCCTGGCGGGCGTCACCATGATCGCGACCGCCTGGCCCGGACCTCTCGCAGGCCTGCTCGCGCTCCCCTACCTCGCGACGGTGTGGCCGTACCGTTCCGTCACCGACGAGACGGCCGATACCGCAACGAAGGGGTGGGACCGGTTCCTCTGGCTCAACCAGTTCACCGGCTTCGCGGTGACCCTTCTGCTGATCTGGTGGTGGTGGATCACTCTCCGCTGAGCGCGAGGAGCTTCTGCACCGCGGCCGTCAGCCGGGCATCCGCCTCGGCGAACGCCGCCAGATCGCCGGCCTTGAGCGCGGCGTCGCGGTCGGTCATCGCCTGCTGCGCCTCACGCAGAGCCGCCTGGAACTCGACGCTCGTGCCCGTGTCGGTGCCGCCGTCACCCGGCTCACCCGGCGTCGGCGACGGAGACGGGGTGACGTCGCCGTCGCCCGTGCTCGCGCCGGAGTCGCCGCCGAACAGCGCGTCGAGCGCTTCCTGCAGGGTGTCCTCGAAGGCGACCTGGTCGCCGAAGGCGACGAGCACCTTCTGCAGGGTCGGCAGCTTCGTGCCGCTCGAGGCCTGCACGAAGACCGGCTGCACATAGAGGAAGCCGCCGCCCACCGGCAAGGTCAGCAGGTTGCCGTTGAGCACCTCGGACTGACCCTGCTGCAGGATGTTGATGAACGACGACACGCTCGGCTCGGCGTTGAACGTGTTCTGCACCTGCCCGGGGCCGGGAACGCTCACATCGGCGCTGATCTCCAGCATCCGGAGCTTTCCGTAGCCCGCCGCCTTGACGCCGTCCTCGGAGCCGGCATCCGCGTCGACCGCCAGATAGCCCATCAGCACGTTTCGCCCGCCATCGCCGACGGATGCCGGGATGAACGACGTGAACATCGAGAACGTCGGCGACTCCTGGCCGGGCATCTTCATCGTCAGGTAGTACGGGGGCTGGAGCACGCCGTTGTCCAGCTGCGGGTCATCGGGCGTGCGCCACGCGTTGTCACGCGCGTAGAAGGACGCCGCGTCGTCGACGTGGTACGTGCCGAGCATCGCGCGCTGCACCTTGAAGAGGTCGGTCGGGTAGCGCACGTGGCTCATCAGGTCGCCGCTCATCTCGGAGATCGGCTTGAGCGTCGACGGGTAGATCTTCTGCCACGCCTGCAGGAGCGGGTCGGTCTCATCCCACGCGTAGAGGGTGACCGAGCCGTCGTACGCATCGACGGTCGCCTTGACCGAGTTGTGGATGTAGTTGACGTCATCGAGCGCGACGCGCGGCGTCGTGTTCGTCGTGTCGCTGATCGCGTCGCGCAGGCTCACCACCTGCGAGTAGGGGTAGTCGGCCGAGAGGGTGTAGCCGTCGACCACCCACACGATCCGGTCGTTCACGATCGTCGGGTACGGGTCGGCGTCGAGCTCGAGATACGGCGCGACCTTCTCGACACGCGTGGCGGGGTCACGGTCGTACAGGATCTGCGACTTCTCGTTCACGCCGTCCGAGAAGAGGATGTCGGTCGACTGGAACTTCAGCGAGTAGATGAGCCGGTTGAACAGGTTGCCGACGAGCGGACCTCCGTTGCCGGTGAAGGTCGTACTGGTGCGCGCGCCGCTGTCACCGTCTCCGCCGCGAGGGTAGTCGAGCTCGATGTCGGGGCTGCCCTCGGGCGCACCGACGATCGAGTACAGCGGCGACGACTCGCCGAAGTACACGCGCGGCTCGTAGTCGGTCTGCGTCGTGAGCGCACCCGAGGTGGGGATGCCGCGCTCGAGGAACACCGGGTTTCCGTCGGAAGTACGCTCGTTGCCCTTCGCGGCGACGAGTCCGTAACCGTGCGTGTACACGAGGGTCGTGTTGTACCAGGAGTCCGCCGAGCCGAGCTGATCGAGGTTGAGCTCACGTACCGAGACCACGGCATCCTGACTCTGTCCGTCGATCTGGTAGCGGTCGACATCGAGCGGATCGGTGAACTGGTAGTAGGCGCGGTACTGCTCGAGCTGGCGAACCGTCGGCGAGATGATCGCGGGATCCATGATGCGAATCGATGCCGTCGTCTCCGCGTCCTCGCGAAGCTGTCCGGGCTCGACGTCGGTCGCCGCCTTGAAGTCGCTCTTTTCGAGCCCGTCGATGCCGTAGGCGACCTTCGTCGCATCGATGTTGCGCTGGTAGTAGGGGCTCTCGAGCGTCTCCTGGTTGGGGCGCACCTGGATGTTGAAGAGCACCCACGGATAGGCGATGCCCACGATGAGCGAAGAGACGATGAGCAGCCCCGTGCCGATGAGCGGGAACCGCCAGCGGCCGATCACGGCCGTGACGAAGAACAAGACGGCGACGATGACCGCGGCGATCGAGAGGATCGTGAAGCCCGGGATGATCGCGTTCACGTCGACATAGCTGGCGCCGGTGATGCGGTCGCCCTGCTGGGTGAGGGTCTTGTAGCGGTCGAGCCAGAGGCTCGCCGCCTGCACGAGCAGGTAGAGGCCCGCGATGACGGCGAGCTGGATGCGCGCGGCCTTCGAGATGCGCAGCTCGCGCTGACCGATCCGCACCGAGCCGTAGAGGTAGGCGACGAGCGCCGTCACGGCCAGGCAGACGAGCAGGACGGCCGAGGCGAACCCGAGGGCCGCCGAGAAGAAGGGCACCGAGAAGAGATAGAACCCGATATCCATCTGGAACTGCGGATCGGTCGTCCCCGTCTCGACGCCGTTCGCCCAAAGCCACACCGTCTCCCACTGCGCCGACGCGGCGAAGCCCGCGAAGAAGCCGAAGAACACCGGGATTCCCCACATCGCGAGGCGGCGCAGCGGCTCGACGACCTCCTGGTAGTGGTCGAGCTGCGAGCTCAGGCGCGCGTAGACGGGGCGCAACCGATAGGCGAGCTGGATCGCCGCGAACACCGGCACCGCCATCGCCACGAAGCCGATCGCGAACATGATCACTCGCGCCGACCACTGCGTCCACAGCACGCTCGAGTAGCCGAGCTGATCGAACCACAGCCAGTCCGCGTACAGACTCGCGAAGACGAAGAACCCCACGACAATCGCCGCGATGACGGCCAGCGTGATGCCGATCGCGCGGCGGACGGGACTGGGCGTGGCCTGATTCGGCGCTGAGGTCGTGGTCACCACACCATCCTAAGTGGGGGGTATCTGGGCGGATGCCGGGGAGATCCTATGCGCGCGGGTTCGGCCGGGCCGTGGGGGCTACGATCCGCAGGTCGGCAGCGCGTCGAGGTCTCCCCCGTCGCGGATCGCCTCGAGCGCGGTGAGCGCATCGTCGAGGGTTTCTACCGAGAAGACACGGAGCCCCGACGGAATGTGCCCGACGACCTCGTCGCAGTTCGACTCCGGCGCGAGGAACCAGTCCGCGCCCGCGCCGACGGCGCCGAACATCTTCTGACGGATGCCGCCGATCGGCCCGACCGTCCCGGACGCGTCGATTGTGCCGGTGCCGGCGACCTTCTCGCCGCCGTTGAGCTCGCCGTCGCTGAGCGTGTCGATGATGCCGAGCGCAAACATCATGCCCGCACTCGGGCCGCCGACGTTGTCGAGCTGGATCGTCACGTCGATCGGGAAGTCGAAGTCGTGCAAGGTCGACACCCCGATGAGCCACGTCGTCTTGCCGTCGGTGGTGTTCTCTCTCGGCGTCACGGTTTTCGTGAGCGTCTCGCCGCCGCGCTGGATCGTGAGCTCGACCGGTGCGCCCTTGCCCGCGTTGATGATCGTGCGAAGCTCATCGGTCACCGTGACGGGCGTGCCGTTCGCGGCCGTGATGATGTCATCCTTCTCGAGGATGCCCTGGGCCGCAGAACCCTCCGTCAGGTCGTAGACGCGCACCATGGGCTTCACGTCGTAGCCGAGGTGGGTGAGGGCCGCGGCCGTCGCCTCCTTCTGAGAGTCGACCATCATCACCGCGCTCTCCTGATCGCGCTCTTCGCTCGACTGCCCCTCGGGGAACACGTCGTCGATCGGGAGCACCGCTCGCGACGGGTCGAACCAGGCGAGCGCGAGCTCGAACCACGACGGCGGTCGTTCGCGAGAGCCCACGATCTGCACCGTGAGGAGGTCGAGCGCACCGCTCGTCGGAAACGTCTCCGCGCCGTCGACCGAGATGAGCGGAACCTCGTCGCCCTCGGCGTTTTGCACCGAGCCGAGCGTGTTGAACACGGGCCCGGGTCGCTGGATGACGTATGACGTCGGCAGCACGGTGAGGATGAGCAGGGCCACGAGTGCCACCGTCAGGGCCCAGATTCCCGCGGACAGCGCGCGCGGCATCTTGCGCCGCGGCGCGGGAACGACCGTCACGTCCTCGTCGAACAGTGCCACGCCAGCCCTTTCCGGCCGGTCGTTCGCGATCGGCGTACAGACGGCGCCTCATCGCGTGCGCGAGACGCGCCGCGGCGGGAAGCCGTGCGACTAGCGTAGAGCGCAACGCGATCCGCCTGCTGAAAGGCGCCTGACATGGCAGATGACGACACGCCCGACCGCGGCGGCGAGAACGAGTTCGAAGAGCTCCTGCGAAACCTCCTCGGCGGCGGTGCGGGCGGAATCGACCCCGCGCAGCTCGAGGGGCTCTCCCGCATGGGCGTCGATCCGGCGATGATCCAGCAGATCATGGGTCAGCTCCAGCATGCCTTCGCTCAGGGCGCCGCGGCGGGCGATGGCATCGACTGGAGCGCCGCGAAGACGCAGGCCCTGCACCTGTCGAACAAGGACGGTCTGAGCATCTCGGCATCCGATCGCGCCGACTTCGATCAGGCCTTCGCGCTCGCCACCCTCTGGCTGAGCGAGGCGACGACCATCTCCGAGCTCGCCGCCCCACCGGTCGCCATCACCCGCGGCGACTGGGTCGAACAGACCCTGCCGGTGTGGCAGGAGCTCGCCGAGCCCGTCGCCGACTCGATCGCCGGCGCCCTCACCGCCGCGATCGGCGAGCAGACGCCGGAAGAGATGCAGCAGCTCGTCGCCGGCGCCGGGGCGTTCATGCGACGCATCGGCGGAACGCTCTTCGCCGCGCAGCTGGGCGGAGTCATCGGCAGGCTGTCGCTCGAGGTCGTCTCCGGCGGTGACGTCGGCATTCCGCTCATGCCCGACGGCGTCGCCGCGATCCTGCCGCAAAACTTCGCCGACTTCGGGCGCGACCTGGAGGTCACCGACGACCAGCTCGCGCTGTATCTCGCGACGCGCGAGCTCGCCCACGCCCGACTGTTCCGCCACGCGAAGTGGTTGCGCCTGCACGTCATCTCGCAGGTGACGGAGTTCGCGCGCGGCATCCATGTCGACACAGGCGCGCTGGAAGACCTTGCGTCGCGTTTCGACCCGTCATCGCCCGACGAGCTGCGCGTGGCGATCGAGTCGGGCGCGCTCCTGCCCCAGCGCACGCCCGCGCAAGAGGCAGCGCTCACGCGCCTCGAGAACCTCCTCGCGACCATCGAAGGCTGGGTCGATGTCGTCACGGCCGACGCCACGGCGCGGCTGCCCGAAGCCGCACGGATCGCCGAAGCGGTGCGCCGTCGGCGCGCCGTCGGGGGCCCGGCCGAGCAGGCGATGGCGTCGCTCGTGGGTCTCGAGCTGCGGCCGCGGCGGCTGCGCGAGGCATCCGCCATGTGGCGCGCAGTGACGGATGCCGTCGGCGCGAGCCAGCGCGACAGCCTGTGGGACTACCCCGACCTCATGCCGGATGCCGGTGACATCGACGACCCGCAGGGGCTCATCGCACGCCTGCGGGCGCGCGCCGCGGGAGAGGCCGCACCGCGCGACGCCTTCGACGAGGCGCTGGAAGAGCTCCTGGCACAGGCGGAGTCGGACGAGGGGGGCGACGCCGCGGTGCCGCCGCCGTCTCCGGACGACCCGCGGCCGGTGTAGTCGCTCGCACAACTCCGGAGATCTGCAGTTCTTCGGACGGATTGGGGCCACGGCATCCGCAGATGTGCAGATCTCCGAAGATGTGCACGGCGGATGCCGGGGGCGCCGCCTCCTCCACAGGCCCGCATTTTGCGCCAACATCGCGCGAGCCTGTGGATAGCGGCGACGCGGAGGGCGGCCGCGCGGCATGATCGGGCACATGCTCAGACTCGCGCCCTCGCATCCGCCGCTCTGGCGAACGGAGTCGTCGCTGCAGCTCGGCACCGACGGCGCCGTGCGCATCGACGACATCACCGGCTGGCAGGAGCAGTTGCTCGACGCGCTGATCGAGGGCATCCCGGATGCCATGCTGCTGCCGCTCGCACGAAGCCTCGGCGCCGCGCATGCGGAGGCCGAGCGGTTCGTCGCTGAGATCGGCGCGGCGCTCGTGCCTGGACCGGCGGAGCGGCTCGTCGTGCGCGCAGAGCTGCCGAGCGACGTCGGCTTCGCCGAGTCCGAGGCCTTTGCGCACGGATGGCGCGCCGCCGGCCTCGACACCCGCGCGATCACGCCGTGGTGCGCCGACGACCACGACCCGCGCATTCCCGCCATCGTCGTGGCAGACGGCCTCGTCGATCCGCGTCGGGCGGCCGCGCTCATGTCCTCCGACACCACGCACCTGCCGATCACCCTCGCGGGAGACCGGATCGTCGTGGGTCCCGTGGTCGTGCCCGGCCGCTCGGCCTGCCTCGCGTGTCTGCACGCCCATCGGGCAGACGCCGACCCGACGTGGCCGCTCGTCGCCGCTCAGCTGATCGGTCGCGCGCGCACACCCACCGATCCGGGGCTTGCGATCGAGGCGGCGGTGCTGTCGGCGCGGCTGCTGAGGAGCGCGACGGCGACGAGCGCCGCGAGCCTGTCGGTGACCCTCAGCGCGACGAACGTGCGGAGGGCCTGGCACGCGCATCGCCCGCACGAACGGTGCCTGTGCCGATCTCCTGAAGGAATCGCGATCGCGCCCGTGCACGAGATCCCGACTGCTCGGCCCACGACAGCGACAACGACCGCGCGGCGCGCGTGATGCCGACGTAGGCGAGGCGACGCTCCTCGTCGATCTGCTCGAGGGTCGTCGCGTAAGAGATGGGCAGCAGCCCCTCGGAGAGACCGACGAGGTGCACGTGGTCCCACTCGAGGCCCTTCGCCGCGTGGAGCGTCGACAGCGTCACGGTGCGCAGCGCCGGCTCGTGCTGGTCGCGCCCGCGTGCCAGCAACCCGTCGGTGAAGGCGCGCAGCGTCGTTCCCTCGGGCGCCTCTTCGGCCAGGCGGAGGACGGCGCTACGCGCCTCCCACGCGTCGCGCAACGCCCCACCCGCCGGAGGCGGATCGTCGGTCAGTCCGAGCGAACGGAGGACGTCGCGCACGGCCGCGACGAAGGTCGTCTCGACCGGCGCGACCGACGCTCCGCGCAGTGCCATGATCGCCTGGCGCACTTCGGGCAGGTCGAAGAACCGCTTTCCACCCAGGACGCTCGCCGCGATCCCCCGTGCGCCGAGCGCCGAGATGAGTGCCGCCGACTGCGCGTTCGCGCGATAGAGGATCGCGATGTGCTGGGGCTCGATCCCCGCGGCCAGCTGAGCGGCCACCGCCGCGGAGACCCCGTCTGCCTCGGCCGTGTCGTCGGGGAACGCGGTGACGGTGGGGGCCGGCCCCGCGGTCCGCGTGGAGGTCAGGGCGAGTGCTCCCGGGCGCCCGCGCATGAGCGCGTTCGCCACCCCCAGGATCGCGGGGTCGGATCGGTAGTTGTGCTCGAGGAGCACAACCTCGGCATCCGTGTAGGTCGCGGCGAACTCCAGCAGGAACCGCGGATCGGCACCGGCGAACGAGTAGATCGTCTGGCTCGCGTCGCCGACGACGCAGATGTCGCGCCGGTCGCCGAGCCACAGCTCGAGGAGACGATGCTGCACGGGCGAGACGTCTTGAAACTCGTCGACGGTGAGAAAGCGATACTGCTCGTGGACGGCGGCGGCAACCCGCGGCTCCGACTCGAGCATTCCCGCGCACGCCAGGAGGACGTCCTCGAAGTCGAGCTGGCGCCGGTCGTCCTTGACCTTCTCGTACGCCCGCATGAGGTCGGCCAGCGCGCCCGCGTCGAGTGCTCCGAGCCCGGTCGGGTGGGCCGCGGCATCCTGCTCGATGGATCGCATCGCGACTTTGCGCCACTCGATGCGGCTCGCCGCGTCACGCAGCGTCGCCGCGTCGAGGCGCAGGCGCAGCGCGTCAGCGGCCTGGCCGAGCAGGCGCACCTTCGAGTCGACGATCGTGGGTGCAGAGTCATTCGCCAACTGCGGCCAGAAGAAGTTCAGTTGCGCGAGCGCGGTCGCGTGGAACGTGCGCGCGGCGACGCCTTCGACGCCCAGCGCCCGCAGGCGTCCGCGCATCTCACCGGCCGCCTTCGACGTGAAGGTCACCGCCATGACGCGGGCCGGCGAGTAAGCGCCGGTGTCGACGCCGTGCGCGATACGGTGCGTGATGACGCGCGTCTTTCCGGTGCCGGCTCCGGCGAGGACGCAGACGGGGCCGCGTAGCAGGGATGCCGCGGCGCGCTGCTGCTCGTCGAGACCGGCGAGGGCATCGCGTGTCACGGAACCTCCTCGACCCAATCCACGATGAGTCGGTGGGCGATCGAGGCGCTGCCGGGAAGGCCCACCTCGCCCTCACCGGCCAGGGCGCGTCGGAGCTCGGCGCGGTCGAACCAGCGTGCATCGACGATCTCGACGCCGTCCGGGTGGGGCACGGCGTCCGCGGCCACCGTCGCACGGAATCCGAGCATGAGCGAGCGCGGATACGGCCACGACTGCGATCCGCGATAGGTACTCGCCTCGACCGTGACGCCCGCTTCCTCGCGGACCTCACGCACGATCGTGGATTCGAGCGACTCCCCCGCCTCGACGAAGCCGGCGAAGGTCGAGTACACATTGCGGTCCGCCCACAGGGCGTTCTTGCCGAGGAGGAGCCGCTCGCCGTCCGCCGACTCGATGGCGACGATGACGGCGGGGTCGGTGCGCGGAAAGTGCTCGCGCCCGCACGAGGGGCAGTGCCGTGACCAGCCGGCCATCCGGACCTCGGTGCGCGCGCCGCAGGCCGGGCAGAACGGCGCCTCGACGAGCCACCGCCCGAGTGCGACGGCCTCGACCAGGAGTCCCGCATCGACGGGCTCGAGGTCCCCGCCGGCGGCGCGCAAGGAGCGCCACGACGCATCCTCGGGCAGCGCGGTCGGAGCCGGCGCATCCGACCCGCTCACAGCGAGCAGCACTGCCGCGCCCGCGCTGGTGCGCCCGAGGAGAGCCCACTCGACACCCGGGCGCACGTCCTCCACCGCCACCGTGTGCAGTCGCGGCGCGAGCGACTCGACGAGGCCGAGATCGCCGTGGACGGCGACGACGAGCGTGGCCGGGTCGGCCCGGAGGCGCCCCAGGATGCCGGGCTCGTCACGCTCGTCGGCGGCGCGATCGATACCCGCGCGCGCCAGTGCGGGCGGCTGGGGGGTGTCGGAGCGTGGCATCCGGGACCTCTCTTGCCGGGCGTGGCGCGCCGCCCGACGGGGTGCGACAGACCTAACCTGGGGGCATGGCACGCTCTCCTCTCACTCTAGCCGCGTCGGTGACCTCGGCTCTTCCGCGCGTCGTCGTGACCGCCGTCGGGGCGTTGAGCGAGGGGACCTCGGGCCGCTACGACAGCGCGATCGCCGACCTCGACGACGGCCGGCGGGTCGTCGTGCGCGTTCCCGTCGACGATGAGGCTGACGCGGACCTGCGCGCGGAATCGCGGGCCCTCGCGTCGCTGACCCCCGGAGTGCGCGGTGTGCTGCCCTTCGGCGCACCCGACGTCTTGGGCGAGACCCGCGTCGACGGTCGGCACGCGCTCGTGCAGACGCTTCTGCCCGGCTACCGTGTCGATGCCGCCCATGTTCCCGCCGGTCGCGGCATCGCGACCGCGCTCGGCGCCGCCACCGCTCAGGTCCATGACCTGCCGGTCTCGGTGGTGCGAGACGCGGGGCTTACGGTGTCGACGGCGGCAGAGGTTCGCCGCGAGGCGGAGCAGGTCCTGGATGCCGCGGAGGCCACCGGGCTCTTGCCGTTCGGGCTCCTGCGGCGCTGGAGCACCGCCCTCGCGTCGGATGCGCTGTGGCGATTCGAGACGACGGTGATCCTCGGCGGCGTCGACCCGGCATCCTTCGTGTTCGAGGACGACGACGAGGGCGTCCCGGTCGTGACGGGGCTTCTCACCTGGGGTGGCCTCGCGGTCGGCGACCCGGCCGTGGACCTCCGCTGGACGGCATCCGCGCCCGCTGCGCAGGCGGACGTGCTCGACACCTACGGCCACGTATCGCACCGCGCGCCGGACCCGCATCTCGCAGAGCGCGCGCGGCTGCACGCGGAGCTCGAGTTCGCCCGCTGGCTCGTGCACGGGCAGAAGTCGGGCGCGGCCGATGTCGTGGCCGACGCGGTGGCGCTGCTCACCTCGCTCGATGAGACGGTGCGCGATCAACCCGCCGTGCACACGGATGCCGTCACCGTCGACGATGCGATCGCCGCCAGCTCGCGCGTTCCCGCGGGGGTCGCGGCCGACACGTCGATGCACACCGACACCTACGATGCCGACACGCTCGCCGGGTTCCTCGCCGCGGACGAGCAGCGCACGTTGGATGCTGACGACGACACGGATGCCACGGCACCGATCGAGCTGTCCGAGTGGTCGGGGCTGCGCCCCGAGGCGGATGACGACGACGAGAACGACACCGCCGACATTCGGGGACGCGGCGCCCGAAGCGGTCGGTCGGACGCCGGAGCATCCGCTGTCGCCTCGTCCGATGGCGGCGATGCCGAGCTCGACGAGACCGCGCGCAATGCCCTGCGCCGTTGGACCGGCACGGCCTGATCGCGGGCACCGCACCGTCTCAGTCGCGGATGATGAGTCCGTCCGCGACGTAGAATAGAGCGACATCGATCTGGCCCTCCGGCACACCCGACCACGCGTGGTAGGCACGACGGTAGAGCCGTAGCTGCAGCAGACGCTCCTCTCGTTCGGCGGCGGTGCGCGGCGGCCGCCCGGTCTTCCAGTCGACGATCTCGATGCGATCACCACGACGGTAGACCGCGTCGAGCTTGCAGATCGCGATGTGCGGCCGGCCGTCGGGAAGCAGGTCATCGAGCGCGACGTCGATCTCGACCTCGACCTCGATCGGCTTCAGCTCGGCCCACTCGGACGCCAGGAACCGGTCCTTGAGCTCCGTCAGCGCCGCGGCGTCGCCCTCGGACGCCGACGCGACCGGCGACATGTCATCGGCCTGCTCCCAGAGCGCGGCGTCGAGCGACTCACCCGCGCCGCTCAGACCCGATCGCTGCTCGACCCACGCGTGGAAGAGCGTCCCGAGCCGCGTCTGTCGGTAGGGGCGTTCCGGCATCGGCAGCGCGAGCGCGGCAACCGCGCCCTCGTAATCTGTGACGAAGTCCTTGTAGTGGGATGCCGGGATGCGCGTGGGCGCGTGCGTCGCCGCCCCGGATGCCCGCTCGGCCCGCTCGGCGAGGAGGAGTTCGAGCTCCCGCGTCGGAGGCGCCGGGGCGGCAGCCTGCGCGGCGCGCACGCGGGCCACCGCGGCCGATACCGCGCCGCGGCGCGCGCCCAGCGGATCGATCGGCCACGACAACAGCCGGCTGGCGTCGAGGTACGGGTCGTCGCCGAGATCGGCGGGAACCTCGAGCGGGAGTGACAGCGCGTCCGCGATCTCGGTCAGCACGACGCTCGGTGCGCGCGGCGCCTTCGTGCCCGACCACGCCGAACCGGTGAGCAAGAGGTGCTCGCGCGCCCGCGTCACGGCGACGTACGCGAGCCGGCGCTCCTCGTCGAGGTGGCGGTCCTTCAGCGCGCCCTTGAACCTGAGGAGCGCATCGCGAAGCTCCTGCTGCGTCGCCGCCTCGTCGGCATCCCACTCGAGGCGCGGCAGCCACGCCCGGTCGCCACGGAACGCGTACGGCAGCGCGCCGAACCGCAACCACCCCAGGCCGTCTCGAGGCTTGGCCGGCAGTTCGTCCTCGACGCAGCGCACGACGGCCACGGCATCCCACTCGAGCCCTTTCGAACCGTGAATCGTGAGCAGCTGCACGACGTCGTCTTCGGGCGGCTCGGTACGCGGGGCGAACTCGTCGGCGCGTTCGGCCCGGTCGAGCCACGCGAGCAGCGCCGTGAGCGATCCGCTCTCGTCCGTTGCGAGGAACCCCTGAAGCTCGTCGACGAAGGCACGCAGCTGGTCGCCCGCGATGCGCGCGGGGCCGCGCGCTTCGTTGGCGGCGAGCTCGATGTCCAGGCGCAGCTCCCCCTCGATGAGCCGCACCAACTCAGGCACGGGCAGGCCGGCGGCACGGCGGAGCCCGGCGAACACGGCTGCCGCGTTTCGCAGTCGTACGCGGCCGGTCGCCGTGAATCCGGAAAGCCACCCGTGATCGTCGGCCTGGCGTCCGACGAAGTCGAGCGCGTCCACGAGCGAGGCGGAATCGTCGCCGGCGCGGCGCAAGCGCGCGAGTGCGTCCGCATCGAGGGGCTGCAGCGATGCATCGTGGCGCCCGATCCGGCGGGCGAGCGTCGCGAGCGCGCGCAGGTCGGGCAGACCGATCGCCCAGCGCGGCCCGGCGAGCAGCCGGATGAGCGCCGAGCCCGCGCGCGGATCGCTGATGACACGGATCGCCGCCACGACATCGACCACCTCGGGCGTGGACAACAAACCGCCGAGCCCGAGGATGCGATGCGGGATGCCGCGGCGCCCGAGCGCGTCCGCGAAGCGCACCATGTGCTTCTTGGCGCGAAAGAGCACCGCTCCCGTCGTCGACTCGCCGGACGCCGCCCGCTCTGTGCGCACGCGCGCGAACCACTCCGCGACGCTGTCGGCTTCGGCATCCACGTCGAGCTCGTAGGCGAGTTCGACCTGACCCTCGGGCGCGTTCGGGCGCGCCGTGAGGGCGCCGACGCGCACGGCAGAGCGTGGGGCAAGCGGCGCCAGCACGGCATTCGCCGCGCCGAGCACGAGCTCGCCGTTGCGCCAGCTCGTGAGGAGCGAGAACTCGTTCGCACCATCGTCGCCACCGAAGGACGCGGCGAAGCCGCCGAGGTTTCCCGCGCTCGCACCGCGCCATCCGTAGATCGACTGGTGCGGATCGCCGACCGCCATGACCGCCGTGCCGGCGAACAGTTCGGCGAGCAGATCGCTCTGGACGACCGATGTGTCCTGATACTCGTCGAGGAGCACGACACGGTACCGCTCGCGCAGCTCCGCCGCGACGGCAGGATGAGATCGCACGATCTGCAGAGCGCCGGCCACCTGGTCGGAGAAGTCGATGAGTCCGCGGCGACGCTTCAGCGCGTCATACTCGCGGGCAAGCCTCGTCAGCGCGGGAAGCCACGCGAGAGGCTCGACGGCATCTCGGACGGCCGCGAGCGGCCCGCTCCCCCGCTCTGTCGGGCGATCGAGCACCTCACCGAGCGACCGGGCGAACGCGGCGACGGCATCCGGATCGGCGAGATTGTCGACGGCGTCACGCGCGAACTGCAGCGCCGCGTCGATGATCGTCGAGGGTCGCCGTTCCACGGCTTCGAGCTCGGGATCGTCGGATGCGTGCACAACGCTGCGCATGAGCAGCCATGCCGCGGACTCGCTGAGTACCGCCGAGTCGGGGTCGCGGCCGATGCGTACCGCGTTCTCACGCACGATCTGGTCGGCAAAGCTGTTGTAGGTCGCGACGACCGGGCGGTGCAGCAGCGCATCGGTGTCGTGCGCGGGGACAGCGACGGCGCGCTCCGGCGCGTACCGCGCGGTCAGAGCGTCGAGGGCGGCGCGGCGCGCGGCCGCACCGGCGACCCCTGACGTCTCGCGCTCGAGACGCCCGAACACGTCGAGAGCGCCCTCGCGGTGCAGGCTCTCAAGGTGCGGAAGGATGCCGGCGCGCTCGAACTCGGCGAGTCGGACGAGCCGGCGCTGGATGCGCTCGGCGAGCTCGCCCGCGGCCTTTCGTGTGAAGGTGAGTCCGAGCACCTCGTCGCGCGCCACGAGCCCGTTCGCGACGAGCCACACGACGCGCCCCGCCATCGTCTCGGTCTTGCCGCTGCCGGCGCCCGCCACCACGAGGGCCGGGGTGAGCGGCGCCGAGATCACCGCGGCCTGCTCCGCCGTCGGAGGGAACTGCCCGAGCGCCGCCGCAATCGCCTCGGGCGAGATCGTGGGGAGAGCCGGCAGCCCGGCAGCGTTCGTCGTCGTCTCGGTCGTGGTCATGGGGCGCTCACGAACTGCTCACGGGTGCGATGGTGTGGATGCGGCAGAGGCCGTGGGTGTGATCGTCGCGGCAGTGGGATTCGTAGGGTGCGAGGAAACTCTCGCCGCCCATGACGCGGACGGCATCCGATACCCGCGCGAGGAACTCATCGCGCGTCGCGTCGTCGAAGGGCGCCTGCGCCGGCGTCGCGTACGGCGCGTTTCGCACCGGCTTCAGCACGAGCAGCTTCGCCCCTCCCGGAGGGAGCCCCGCCGCCTCCGGGATCGCTCCCCGCTCGTACGCGAGCTGGTAGGCGCTCAGCTGAGGGTTACCGGCCGCGGCGGCCGCTCCCGTCGCCTGCGTGCGCCCGGTCTTGAGATCGACGATGACCACGCTCCCTTCGGCCGTGCGCTCGACGCGGTCGATCGTTCCGCTGATCACTGCAGGCTGCGAGACCCCGGGAACCGGCACGGTCACCTCGAAGTGCGGCTCAGCCCGCAGCAACGTCGTGCCGGCGGCCTGCGCGTCGCGCAGATATCGCCCGAGCCGCGAGACGAGATCGCGCGCTCGCGTGCGCTCGGTGCGCTCGATCCATGCGGCGTCGAACTCGAGCTCGCTCCACCGGTTCTCCACGAGCGCCCACAGGTCTTCGTCATCGGCGCCCTCCGCGTGCTCGAGCGCCGCGTGGATGAGGGTGCCCAGGCCCGCACCCACGCTGCCCGAGTCGGCGCCCAGGTCGCCGAGCACCCAGTTGAGCTGGCACTCACCGATCGCCTCGAGCTTCGAGGGCGACACCCGCGCGGCATCCGTGTCGAGGTCGTACAGCGGTCCGGTGCTCGACGGCGCGGCAACCCCGTACCACTCGTCGGGGTCCGCGCCGGCCACACCGGCCTCAGCGAGGAGCGCAAGCTGCCCGGCCGCCTCGCCGCGCGCCGCCGCGCCCGCGCGCGGGTCGGTGAGGGAACGCCGATGCTGTGCGACGAGGCCCCGCAGCGACAGCGGATGTTGCGCGCTGCGCGGCGCGGGCTCGGCACCCGGCAGAAACTCGAACAGAACGCTCGGCCCGGTGTCGTCGTCGTCCACGGCCGTCACGATGAGTCGCTCGGATGCCCGCGACACGGCGCGCGCGAACAGCCGCAGCTCGTCGTGGAGGACGCCCCGGCGCAGGTCGACGGCATCCGCCGGCTGTTCATCGCCCGCCGTCGCGAGCCGCCAGGTCTCGAACAGCCCCCCGCGCGTGCGCAGGTTCGGCCAGATGCGCTCCTGCACCCCCGCGATCACGACCGTGTCGAACTCGGCGCCGAGGGTCGCCGCCGGCGTGAGCACCTGCACGACCGCGCTCGGCGCGGGCGCGCTCAGTCGGTCTTCGGCGACGTCGGATTCCAGCACCCCGCGGACGAACGCGATCGGCGCCGTCCCGTCGGCACGCTCGCCGTGCCGTTTCGCGGCCTGGAAGAGCGCGACGACGGCATCGAGGTCGCGCCTGGCCTGATCGGCGAGCGACCCGCGACCGGCTGCCGCCTCGCGCCACGACCGCTCCCATCCCGAGCGCTCCCATGCCGTCCACAGCAGTTCGTGCGCCGTGGCGCCCTGCGCGAGCTGCTCGCGCAGCTGCGCGAGCGTCTGGGCGATCCGCGCGGCCCGGCGACCCTCTCGCGTGTCGAGCAGCTCGAACTCGAGGGGATGCCGCAGGCCCGAGTCGAGCAGCGCGGCCGCGCCCGGCAGCGGCTCACCCTCGGGTGTCGTACGGACGGCCTCGTGGCGCAGAGCGCCCCGCAGCCGCCGCACCTCGACGGCATCCATGCCACCGCTGCGCAGCGCGTCTACCGCGTCGTCGGCACCCCATTCGCTGCGCTCGGCGAGGTCGACCAGAACCAGCAGATCGCGCACCGCACGGGTATCGGCGAGCGCTCGCCCCTGTCCGCTCGAGGTGGGGACGTCGCGGGCGGCGAGCTCGGCGGCGAGCGCAACGACCTGGCGGCTGTCGTGCGCGATGACGGCGCACCTGTCCCACGCGATCCCGTCGTGAATGTGTCGCTCGCGCAGCAGCCGGGCAATCGTGTCGTACTCTTCGGCGTTCGAGCGCAGGGCGTACGTGCGCACGGCGCCGGTGTCACGCTCGCCCTCGCCCGCGGCCGCCTCGCGGGGTACCCGGCGGTGCGCCACGACCCCCGCGGCACCGATGCGCTCGGTGACCCGTGCGGCAAGATCCTGCAGCGCGGCATCGCCTCGATGCACGGTGTCGAGCACGTGCAGCGAGCCGCCCCCGACCAGGCGCGCGAAGTTCTCGGGGCGTGCGCCGCGGAATGACCCCGAGCCCACGTCTGGGTCGCCGAACGCGAGCACGGCGATGCCGCGATCGCGGCAGGCCTCGAGGAGTTCGACACCACCCAGGGTGAGCTCCTGCGCGTCATCGACCAGAATCGCGCGCAGGCGCCCCACCCCGCCGAGGGCGGGCGAATCCACCGGGAGGGTCCGCGCGAGAGCGGCCGCCTCGCGCACGAGCCCCGCGGCATCGCGGTGCGCCCCGCGCATGCGCGCCCGCACGGCGTCGTAGTCGCGGATGAAGGATGCCAGCGCCGCCCAGACCGGCTTCTCGCGCGCCCGTGCGAGGCCCGCGAGAGTGTCGGGTGTGATCCCGAGGGTCGTGCACTCGGCGATGAACGCGCGCAGCTCGGCCCGAAAGCCGCGCGTGCCCCGCACCTCGGCGCCGAGCCATTCGGGCCACGCTGGTACCCGGGGCGCGCCTGCTCGCTCGTCTTCGGCATCGCCGTCGAGCAGGTCCTGCACGATGCGATCCTCGTCGGGGCCGGTCAACAGCTGCGGAGGCTCGAGGCCAGCGTGCACGGCGTTCGCCCGCACGAGCTGATAGGCGAACGCGGCGATCGAGCGCGCGAGCGGCCCCGGGGTGGCGACGCGCACCGCGAGCGCGAGCCGGTCACGGAGCACGGTCGCACTCGACCGAGTCGGGGTGAGCACGAGCACCTCGTCGGGGGCGCACCCCGCCTCCAGTAGAGCCACGACCCGATCGACGATGACGGTCGTCTTTCCCGAACCCGGAGCGCCCGCGACGACGCCCGAGGCACCGGTCGGCAACGCGACGACGGTGCGCTGAGCGGGGTCGAGTGACATGCCCTCCACGCTATCCGGGGGCGCCGACACCGCCTCGGTGTCTGCGCGGTGTCGTAGAGTCAAGATGCGCACCCGAGCATCGGGTAGCAACGCCCGCAGAGCCAACAGAAAGACGAGGCAGTCACCCGTGGAGATCCGCATCGGCATCGCGAACACCGCCCGTGAGCTCAGCTTCGAGTCCGCCCAGTCGGCGGATGCCGTCGCGAAGGCCGTTCAGACCGCGCTCGAGTCCGAGAAGTCCGCCGTGACGTTCACCGACGTCAAGGGCAACACCTACATCGTGCCGACGGCGGGCATCGCGTTCGTCGAGGTGGGCACGGAAGAGTCCCGTCGCGTCGGCTTCGTCGCCTGACGATGGACATCCTCCTCGCCTTCATCTTCGGCGGGGCGCTCGGCGCCGTGCTGCACTACCTCATGCCCGGTCGCGCCTCGCGGGGCGCCGCGCTCGCACCCGTCCTCGGCGCCGCCCTGGGCGGGGCGACCTGGCTCGCCTTCACGTGGGCCGGCGTCACGACGACGAGCCCGTGGATCTGGATCGTCTCGATCCTCGTGCCGATCGTCGTCGTGCCGCTCGCGCTTCTGGCGCTCACGCGCGTCCGCGCGACCCACGACGCCGAGGAGCGTCTGCGCCTGCGGATCTCCTGACCCGGCGCTCGCTCAGGCGTCGAGGCCGATCGCGGCCATCCGCTTCGCGTGCCCCGACATCAGCTGAGTGAAGACAGGCTCGACGCGCTTTTCCTCCGCGGCATCCAGGGTCTGCGGGCGAAGCGCCGCCCGAGCGATCAGCAACGTGTCGCCGACCAGGCGCCGGCCCCACAGCGCCAGCAGGTCTCGCCACTGCGCGTCGGCCTCGATCGCATCGACGATGATCTGGACGAGCGCCTGCCGATCGGCGTCCAGATCGAGGATCTGCGCGACGCGGTTGCCGGTCGAGCCGTAGCTGGCCGACAGCGCGAGGTAGAAGTCGTCGAGCATGCCCGCCGTGATGTGCACGGACAGCATCGTCTCGAGCGGCCTCGCGCCGTGCGTGGCTCGACGGAACGCATCGAGCGGCTCGCGGAAGGGCAGCATCAGGTCGAGCGGGTCGTCGCCGCGGTCGCGGATGACGGCGACGAGCTCGCGGTGCTTGAGGAGCGCCGCCCCTGCCGCGCGCGAAATCGACTCTTTGTGCGAGAGCTCCGGGGTCGGCGCGATTAGGGCGCTGAGCGTCTCGAAGTAGCCCAGCTGCAGATACGCGGCCTGCCCGAGGTACGTGTCGATGTGCGGCGCGAGCTCTTCGAAGTCGACCCGGCGGACGTCGCCGAAGTCGCCCCTCGATCGGAGTTTCAGCGTGCGCGGAGCGGCGCGATCGCGCTGCCAGGGCCAGGTCACCACGGCCCCAGCCTAGACGCCGACGCGCCGTTGCCGCGGGTGCGCGTCCGTGCTCCGGTAGGCTGGGGTGGTCTCGGCGATGGATCGAGACCACCGCGCCTGTGGCTGAGCGAAGGGCGTGGACTCTTCTCACCCGGCGGCTCTCACCGCCAGACAGGCACGTATCGTGACGACTTTCGCCGACATGGGGGTCGACCCTGACATCGTCGAGGCATTGGCATCCAAGGGCATCGTGGATGCCTTCCCCATCCAAGAGCAGACGATTCCCCTGGGCCTTCCCGGCCAGGACATCATCGGCCAGGCGAAGACGGGCACCGGCAAGACCTTCGGCTTCGGCATCCCCGTCGTCCAGCGTCTCGGGCTCGACCCGGCACCGGGCGTGAAGGCGCTCATTGTCGTGCCCACGCGCGAGCTCGCCGTCCAGGTCTACGAAGACATGGACATGCTGACCTCGAACCGCTCGACGAGCGTCGTCGCGATCTATGGCGGCAAGGCCTACGAGGGCCAGATCGACCAGCTGAAGGCCGGCGCGCAGATCGTCGTCGGCACGCCCGGGCGCCTCATCGACCTGAACAACCAGCGCCTGCTCGACCTGTCGCACGCGACGGAAGTCGTGCTCGATGAGGCCGACAAGATGCTCGACCTCGGCTTCCTCCCCGACATCGAGAAGATCTTCCAGAAGGTCGCCCAGGTTCGCCACACGATGCTCTACTCGGCGACCATGCCGGGGCCGATCGTCGCGCTCGCCCGTCGGTTCATGTCGAACCCGATCCACATCCGCGCGACGGACCCCGACGAGGGCCTCACGCAGGCGAACATCAAGCACCTCGTCTACCGCGCACACTCGCTCGACAAGGACGAGGTCATCGCCCGCATCCTGCAGGCCGAGGGCCGCGGCAAGACGGTCGTGTTCACCCGCACCAAGCGCGCCGCCCAGCGCCTCGTCGACGAGCTGAACGATCGCGGCTTCAACGCCGGCGCCGTGCACGGCGACATGAGCCAGGAGGCGCGCGAGCGCTCGATGGCGGGGTTCAAGGCGGGCAAGAAGGACATCCTCATCGCGACGGATGTCGCGGCGCGCGGCATCGACGTCGACGACGTGACCCACGTCATCAACCACACGATCCCCGACGACGAGAAGACCTACCTGCACCGCGCCGGACGCACCGGTCGCGCCGGCAAGACCGGTATCGCGGTGACCTTCGTCGACTGGGAGGACCTGCACAAGTGGGCCCTCATCAACCGCGCGCTCGAGTTCGGCCAGCCCGAGCCCGTCGAGACCTACTCGTCGAGCCCGCACCTGTTCGAAGACCTCGACATTCCCGCGGGCACGAAGGGCCGCATCGCGAAGGCACCGCGGACAGGTACCGTGCGCACGCAGACGTCCGCTCCCCCGCGGGCAGCGGATGCCGCGGCCGACGGCACAGACGAGGGCGGCACGCGTCGCCGTCGTCGCCGCCGCACGGGCGGCACCCCCGTGGGCGCGACGTTCGCCGACGGTGCAGACGCACAGGCCGGGTCGGATGCCACGGCGTCCACCACGACCACCGAGCGCGACAGCGACGGCGCGGGAACCCACGACGGGTCCGGCAAGGAGCACCACGACGGCAAGCCCGCCCCGGCGCGCCGTCGCCGCCGCCGTCGCGGCTCGGGTGGCGGCTCAGCCCCCGTCGCCGGCGCCTGACCCGCTCTCGGGCGGCCGCGGCGGGTACACGAACGTCACGAGCACGACCGACACGATCATCAGCAGGAACCACGACACGAGCTTCGTGATCGATACGGGATGCCAGCCGTCGAGCTGATCGGGATAAAGCCACGCTCCCGCCCAGGTCGCGATGTTCTCGGCGAAGTAGATGAACAGGGCGACGCCCGCGAACACGGCGAGCTGCGGCAGGCGGATCGTCCGGCGCCAGACGCGCGCGTGCAGGACGGTCGGCAGCCACAATGCCACAACGGCCGCAACGAGCACCCAGCGCAGATCCCACCAGAAGTGGTGCGTGAAGAAGTTCGCGTAGATGGCCGCCGCCACGACCGCCGTCATCCATCGGCGCGGATAGCGCGCGAAGGTGAGGTCGAACAGGCGGTACACGCGCACCATGTACGAGCCGACGGCCGCGTACATGAACCCGCTGAACAGCGGCACGCCGCCGATCCGCAGCACCCCTTCGGCCGCGTACGACCACGACCCGACGTCGGTTTTGAAGATCTCCATGACGGTGCCGGTCACGTGGAACAGGATGATGACCCAGAGCTCACGCCCCGTCTCGAGGCGTCCCGCGATCATCGCGATCTGGATGAGCACGGCCGCGATCGTCAGCGCGTCGTTGCGTGCGAGCGTTGCGTCGTCGGGCCACCACAGTCGCGCCGCGACGATGACGACGAGGAGAGTCGCGCCGAAGATGCACGCCCACGCCTGCTTGAGCACGAAGACGGCGAACTCGACCAGCCCCGCGCGCATCCCCCGCTCGGGTGCGCCACGCAATACCCGCTGGGCCGCCGCATCGATTCGTCGTTCGAGCCTCGTGGGTTGCTGCACCCGTCCACGCTACAGTTGGCTCCGAGCGGCACCGTTCGTCGCCTCCCCCTGCAGAATGGCTTGACATGCGCTTCATCGAGGATGCCGTGGAGTACCACGGTTTCTGGGGCTCCTTCTGGGACCTCATCTGGTGGTTCCTGACCGTCTTCATCTTCGTCGCTTACCTGTTCGCACTGTTCGCGATCATCGGCGACATCTTCCGCGACCGGAAGCTCGCCGGCGGGTGGAAGGCCCTGTGGATCTTCTTCCTGATCTTCTTCCCCATCGTGACGGCCCTCGTCTACCTCATCGCCCGCGGCAAGGGCATGGGTGAGCGTCAGGTCGCCGCTGCGCAGCAGTACAAGGCCGCACAGGACGACTACATCAAGTCGGTCGCGGGCACGAGCCCGGCCGACCAGATCGCACAGGCGAAGAGCCTGCTCGACTCGGGCGCGATCACGCAGGCCGAGTTCGATGCGCTGAAGGCGAAGGCGCTCGCCTGATCCCCGCGACCATCCGCTGAGAAGCGCCCTCGCCCGCCCCGCTACCCGGGGTGGACGGGGGCGCTTCCGGTTGCGCGGTCGATGATCCGGGCGACCATCTCGTCGCTGGTCGTGTGCTCTCCGGGCTGGTTCGGCTTGCCGAGCCCGTGGTAGTCGCTCGATCCCGTGACGATCAGGTCGCGCGCGCGTACGAGCTCACGCAGGCGGCCGAGGGCCGGTTCGACGTTCTCGCGGTGGCCGAGCTCGAATCCGGCGAGCCCGGCGCCCAGCATGTCCTTCACGACGCGGTCAGGCAGGAGTCCCGCGCGCCCGGCCGGGTGCGCGATGATCGGCACTCCCCCGGCATCCGCGATCGCCGCGACAGCCGTGACGGGGTCGGGAGCATACAGCGCCACGTAGTAGTCGCTGCGCGGATGCAGGATGCCGGCGAACGCCTCCCCGCGGTCGCGCACGTGCCCCTTCGCGACGAGGGCATCGGCGAGGTGCGGGCGCCCGACGGTCGCGCCATCCGCGGTCTGATCGACGATGTCATCCCACGTCAGGTCGAGGTCGCGACCGATCCGGTCGGCCATCTCTCGCGCCCGACTCACCCGCGACGAGCGGATGCGGTCGGTCAGCGCGCGCAGCGCCGCGTCATCGGGGTCGAACAGGTAGCCGAGCACGTGCACGCTGCGCCACTCGTAGCGCGCCGACAGCTCCATCCCCGGCAGGAACGTCATCCCGAGCGAGACGGCAGCCTCGGCCGCCTCGGGCCACCCCGAGGTCGTGTCGTGGTCGGTGAGCGCCACCGTGCGAAGCCCCGCCGCGTGAACGGATGCCATGACCTGCGCGGGCGGCTCGGTGCCGTCGGAGTGGTCAGAATGCAGGTGCAGGTCGCTGGGACCGTGGAACACCCGCTGCTGGACCATCTTCCGAGCGTATCGCTCGGCGCTTGTCCTCCCGGTTCTTCCCAGACTGCTCACGTAGAGTCGCGGGCGTGTTGCGCCTGCTCGGACTCCTCGTCACGGTGCTGGCGGCGATCGCCGCAGCGATCGTGACCTGGCCGCAGTTCTTCCGCCTCGAGCGGACCTTTCCAGTCGCGCAGATCGTGTCGCTGCGCGGCGGCGTCGTCGTCGTGCTCGCCGCGATGGTCGTCGTGACGTTCGTCCTGTGCACCGTGCGACCGCTGCGCGCGTTCGCGGCCTCGATCTCGATCATCGCTCTGCTCGCGCTCCTCGCGAACGCCGGCATCCTCGTCTCACGCGGTCTCGGCACCGAAGCGCTGCCTCCGAAGACCGACACCGCGATCCGGGTCATGACCTGGAACACGGCGGGGGACGCGACCGAAGCGCACCTCATCGCGCAGACGGCGATCGCCATGCAGGCCGACATCGTCGCACTTCCCGAGACGACGATCGAGACGGGCGAAGCGGTCGCCGTCCAGATGCGCGAGATGGGGTCGCCGATGTGGGCGCACCACGAGGCGTACCCCGGGTGGGATGCCAACTCCACAACACTGCTCATCTCCCCCGCGCTGGGCGATTACGCCGTCGTCGAGTCGACGTCGGGGGGCGCGAGCAACACGACGACGGTGCCGTCCGTCGTCGCGATGCCGGTCAGCGGCACGGGGCCGACCATCGTCGCAGCGCACGCGGTGGCGCCGCGCCCGGAGGACATGGAGCAGTGGCGGGCGAGCCTCACGTGGCTCGCCGACCAGTGCGCGAGCGAGAGCGTGATCATGGCGGGCGATTTCAACGCGACGATCGATCACCTCGACCGGCTCGGCGTCGACGGCGCCGACTTCGGACGCTGCCACGACGCCGCGCTCGCGACGGGAGCGGGCGCGATCGGCACCTGGTCGACGCAGTGGCCGGCACTGCTCGGGACGCCCATCGATCACGTCTTCGCGACGGCTGCCTGGACGCCTGCGGGATCGGTCGTGCTCGGCTCACTCGACGCAAGCGGCAGCGACCACCGCCCGATCGTGGTCCAGTACGAGCCCGCGGCGAGCGGCTGAGTGCGAGACTGGATGCCATGACGACGAGCGAGCACGAGACGATCACTTCACAGGCGACGGAGGCAGAGGCGCCCTCCGGGGTCGCGAATCGGCGTCAGCCGTTCCCCCAGGGCTTCCTCGACACGATCTCGACGGGCTGGGCGGAGCGTCCCGAGAACCTGCCGCCCCAGCGCGCGCAGGCGCCCTACGCAGCCGTGCGGCGCCGCGCCGTATCCGAGGCGTTCCCGGGCGCGCGGCTCGTGATCCCCGCCGGCGGATACAAGCAGCGCTCCAACGACACCGACTACCCCTTCCGCGCGCACTCGGCCTTCTCGCACCTGACCGGCTGGGCGAGCGACTCGGTGCCCGATTCGGTGCTCGTGTTCGAGCCGACCGGCGACTCGGGGCACGACGTCACGCTGTACCTCCGCGAGCGCGCCGACCGCACGACGGCCGAGTTCTACGGCGACGCGACGATCGGCGAGTTTTGGATCGGACCCCGGCCCGCTCTCGCCGGCGTGGCATCCGATCTCGGCCTTGCTACGGCGCACATCGACGACCTCGAGGCCGACGAGGGCGACCTCGTCCTGGGCGAGGACGACGAACTGACCCGGTTCGTGTCGGAACTGCGCCTCGTCAAGGACGAGTACGAGATCGCGCAGTTGCGCCTGGCCGTCGAGGTCACGGCGCGCGGCTTCGACGACATCGTCGCCGACCTCCCCCGCATCATCGCGACGCCGCGCGGCGAGCGTGCCGTCGAAGGCGTCTTCCACCACCGCGCGCGCGTCGAGGGCAACGGCGAGGGCTACGACACGATCGCGGCATCCGGCCCCCACGCCTGCTACCTGCACTGGACGCGCAACGACGGCGCCGTCGTGCCCGGCGACCTCATCCTCATCGACGCCGGTGTCGAGGTCGACAGCCTGTACACCGCCGACATCACGCGCACGATTCCCGTGTCCGGCACCTTCACCGACGTACAGCGGAAGGTCTACGAGACCGTCCGCGAGGCCGCCGACGCGGCCTTCGCCGTCGCGAAGCCGGGGGTGAAGTTCCGCGCGGTGCACGAGGCCGCGATGCGGGTGATCGCGCAGCGCGTGTCGGAGTGGGGCATGCTGCCCGTCACCCCCGAAGAGGCTCTCGACGCGGATGCCGGCGGCCAGCACCGCCGTTACATGGTGCACGGCACGAGCCACCACCTCGGCATCGACGTGCACGACTGCGCGCAGGCGCGCCGCGAGATGTATTACGACGGCATCCTCGAGGAGGGCATGGTCTTCACGATCGAGCCGGGGCTCTACTTCCAGATCGACGACCTCACCGTGCCGGAGGAGTACCGCGGCATCGGCGTGCGCATCGAGGACGACGTTCTGGTCACCGCCGACGGCGTCGAGAACCTCTCCGCCGCGATCCCCCGCACCGCCGACGAGGTCGAGGAGTGGGTCGCGCGTCTGCGCCGCTGAGCGCGCGCCGTCATCGTCGCGTGCCGCACATCTTCGGAGATCTGCACAACTTCGGATGCCGGAGGGCCACAGCGTCCGAAGAACTGCAGATCTCCGAGGTTGTGACGCGAGCTAAAGCGCGCTCGGCTACGGCAGCGGCCCCGCGGGCGGCTGCGGACTCGGGGTCGCCTCACCGGGCGAGGCAGGGCCTGGCGCTGGCGGGGTGGCCGGCTCAGGCGCCGGGTCGATCCGCTCGCCGTACTGCGGCGGCGTCGAGAGATCGACCGCCGCGGGCGGCGCGGCGACGACGACACGGCCGACGATCTCTCGCGCGCGCTGAACGCTGCGCGGCAGCACCGTCACCTCGTAGCGGTCGGCCATCACCTGCGTGACCGACGTGAAGTCGCGGCGACGACGCAGGAGCGCGTAGGTCACGAGGCTCATCAGCATGCCGATCGCGATGCCGACGAACATGACCCCGACGAACAGCTGGATCGCCGCATCCGGCGTTCCGAGCACGAAGATCGCCGAGAACAGCAGACCGAGCAGGATGCCGTTGATCGCGCCCGAGCGCGCGGCGGCCGCGTAGCCGAGGCGGCCCGTGATCGTCTCGACCGACCGCAGTCCGTGGCCGACGATCGCGATATCGCGCGCGGGAATGTCTTCCGCGATCAGCTTCGACACGGCCTGCTGCGCGGCGGGGTACGACGGGTAGTCGGCGATCTTCTCGCCGTGCTCCTGCGGAGTTCCGCCGATCATGCTCATCCATCCATCTTGTCACGCGGGGTTTTCGAGGGGGCGCACTACGCTGGTCGAGTGAGTACGCAGAGGGTTTTCGTGGCACGCCTGGTCGGGTGCACCGTCTTCGACCCCGCGGGCGATCGGCTCGGCAAAGTCCGGGATGTCGTCGTCATCTACCGAAAAGACGACCCGCCCCGCGTCGTCGGTCTGGTGGTCGAAATTCCGGGCCGTCGACACGTGTTCCTCTCGATCGGGCGGGTCACCTCGATCGCGACCGGGCAGGTCATCACGACCGGACTCATCAACGTTCGGCGCTTCCAGCAACGCGGCGGCGAGGTGCGGGTGATGACGGAGCTTCTCGGCCGCAAGGTCTTCTTCACCGACGGCTCCGGCGAGGCGATCATCGAGGACGTCGCGATCGAACGCGACCGCCTCGGCGAGTGGGATATCGGGCAGCTGTTCCTGCGCAAGCCCAAGACGAGCGCGTCGCCGTTCGCGAAGGGTGCCACCGCGTTCGCGGACTGGAAAGACGTGCGCGAGCACCTCTCGCCCGGCGAAGCGCAGTCGGCCGAACAGCTCGTCGCCACCTACTCCGAGCTCAAGCCCGCCGACCTCGCCAACACGCTTCTCGACCTTCCCGACGAGCGCCTGCTGGAAGTCGCCGAAGAGCTCTCCGACGACCGTCTGGCCGATGCCCTCGAGGAGATGCCCGAGGACGATCAGGTGCACATCCTCGAGGCGCTCGGTGAAGAGCGCGCCGCCGACATCCTCGACCAGATGGAGCCCGACGACGCCGCCGACGTCCTCGCGCAGCTGCCCGAAGAGCAGCGCGAGGAGCTGCTCGAGCTGATGGAGCCCGAAGAGGCCGAGGATGTCCGCGCCCTCCTGAAGTACGGGCCCGACACCGCGGGCGGCCTCATGACGAGCGAGCCGATCGTGCTTCCGGCCGACGCGACCGTCGCCGAAGCGCTCGCGCTCATCCGTCGTCACGAGCTGCACCCCGCCCTCGCGGCAGCCGTCTTCGTGACGCTGCCGCCGTACGAGACGCCGACCGGGCGGCTTCTGGGCACCGTGCACTTCCAGCGGATGTTGCGCTATCCCCCGCACGAACGGCTCGGCGCGATCATCGACGACACGGTGGATGCCGTACCCGCCACGGCATCCGCGGCCGAGGTCGCCCGCATGCTCGCGAGCTATAACCTCGTCTCACTCCCCGTCGTCGACCAGGCCCACCGCCTCGTCGGCGCGGTCAGCGTCGACGATGTGCTCGACTACCTGCTGCCCGACGACTGGCGTTCGCACGACGAGCCTGACACGGTCGATGCGATGGGGGGTCGCTGATGGCGCGGGCATCCCGTCAGGCGACGCTCGACGCGCCGCTCGGCCGCACGTCTCGTCGCGCCCCGCAGCCCTCGCGGGACCGCTTCGGGCGGTTCTCCGAGGCCTTCGCCCGCGCGATGGGAACCTCGGGGTTCCTCATCGGCATGTCGCTGTTCGTCATCGTGTGGCTCGTCTGGAACACGTCGGCGCCGCGCGAGCTGCAGTTCGATGCGGCCGAGAACAACTTCACGCTGCTGACCCTCATCCTCTCACTCCAGGCCTCGTACGCGGCGCCGCTGATCCTGCTCGCGCAGAACCGACAGGACGACCGCGACCGCGTGCAGATCGAACAGGACCGCCAGCGCGCCGAGCGAAACCTCGCTGACACCGAGTACCTCGCCCGCGAGGTCGTGGCGCTCCGGATGGCGATGACCGACGTCTCCGAGCAGGTCGTCACGCGCGACGTGCTGCGGCAAGAGCTCAAGGCGCTCTTGGAGCAGCTCGACCGGTCGGAACCGCGCGACGCCAACGCATCGTGACGGGCTCCGATGACCTCCGCATCGCCGTCGGAGCGGTGACCGATCCGGAGCTGCGTCGCCCGCTCGACGAGCTCGACATGATCCGCGGCGCCCGGCTCGCGGACGGGACCGCGCACGTCGAAATCGCCCTCACGATCGTCGGATGCCCGGCAGCCGACCGAATCGAACGCGATGTGCGCGCGGCCGCGGCATCCGTTCCGGGCGTCGAGCGGGTCGAGCTCGAGGTGGGCGTGATGACCCCCGCCGAGCGCGTTGCCCTCACCGAGCGGCTCCGCGGCGGTCGGTCTCGGACGATGCCGTTCGGACCAGACTCCCTGACGCGCGTCATCACTGTGACGAGCGGAAAGGGCGGCGTCGGCAAGTCGACGCTCACCGCGAACCTCGCCGTCGCGCTCGCCGCGCGCGGTCTCGCGGTCGGCCTGATCGACGCCGATGTGCACGGGTTCTCGATTCCAGCGCTCCTCGGCCTCGTCGGCGACGACGGGCTGCCGCCGCAGCCGACCCGCCTCGACGACCTGATGCTCCCGCCTGTCGCGTACGGCGTGAAGACGATCTCGATCGGCATGTTCCTGCCGCGGGGCGCACCGCCCGCCGCCGTGGCGTGGCGCGGTCCGATGCTCCACCGTACGGTGCAGCAGTTCCTCACCGACGTCTTCTTCGGCGACCTCGACATCCTGCTGATCGACATGCCGCCGGGCACGGGCGACGTCGCGATCTCGGTCGGGCAGCTCCTGCCGCACGCCGAGGTGCTCGTCGTGACGACGCCGCAGTCCGCGGCATCCGACATCGCCGCCCGGAGCGGGCTGGTCGCCGCGCAGACGGGCCAGCGCGTCATCGGCGTCGTCGAGAACATGGCGGCGATGGTGCTCCCGGACGGTTCGACCCTCGACCTTTTCGGCGCGGGCGGCGGAGCGGCTGTCGCCGCGGCGCTGTCGACGGATGCACGGGTCGCCGCAGGCGATGCCGCGGATACTGCGGTAGCGGCTGACGGTGCGGCGGATGCCGCAGTCGCGGCTGGCGCTGCGGCGGATCCCGGGGGCGCGGCTGACGGTGCGGCGGATGCCGCAGTCGCGGCTGGCGCTGCGGCGGATCCCGGGGGCGCGGCGGTGCCGCTGCTCGCTTCGGTCCCGCTCAGCGTCGCCCTCCGCCGCGGCGGCGACGAGGGCATCCCCGTCGTCGTCACCGACCCCGCGGATGCCGCCGCGCGAGCAATCACAGCCGTCGCCGACGCGCTCGCGCGCACCCCCCGCGGCCTCTCCGGCCGCGCCCTCCCCGTAACCCCCCGCTGAGCCTCGCCCCCTCCTCGCGAAACCGCACTCCTGCACGCTTCCACGCCCCAAAAGCGCGCACAGCTGCAGTCTCGCGAAACTGCGCTTGTGCACGGTTCCACGCCCGAAAAGCGTGCACAGCTGCGGTCTCGCGACGCTGGGTGCAGCTTGACGTTTCGCGAGACTGCGCTTGTGCACGGTTATGGGGCCCGAAAGCGTGCAGAGGTGCGGTTTCGCGGTGGGCGGTGGGCTGCGGCGTGGGCGGGGCGGGCGGGCGGGTTAGGTCGCTTCGGAATCGAAGGGCACGGCGGCGGCGGGGTCGAAGGCGGATGCCGGCGGCGCAGGCGACGTCGCGGCCGCCGCCGCCCCCACCGCAGCCGCCTGGACGGTCGGCACCGGGGCATCCTCGAGGAGAGCGTCACGGATGATGCGGCGCGGGTCGTACTGGCGCGGATCCAGCTTGCGCCACTCGACCTCGTCGAAGTCCTCGCCCATCTCCTCTTTCACGCGCGTGCGGGCGCCCGAGAGCCACTCTCGTGCCCGCACCGTGAGCTTCGCGAGGCCGTCCGCGTACCGCGGTAGCCGCTCCGGGCCAACGAGCAACGCAGCCACGACGAGGAGCAGCAGGAACTTCTCCATGTCGTAGCCGAAGAACATGACTCAAGGTTACCCGTGCGCCTGTCGGCCCCCACGACTGCCGCACCGTACGCTGACGGGGAAGGAGTGCCCATGGCCGAAGCAGATGCGATCAGGCGATACGTCGACCAGATCACCGCCGAACCCGACGACATTGATCGTGCCCGCGCCCGCGCGATCGAGTTCGGAGCGGACCCCGTGAGCCCCGCCGTCGGCGCGCAGCTCTCCGTGATCGCAGCCGCGACCGCCGCGCTCAACATCGTCGAGATCGGCACCGGCGCGGGGGTTTCCGGACTGTGGCTACTGCACGGCTCGCCAGGGGCGACGCTTACCACGATCGACAGCGAGCCCGAGCACCTCGCGGCGGCGCGCACAGCCTTCGCCGAGGCGAACATCGCGCCCGCGCGAGCGCGCTTCATCACCGGCCGCGCCGTCGACGTACTGCCTCGGATGAACGAGACATCCTATGACATCGTCCTCGTGGATGCCGACGCCGAAAGCGTGATCGACTACGTCGACTACGGGTTGCGGCTGGTGCGCCCCGGCGGCACCGTCCTCGTTCCGCGCGTGCTGGCGGGGGGTGCGGTCGCCGACCCCGTGCGACGCGACCCGATCACGAGCGCCTATCGGTCACTCATCGAAGAGACGCAGGCCTCTCCGGCCGTCCGCGGCGCTCTCTCGATCGTCGGCGAAGGTCTGTTGCAGCTCACGACCGTCACCGCCGACATCCGCTGAGCGCTCACGACGAACGGCCGGCCCACGAGGGACCGGCCGTTCGAGAGTCGTGAGGGTGTCAGACTGCGCCGACGACCCCGCCGAGCACGCCGTGGAGTTCTTTGGCCTCGTCATCGTTGACCGAGACGACCAGACGGCCACCGCCCTCGAGGGGCACACGCACGATGATCAGTCGGCCTTCCTTCACGGCCTCCATAGGTCCGTCTCCGGTTCGCGGCTTCATGGCTGCCATTGCGGGCTCCCTTTCATTTCGGACTACAGTGCAAGTTTACCGTTACCGGGGACACGCACGTCACGGGCGGCAACCGGGCCGGGACTATTCACGGAATCTGGGTGAACGTCTCTCCGAGCGCGAGCATCTGATAGATCCACCACCACTGGCCGAGCAGGCCCACCGCCAGCACGCTGATTCGCCATGATGTGCTCCGCGGCATCGCGAGCGCTCCCGACAGCGGCGCAAGTGGCAAGAGCAGTCGGAACAGGCTCGACTGCGGGAAGAACACGAGCAGGAGGTACACGAGGTAGCTCGCCGACCACAGTCGAATCTCTGCGCCGAGCCGACGCACGTGCGGCTCGAACAACAGGGCCGCGAACGTCACGGCCACGATGACCGCGAGCGTCACGTAGCCGAGCGCTTCCGGCAACCCCCACACACGGAACCAGATGGCGGATGCCTGCACGAACCCCGAGAACGGCACGAAAGCCCCGTCTTCGTTCGTCCAACCACGACGCCACGAGAGCTCCGTCTCGAGGTAGGCCGAGGGATCGCCGGTGACCCAGCCCGCGATGACCTGCCATGAGAATCCGACGGCCGCGGCGAGAAGACCCAGCAGGACGATGTGCACGATCTGAACCCGCGGGAGCGGATCTGTGCGGCGGTTCACCCACCGCCAGATGCCGTAGAGCGCGAGCAGTAGCGAGAACGCGAGCACGCCGGGCCGCGTATATGCCATCAGGGGAATGAGTAGGTACAGCCAGCCGAATCGTCGCCGAACCAGCACGAGAAGCGCAAGCAACAGCCAGAGCAGGAACAGGCTCTCCGCGTAGCCCATCTGGAAGAGCGCAGCCAGAGGTCCCGCTGCGAGGAAGGCGACGGCCCACATGGCGGCGGTGGGATCGATGCGCTCGCGCAGCAGGTGGAACAGCGCAAGGCACGCGACGTAGCCGGCGACGAGCGAGACGACGATCGCGGCGAGTGGATACTGCCCGCCGAGCACGGTCGACAGCGCGCGTGAAACCGCGGGATACAACGGCATGAACGCCCACGCGTTCTGCGTCACATTCCCTGCGGCATCCAGCGGCAGATCGGTGGGGTACCCGGAGCTGGCGACCACCCAGTACCACTGCCCGTCCCACCGCATCGAGAGCGAGCCGATCGTCGCAGCTTCGCCGGTGCGCCGCGATGAGATGTCGGCGCCGATGACGAGGAACACCGTCGTGATGACCCGCGCGACGAGATAGATGGCCGCGACGGCGAGAGCGGGCCGCAGCGGATGCCGTGTCGTCACGCCCTCTCCGGCCGGCGTCACGACGCGGTCAGCCACGCTCGCAGTCCGCGCTCGACATCCTCTATCTGCGCGAACGACACGCGCTCCTCATCGTGGTGGGCGAGCGACGGATCGCCCGGGCCGTAGTTGACCGCCGGCACGCCCAGCGCCGAGAAGCGCGCGACGTCGGTCCAACCGTACTTCGGGCGCGGCTCCGCGCCGACGGCCGCGAGGAACTTCTGCGCGAGCGGCGCATCGAGCCCCGGTCGCGCACCCGCGGCACCGTCGACGACCTCGACGTCGAACCCCCCGAGCACGCTGCGCACGTGCGCCTCGGCATCGGCCAGGCTGCTGCTCGGCGCAAAGCGGTAGTTGACCTCGACTTCGCAGAGGTCCGGGATGACGTTGCCGGCAACCCCGCCCGAGATACGGACGGCATTGAGCCCCTCGCGGTAGACCAGGCCCTCGACCTCGACCTCGCGCGGCCGGTAGTCGGCGAGGCGCGAGAGGATCGGCGCCGCGTGGTGGATGGCGTTGTCGCCCATCCAGGCGCGGGCGCTGTGCGAGCGGACGCCGCGCGTGCGCGCGATGACGCGGAGGTTGCCGTTGCATCCGCCCTCGACGCTCCCGTTCGAGGGCTCACCGAGGATCGCGAAGTCACCCGCGAACAGGTCGGGGCGGGTCCGGGCGAGCCGCGTGAGCCCGTTGAGGTCAGCGTCCACCTCTTCATGGTCGTACCACATCCAGGTGAGGTCGACGCTCGGCTCGGTGAGTTCGGCGGCGAGCTTGAGCTGCACCGCGGTGCCCGCCTTCATATCGACCGTGCCGCGCCCCCAGAGGTACGGCTCGCCGTCCTGCTCGATGTCACGGGTGGGGACGTTCCCGTTGATCGGCACCGTGTCGATGTGTCCGGCGATGACGACGCGCTGCGCCCTGTCGAGGTGGGTGCGGGCGACGATCGTGTCGCCGTCGCGGTAGACGTCAAGGTGCGCGAACGACGCGATCGCCTCGTAGATCGCGTCGGCGAGGGTGGTCTCATCGCCCGAGACGCTCGGGATGTCGCAGATCGCGCGAGTGATGTCCACCGACGAGGCGGAGAGGTCGAGCCGGGGCATGCCGTCGAGTCTACCGAGCGCGGGCGACACCCTCCTGCCCCGATACGCTGGGGGGATGACCGACGCGTTCTCCTCCGATCAGCGCCTGGTGTGGGGCGCGGGTCTCGCCACGATCGCCGCCGACGGCACCGTGCTCGACACGTGGTATCCGTCGCCCAGTGCCGGACCTGCACCAGAAGAGCCGGACACGAGCGCGCTGGATGCCGCCGCGGGGCCCGACCCTCGCCGGGACGTCACTGTCGAGGTCGTCGTCGTCGAGATCGACCTCGATGCCCCGCCGCAGGCCACGAGCGACGCCTACCTACGCCTGCACGCGCTCTCGCACCTGCTGGTCTCGCCGAACGAGGTGAACCTCACCGGGATCTTCGGGCACCTCCCGAATGTCGCGTGGACGAACGCCGGCCCCGTGCACCCGGGCGCCTTCGCGCGCTTGCGCCCGCAGTTGCAGCGCGCCGGCATCCAGCTGCAGAGTCTCGACAAGTTTCCGCGGCTCACCGACTATGTGATCCCGGCCGGAGTTCGCATCGCGGATGCCTCGCGCGTGCGCCTCGGCGCGCACCTGGCCCCCGGGACCACCGTCATGCACGAGGGCTTCGTCAACTTCAACGCGGGGACGCTCGGCGCGTCGATGGTCGAGGGCCGCATCTCACAGGGCGTCGTCGTCGGCGACGGCAGCGACATCGGCGGCGGGGCCTCCATCATGGGGACGCTCTCGGGCGGCGGCACGCACCGCGTCTCGATCGGCGCGCGCACGCTCCTCGGCGCGAACGCCGGCATCGGCATCTCGCTCGGCGACGATTGCGTCGTTGAGGCGGGCCTCTACGTCACGGCCGGATCCAAGATCGTCCTCCCGCAGGAGCCGCCGCTGCACGACGGGTCGCGCCCGGTCGTCAAGGGCGCGCAGCTGTCGGGCCAAAACGGCATCCTCTTCCGCCGGAACTCCGTGACGGGGGCGATCGAAGCCGTCCGCCGTGAAGGCGTCGGGGTGACCCTGAACGAGGCACTGCACGCCTGACTCCCACCTCACGGCACGACGTGGATGCCCCGTTCACGCGCGGTGGCGGCGAGCACAGCGTCGAAGGTCGCGAGCGGCAGACCGAGCTCTGTAGCGAGTAGCAGCGGGTAGCAATCCGGCAGCGCCGAGCGCGTCGCAGCGCGCAGGTCGGCGACACGTTCCGGCTCGTCGTCAACAGTCGCCCAGACGCGGATGCCGATGCCCTCCACCAGGAGCCGACGCACCTCCCCCGCACTCCCCGACCGCGCCGGAGCGACAAGGCACTCGGCAAGAGTCACGGGATGGATGACGAGGTCCTCGGCCGCGAGGATCAGCTCGGCGGCACGCGAGGCGTGCGGATCGCTCGGCGAGCGCAGCGCGATCGCGACGCTCGCGTCGAGGATCACCGTTCCCACTCGGCGCGTAGCTGAGCGAGTTCGTCGGCGTCGCTGGCTCCGATCGCGAGCGCCCGCAACTCGGCGATGGCCCGCGTTCGTGCCACCTTACGAGCCGTCGCCTCTTCGATCGCCGACCGATCGCCGTGCAACGCGAGGCGTCGGACCAACTCGCTGCGCGAGGCATCCGGCCACCGCGCCTGCGCACGCTCGATCGCCGCGAGCAACTCCTCGTCGGGAGTCACTTGAATCCGAGGGTGTACCGTCGCCATCGCGCGAGTGTACCACCACGGGTGCATCGCGCACCCGGCATCCGCACTACCATCGGGTCATGAGCGAGCGGATGCCGAAGAAGCCGTACGAGCGCGAACTCAAGCGCCTGCAGGCGCACCTCGTCGACATGCAGGCGTGGGTGCAGGCCACCGGCGCACGCGTCGTCGTGATCTTCGAGGGGCGGGATGCCGCGGGCAAGGGCTCGACCATCAGCCGTGTCTCGCAGTACCTCAACCCGCGCATCACTCGGGTGGTCGCGCTGCCGATGCCGACCGAACGCGAGAAGAGCCAGTGGTACTTCCAGCGCTACATCGCGCACCTTCCCGCGAAGGGCGAGATCGTGCTAATGGACCGCTCCTGGTACAACCGCGCGGGCGTCGAGCACGTGATGGGCTACTGCACGAACGCGGAGTATCACCGGTTCCTGCACCAGACGCCGATCTTCGAGCGGATGCTGGTCGAGGACGGCATCCAGGTGCTGAAGTACTGGTTCAGCGTGTCAGACGTCGAGCAGGAGAAGCGGTTCCGCTCGCGCAACGACGATCCGATGCGGCGGTGGAAGCTCTCCCCCAACGACGTCCTGTCGATCACGAAGTGGGAGGACTACTCGCGCGCGAAGGACACGATGTTCGTGCACACCGACATCCCCGAGGCGCGCTGGTTCGAGGTCGACAACGAAGACAAGCGGCGCGGCCGGCTGAACATGATCCACCATCTGCTGTCGCAGATTCCGTACGAGAGCGTCGAGCGTGAGCCGATCGAGATCCCGCCGCGCCCGGCATCCGGCGGCTACGAGCGGCCGCCTCGCGAACTGCAGAACTACGTGCCCGGCTATGCCTCGACCGTCGCCGACTGACGCCAACCGCAGACGTCGGGCGTGGGGGCGAGGCTCGGATGCCGTGGTCAGTCGCGGATGCGAACCGACAGGCAGGTGACGCAGCCCTCGAGCTTCTCGAACTCGCTGATGGGCACCGTCACGACCTCGAGGCCGCTCTCGCGGTGCAGGGCCGCGGTCTCCGGCGCGTCGGCCGACATCAGCACGGTGCGCCCATCGAGCACCACGACCGCCGTGCCGTGCTCCTCGGGCACGGCCTCGAAGACCGGGAACGCCTCGGGCGCGTCGACGAGCGGGGCGTAGCCGGTGACCGTGCCGTCGGGCAGTACCGTCACGCCGGATTTGAGATGCAGGACGCGGTCGACCGGCACCTCGTGCACCGTCCACCCGCGCGGCTCGAGGAGCGCGCGCAGCCGCTCGCGTCCCTCCTCGTTCGTCCGCGACGAACGGCCGACGTACACGTCGGAGCCGATCTTGAGGATGTCGCCTCCGTCGAGGGTGCCGGGCGCCTCGATCTCGGCGATGTCCAGGCCCGTGAATGCCACTGCCCGGGCGACGCTGTCGCGCTCACCCCGACGCGACTCGGCGCCGGCACGACACAACACGGCGAGGTCGCCGAAGACAACGACCGCGTCCTCCACGAACACGCCGTCGGGCTGGTCGTCCGCCGGCGCGATCTCGATGATCTCCCACCCCCGCGCGCGGAATACCTCGACGTAGGACTCCCATTGCGCGAGCGCGAGCGCGGGATCGACCGGCACACGCTCGAGGTGCGTCAGCTCACCGTCGGCCAGGCGCGGAGACGGGCGACGGACCAGCAGACGCGGCATGACGGATCAGACGCCCGGATAGTTGCGCTGGGGTGCGCCCACGTACAGTTGCTGCGGGCGACCGATCTTCGACTGCGGGTCATTCTGCATCTCGGTCCAGTGCGCGAGCCAGCCCGGCAGACGCCCGATCGCGAACAGCGGCGTGAACATCCGCGTCGGGAAGCCCATCGCCTTGTAGATGACGCCCGTGTAGAAGTCGACGTTCGGGTAGAGCCGGCGCTCCTTGAAGTAGTCGTCGCTGAGCGCGACCTCTTCGAGCTCCTTCGCGAGATCGAGGAGCGGGTCGTGGACGCCAAGCTCGGTGAGCACCTCGTCGGCGGACTCCTTCACGAGCTTCGCGCGCGGGTCGAAGTTCTTGTAGACGCGGTGCCCGAAGCCCATGAGCTTCACGCCGTCTTCCTTGTTCTTGACCCGCTCGACGAAACGCTGCACGCTCTCACCGGAATCGCGGATGCGGGCGAGCATGTCGAGCACGGCCTCGTTCGCCCCGCCGTGGAGCGGACCGTAGAGCGCGTTGATACCCGCCGAGATCGACGAGAACTGGTTGGCGCCGGTGGATCCCACCAGGCGCACGGTAGAGGTCGACGCGTTCTGCTCGTGGTCCTCGTGCAGGATCAGCAGACGCTCGAGCGCGCGCGAGGTGACGGGGTTCACTTCGTACAGCTCCGCGAGGTTGCCGAAGTTCAACTTCAGGAAGTTGTCCACGAAGCTCAGCGAGTTGTCGGGGTAGAGGAATGCCTGCCCGATGCTCTTCTTGTGCGCGTACGCCGCGATGACGGGCAGCTTCGCGAGCAGGCGGATCGTGTTGAGTTCGACGTGCTCAGGGTTGTTCGGGTCAGACTGCCCCTCGTAGTACGTCGACAGCGCCGCCGTCGCCGCCGAGAGCACCGACATCGGGTGCGCCGTGTGCGGAAGCGACGAGAAGAAGCGCTTGAGGTCTTCGTGAAGGAGCGTGTGGTGACGGATCTTGTCGTCCCACTCGGCCAGCTGGTCGGCGGTCGGTAGCTCACCGTAGAGGAGCAACCATGCGACTTCGAGGTAGGTGCTGTTCTTCGCGAGCTGCTCGATCGGGTAGCCGCGATAGCGCAGGATGCCCTGGTCGCCGTCGATGTACGTGATCGCCGACTTGGTGGCCGCCGTGTTCACGAATCCGTAGTCGAGCGACGTGTGACCCGTCTGCTTCGTGAAGGTCGAGAAGTCGACGCTCGGGACCCCTTCGGTGCCCGTGAGGATCGGCAGACTCGCGGTTTTGTCGCCGACGGTGACGGTCGCATTCTGGGTTGTGCCCGAGTCGCTCACGAAGCCTCCTTGCGGTCGTTGGGAGAATCCCCTACAGCCTAATGGCCGCGTTGGCATACTCCGACTTCCGCCAAGGCATCCCGGCATCCGTGGGAGGAAAGCTACGAACCGATCAGCCTCTCGGCCGCCGCAGCGATGCGCTCGTCGGTCGCGGTGAGCGAGAAGCGCACGTGCTGCGGGTAGTGCTCACCGTAGAAATGCCCCGGGCCCGCAAGGATGCCGAGGTCGGCGAGCCGCCCCATCGTGACCCACGCGTCCTCCCCCGCGGTCGCCCACAGATACAGGCCGCCCTCGGAGTGGTCGATGCGGAACCCGGCAGCCTCGACCGCGGGCTTCAGCACCTCGCGCCGCGCGCGGTAACGCTCACGCTGCTGCGCGACATGGTCGTCGTCGCGCAGAGCGACCGTCATCGCCGCCTGCACGGGCGCCGGCAGCATGAGGCCCAGGTGCTTGCGCGCGGTCAGGAGGCGCTCGACGATGCTCGCATCTCCCGCGAGGAACGCCGCACGGTAGCCCGCGAGGTTCGACTGCTTGCTGAGCGAATAGACCGAGAGGATGCCGTGGCGATCGCCCCCGGTCACCCGCGGATCGAGCACGCTCGGCACAGGGCCGTCCGCCCATTCGCCGTCCCAGCCGAGTTCGGCGTAGCACTCGTCCGACGCGAGCACGGCTCCGAGCTCGCGCGCGCGTGCGACCGCCGCGCGCAACTCGGCGACGCCGAGGACGCGCCCGTCGGGGTTTCCCGGGGAGTTGATCCAGACGAGCTTCGTTCCCTCCGGCCATTCGGCGGGGTCGTCGGATGCCAGCGGGGTCGCGCCCACGAGCGTCGCGCCGACGGCGTAGGTCGGATACGCGGCACGCGGATGCACCACGGTATCTCCCGCGCCGAGATCGAGCAGAAGCGGCAGAAACGCGACGAGCTCCTTCGACCCGATCGTCGGCAACACCTCGTCGACGGTCAGATCGGACACGCCGCGCCGCCGCGCGTACCAGTCGACGATCGCTTGGCGCAGGGCTCCCGTGCCGACCGTCTGCGGGTACGCGTGGGCATCCGTCGCGGCGCGAAGCGCGTCGGCGACGACCGTCGGCGTCGGGTCGACGGGCGAACCGATGGACAGGTCGATCATGCCGCCCGGGTGCTCCTTCGCACGCGCAGCGTACGGGGCGACGGCATCCCAGGGGTAGTCGTCGAGGTCGCGGACGGCCATCAGTGGGCCTGCGGCGGCAGCGCGGCGATGAGGGGGTGATCTTTCGCGATCACGCCGACCTTCGCCGCCCCTCCGGGCGAACCGATGTCATCGAAGAACTCGACGTTCGCGGTGTAGTAGTCCTGCCACTCACCCGGCAGATCGTCTTCGTAATAGATCGCCTCGACGGGGCACACCGGCTCGCACGCGCCGCAGTCGACACACTCGTCCGGGTGGATATAGAGGGACCGCTCGCCTTCGTAGATGCAGTCGACGGGGCATTCGTCGATGCAGGCACGGTCCTTTACATCCACGCACGGCAGGGCGATCACATACGTCACGCCCTCGAGTCTAGTTCGTGGTGTCGCCCGCGGGCCTCGCGCCCGGCCGGGTCAGCGCCGGCCAGCCGATCACGATCGCCGCGACGATGGGCACCGCGATCGTCCACACGACTCCCGTCGAGATCTCACCCTCGGGCGGCTGCGGGACGACGATCGAGCCGCCCGGCCCCTTGCCCGAGAAGACGAGTGTCGCGAGCATCACACCGAACGCGCACGCGAGCGCCGCCCACCGGTCGGCCGTCAGAAGTCGCATCGCCAGCAGCAGCGCTCCGGTGCCGACGATCGCGATCACGATGCCGACCGGAAGCGGACCCCAGGCCGCTGCCTGACCGATCGTCCCTGCGACGCCGTAAACGGCGCCGATGACGAACGCCACCGCCCAGGTACCAAGCCGCGTCCAAGAGAATCCCACGCGTCGAGTCTAGGCGGCGAGGCAGTGTCTCCGGGCTAGGCGGCGAGCCCCCACAGGCGCAGAAGCGCCGCGACGACAGCTGCCGCGATCACCACGACCAGGAACGGCGCCCGGAGCACCAGCAGGCCGGCGGCCACGAGCACGGCCGGCACCCGGGCATCCACCGTGATCTGCTGGCCCGCTCCGAGGGTCTGCACGGCAACGAGCGCGCCGAGCAGAGCGACCGTCAGGAGGTCGACGATGCGCGACGGCGCGGGCGCCTCGAACCAGCGCGGCGGAATGAGATAGCCGATTGCCTTCAGTGCGACACAGACGATGGATGCCAGCACAACCGCGGTCCACAGGGTCATCGCTGCCCCCACCAGTTCGTCCAGCCGACGACGATCGCGACCAGCGCCGCGATCAGCACCGGGATGCCGGGCATCAGTACGGGAGTGAGCACCGTCGCGACGACGGCGGCCGCGACGCCGACGGCGATCGCCTGGCGCCGCTTCAGGCGCGGCCACAGTAGTGCGAGGAACGCGGCGGCGGCCGCGGCATCCAGCCCGTATGCGCGCGGATCGCCGAGCACGTCGCCCAGGAGCGCCCCGGCGAGGGTCGTGAGGTTCCAGCCGACGTAGATCCCGATGCCGGTGACCCAGAACCCGACGCGACGCGCGCGCGGATCGGTGTGGGCGAGGGCGACCGCCGTGGACTCGTCGATCGTGAAGTGCGACGCGGCGGCGCGCGCCGCGGGGGTGGTCCCGACCACCGGCGCCATGCGCAGTCCGTACGCGACATTCCGGATGCCGAGGAGCCCCGCCGAGGCGATCGCCGCGGGCGCGGCGGGCACTCCCCCGGCGCCGATGACGCCGATGAACGCGAACTGCGACCCGCCCGTGAACATCACGAGGCTGAGCACGCACGTCTGCCAGATGTCGAGCCCGGATGCCACGGCCAGAGCCCCGAACGAGATGCCGTAGGCGCTGGTGGCGATCGCCACACCGAGCCCTTCGCGCCACGCGCGGCGCACGGACTCGTCTCTCGTCACCCGCCCGAGCCTAGTGGCGCTCCGCGCTGATGACGGGGCGCGCTCACACCGCCCGACGATCCGATCGTTATCGGGATGAGATCGGATTCCAGAAGTCGTGGTTCCGGGTTTCACCCTTTTCTGGCTATGGTGTTCCCACGAGCTGGCAATGAAGCCAGCACTCCATGAGCCACGGCGCCGTGACCGGAGGGAAGCCATGACGCTGGCAGTACACAACGTCGAGGTCGTGTATGAGGACGTGATGCTCGTCGTCAAAGGCGCGAGCATCCGGGTCCCCCGAGACGGCATTGTCGCGCTCCTCGGAGCGAACGGGGCGGGCAAGACCTCTCTGCTGAGGGCGATGACGGGCCTGCTCGACGTTCACCGGGGCAAGATCTCGCGCGGCCACATATCGATCGACGAGACTCCGCTCGATACGCGTCGCGCAGCGGATGTCGTGCGCGCCGGGGTGAGCCAGGTGATGGAGGGACGACGGGTCTTCGTCGAGTTCACCGTCGAAGAAAACCTGCGCGTCGGCGCCTACACGCGCCCGTCCGCGGCGAACGCCGAGAAACTCGATCGCATCTACGGGATGTTCCCGATCCTGCACGAGCGCCGCAGCCAGCGGGCGGGTTACCTCTCCGGCGGCGAGCAGCAGATGCTCGCGATCGGTCGCGCGCTCATGGCCGAACCCAAGTACATCCTCCTCGACGAGCCGAGCCTCGGCCTCGCTCCCCAGGTGGTCGAGCGGATCCGCGACCTCATCGTGCAGATCCGTCGCGAGGGCACGGGTGTCCTGCTCGTCGAACAGAACGCGGCGATGGCCCTGTCGATCGCCGACCACGGCTACGTCATGGAGAACGGAAAAGTCGTCATGGATGCCCCGGCGCGGGCCCTTCGCGACGACGACGACATCCGCGAGTTCTACCTCGGCACCGGCGCGTCGGCGGCGAGCCTGCGCGACGTCAAACACTACAAGCGGCGAAAGAGGTGGCTCTCGTGACGGCGCTTCTGGAGGCGACGGACCTCACTCTCCGTTTCGGCGGCGCGACGACGCTCTCTGCCGTGTCCTTCGACGTCCGCCACGGCGAGCTGTTTGCCATCATCGGACCGAACGGCGCCGGCAAGACCTCGACGTTCAACTGCATCTCCGGGGTGTACCGCCCCCAGGAAGGATCGCTGACGCTCGAAGGCGAGTCTCTCCTCGGGCACGCGCCCGACGAGATCGCCCGGCGCGGCGTCGCGCGCACGTTCCAGAACGTCGAGCTTTTCGACAATCTGTCGGTGCTCGACAACCTCCTGCTCGGGCGCCACCAGAAGACGTCGTACTCGTGGCCCGAGGGTCTCTGGTGGTTCGGGCGCTCCCGCACGCAGGAGCTGACGGCGCGGCGATACACGGAGGATCTGATCGACTTCCTCGGGCTCGCGCAGTACCGAAGGATGCCGGTCGGCATCCTTCCCTATGGCATCAAGAAGCGCATCGAGCTCGGGCGCGCGCTGGCGATGGAGCCGAAGCTGTTGCTTCTCGACGAGCCGGTCGCCGGCATGAACTCCGAAGAGACGGAGGACATGGCGCGCTTCATCCTCGACATCCGCAGCGAACTGGGTACGTCGATGATCATGGTCGAGCACGACATGCGCCTCGTGATGGACCTCGCCGATCGCGTGATGGTCATCGACTTCGGCCGACGCATCGCCCTCGGCACTCCCGATGAGGTGCAGCGGGACCCCGCGGTCATCGCGGCATACCTCGGCGGCGCAGCCGACACCGTCGCGAACCAGGTGATCGCCGTCGAGCAGGATGCCGCGGACGGAGGTGCATCGTGACCGAGACGACTCACCTCATCCGAACGCTCCGCACCTCGGCCGCCGACGTGCCCGACCACACGGCGTTGCGCGTGAAGCAGTCGGGCATCTGGCAGGAGATCACCTGGCGCGCCTACCTCGACGCGGTCGAGCGCATCGCCTACGGGCTCGCGGCGCTCGGCGTCGGGCCGGGTGACCGCGTCGCCATCCAGTCAGAGAATCGTCCGGAGTGGCTGTTCGCCGATCTCGCGACAACCGCGCTGCGCGCGTCGATCGTGGGGTTCTATCCCACGAATCCGACCACCGAGATCATCTACCTGTTGCAGGACAGCGGTGCGCGAGTGCTTTTCGCGGAAGACCAGGAGCAGGTCGACAAGGCGCTCGAGGCGGCCGATCACTCGCCCGACCTGGAGTGGATCGTCGTCTTCGACAGCCGCGGGATCGCCGCCTACGATCACCCGCGGCTGCTGACGATCGATGCGCTCATCGAACGCGGCGAGGAACACCGGCTAGAGCACCCGACTCTCCTCGACGAGCTGGATGCCGAGCGGTCCGCGGATGACATCGTGACCCTCATCTACACCTCGGGCACGACGGGACCACCGAAGGGCGTCATGCTCAGTGCGGGGAACCTCTCGTTCGCGGCGCACGTGCTCTCCCTCGAAGACGGCCTCTTCGGGCGCAAGCCCGGACCCGACGATGTGCTCCTGTCGTATCTGCCCCTCTCGCACGTGGTCGAGCGCGGCATCTCGGTGTGGGTGAACATCTCGGCCCGGACGGTCGTCCACTTCGCCGAGTCGATCGAGACGGTGACCGCCGATCTCGCCGAGGTGCAGCCGACGGTGCTCTTCGCCGTTCCCCGCATCTGGGAGAAGATTCAGGCCTCGGTGGCGATCAAAATGGCAGGGGCGTCGCCGCTCAAGCGGGCCGTGTACCGGGTCGGCGCACGTTGGAGCGAGCGCATCGCGAGTGAGCGGATCGCCAACGACGGCGAGTTCACTCCGAAGGCGCGCCTGCTCTACGCCCTCGGCTACTTCCCCATCTTCCGGCCGCTGCGCAAGCGCCTCGGACTCTTGCGCGTGCGCCACGCGATCTCGGGTGCCGCGCCCATCTCTCCCGAGGTTCTTGCGTTCTTCGTCGGCATCGGCATCCCCCTGTACGAGGCCTACGGGATGACCGAGAACGCCGCGATCGCGACGACCAATCGGCGTGGACGCATGAAGCTCGGCACCGTCGGCGAACCTCAGCCGGAGGCCGAGGTGGCCCTGGCGGAGGGGACGAACGAGGTGCTCACCCGGCATCCGGGCACCTTCGTCGGCTACTGGAACAAGCCCGATGCGACCGCCTCGACGATCGACGCCGACGGATGGCTGCACACGGGCGACGTCGGCGAATGGGTGGACGGCACCCACCTGCGGATCGTCGACCGCATCAAGGACATCATCATCACCGCCGGCGGTAAGAACATCTCGCCCAGCGAGATCGAGAACGCCATCAAGGCGTCGCCCTTCGTGAAAGAGGCAGTCGTGATCGGCGACAAGCGCCCCTATCTGACGGCCCTCATCGGGATCGAGTACGACACGGTCGCCGACTGGGCCTCGCGCAAGCGCATCGAGTTCACGACCTATCGCGACCTGTCGACGAAGCCCGAAGTTGTCGCGCTCGTCGCAGACGTCATCCGGGACGCCAACACGCGCCTCGCTCGGGTGGAGAGCGTGCGCAAGTTCCGCATGCTCACCAAGGAACTCGACCACGAGGACGGCGAACTGACCGCGACGCAAAAGCTCAAGCGCGGGGCGTTCGCCGCGACGGTGCCGCAGCTCATCGACGACATGTACCTCGGCTCCGACGCCTACCCCGGCGGCGACCTCGGGAGGAACGGATGAACACCCTGCTCTCCACCCTCGCGAACGGCCTCGGTCAGGGCGCCGTCTACGCGCTGATCGCCGTGAGCTTCGTCATCATCTACCGCGCGACGGGCGTGCTGAACTTCGCGCAACCGGCGCTGATGATCCTGGGCACCTTCGCGACGAGCGTTTTCGCGACGGAGCTCGGCCTTCCCTTCTGGGTCGCGGTGCTCCTCGCAATGGTTGTGCTCGCCGCGCTCTCGGTCGGGATCGAACGCGTCGCGATCCGGCCGATGGTGGGCCGGCCGCCCTTCGCCGCCGCCATCGTCACGGTCGGCCTGTTCATCGCCTTGCTGGTGGTCGCGTTCAGACTGTTCGACTCGAACCCGCGAACGGTCGGCGACCCCTGGCAACTGAAGACGCTCTGCCTCGGAGGCGAGGTGAGCGAGTCCTTCGGCATCGTCAGCTGCTCCGGCGGCATCCAGATCTATGAAAGCGCCGTCGCGCGCGTTGTCATCGCGCTCACCGTCATCGGAATCCTCGGATGGTGGCTCGCGCGATCGAAGGTCGGCCTCGCGATGCGCGCGACGTCGCTCGACCAGGAGACCTCGCTCGCGCAGGGAATCGACGTCGGCCGGATGTTCTCGATGTCGTGGGCCATCGGCGGCGCGCTCGTCGCGCTCGCGGGAGCGCTGCTCGCAGCCAACGGATCCGTCGTGCAGGCCACGGACGCATTCTTCGCCCTCGTCGCGCTCCCCGCGATCATCGTCGGCGGCATCGATTCGCTCAAGGGAGCGGTCGTCGGAGGACTCGTCGTGGGCCTCGCGATGGCCCTCACCAAGACCTATCAGCCGACGCTGGCGCCGTGGCTCGGCAACAACTTCGAGAACGTCGTCCCCTACGTGATCATGCTGGTCGTGCTGCTGATCCGGCCCTACGGACTGTTCGGAACGCGGGAGGTGCAGCGGGTATGACCATCGCAGAGAAGACGGATGCGTCGCGACGCCTGACCGGAACCTCGAGAAGGCTCGACTTCGAGGGCCAGCGCGGAAAGGTGTCCGCGTCGGTGCGGCGAGGACGGAGCGGCCTGTACACCAGCTACGCGGCCGACCAGGCGCTGTGGAACACCCCCGCGAAGCGGTGGTGGACGATCGGGCTCGTGGTCCTGGTGGCCGCCGCACCCTTCCTCATCGCGGCGGATCTGGTGTACCTCCTGTCGCTGTCGATGATCTATGCCATAGGCGGCATCGGTCTGAACCTCCTCACCGGCTACGCGGGGCAGGTATCGCTCGGGCACGCGTTCTTCCTCGGTCTCGGCGCGTACACGGCTGCCGTGTTCGGAGGCACCGGCGGCACCACGACGTGGGGGCTCGGTCTGGACTTCGCGATCGTGCTACCGCTCGCGGCGATCATCCCGGGCATCATCGGGCTCCTCGTGGCGCCGCTCGCGACGCGAGTGCGTGGCCTGTATCTCGCGATCCTCACCCTCGGACTCCTCATCGTCGGCGAGCACCTCTTCAAGATCCTCGTGCCGATCACCGGCGGACAGGGCGTCGGCCGCGGCGTCGCCGAACGAACGCTGTTCGGCGTCGACCTCGAAAAGACCTACGCGATCGGCCCGCTCCTCATCCCGCCGCACGCGTCGTTCATGCTCGTCACGCTCGTCCTCCTCGTCGTGCTCGCCATCGCCGCGCGCAACCTCATGCGCGGCAGGTACGGCCGTGCCTTCGCCGCCGTCCGCGATCGCGACATCGCGGCGGAGGTCATGGGCGTGAATCTGTTGCGGACGAAGACCCTCGCGTTCGCACTGTCCTCGGCGTATGCCGGCGTCGCGGGCGCTCTCTTCTCAATGCTCGTGGGTCGAATCGCCCCGGAGACGTGGAACCTGTTCCTGTCGATCGACTTCCTCGCGGTCGTCGTCATCGGCGGAGTCGCAACCATCTCCGGCACGATCATCGGCGCGTGCTTCGTCGTGCTTCTCCCCCGCCTGCTCGAGGAACTCACCCACGTCGTCCCGTGGATCAGCGTCGCCAGCGGCGGGGTGATCAACGTCTTCCAGTTGCAGACGATCGTCTTCGGCATCCTCATCATCCTGTTCATCACTCTCGAGCCGCGGGGCCTGTATGGCCTGTGGATCCGCATCCGTAACTACTTCAAGGGATGGCCGTTCTCGTACTGACCGACCCGCGCCGAACGACTCCCGAGCCCACAACTGAACACCGCGCGCACCACACCGAACACTCACACAGAACAGAAGGAGCACAGCATGACACTGCGTCAACGAAGCCGCGTGGCAGCCGCGATCTGCGCGGTCAGCCTCTTGGCCATGACCGCCTGTACCGCCGTCGAGGAGGGCCCCGCCGCGAGCGGATCGCCGGATGGCGGCGACGGCACGATCACGACCGGGCAGGGCGTCACTTCTGAGCCGTGCCCAGACAGCGTCAACGCAGACAACGGCTGCATCTATCTCGGCGTGCTCTCCGACCTGACCGAAGGCCCCTTCGCCGCGCTCGCGGTGCCGATCACCGACGGTCAGCGAGCGTTCTGGAAGAAGGTCAACGAGGAGGGCGGGATCGGCGGCTACGACATCGACATCGACACGTACACGCGCGACACCAAGTACCAGCCCGCCGAGCACGCCGCGCAGTACGAGCAGATCGCGGGCAACATCGCCGCAATCGCCCAGACGCTCGGCACCGTCAACACCGAGTCGGTGCTCGACGACATGATCGACCGTAACCTCGTCGCCGTGCCGACGACATGGTGGTCAGGCTTCGCGTTCGACGAGACCGACGACGGGATCGTCCTCGAGACCGGGTACTCGTACTGCACAGAGGCGATCGTCGGACTCGACTGGTTCGCCGGAGCACACGGTGAGCCAGCGAAGGTGCAGGCCGTCGGCTACCCCGGCGACTACGGCGGCGACTCCGCCGAAGGCGTGCGTCGCTGGGCAGAGATCAACGGCGCAACCGCGCTCGACGCGATCGGCACCGGCCCCAACCAGGTCGTCGGAAACCAGGATGCCGTCGTCGCCGCAGTCCTCGCCGGCGCGCCGGACGTCGTCGTGCTCGCGATCGGACCGGCGGAGACCGCGGAGATCGTCGGCAAGCTGGCCGCGAGCGGTTACAAGGGTCGCTTCCTCGGCGCACTGCCCACGTGGAACGGCGCGCTGCTGAAGTCCGCCGCGGCTCCCGCGCTCACGGCTCTCTACAACCACCTCTCGCCTTACCAGAACTGGGACGGCGAGAGCGACGGCATGACGGAACTGAAGGACTCGCTCGGTGGCGAGCCGCCCGTGAACGCCGGCTACATCATCGGCTGGTCGATCGGCTACCCGTTGAAGGCGGCGCTCGAGGCGGCGGTCGCGTCCGGAGATGTCTCGCCTGAGGGGATCCGCGCGGTCATCGACGGCCTCGAGGTCACCTTCGACGGGCTTGCTCCGGATCACGTGTACGGCGGCGAGGCTCAGGCCAATGCGCAGCAGACCGTGAACGTCAGCCAGCCCGACGCCGAGATTCCGCTCGGACTGAAGACGATCGACGCCGAGTTCTCGGGGCCGTCGTTCGACCAGACCGACTACTCGGCGGCCTGTGTCGCGACGAACTGATCACTGAGGCAAGGGGGTGTCGCGCGAGCGACACCCCCTTGTTCGTGCGTGGAGCGTACGCTGGCGGCATGGAACGCATCTACGGCATGCCGTTCGCCTCGGTGTATCCCCTCTACATCGCGAAGGTCGAACGCAAAGGCCGCACGAAGGCCGACGTCGACGAGGTGACGAGGTGGCTCACCGGCTACACGCAGGACGAGATCGACGCGCACGTGGCAGCGGGCACGACGTTTCGAGACTTCTTCGCGGATGCCTCGCTCCACCCGGGCGCGACGCTCATCACGGGCGTGATCTGTGGCGTCAAGGTGCAGGAAATCCAGGACCCCCTCATGCGGCAGATCCGCTACCTCGACAAGCTCGTCGACGAAGTCGCGAAGGGGAAGGCGATGGAGAAGATCCTCCGCGCCTGACCCGCTCTTCTGCCCGTCCCGGGTCTCGCGGAGACGGATGGCGCGGGTCAGGCGTCCTGGCGCTTGGCGCGGGATGCCGCGCGGCCGCGCTCGGTGGCATCCAGCACGACCTTGCGAATGCGCACCTTCTCGGGCGTGACCTCGACGCATTCGTCGTCGCGGGCGAACTCGAGCGACTCCTCGAGGGTCAGCACGCGCGGCGGCGTCATCGACTCGAAGGAGTCGGAGGTCGACGAACGCATGTTCGTGAGCTTCTTCTCCTTGGTGATGTTGACGTCCATGTCGTCGGCGCGCGAGTTCTCGCCGATGACCATGCCCTCGTAGACCTCTTCGGTCGGCTGCACGAAGAAGCTCATGCGCTCCTGCAGGGCGATCATCGCAAACGGCGTCACAACTCCCGAACGGTCGGCGACGATCGAGCCGTTCTGGCGGGTCGTGATCTGGCCGGCCCAGTCGTCGTAGCCGTGCGAGATCGCATTCGCGATGCCTGTGCCGCGCGTGATCGTGAGGAACTCGCTGCGGAAGCCGATGAGCCCGCGCGACGGGACGACGAACTCCATCCGCACCCAGCCGGTGCCGTGGTTGGTCATCGTGTCCATACGGCCCTTGCGGGCCGCCATGAGCTGCGTGATCGCGCCGAGGTGCTCTTCGGGGGCGTCGATGGTGAGGTGCTCGAAGGGCTCCTTGAGCTTGCCGTCTTCGCCCCTACGCGTGACGACCTGGGGCTTGCCAACCGTCAGCTCGAAGCCCTCGCGGCGCATGTTCTCGACGAGGATCGCGAGCGCCAGCTCGCCGCGCCCCTGCACCTCCCAGGCATCCGGCCGACCAATGTCGACGACCTTGAGTGAGACGTTGCCGATGAGCTCGCGGTCGAGGCGGTCCTTGACCATGCGCGCCGTGAGCTTGTGGCCCTTGACCTTGCCCATGAGGGGCGACGTGTTCGTGCCGATCGTCATCGAGATGGCGGGGTCGTCGACCGTGATCGCCGGAAGGGGCCGCACGTCCTCGGGGTCGGCGATCGTCTCGCCGATCGTGATGTTCTCGATGCCGGCGATCGCGACGATGTCGCCAGGGCCGGCGGACTCGGCCGGGTAGCGCTCGAGGGCGCGGGTCTTCAGCAGCTCCGTGATGCGGGCGTTCGAGTGCGAGCCGTCGTGGCGCACCCACGCGACCGTCTGGCCCTTCTTCAGCGTGCCGTTGAAGACGCGCAGAAGCGCGAGGCGACCGAGGAAGGGCGACGAGTCGAGGTTCGTGACCCAGGCCTGCAGCGGTGCCTCGTCGTCGTATGCCGGGGCGGGCACGTGCTCGAGGATCGCCTCGAACAGCGGCTCGAGGTCGGCGTTGTCGGGGAGCGTCCCGTTCTCGGGACGGTTCCGGGATGCCGCGCCGGCACGGCCCGACGCATAGACGACAGGCACATCGAGCAGCGCGTCGACGTCGAGATCGGGCACGTCGTCAACGAGGTCGCCGGCAAGGCCCAGCAGCAGGTCGTGCGCCTCTTCCTCGACCTCGGCGATGCGCGCGTCAGGGCGGTCGGTCTTGTTCACCAGCAGGATGACGGGCAGCTTCGCCTCGAGCGCCTTGCGCAGCACGAACCGTGTCTGCGGCAGAGGCCCCTCCGAGGCATCCACGAGCAGGACGACGCCGTCGACCATCGACAGGCCGCGCTCGACCTCGCCGCCGAAGTCGGCGTGGCCCGGGGTGTCGATGACGTTGATCGTGACCGGCACCTCGGTGTGCAGGCCGTTGTAGGTGATCGCGGTGTTCTTCGCGAGGATCGTGATGCCCTTTTCGCGCTCGAGGTCGTTCGAGTCCATTGCGCGCTCTTCGACGTGCGCGTGCTCGCCGAATGACCCCGTCTGGCGGAGCATGGCATCCACCAGCGTCGTCTTGCCGTGGTCGACGTGCGCCACGATCGCGACGTTGCGGAGGTCCGGACGGAGGGCGTGCGCCATGAAGAGTCCTTGCGGGAAAAGTCGGCCGATGCGACGAAGAATGGGGAGAGCTCCGAGCGGAGCACTCCCCATTCTACAAGCGGATGCCAGCTCGGCCCGCGCGGGCGGGCTGAGCCGACCTCAGAGGTGCATCGGCGGCGGCTGCGGAGGCGAGACGGGCTCGTCGATCGGCGCTTCGGTCTCGCTGCCATCGTCTCCGAGGGTGTGCTTGCGCTCGGCCTCGGCGATCAGCTTGTTGCGCTCGGCGCGGCGGACGGCCTGCGCGCTCGGGTCCGGCACGGGGACGGCGGCGATGAGTCGCTTCGTGTAGTCCTCCTGCGGATCACGCAGGATCTGGTCGCTCGATCCCTCTTCGACGAGCTTGCCGTGGTTGAGCACGACGATGCGGTCGGCGAGCCGGTCGACGACGGCGAGGTCGTGCGTGACGAACAGACACGCGAAGCCGAGCTCCGCCTGCAGCTCTTCGAACACGTCGAGCACGCGTGCCTGAACGGACACGTCGAGCGCGCTCGTCGGCTCGTCGGCGATGAGGAGCTTGGGCTTCAGCGCCAGAGCACGCGCGATTCCGATGCGCTGGCGCTGACCACCGGAGAGCTCGTGCGGGTAGCGGTTGCGCAACGACCGAGGAAGCTGCACCTGGTCGATCAGCTCTTCGACGCGGCGGTTGATCTCACTGCGAGAGTCGACGCCGGCGAGCTCGAGCGGCTCGGCGATCGACTGGCCGACGGGCCACCGCGGGTTGAGGGACGACCCCGGGTCCTGGAAGACGATGCCGATTCGCCGACGGAGATCGCGCAGGTCCTGCTTCTTGATGCCGACGAGGTCGACGCCATCGACCTTCGCCGTTCCTTCCGCGAACGGGAGCAGTCCGATCGCGCCGCGCGCGATCGTCGTCTTGCCCGAGCCCGACTCACCGACGAGGCCGACGATCTCGCCGGGATAGATCGAGAACGACACCTTGTCGACGGCGCGGAACGCCGGGACCTTGCGGGTGCCCGGGTATTCGATGACGGCATCCTTCAGCTCGAGGACGGGCTCACCCTGGCGGGGTGCGCGCTCCTGCGTGCTGATGGCGAGCCGGGGAACGGCCGCGAGGAGTTCCTGCGTGTACGGGTTCTGCGGGTGGTCGAAGATCTCGTGCACCGTGCCGCGCTCGACGATGACGCCCGCACGCATGACGATGACGTGGTCGGCGATGTCGGCGACGACGCCGAGGTCGTGCGTGATGATGATGATCGCCGAGTTCAGGCGCTGGTGCAGGCTCCGCAGGAGCTCGAGGATCTCGGCCTGGATCGTCACGTCGAGCGCCGTGGTCGGCTCGTCGGCGATGAGCAGGTCGGGGTCGCAGGCGATCGCCTGCGCGATCATGGCGCGCTGGCGCTGGCCGCCGGAGAGCTGGTGCGGGAACGAGTCGTACGCCTTCTGCGGGTCGGGCATCTCGACCAGGCGCAGCAGCTCGAGCGCGCGGTCCTTCGCCTCGTGCTTGCTGATCGTGCGGTGCGCGAGGATCGCTTCGGAGATCTGGAAACCGATCCGGTAGACGGGGTTGAGCGCCGTCATCGGCTCCTGGAAGATCACGGCGATCTTGTTGCCGCGCACCTTCATGAGGTCCTCTGGGTGCGCCCCCAGGATCTCCTTGCCCTGCAGCCGCACCGATCCACGCGAGCGGGAGTTGCCCGGCAGCAGCCCCAGCACCGACATCGACGACACCGACTTGCCCGAACCGGACTCGCCGACGATCGCCAGCACCTCGCCCGGCATGACCTGGTAGCTCATGCTGTCGACGGCATTCACCCACTGGCCGCCCGACCAGAAGTCCACGACGAGGTCATTGACCTCGACGATCGGCATGGCCTCCGCTGTCGTGCTCATCGCTTCGCCTCGCTCGTGTGTCGATCTGTCACCATGAAGAGGTGACCCCCTCTGTCGTGTTCCGAAGCCGCGGCAGCGTCGTGCTCGCGGCCATCGTGATCGTCTTGGCTGCGGTCCTCGCCGTCAGCGCGCTCGTGGTCGGCTGGCCGCCGAGTGCCGCGGTCGCCTTCGCCGCCGTCGGCTGGGGCGCCTGGGTGCTGTACGTGCGCCCGTGCGTCATCCTGCATGAGGATGCCGTGGAGCTGCGAAACGTCGCCCGCGATGTGACGATCCCCTACGGCGCGATCGACGACGTCGACACCCGCTTTCAGCTGAACATCACCGCAGGTGGTCGGACGTACCGCGCGTGGGCTCTCCCCGCGCCCAGCGGCGGACGCGCCAAGCGCCTCAGCGACGTTCGCGAGGGCCAGCGGCCGGGCGACTCGCCCTCGACGCTGTCGGGCGCCGCGGCGCTGCGCCTGCGTCAGTCCGTCGCGGGCGCCGAACGCACGGATGCGCCCGTCATCCAGCGCACTTCCGCGCTCGTCCTCGGCGGCACGGCCGCCATCGCCGTGTTGCTGCTCGTGCTGTCGCTGCTCGGTCTCTGAGCTCATCACGGCGAGCATCACGGGGCGCCTCGCAGCGCGGGCTCCGCGCCCGAGTCGGCGACGTCGGGCTTCGGGGCGGGCTTGGCACCGCGGCCGCGCGTCGTGATCCAGTCCCACGCCTCTCGCCACGGGCCCTTCTTGCCCGGCATCCGCCGCTGACGCGGGTCGAACGCGTCGCGCAGGCCATCCCCGATGAAGTTGACGCACAGGGCGATCACGATGATGAACAGACCCGGCCACCAGAACAGCCACGGGCGGCTCTGGAAGGACTGCTCGTAGCGGTTGAGCAACTGGCCGAGCGACACGTCCGGCGGCTGCACCCCGACACCGAGGAAGCTCAGCGCCGCCTCGGTGATGATCGCACCGCTCATGACGAGCGAGATCGTGACGATCGCGACGCCGACCGCGTTGGGCAGGACGTGCTTGAACAGGATGCGCGAGTCCGAGGCGCCGGCAACCCGCGCGGCGTCCACGAACTCTCGTTCGCGAAGGGCGAGGAACTCACCACGCACGAGGCGGGCGAGACCCGTCCAGCCGAACACACCCAGCACGAGCGCGAGCATCGGTGCACCGAGCGAGCCGACGGCCCGGCCCAGCACCGCGAACAGGATGATCGTCGGGATGATGATGATGACATCCGTCGCGCGCATCAGGACCGCGTCGACCCAGCGTCCGTAGAAGCCCGCGATGGCGCCGATGACGATCCCCAGGAAGCCTGCGACCGCACCGAAGATGACCATGACGACGATCGACTGCTGTGTGCCGCGCATCACGCGGGCGAAGATGTCCTCGCCGATGTCGGACTGCCCGAACGGGAAGGGCCCGAAGTCGAACGGCAGCACCCAGGTGGGCGCGCCCTGCGGGTTCATGATGTCGAAGTGGTCGGTATAGGAGTGCGGATACCAGCCGGGGATCTTGAACCCGAAGACGTCGAAGCCGACCGACGAGTACGCCAGCACGATGATGAACAGCAACACGACCATGCCGATCATCGCGCCCTTGTGGCGGAAGAAGCGGCGCCGGATGATCGCGCCCTGGCTGAGGCCCGCGACCTCCTGCTGTTCGATCGTGAGGATGTCTTTGCCGCCAGCGGGGCCGGCCGTGGGAAGCGAAGTGGAATCTGTCATGTCAGTTCACCCGGATTCGGGGGTCGAGCAGGGAGTAGCTGAGGTCAGCCAGCAGGTTGCACAGGAGCGTAACGAGGCTCGTGATGACGAACACCGCCATCACCGTGTTGAGGTCGACCGTAATCGCCGCTTGGACGAACTGACGGCCGATGCCGTTCCAGGCGAACACGGTCTCCGTGATGGCCGCACCCGAGATGATCCCACCGATGTCGAAGGCGACGAGGGTGACGATCGGGATCATGGCATTGCGGAACGCGTGGCGCATGACCACGGTTCGCTCGGGAAGGCCTTTCGCGCGCGCCGTCCGCACGTAGTCCTGCCCCATGACTTCGAGCAGGCTCGCCCGCGAGTAGCGGCTCCACCCTGCGAGAGAGATGAGCATGAGCGCGATCGTCGGAAGGAGCAGGTGTGCGAAGCGGTCGGCCGAGAGCAGCCAGATGCTGCCTTCGAGGTTCGGGGTCGCCGGGCCGATCGTCGCGATGGGGCGTCCGCCCGTCGCGGTGATGAGGTCCGGCCACGCGCCCATGACCCGGTCCGTGATCAGCAGGAGCCCCACGAGAAATCCGGTGATCAGGCTCGCGCGCAGCGAGAGCGCACGCTCCTCACCGCCCCACGCGAAGGATGCGATGACGGCAACGACGAGCATGATGACGACGGTGAGCACCCACGACCAGAAGTTGGGCACGTAGTAGTACAGGTACTGGATCGGGAACCACGCCGCCGCACCGACGGCTGCTGTTGTAATGGCCGACCAGAGCACCCTGCGGTTGCCGTATCCGGAGGTCAAATAGACCACGACGAAGGCGGTGCCGATGCCGATGATTGCGATGCCGATCACACCGAACTGCGGCGCGAGCAGCCATCCGCTGTAGAGGATCGCGAAGAGCCCGCCGATGAAGACGACCGTCGCGATTCCGAAGTTCAGGAAGTACTTGCGGGCGCCACCGCCGACGATGCTCGCCCAGATGAACCCGAGTACCAGGCCGATGATGACGACGATCCAGGCCGGGAGATACGGATCTGCGAGGAAATCGTTGAACCCGATCGCGAGGTACATCTTCAGCAGCTGCGCGATCCAGAAGACCGGCAGCGAGAAGAACAGGAACGCGATGAAGGTGACGGTGTAGTCGAACCCGCTGTACTGGCGAAGCGCCGTCGCCATGCCGATCGCGACGCCGAGGACGAGCGCGAGGATGGTGGCGGCGAAGACGAGCTGCGCAGACTGCGCGATGCCGGAGCCGACCACCGCGGCGACCTCCTGACCGCGGTTGTTGAAACCGAGGTCGAGGTTGCCGGTGAAAATCTTGAGGACGCCGCCGAACCAGAGGAAATAGCGAAGCGGCGGCGGCACGTCGAGGTTAAGCTGCTTGGTGCGCAGTGCGATGAGGGCTTCCTTGTTGGGAGCCGTCGACTGACGCAGATCCTCGAGCGGATCGCCCGCGTAGGCAGCGAGGACGTAGATCAGGTAACTCGCCGCGAAGACGATGAGGACCGCCTGAATGAGGCGGCGGACGATATAGCTGAACAAGCGGGGTCTTTCCGAGCGGAGGGGACCGCCACCGAAGTGGCGGCCCCCTCCTTTCTGAGGTGAGTTGACCGGACTTTCGAACGGACTACGACGCCGGCGTGGCCGTCGACGAGCCGACCGGCTTCCACTCCCAGTAGTTCCAGAAGTAGTTCGGGGACAGGAAGCCAGGCTTCACGCCCTCCACCGCGTCGGACCAGACAACGATACCCGGCCACTGGTAGAGCGGAACAGACCACGCCTGCTCACCGATCAGCTTCTCGGCCTCGACCTGCAGGTCCTGCTGAGCAGCGGGGTCGAACTCGCCCGAGAGCTTGTCGAACACGTCGTTCAGGTCCTGCGAGTACCACCCGTAGGGGTTGTTGGCGCCAGCGCCGTCGGTGCCCGACGGGCCCTCGACACCCTGGTAGTTCGCCGCCGACTCGCCGACCGCGAGCGACTCCGACACCCACGCGAACAGGGTCGCGTCGTAGGCGGTCGGGTTGTTGAACACCACGGTGCTCCAGGTCTGACGCTGGTCGTCGGGCAGCTGCTGCAGCACGAAACCAGCCTCCGTCGCGTACTTCTCCCACAGGTTGTAGGTGTCGACGCGCGCCTGGCGGAGCGAGCTGAGGAAGCGGACCGTGACGGGACCAGTGACGCCGGCCTCGGCGAGCAGCTTCTTCGCACCCTCGATGTCGGGCTCGGTCAGCTCGGCGTAGCCGTTGACCTCTTCGGCCGCCTTGGCGCCCTCGGTGCCCGGGATGAAGATCTGCGAGTTGCGCAGAACGGCATCCGGCTGGTTCGGGATGACGAGCTTGTCGAGGATCTCCTGGCGCGGGATCGTCTTCAGGAACGCCTGACGGACCTTGAGCGCCTTCTCGGCGTCGCCGCCGTAGGTCGCGGGGTCGAACGGACCGCCGTTGCCGACCTGGAGGTCGATGTGCTCGTACGTGCCCTGCGGGGCGCCGGCGAACTCGACGCCCGGAACACCGGCGGTCAGAGTCGAGGTGATGTCAGAGGTCGGCTGTCCGGCCGCGATCTGAATCTCCTTGTTCTGGATGGCCGTGATCTGGTCGGCGATGTCAGCGATCGCGCGGACCGTGATCGTCTCGAACTGCGTCGGCTCGTCCCACGTGTCGAGCGGGTTCGCCTTCAGCGTCGTGTAACCCTCGTCGAGGTTGACCTCGACGATGTTGTACGCGCCGAAGCCGAGGAGCTCCAGCGGCTGCGGGTCACCCTCGGCAACCTTGACGCTCTTGGAGAACTTGTAGCCCTGGTTGAAGACCTGCGACACCGGAGCGAGGAACTCGAGGTCGTTGTCCTGGACGGCCTTGATGAGGGCATCCTTCGCCTTCTTCGCGGCGTCGGCGTTGTTCTCGGGGTACTCGTCGGGGTAGGCGAGCTCGACCGTGCCGTGCGCCGAGACGGGCGCGAGCGGGCTGGCGAGCTCCCAGTCGACGTACGGGGAGTCGTAGGTCAGCGTGACCGAACGGCCGTCGTCGCTGATCTCGGGAACCTCGGAGACGAGGTCGAAGCCGTAGCCCTCCTGCGCACCGGTGTTCCAGAAGGTGCCCGTCTGACCGGTGAGCTCGCCGCTCTCCTCGTCGACGGTGCCCTCGCCGTCCTGGCGGTGCGTCGTGCCCGACGCCCAGCCGAGGAGCATGTCGGCGGCATCCACCTGAGCGCCGTCGGCCCACTTGACGCCCTCGTTGACGGTCCACTTGACCTTCAGCGGGTCATCGCTGAGCTTCTCGTACGTGCCGAAGCCTTCGCGCTTCTGCAGTTCGGGAGTTCCGTCGTAGTAGTACCAGCCCGACTTGGTCAGGTAGTTGATGTTGGCGTTCCATGCGGAGTTGGTGTCCGCGAGACCGTCGTTGAACGCGAAGTACTGATCGGTGTCGGCGACGGTGATCGACGACCCCTTCACGATCTCGGACTCGCGCGGCGGCGTGCAGCCGCTGAACACCAAGGCGCCCGCAGCGACGACCGCTGCGGTGGCCAAAAGGCGCTTGTGCTTCAAGGTTCCTCCTGTGCAAAGGTGATGCGCCCAGCGCTGATGGCCCTGGGCACGGATACGAGCCACGATATGCCGACAGTTCACGTGGCCCTAACCGACCGTAAAACCGTTACAGATCCTTTACGGAAAGGAACATGCCTGTGACATTCTGACAACGTGAATGACACACTCGCCGCAAGTCCGCTCAGTGCGGGGCGCTCTAGAACGCGATTGTGGTGGGAGATCGCGATCGTGCTCGCGTTGTCGGTCGGCCGGTCGGCGGTGTATTCGGTGCTCTCGCTCGTGCAGGCGCTCACCCGTGAGCAGGCACTCGGCGACCAGTCGACCTCGCTCAATCCCGGCGCGAACGCTCAGCAGTTCTGGGACGTGCTGTACCAGTTCGTCGGGGCGTTCTTCGGGTTCGCGCCGGTGGCGCTCGCGATCTACCTGCTGTGGGAGCCGGGAGTCTCGGCTTTTCGGCGCATCGGGCTCGACTTCCGACGTGTCGGTCGGGATGTCGGCGCCGGCATCCTGCTCGTGCTGATCATCGGGGTGCCGGGGCTCGGACTCTACGCCGCGGGGCGGGCCCTCGGGATCACCGTGCAAGTGGATGCCTCGCCGCTCGACGCATCGTGGTGGACGATCCCGCTGCTGCTGCTCGCGGCGCTTCGCGCAGGGCTCACCGAGGAAGTCATCATGATCGGGTACTTGTTCGATCGGCTCCGGCGCCTCGGGTGGGGCGTGTGGACGATCATCCTCGCGTCGGCCCTGCTGCGCGGCTCGTATCACGCGTACCAGGGGTGGGGACCGATCGCCGGAAACGTCGCGATGGGCGTCGTCTTCGGCTGGGTCTACCACCGCTGGGGCCGGGTCATGCCCCTCGTGGTCGCGCACGTCCTGATCGACGTCATCGCTTTCGTCGGCTATCCGCTCGCCGCCGCCTGGTGGCCCGGCGTGTTCGCCTGACCCCGGCATCCGCCGCCTACAGCTGCGCGAGACGGGGTCAGGCGAAGGCCTCGACCGGCGGGCAGGCGCAGACCAGGTTGCGGTCGCCGTAGGCGTTGTCGATGCGGCGGACGGGCGGCCAGTACTTCGTGCGAACCAGCGTGTGTACGGGGTAGACCGCGAGCTCGCGCGAGTACGGGTGCGTCCAGTCGCCCTCGATGACCGAGGAGGCCGTGTGCGGCGCGTTCACGAGGGGATTGTCGGATGCCGGCCACTCCCCCGCATGCACTCGAGAGGCCTCGGCGCGGATGGCGATCATCGCTTCGATGAACCGCTCGATCTCGCCGAGATCCTCCGACTCGGTGGGCTCGACCATGAGGGTCCCCGCGACGGGGAACGACATCGTCGGCGCGTGGAAGCCGTAGTCGATCAGCCGCTTGGCGACGTCATCCACCGTGACCCCGGTCTCGTCCTTCAGGGGGCGCAGATCGAGGATGCACTCGTGCGCGACGAGCCCGCCCTCTCCCGCGTATAGCACCGGGTAGTGCTCGCGCAGTCGCGCGGCGATGTAGTTCGCCGACAGCACGGCAGCACCGGTCGCCTCGCGGAGTCCCTGCGCGCCCATCATCCGGATGTACGCCCACGAGATCGGGAGGATGGATGCCGAGCCGTAGGGCGCCGCCGACACGGGGCCGCCGTCGAAAACGTAGCCGCCCGCGTGCTCGGCGCGCTGCGCGAGCGGGTGCGAGGGCAGGAAGGGCGCGAGGTGCGCCTTCGCGGCGACGGGCCCGACGCCCGGGCCACCACCGCCGTGCGGGATCGCAAACGTCTTGTGCAGGTTCAGGTGCGAGACGTCGCCGCCGAGGTCGCCGAAGCGCGCGAACCCGACGAGCGCGTTCATGTTCGCGCCATCGACGTAGACCTGACCTCCCGCGTCGTGCACGGCCGCGGTGATGTCGACGACATCCTGCTCGTAGACGCCGTGCGTCGACGGGTAGGTGATCATCAGGGCTGCGAGCGAGTCGGCGTGGGCCGCGATCTTGGCGCGCAGGTCGCCGAGGTCGACGTTGCCGGCCTCGTCGCACGCGACGACGACGACCCGCATGCCAGCGAGGACGGCGGAGGCCGCGTTCGTGCCGTGCGCCGACGACGGGATCAGGCAGACGTCGCGCTGCACGTCGCCGCGCGAGTGGTGATAGCCCCGAATGGCGAGCAGGCCGGCGAGCTCGCCCTGCGAGCCGGCGTTCGGCTGCAGCGACACGGCGTCGTAGCCCGTGATCTCGGCGAGCCACGACTCGAGCTGCTCGATGAGCACGAGGTATCCCGCGACATCGTCCGCGGGGGCGAACGGGTGCACGCGCGCGAACTCGGGCCACGACACGGCCGCCATCTCGGTCGCCGCGTTGAGCTTCATGGTGCAGGAGCCGAGCGGGATCATGCCGCGGTCGAGCGCGTAGTCGCGGTCGGCCAGCTGCTTGAGGTAGCGCATCATCGCCGTCTCGGAGTGGTGCACGTGGAAGACGGGGTGCGTCAGGAACTCGTCCTCGCGCCACAGCGCCTCGGGAACGGATGCCGGCACGGGACCCGTGACGAACCCGAAAGCGCGCTCCTCCGGCCCCCCGAACACCTGCGCGAGCGCGTGGAGCTCGGCGACCGTCGTCGTCTCGTCGACCGAGATCCCGACCGAGTCGGTGTCGCGGAACCACAGCTGGAATCCGCGCCCCCGCGCGGCATCCACGATCTCTCCCGCGCGGCCCGGCACCGACACGACGATCGTGTCGAAGAAGCTGTCGTGCAGCACGTCGCTCCCGGCATCCACGATCCAGTCGCGCAGCAGGGATGCCTTGGCGGCGACCTCGCCGGCGATCCGGCGAAGCCCATCGGGGCCGTGGTAGACGGCGTACATGGATGCCATGACGGCGAGCAGCACCTGGGCGGTGCAGATGTTCGACGTCGCCTTCTCGCGGCGGATATGCTGCTCTCGCGTCTGCAGCGACAGGCGGTAGGCGGGCTTGCCCTCGGCATCCTGCGACACACCGACAAGGCGTCCGGGCAGCTGACGCTCGAGCCCGGCGCGCACCGCTATGTAGCCCGCGTGCGGCCCACCGAAGCCGAGGGGCACGCCGAAGCGTTGCGTCGTGCCGACGGCGATGTCGGCGCCGAGCGATCCGGGCGAGCGCAGCAGGGTCAGCGCGAGAAGGTCGGCCGCGACGACCGTGAGACCGCCCTGCGCCTGCACGGCCGCGATGACCTCGGAGGGGTCCCAGATGCGGCCGGTCGCGCCGGGGTACTGGATGAACGCGCCGAAATGGTCGGGGAGCTCGCTATGGTCTCGATACACCGACGCTGACGCGCCGGCACTCGACCACCGGGGGGTGGCGTCGGCACTCGACCACCGGGGGGTGGCGTCGGCACTCGACCACCGAACTTCCTCCAGTTCGATGCCGAGGGCGGCGGCACGATGCGCGAGGAGCGCCTTCGTCTGGGGCAGCGCGTCGGCATCCACGAGGAACACGTTCGACGCCGACTTCGACGCGCGCCGGGCGACGAGCATGCCTTCGACGACGGCACTCGACTCATCGAGCATCGACGCGTTCGCGGTCGCGAGGCCGGTGAGATCGGTCACCATCGTCTGGAAGTTGATGAGCGCCTCGAGCCGCCCCTGCGAGATCTCGGGCTGATACGGCGTGTATGCGGTGTACCACGACGGGTTCTCGAAGACGTTCCGCGCGATCACCGACGGCGTCAACGTGTCGTAGTAGCCGAGGCCGATCATGGCGCGGGCGGGGCGGTTCATCGCCGCGAGCGACCGCAGCTCGGCGAGCGCCTCGGCCTCGGATGCCGCGATCGGGATCGCCGAGTCGGCGACAGGCGCCGCGTGGATGGATGCCGGCACAGCCCTCTCCACGAGCGCGTCGACCGAGTCGTAGCCGAGCGCGTTCAGCATGATCGCCTGCGCGTCGGCATCCGTGCCGATGTGACGCTCGGTGAACGGCGTGCTCACTCCTCGCCGCCCGTGAGCGCGACGTACGCGTCGCGATCCATGAGTGCGTCGGCGTCTGCCGGGTCGACCTGGATCTTCACGAGCCACGCGCCGAACGCATTGCCGTTGACCGATGCCGGGTCGTCGACGACGGCGTCGTTGATCTCGACGACCTCACCCGTGAGCGGCGCGTAGAGCTCGCCGACCGACTTCGTCGACTCGATCTCGCCGCAGACTTCGCCCGCGGTGACGGTCGAGCCGACCGCGGGCAGGTCGACGTAGACGACGTCGCCGAGCTTGTCGGCGGCGTAGTCGGTGATGCCGACGGTCGCGACGTCGCCCGCGAGGGCGACCCACTCGTGCTCGTCGGTGTACTTGAGGGCGTTCAGGTCGGTCATGCGGTCCTCCGGTAGAAAGGCAGGGCGGTCACGGTTGCGGGAATGCGGGCGCCCCGCACGTCGATGAAGAGCGGGGTGCCGGGTGCGGCGAGTGCGGGCGGGACGAACGCCATGGCGATCGGATGCCCGAGGGTCGGGCTGAGCGCTCCGCTCGTGATCTCGCCGACGACGGAGCCGCCCTCGGCGGCGTCCCACACGGCGTAGCCGGCACGCCCCGCGCGGCGACCTTCTGCGGCGAGCCCGACGAGGACGGGCAGGTCGGCGGGGGCCGAGGCGACGGCATCCTTTCCGACGAACGACTCCTTGTCGAGCGCGACGACGCGTCCGAGTCCCGCTTGCGCGGGCAGGATCTCGGTCGACAGCTCGTGGCCGTGCAGCGGCATCCCCGCTTCGAGCCGCAGCGTGTCGCGCGAGGCGAGCCCTGCGGGGATGAGCCCGAGAGGCTCGCCGGCGGCGAGCAGGACGTCCCACAGCGCCGGGGCGAGGGCGTTCGGCACGAGCAGCTCGAACCCGTCCTCGCCGGTGTAGCCCGTGCGGGCGATGAAGAGGTCGGCGCCCTGGAAGGTGCCGGCCGACCACGCGTAGTAGCCGAGGTCGGCGAGGGCGGGGGCGACCTCCGCGATCCCTGCCGTCGCTTCGACGATCTCGCGGGCGCGCGGGCCCTGCACGGCGATGAGGGCGACGTCGTCGGAGATGTCCACAATCACCGCATCGCCGGAGTATCGGTCGAAGGCGGTAGCCACCAGCGCGCGGTTGCCGGCGTTCGAGATCACGAGGAAGTCCTCGTCGCCGCGCCGGTAGACGATGACGTCATCGATGACACCACCGGCATCCGACAGCAGGAGCGAGTATTTCGCCTTGCCGACCTTCATCGTGGAGATGCGGCCGGCGAGCGCGTCATCGAGCACTGCCGCGGCGCCAGGACCCGCGAGGGTGAACTCGGCCATGTGCGAGATGTCGAACAGGCCCGCCGCCTGCCGCACGGCGTGATGCTCGGCGAGGTCGGACGTGTAACGGACGGGCATCGACCAGCCGCCGAAGTCGGTAAATGAGGCACCGAGCGCGGCATGGCGATCGTGGAGCGGGGTGGTGCGGAGGTCTGACACGAGTTCTCCCCGGAATCGGGCGGCCGGATGCCGGGACCGGCATCCGTGAACTCCCCCTCTGTCATCGGCCTGAGAGTTTCGCCGACCCTCGCGAGCGAGGGCGGGCTTTCACCTTCGGCGGATCTCGAACCTGCACGAGATCGCTTTTCAGAGCGGCCGGACGTGAGCGGTACGCGGACCTGAGAGATTGGCGGGGAGGCTTGCTCCTTCGGTGCCCGACTTCGCTGCGAACAGCGGATGCCGGGGCTCTCCCGCACACGTCATGCGGCCTGTCTTCAGTTACTTCGCACAGCATACCGGCATCGGGCGACGTTCATCGGGCGGGCGCGTCCGATCACGCACGGCGCAACCGACTTGCCTTCGTGTCACTTCGACCCTAAGATCGGAAGCACTCAGTTAGAGTCACTATGACAACAACCACCCAGACTCCCTCATCCGCCGCTGACGACTCCGTCCGCGTCGCGGTGTCGACCGTCATCTTCAGCCTGCGGCGCGAAGCGCGCGGCGAGTGCCCGCGCGTCGTCATCCCGCTCGTGCGCCGCACGCGCGATCCATACGAAGGCCTCTGGGCGCTCCCCGGCGGCTGGCTCGACACCGCCGAAGAGCTCGAGCACGCGGCATCCCGCACCCTGGCCGAGACGACCGGGCTCGCGCCGAGCTACCTCGAGCAGCTGTACGCGTTCGGCGATATCGGGCGCTCCCCCAGTCGCGTCGTCTCCATCGTCTACTGGGCCCTCCTGCGCGAGGGCGCGGCGCTTCCCGCCGAGGCGGAGAATGTCGCGTGGTTCGACGCGGCGACGCTTCCGACGCTCGCGTTCGACCACAACCACATCGTCGACTACGCCCTGTGGCGCCTGCGCAACAAGGTCGGCTACAGCCGGATCGCGCACGGGCTGTTGCCCGACCTGTTCACCCTCGCCGAGTTGCGCGAGGTGTACGAGGCCATCCTCGGGCGCGACCTCGACCCCGCGAACTTCCGCCGGCAGGTCGAGAACTCGGGGAACCTCATCCCGACCGATCGCTTCCGCACGGGAAGCCACCGGCCCGCGCGCCTCTACCGCTACAACCACGACGTCGAGCTCGCCGAACGCGGCCCGCTGCCTGCCCCATCCCTCGAGGAGGTCCACTCATGACCACCACCCCGCTCACCCTCGAGCCACGGCCGATCGACCCGAGCGTCGACCACGGCATCCAGGCGATCGTCGCCGGAGTCTCGACCGCGGAGACCTGCAACACCGAGCTCGCCGCGGGCCCGTGGGACTTCGACACGCGCCCCGGCTACGGCCCCGGCTCGTCGATGGGCGACGTCATCCCGACCGGATCACCGCGTCAGGGCGAACTGCCCGCCGAGTACCGCGAGGCCTCCGAACAGGAGCTGCACGCCCGCATCACCGCGGCCAAAGCGGTGCTCGGCGACCGCGTGGTGATCCTCGGCCACTTCTATCAGCGCGAAGAGGTGGTCATGCACGCCGACTATGTCGGCGACTCGTTCCAGCTCGCGAACGCGGCGCTCGAACACCCGGGTGCCGAGGCGATCGTCTTCTGCGGCGTGCACTTCATGGCCGAGACCGCCGACCTGCTCTCGCGGCCCGAGCAGGCCGTCATCCTGCCGAACCTCGCTGCGGGCTGCTCGATGGCCGACATGGCCTCGATCGACGAGGTCGAGGAGTGCTGGGAGCAGCTCGCGGAGGTCTACGGCGACATGGAGGAGACGGATGCCGACGGGCTCGTCCCCGTCATCCCGGTGACCTACATGAACTCCTCCGCCGCGATCAAGGGCTTCGTCGGCCGCCACGGCGGCATCGTCTGCACGTCCTCGAACGCACGCACGGTGCTCGAGTGGGCCTTCGCGCGCGGACGCCGCGTGCTGTTCTTCCCCGACCAGCATCTCGGCCGCAACACCGCGAAGGCGATGGGCGTGCCGCTCGAGCAGATGCCGATGTGGAACCCGCGGAGGCCCCTCGGCGGCTCGACAGAAGACGAACTGGATGCCGCGAAGGTGATCCTCTGGCACGGCTTCTGCTCGGTGCACCGCCGGTTCACGGTCGACCAGATCGACAAGGCGCGCGCGGAGCACCCGGGCGTCCGGGTCATCGTGCACCCCGAGTGCCCGATGGCGGTCGTCGACGCCGCCGACGAGGCGGGCTCGACCGACTACATCCGCAAGGCCATCGCCGGGGCGACGGTGCCGACGACCTTCGCCGTCGGCACCGAGATCAACCTCGTGCAGCGCCTCGCAGCGCAGTTCCCGCAGCACGAGATCTTCTGCCTCGACCCGGTCGTGTGCCCGTGCTCCACGATGTACCGCATCCACCCGGGCTACCTCGCGTGGGTGCTGGAGCGGCTCGTCGACGGCGAGGTGGTGAACCGCATCGAGGTGCCCGCGGATGTCGCCGACCCCGCGCGCCTCGCCCTCGAGCGGATGCTGGCGGCCAAGCCGTGATCGCGCCGGTCGAGGTGGTCGTCGTCGGCTCCGGGATCGCCGGGCTCACGGTCGCGCTGCACGCGGTCGAGGGCGGATGCCGCGTGACACTCGTCACGAAAGACGTCCTCGAGCACGCAAACACTCGCTACGCGCAGGGCGGGATCGCGGGCGTCATGTTCGACGACGACACCGCCGCGGCGCACGTCCACGACACGCTCGTCGCGGGCGCCGGGCTGAGTGACCCGGTCGCCGTGCAGACTCTCGTCGACGAAGGCCCGGAACGCATCCGCGAGCTCGTCGCGCTCGGCGTCGCGTTCGATCGCACCGCCGACGGCACCTACGTCAAGGGCCTCGAGGCCGCGCACTCCTACCCGCGCATCCTGCACGCGGGCGGCGACGCAACGGGGACGGCGATCGAGAAGGCGCTCGTCGCGCGACTGCGCGCGAGCGAGGTGCGCGTCATCGAGCACGCATTCCTGATCGACCTCGTGCTCGGTTCGTCGGGCCGGGTCGAGGCGGTCGAGCTCCTCATCGACGACGAGCGGCGCGAGACGATTTCGGCGGATGCCGTGGTGCTCGCCACCGGCGGCGCAGGAGAGCTGTACGCGCACACGACGAACCCGCCGGTCGCGACCGGCGACGGAATCGCCGCGGCGATCCGGGCGGGCGCGGCCGTGTCGGACCTCGAGTTCTTCCAGTTCCACCCGACGGTGCTCGCCGCCGGCGTCGCGTTCCTCGTCTCCGAGGCTGTGCGCGGCGAGGGCGCGGTCCTGCGCGACGAGCACGGGCGGAGGTTCATGCTCGACGTGCACCCCGATGCCGAGCTCGCGCCCCGCGACGTGGTCGCGCGGGCGATCGCCGAGGTCATGGAGGCCCAGGACGGGCGGCCCGCCCTCCTGGATGCCACCGGCCTTCGGCCGACCCGCAAGCAGACGGCATCCTTCCTCGCGGCGCGCTTTCCGACGATCGACGCCGCAGTGCGCGAGCGCGGACTCGACTGGTCGCGCGAGCCGATCCCCGTGACCCCCGCCGCGCACTATCTCATGGGCGGCGTCGACACCGATCTCGACGGGCGGACGAGCGTGCCCGGCCTCTACGCCGTCGGCGAGGTCGCCCGCACGGGCGTGCACGGCGCGAACCGGCTCGCGTCGAACTCGCTGCTCGAGGGGGCGGTGTTCGGCGCACGGGCGGGCGACGCGATCGCTGCCGACGCCGCGAGCGACGTGTGGCCGGTGGCGCGCGCCGCGGTGGCCCCCGCGGCCGCACCCGTGACGGCCGCCGCCGACGCGCTGCCGTTCACCCGCGCCGCGCTGCAGCAGCTGCTGTGGGACGACGCCGGGCTCGTGCGCGATGCGGCGGGCCTCGAGCACGCGGCATCCGTTCTCGCCTCCTGGCGCGCCAGCGCGACTCCGCCGCGCACGGAACTCGAGTTCGAAGACCGCAACCTGCTCCTCGTCGGCGAGCACCTCGTCGCGGCCGCGCTCGCGCGCACCGAGTCGGTCGGCGCGCACTTCCGGCGCGACGCCGCGGCGTACCGTGTGCAGGACCGACCGTCCGATTCGGGCCCGAAATCGGCCGAAACGGCCCTTTCCAGGGAGTCGGTCCTGCAATCGGTACAGGAAGGCGCGGCAGCATGCTGACCCGAGCGCACATCGACCGCGTCGTTCAGGCCGCCCTCGACGAGGATGCGCCCTGGGGCGATGTCACGAGCACGTACCTGATCCCTGCGGATGCCGTCGCGACGGCCGACCTCGTCGCCCGCGAGGCGGGGGTCTTCAGCGGCGGCGAGGTGTTCGCGGCCGCGTTCGCGCTGACGGATGCCGCGATCACCGTCGAGCTTCGCGTGCCCGACGGTACGCGGTTCGAGGCGGGCGACGTGCTCGCGAGCGTCTCCGGCCCCGCCCGCGGCGTGCTGACCGCCGAACGCATCGGGCTCAACTTCGCCCAGCGCATGACCGGCATCGCGACGCTGACCGCACAGTATGTGCGCGAGATCCAGGGCACCAAAGCCCGCATCGCCGACACCCGCAAGACGACCCCGGGCCTGCGTGCATTCGAGCGCGACGCCGTGCGCAGCGGCGGCGGACACAACCACCGGTTCTCGCTGTCGGATGCCGTCATGGCGAAGGACAACCACCTCGCCGTGCTGACCGCTGGCGGCGACAGCGTGACGAATGCGCTTCGCACCGCGATCGCCGCGCTCCCCCACACGACCCACGTCGAGGTCGAGGTCGACCGGCTCGAGCAGATCGAACCGGTGCTCGCCGCCGGCACGGGTCCGCGCGGGGTCGGCACGATCATGCTCGACAATTTCACCCTCGACGAACTGCGCGCGGGCGTCGCGCTGATCGCCGGCCGAGTGACGGTCGAAGCGTCCGGTGGGGTCACCCTGTCGACGGTGCGGGCGATCGCCGAGACGGGAGTCGATGTGATCTCGGTCGGCGCGCTCACGCACTCGGCCCGGGCGCTCGACCTCGGCCTCGATGTCCGTATCGACACTGCACACCCCGGCGCCTGACATGCTCTACCTCGACCACGCGGCGACGACTCCCGTGCGCCCCGAGGTGCTGCAGGCGATGCTCCCCTACCTCACCGACCGGTTCGGCAATCCGTCGAGTCATCACACGGTCGGCGAGGCCGCGGCATCCGCTCTCGCCAACGCCCGCGCGCGGATCGCTGCGATCCTCGGCTTTCGCCCCGCCGATATCGTGTTCACCTCGGGCGGCACCGAAGCCGACAACCTCGCCGTGAAGGGCCTCGCGGTCGGCGCGGCCCTGCGCCGCGGCGCGCCTGCGCACGTCATCACCACCCCGATCGAGCACGAGGCCGTGCTCGCCTCGTGCGACTACCTCGAGCGCGTACACGGGTTCACGGTGACGCGCCTGCCGGTGGATGCCACGGGCAGCGTCAGGGCAGACGACCTCGCCGCCGCGATCCGCCCCGACACGGCGGTCGTGTCGATCGGCTACGCCAACAACGAGATCGGCACGGTGCAGGATGCGGCGGCGCTCGCGTCCGTCACGACCGCCGCGCGCGTGCCGCTCCACCTCGATGCCGTCCAGGCGGCCGGATGGCTACCTCTCGCCGGCACGGGCGCCGATGCGCTGTCGATCGCCGGGCACAAGATCGGTGCGCCGCAGGGCATCGGAGTGCTGGCGGTGCGCTCACGACTGCCGCTCGAGCCGGTGCTGCACGGCGGCGGCCAGGAGCGCGATCGCCGCAGCGGCACCGAGAACCTCGCGGGCGCCGTCGGCCTCGCCCGCGCGCTCGAACTCGCCGAGGCTGAGCGCGAAAACGCATCGGCTCGCGTCGCCGCTCTGCGTGAGCCATTCACGGCGCGCGTGCTCGCTCTCGTCCCGACCGCGCGACTCACCGGGCATCCGACGAGGCGCCTCCCGGGCACCGCGAGCTTCACGTTCGCCGGTACCAGCGGAGAGGCGGTCCTCCTCGAACTCGAGCGGCGCGGCGTCGTCACCTCGAGCGGGTCGGCATGCGCGGCCGGTAGCGACGAGCCCTCGCACGTCCTGCTCGCGTGCGGCATCGACCCGGCCACGGCGCAGACATCGGTGCGATTCACGTTCGGGCACAGCCACACCGCCGACCTGACGCCCGTCGCCGACGCGGTCGCGCAGGCGGTCGCGACGGTACGATCGGGCGGGTGAGCACGCACGCCGCTGACCCGATCGTGACGATCGTGGTGCCCGGCCGAGACGTCGCCGAGTACGCGGCCGAGGCTCTCGACTCGTTGCGTGCGCAGACGTTCGCACGCTGGCGGGCGATTCTGATCGTCGACGCGTCGGTCGATGGAACCTCCGCCCTGTTCGCGGGCGCCGCGGCATCCGATGCGCGGTTCACGCTCGTGCGGCACGACATCGCGCGCGGTCTGGGCGCTGCTCGCAACACCGGCCTCGACCTCGTCGACACGCCCTTCGTCGGCTTTCTCGACGCGGACGACATCATGACGCCGACGGCGCTCGAGCGGCGGGTGCAGACCCTGACGGAGACCGGCAGCGACCTCGTCGTCGGCGCCTACGTCCGTCTGCGGCCCGACGACACGGGCAGGTACGCTCCCGGAGAGATCCAGCCGTGGGTCGCCGCCGCGACGGCGCCGGAGCGGCGCGGGACGACCCTCGCCGAGCACCCTGAGGTGTCGGGCAACATCGTCGCGTGGTCGAAGCTCAGCCGCGTCGAGCTGTGGCGTCGCTCCGGCGTGAGATTTCCCGAGGGGAAGCTCTACGAAGACCAGATCGTCGCCCAACGCCTGTACACGGCAGCGCGCGCGATCGACGTCATCCCCGACATCGTCGTGCAGTGGCGCGAGCGCGCCGATGGCTCGTCCATCACACAGCGCAAGGATGCCGTCGCCGTTCTGCACGACTACCTCGAGGCGATGCGTGGGGGTATTGCCGTCTTGGATGCCGCGGGCCAGCGCGCGGCGGCGCGCGCCCGCGTGCGACTCATCCTCGACATGGATGTGCCCCCGCTGATCCGGATCGCCGAGCATCACCCCGACGACGCGTACCGCCGCCGTGTCGGCGCGCTCGTCGCGGAGCTGACCGCGAGAGCGGATGCCGAAGGCGTCACCCTCGATGACGCCACAGCCGCGCTCCGCGGCGCCGCCGCACTGTGGTGAGACCCTCGATCGGATCCGCACCGCAGGTTAGGGTGGGCGCATGAGCGAGCGCGCATCCCTTCCCGACGAACCGCACGGCCCGGACCTCGGCGAACTCCGCGCCGAGATCGATGAGCTCGCCGACCAGTCCGTCGAAGAGCTCGTGAGTCCCGAGCCGAAGACCGCGCGCGAGGACGAGCCGGAGCCAGAGCCCACCGACGCGATCGGCTCGACCGACTGGGACGACTCTCAGCCGCGCTGAGGCGACGCCCGGTCAGATTCTTCGAAGCCTTCGATCCGCGCTGACGCAAGCTGTTGCGCGGCGAGCTCCGCGTAGAGCCCGCCGCGGGCGATGAGTTCGGCGTGGGTGCCCGACTCGATGATGCGCCCCGCGTCGATGACGTGGATGATGTCGGCGCCGATGACGGTCGAGAGTCGGTGCGCGATCGACAGGGTCGTCCGGCCAGTTGCCGCGTTGTCGAGCGCCTCTTGGACGACGCGTTCGGACACCGTGTCGAGAGCCGACGTCGCCTCGTCGAGTAGCAGCACCGGCGGGTCTTTCAGCAGCACACGCGCGATCGCGATGCGCTGCTTCTCGCCGCCCGACAGGCGGTAGCCCCGCTCGCCCACGACCGTGTCATACCCGCGCGCGAAACCCAGGATGACGTGGTGGATGTTCGCTGCCGTGCACGCGGCTTCGAGTTCGGCATCCGTCGCGTCCGGCTTGGCGTAGCGGAGGTTCTCGCGAATCGTCGCGTGAAAAAGGTAGGTCTCCTGCGAGACGATGCCGATGTGGTCGACGATCGACTCCTGCGTGAGGGTCTTGACGTCTGCGCCCGCGAACAGCACGCGCCCCTCCGAGGCCTCGTAGAGCCTCGGCGCGAGGTACAGAATCGTTGTCTTGCCCGCCCCTGACGGCCCGACGAACGCGACGTGCTGGCCGTGCTCGGCGACGAACGACACGCCGCCGAGCGTCGGGCGGGCATCCCGCGCGGCGTCGGGGTAGCGGAAGACCACGTCGTCGAACTCGACGCGCCCGAGCGGCCCGGGGGCCTCCGCGACGGAGATGGCACCGGGCGCGTCGCGAATGGCGGGCACCAGATCGAGGTACTCGAAGATGCGGGCGAACAGCGCCTTCGAGGTCTGCAGATCCAGGGCGACGCGCATGAGCCCCATGAGCGGCTGCAGCAGGCGCGCCTGCACCGTCGTGAAGGCGACGATCGTGCCGGCCGTGATCGTGTCTGTGCCACCGGTGATGAGGTAGCCCGACACGAGGTAGATCACGGCGGGAACGGATGCCATGAGCACCTGCACGACGGCGAAGAAGCCTTGGCCGCTCATCGCGCGGCGCACCTGCAGCGTGACCTGGTTCGCGTTCTCCTCCCGGAAACGCGCCGACTCGGTGCGCTGTCGGTTGAACGCCTTCGACAGCAGGATGCCGCTGACCGACAGCGTTTCCTGCGTGATGGAGGTGAGCTCCGACAGCGACTCCTGCGTCTGCCCCGCGATGCGGGCGCGCACCTGGCCGACTCGCCGCTGCACGAAGACCAGGATCGGCATGAGGAAGACCGCGATGAGCGTCAGCCGCCAGTCGATCAGGACCATCGCGACAAGCGCCGAAACGACAGTCACCGCGTTGCCGAGGATGCTCGTCACGGTGTTCGTGAGCACCCCCGAGACTCCTCCGACGTCGTTCTGCAGCCGTGACTGTATGACCCCGGTCTTCGTGCGGGTGAAGAAGCTCAGCTCCATGGCCTGCAGGTGATCGAACAGCCGCACGCGCAGGTCGCCCGTGACCGCATTGCCGACGGTAGAGGTCAGCCACGTCTGCGCGACACCCAGGGCCGCGGACAGCAGGAACAGCCCGATCATGAGCCCGACGAGTCGCCACAGCAGCCCAAGATCGACGCCAGAGCCGTTCGCCGGGAAGAGCGCGTCGTCGAAGATCTGCTGGATGATCAGCGGCGGGATGACCCCGATCGCGGCGCCCACGATGACCAGCGCGGCTGTCACCACGATCCGCCCGAGGTAAGGGCGGAAAATCTCGACGATCCGCCGGCCGAGGTCGGGGATCTCGGGGGCGTCGGCGTTGAGCTTTCGCTGCGACTCCTCGTCGACGCCGCGGAAAGCGGGGCGGCCTGCCATCCCGCCCATCCCGCCCCCGTGACCGCCCATGCTCATGGCGTCACTCTAGCCAGCGCCGCCGACATGCTAGCCCGGTGGGTCACCCCAGGCCCGAGACGAGGTTGATGACGGATGCCAGGATGACCGCACCGAACAGATACGCCAGCAACGTCTGCGCGACGACGATGCGGCGGATCTCGTTGGTCGTCACGTTCGTGTCGGAGACCTGGTAGGTCATCCCGAGTCCGACCGAGAAGTAGCCGAAATCGGAGTACATCGGAGGCTCCTCCTGGTTGAAGTCGATACCTCCCCGACGCCCCGCCTCCACGTTTCCGTAATAGCGGTGCGCATAGCGCAACATGTAGTCGACCTGGATCAGTGCCCACGACGACGCCACCGCGAGCACCGCCACCCCGGCGATCGCGAAGCGAAGGGCGTGCTCATCCGGCCCGAGGACCAGCACAGCGACGACCGCGAGCAGGCTCGCGACGCTGCCGATGACGGCGATAGAACGGGCCACGGTCCGGCCCGGGTCGACCGAGGTCGCGTGCTCGCGCGTCTCGTCGGCATCCATGGGCCACAGGGCGGTCAGCAGCCACGTGACGTTCGTGATCGCCGTTGCCGACCAGCCGGCGAGAAGGCCCGCGGGCCAGCCGAGCAAGGGAACCGCAACCACGGCGACGAGGACGCCGACCGCGATCGAGAGCGGCCCGCGAACGGCGACACGGTAGTGACGATGGGATGCCATGCGGCGATCGTGCCACCGCGCGGCGGAATAGCGTGTCCGACCCGGCGGTTATGGTTGAGGTTCGTCCCGGCTCCCGGGCACGGCCTCCCCCCACAACACAGCCCGCCCCGCGGGCCGCGCCGCGAACATCAGAGGAGACCAATGGCATCCGTCGAGACCGAGCAGAACAGCTCCGCCCGAGGCGAGAGCACGCCAGCGGCGTCTGCCGACCACTCCGCCACGGTCGGCGCGCGCGAAAGCCGGGTCATCTGGCTACTGCTCGCGGCCGCGTTCGTCGCGATCCTCAACGAGACCACGATGGGCGTCGCGATCCCGCATCTCGTCGACGACCTGGATATCACCCCCGTTCAGGCTCAGTGGCTCACGACCGCCTTCATGCTCACGATGGCCGTCGTGATCCCGACGACGGGGTTCCTCCTCAATCGCTTCTCGACGCGCTCGATGTTCGCACTCGCGATGGGCCTCTTCTCGACCGGAACCCTCATCGCGCTCATCGCGCCGGGGTTCGCGGTGCTCGTCGTCGGGCGCGTCGTGCAGGCATCCGGCACCGCCATCATGATGCCTCTGCTCATGACGACGCTCATGACCGTCGTTCCCCCACACCTGCGCGGGCGGATGATGGGGCGCGTCAGCGTCGTCATCTCGCTCGCCCCGGCGATCGGCCCCACGATGGCGGGGATCGTCCTCGACACGCTCAGCTGGCGCTGGATCTTCGCGATCGTGCTGCCGATCGCTCTCGTCGCACTGCTGGTCGGGGTGCGCTGGATCACGAACATCGGCGAGCGCACGCACGCGCCGCTCGACGTGCTCTCGGTCGTGCTCTCCGCCCTCGGTTTCGGCGGGCTCGTGTTCGGGCTCAGCCAGATCGGCGGCAGTCACGGGAGCGGATCGGCAGCGGATGCCGCGGCGGCGAGCACCGCGACGCTCACCCTCGTGGTGTCCCTTTCGGTCGGCGCGGTCGCGCTCGGGCTGTTCATCTGGCGCCAGCTCGTCCTGCAGAAGGTCGACGACGCACTCCTCGACCTCCGGATCTTCCGCTCGGGCAACTTCTCACTGTCGGTCGCGCACTTCGCGGTGATGTCGCTCGCGTTCTTCGGGACGATCACCGCGCTGCCGTTCTACATGCAGGGGACGCTCGGCCTGAGCGCGACCGATTCGGGGCTCGTCGTGCTCCCCGGTGCCCTCGCGATGGGCCTGCTGGGCCCGGTGATCGGCCGCATCTACGACCGCTGGGGCACGCGAGTGTTGCTCTTGCCGGGCACGATCATCGTGATCTCGATCCTGTGGGGTTTCACGACGCTCACCGAGTCGACGCCCGTGTGGATTCTCGTGGTGACACAGACGCTCCTGTCGATCGGGCTCGCGATGTCGTTCACGCCGCTGTTCACGGCATCCCTCGGCTCACTCGAGCCGAAGTTCTACTCGTACGGCAGTGCGACCGTGTCGACCGTCCAGCAGGTCGCGGGCGCCGCGGGAATCGCCCTGCTCATCACCGTCATGTCGGGTGCCTCGGCGGCGGCGAGTGCCGCCGGTGCGGCAGACCCGGCGGCGGGGGCGGCCGGTGCGCGTGCGGCGTTCCTGCTCGCGGCGATCATCGCGACGCCGCTGCTCATCAGCGCGTTCTTCATCCGCAAGCCCGCCGACAGCATCGGCGCGGGTCCGGGCGCGCACTGACGTCAGACGGCGGCGCGCTCGCCGACCGCGCGGCCCCGGGGCTCAGTTGGTGCTGCAGCACCCGCCGCCGCAGCACGACGCGGCCTCGTCGACCGGCGCGAGCAGGTTCTTCTCGTCGGGGACGGGCTGGAGCGTGGGAGCAGGGAGGTTCGACGTCGCCATGAGCCGATTCTACGTCGGCGGGATGCCGGCGCGGCTCATTCAGACGACCACTTCGACTCGCACGCCGACCGCTTCGTACGTCGGCTTAGCGCGGGCATCCCGGGTGGCGAGAACCAGATCGAGCTCGCGCGCCGCCATCGCGACCAGACCGTCGTAGGTCGCACCGCCCGCTATGCCGAGACTGGCGAACCTCCGATGTGCCGCTGACGCCGCCTCGGGTGACAGCGGGAGATTCACGATGAAGTTCTCGTCGATCAAAAGTGCAGCGTCCGCAGGCGCGAGGCGGGCGTCCCCGGGAAGACGGGTCAAGACGGAGTAGGTCTCAGCGAGTGCGTGCCCGCACAGCACCAGTGAGCGGTTCGCCGCCCACAATCTGACCGCGCGATGAGCCACGTGCGAGGCGGCCAGAAGCGGCACCGCAACGCTCGTATCGACGGCACAGTTCGACTGGTCGGTCAACGCCGTCCTGCGTCGATCAATCCGAAGAGCTGTTCATCCGTCACGACGGTCGCCGCGTGTGAGACCAGGCGACCCCCGGCATCCCTCTCCAGCCGAGCAGTTCGCCCGTCAGCCGTGATCTGCACACCACTGCCGTAGAGCGAGATGTCGACCTTGGAGCCCGGCATAAGTCCGAGCGAGTCGCGGATGCTCTTGGGAAGCAGAATCCGCCCTCCCGAATCGATCGCAACCTTCATGGGATTACGTTACCACTCGGTCCCCAGAAGACCTCGGCGAGCAGCATCCGTCCTCGCACGGGTCGCTGATGCGTTCGCCCGTAAGCACCGATACCGGTGCGGCGCAGCATGCGTCACCCTTCCATGCTTCGATGCCTTCACGGATGGCGAAGACAGCGATGACGAGCGCCGCGACCGAGTCCGCCCACGCCCAGCCCCACAGGCTGTTCAGGAGCAGCCCCACGAGCACCGCGGCGGAGAGATAGGTGCAGATGAGCGTCTGCTTCGAGTCGGCGATGGCGGATGCCGACCCGAGCTCGCGCCCGGCGCGGCGCTCGAACCACGACAGGAAGGGCATGACAACGAGGCTCAGCGCGGCGAGCGCGATCCCGACCGGGGAATGCTCCGCCTCGCGCAGGCCCGACAGCGAGAGCACCGCGTCGACGGCGACGTAGGATGCGAGACCGAAGAACGACACGGCGATGACCCGCAGCGCGACCTTCTCACGGCGCTCTGGATCGGGAGCCGCGAACTGCCACGCGACCGCCGCTGCGGAGAGCACCTCGACGACCGAATCGAGCCCGAAGCCGATGAGCGCGGCTGAGGATGCCGCGTGACCGGCGGCGAGCGCGACGATCGCCTCGATGACGTTCCAGGCGATCGTGATTGTCACGACGATACGGATACGGCGCCGGAGCACCGCGACACGCTCGGGCGACGTGCTTGTCATCGTCACCGCACGTCTCCGCAGTCGCTACAGCATCCCGGCACCGTGCACGAGGCATCCATGCACGGCATCCCCTCGTCGACTGCCAAGACGATCTCAACGAGCGACCGCAGGGCATCCGCGAGGTACGAATCGGCGATCTCGTACCGCGTCATCCGCCCCTCTGGCACCGCGACGACGATCCCGCAACCGCGCAGGCACGCGAGGTGGTTGGACACATTGGTGCGCGTGAGCGCGAGCTCTTCAGCGAGGCGGGCCGGGTATCCGGGTGCATCGAGCAGCGAGAGCAGGATGCGAGAACGGCTCGTATCTGCCATGGCGCGACCGAGCCTGTTCATGACGTCGACCCGCGAGGCAATAGTCAGCATGTGCTGACTATACAGCGGACGCTGACGTCAACTCACGACGGGGGCGCCAAATCCCTCGTATGTGCCGTGACAGTACTGGGCGATCGCGAGCATCAGCTGGAGGGAGTGGCGCACGGAGTCATCCTCCAGATCCTCGAGGCAACTCGTCTCGAGGATCCAACGCGGGCGGCCGTTGGTTCGCAGAAGGCGAACTGTGCGAGTCTGCCTGATGATCTTGAGCGCGCGAAACGCGTGCCAGCGCCGACGGAAGTACAGGGTGTGGTCCACTTGGCGCTCGACTCGAAGGTCATCGCCCTGCTCGATCCTCACGGCGCGATGCTTCAGCCAACGCCTCCATTCGTACTCGAATTGGTCACTGACATCGATCCCGGCGGCCAAAGTTCCTCCTCTCTCGTCATGGGCGCAGAACATGCGGAACTCGACCGAGCCTGGAGAGCAGGTGATTGGGTACGTATGGTTCATACCATCGTGATACCTAACTGTGGCGGAACTCCACGACGTCGCCGTCTCGCATTCCCAGAGTCACGGCAACGCGATGAAATCGCGCAACCACTGATCGACTTCGCGCATCACTCCAACATCGATCATTCCAGCAATGTCAAACAATCGTTCCCGTGTGACAGTGCGGGGCTGCTCGGTCATGGCGTACGTGTCACCAGGCAAGTTCAGGTTCTGTCCGGTGAGCAACACATGGTTTGGCCACCCACGGTCGCGTGTCGTGCACGGAACGATGATGGCGAGGGTGTCCGCCTGTTCCAGATAGAGGTCGCTCGCGATCACCAACGCGGGCCTGCGGCCAGACTGCTCCCGTCCACGAACTGGGTCGAGCTCGGCCCAGACCACCATGCCTCGGCGAAGCTCAGACTTCATCGAGCAGTGCACCCGAGGCGAGATCCCACGATGCGAACTCATCCCAATACTCGGGATCAGCACCACGGAAGGCTCGCCCGAACAACTCCATACGGCGACGACGCTCATACGCATCGAGCAAGCTCTCAATCAACCCTGCAGCCGGAAGCCCACGCTCCTGCGCATCACGGTTGATGCGATCCCTGAGCTGGGTGGACACCTTGATTGTCGTCATACTCACGTATCAGAGTATACCCTGAGGTATACGTGTAAGACTGCCGGTTGAAGGTGGCTAACTGTGGCGGAACTCCACGACGTCGCCGTCCTGCATGACATAGTCCTTGCCCTCGAGTCGGGCCTTGCCTGCGGCGCGGGCAGCGGCGACCGATCCGGTCGCGACGAGGTCGTCGAACGAGATCACCTCGGCCTTGATGAAGCCCTTTTCGAAGTCGGTGTGGATGACACCTGCGGCCTGCGGCGCCTTCCAACCCTTGCCGATCGTCCAGGCGCGCGCCTCCTTCGGCCCCGCCGTGAGGTAGGTCTGCAGGCCGAGGGTGTCGAAGCCGATGCGGGCGAGCTGGTCGAGACCCGACTCGTCCTGACCGGTGGATGCCAGGAGCTCCGCGGCATCCTCGGGGTCGAGGTCGATGAGTTCCGACTCGATCTTGGCGTCGAGGAACACGGCCTGCGCGGGCGCGACGAGCGCGGCGAGCGCCGCCTTGCGGCCGGCATCCGTGAGCACCGCCTCGTCGACGTTGAAGACGAAGATGAAGGGCTTGGCGGTGAGGAGCCCGAGCTCGCGGATGGGCGCGAGGTCGAGACCGGATGCCGAGAGCAGCTGCCCGCGCTGGAGCGCGTCGCGCGCGGCGACCGCCGCCTCGAGCACCGAAGGGTCGAGCTTCTTGCCGCGCACCTCCTTCTCGTAGCGCGTAATCGCCTTCTCGAGGGTCTCGAGATCGGCGAGCTGTAGTTCGGCGTTAATCGTCTCCATATCGTTCTGGGGATTCACATCACCATCGACGTGCACGACGTCGCCGTCGGCGAAGCCGCGCACAACTTGCGCGATGGCATCCGCCTCACGGATGTTCGCGAGGAATTTGTTGCCGAGCCCCTCCCCCTCGCTCGCCCCGCGGACGATGCCAGCGATGTCGACGAACGACACTGCGGCGGGCAGGATTCGCTCCGACCCGAACACCTCGGCGAGCTTCGCGAGCCTCGGGTCGGGGAGGTTCACCACGCCGACGTTCGGCTCGATCGTCGCGAAGGGATAGTTCGCCGCGAGCACGTCGTTCTTGGTCAGGGCGTTGAAGAGGGTCGACTTGCCGACGTTCGGGAGACCGACGATTCCGATGGTGAGAGCCACGAGGGTCCAGTCTACGGGGGCCGGCTCAGGCCCACGCTGCGGTAGGTCTCTTACGGCCGGCGCGTGCGGAAAGCGTGGGTTAGGTACGGCAGGTCGACGGATGCCTCACCCACGGCGCCGATCTCATCGAACAGCGCACCGATCTCGCGCTCGATGCGAGCGCGATCGTCCGGCGACGCGGTGATGATGTAACTCCGCGACAGCACCATCGACGTCAGGGCCGCGCGTGTCATCGGGCGCTTCCACTCCCAGGAGCGCCGTTCGAGCTCGCCGAACGGCGCTTCGACGCGGGGCCCGTCGCCCGAGAGCAGTTGCTCGGCGGCGCTGCCCTTCATGACCTGCGTCAGACGCGCCACCCACGGCACCGATTCGTCGCGGATGTTCCAGATGAGTCCGAGCGTGCCCCCCGGCTTGAGCACGCGGGCGACCTCGGCCGAGCCCGCGACCGGCTCGACCCAGTGCCACGCCTGTCCGAGCACGACCGCGTCGAGGGATTCGTCCGGCATGTTGATGTGCTCCGCGGTGCCGACCAGGGTCTCCACGCCAGGCGCCAACCCGCGGAGTGCATCGAGCATCTGCGAGTCCGGTTCGACCGCGATCACCTCACCCCCGGCGTGTGCGAGCAGCCCCTCAACGACGCGCGTCAGCTTTCCGGTGCCAGCACCAACGTCGGCCACGCGCGCACCCTGCGGCACGTGCTCGAGCAGCCACCTGACCGCGTCGGCCGGATACTCCGGCCTGCCCTGTTCGTACTCCCCCGCCGCCGCGCCGAAGCTCCTCGCCATCTCGTCATGTGTCGCCATGCTCCCGACCTTACGTCGCGCGAGCACCCCGTGGGGTCGGTCGGCACCACGATGGCGCAACGGATCCCGCGGCACGGCGGCGCGCCTCCGGCGCCCTTCTCGCCGCGGACCGCAGTGTGGAGATGTGCCCCTGGACTTCACCGCGATCGACTTCGAAACGGCGAACTCCTCGAGCGCCTCGGCGTGCGCGGTGGGTCTCGCCCGCGTGCGAGACGGACGCGTCGTCGAGACGGCGGGCTGGCTCATCCAACCGCCGCCGGGCCACCATCGGTTCTTCGAGCTGAACACCGGCATCCACGGCATCCGCGCGGAGGATGTCGCCGACGCGCCGACCTGGCTCGGTCAGCTACCCGATCTCGCCGCCTTCATCGGTGACGACGTGCTCGTCGCCCACAACGCCGGCTTCGACATGACGGTGATGCGCCGCGCCTGCGAGGTGACGGATGCGGCGTGCCCGCCGTACCGGTACGTCTGCAGCCTGCAGGTGTCTCGGAAGACGTACGAACTGGATTCGTACCGACTTCCGCTCGTGGCAGCCGCCGCCGGCTTCCTCAACTTCGCGCACCACGATGCCTCGGCCGACGCCCTCGCGTGCGCTCACATCATGATCGACGCGGCTCTGCGCGCCGGGGCGACCGACATCGTCGAGCTCGCGATGCTTCTGGGCCTGCGCGTGCCGCAGATCCCGGTCACGGCGCCCGCCGTCGCGGACGCGACGGTGGGGTCTCCCGTCGTCGCCGTGCTGTCCTGACTCCGTCGCCCCCGTCGAAGCTCGCTCTCCCCGCCCCGCGGGCGCCACTTCGCTGCGCGGGCGCTACAGATCTGTGGCGCGCGCGAACGAAAGTGGCGCCCGGCCGGGAGATGCGCTCGGAAAGGTGGCGCCCGTGCGGAAAGGTGGCGCCCGACCAGTGGGGCGCGCGCAGGAAGGGGGCGAGGTGGCGAGGCCACCGCGGAGCCGATGTCGGAACCCCCCGGCATCATCGGATACATGGATGCCCTCATCGTCACCGCAATCGCCGTCACCTGCCTGTTCGCCGGCCTGCTGGCCGGATGGTTCGGCGGGTCCGCGCGCGCGACCGAGCGCTCGGCAGTCGACCGCGCGACGCTCGCCGCCCGCGCCGCCGCGGCCGAAGCCGCCCACCGGTCGCTCGGCGACCAGCTCGAACAGCAGCGCGCGCTCACGCGCGAACTGAGCGCCCAGGCCCGCGCCGAGCAGGCGTCGCAGCAAGAGCGCGAGCGTCGCGAGCAGGTCGTGCTTCGTGCGCTGACCCCGGTGCAAGAGACGCTGCAGTCGATGCAACGCAAGGTCGACGAACTCGAACGCGAGCGGCAGACGCAGTATGGCTCGCTCGCCGAGCAGCTGCGCCGCGCGCACGAGGCCGACGAGGCGCTGCGTGCGACGACCGAGTCGCTCGCGGGCGCCCTCCGCTCGAACGCGACCCGCGGCGTGTGGGGCGAGACGCAGCTGCGCCGCGTCGTCGAATCGGCGGGTCTGACACGCTACGTCGACTTCGACACCCAGGCATCCGTCACCTCGGATGTCGGCGACGGCCGGCCCGACCTCGTCGTGCGGCTCCCCGGCGGCAAGTCGCTCGCGGTCGACGCGAAGGTGCCGCTCGACGCATACCTCGAGGCATCCGCCATCCCGCTCACGGCGCAGGGCGAGCAGGCGGCGCGACGCGCGCAGCTACTGCAGAAGCACGTCAAGGCGGTCCGCGCGCACGTCGACGCCCTCGCGGGCAAGCGGTACTGGACGGGCCTTTCGTCGAGCCCCGAGTTCGTCGTGTGCTTCATCCCCAGCGAGTCGCTCCTCGCGGCGGCACTCGAAGAAGATCCGAGCCTCCTCGACTACGCGTTCACGCGCCGCGTGGCACTCGCGTCACCGGTGAACCTGTGGGCGGTGCTCAAAACGGTCGCCTACACCTGGACGCAGCAAGACGTGTCGACCGAGGCGCGCCGCCTGTTCGAGCTCGGCAACGAGCTGTACCAGCGGCTCGGCGGGCTCGCGACACACACCGACGATCTACGGCGCGCAATCGAGCGGACGGTGGACAGCTACAACCGCTTCGCCGGATCGCTCGAATCGCGGGTGCTCGTGAGCGCGCGGCGATTCCCCGGCATCGACGACACGAAGTTGGATGCCACGGCGACCCCTCTCGCGATCGAAAAGGTTCCGCGCAAGCTCACCGCGCCAGAACTCGTCGACGGCCTGACCGCCGACGTCGGCGAACTACGCGGCCGGCTGTGAGTCAGGACCCGCCGGGGAAGAAGTTCATGAGTCCGACGACAGCGAGCGAAACGCCGACGAACGCGCCGATCATCCACCATGCGCTGACCTGGTGACCGTCGGGTGTGCGGCGGCGAAGCAGCACATCGGGGCGGCGGGAACTGTCGACGGGGACGGGAAGCTGGCCGGTTCTCGGACTGCTGGCTGCTGCGGACATGTGAACTCCCGGAGTTGGCGTGGACGACCTCGCGTGGACGAGCGTGGTCGTCAGTGACCGCGTCCCATTGTGCCAGAACGCGCCCGAATGCGCGCCTATCACGCGCGCGGCCAATGTCTCAGTCAGGTCTCGGTGTCGCGGTCAGATCGCGCGTGCGCACGCCCCCACGCCGCCGACTCAAAGCCACTTCGAGGTGAGGTGCTCCGACGAGATCCGACGAAGGGTTCCCGACGCGCCGCGCAGGACGACGCTCTCCGTGAGGACGAAGTCGCCGTCGCGGCGGACCCCTGCGACAAGCTCGCCGTTGGTGACTCCCGTCGCCACGAAGATCGTGTTGTTACCCTTCACCAAGTCGTCGGCCTCGTAGACGAAGTCGTCGAGTTTGAGCCCGGCGTCGATGCCGCGCTGCTTCTCGTCGTCGTCGCGGGGCCAGAGCCGACCCTGGATGTGCCCGCCGAGCGCCTTGATTGCACAGGTCGTCGCTACGCCCTCCGGGCTGCCCCCGATGCCGATGCACATGTCGGTGCGTGCGTTGTAACGAGCGGCATTGATGCCACCGGCGACGTCACCATCGCTCATCAGGCGCGTCCCCGCGCCGGACTCGCGGATCTCTTCGATCAGGCGCGCGTGCCTGGGGCGATTGAGCACCGACACGACGAGCTCGTCGACCGGCTTGCCGAGTGCCTTCGCCAGCAGCCGGATGTTCTCCCCGACCGGAAGTCGGATGTCGACGACGCCGACACCCGCCGGGCCCGTGACGATCTTGTCCATGTAGAAGACGCTCGAGGCATCCAGCATCGTGCCGCGATCGGAGACCGCAAGCACCGACAGTGCGTTGTTGCGGCCCTCCGCGGTCAGCGAGGTCCCGTCGATCGGGTCGACGGCGATGTCGCACTGCGGGCCGCGGCCGGTGCCGACGTGCTCGCCGTTGTAGAGCATGGGGGCGTTGTCCTTCTCGCCCTCGCCGATGACGATGACGCCGTCGAAGTTGACGGTGGTGAGGAACGCGCGCATGGCATCCACCGCCGCGCCGTCGGCCAACTCCTTCTGCCCACGGCCGATGAAGGGCACGGAACGAATGGCCGCCGCCTCCGTTGCGCGCACCAGCTCGAGCGCGAGGTTTCGATCGGGATGCAGCGGGCTCATGTCCGCGGTCAGGCTCACCATGCGTCGAGCCTACGGCGCATCGCCCACCTGCGGCGACGCATCGACGCCGAGAGCGACGAAGGAATCGAGGTTCTTTCCCGAACAACCAAACCGCGCGCGCCCGTTTTCACCGGGCATCCCATCGCAGCGCCCGCAGCCGTTTCGCTAGGCTGGGCCTTGGAATCACCACAGACCTGAGGAGTGGACATGCCCGTCGCAACCCCCGAGCAGTACGCCGAGATGCTGGACAAGGCGAAGGCGGGCGGATACGCATTCCCCGCGATCAACGCCGCGAGCTCACAGTCGATCAACGCCGTGCTTCAGGGCCTCACCGAGGCGGGATCGGACGGCATCATCCAGGTGACGACCGGCGGCGCCGACTACTTCGCGGGCCACACCGTCAAGGGCCGCGCGACCGGCGCGATCGCCTTCGCGAAGTTCGCGACCGAGGTCGCGAAGAACTACCCGATCACGGTCGCCCTCCACACCGACCACTGCCCCAAGCCCGCGCTCGAAGACTTCGTACTGCCGCTCATCGCGGCATCCGAGGAAGAGGTGAAGGCCGGTCGGAACCCGATCTTCCAGTCGCACATGTGGGACGGCTCGGCCGTGCCCCTCGACGAGAACATCGAGATCGCGAAGGAGCTTCTCCCTCGCATCAAGGCCATCAACGCGATCCTCGAAGTCGAGATCGGCGTCGTCGGCGGCGAAGAGGACGGCGTCAAGCACGAGGGAACAAACGACGCCCTGTACACGACGACCGGCGACGTCGCGAAGTTCGTCGAGGCGCTCGGCCTCGGAGAAAACGGTCGCTACATCGCTGCGCTGACTTTTGGCAACGTCCACGGCGTGTACAAGCCCGGCAATGTAAAGCTCAAGCCTGAACTGCTCGCTGAGATCCAGGCCGGCATCGCCGAGAAGTTCGGCACGCGAGAGAAGCCCCTCGACCTCGTCTTCCACGGCGGCAGCGGCTCGACGCCCGAGGAGATCGCCCTGGCGGTCGCGAACGGCGTCGTGAAGATGAACATCGACACCGACACGCAGTACGCGTTCACGCGCTCGGTCGCGGGCTTCATGTTCCAGAACTACGACGGCGTCCTCAAGGTCGACGGCGAGGTAGGCAACAAGAAGGCGTACGACCCGCGCGCGTGGGGCAAGATCGCCGAGTCGGCGATGGCCGCTCGCGTCGTCGAGGCGACGCAGCAGCTCGGCTCGGCCGGGCACTCGATCAGCGCCTGACACCCCTTCGGAACGCCCCGGCATCCCCGCTCGGATGCCGGGGCGTTCCGCGCGGCCGAAAACTGCACGCGCGGCCGAAAGATGGACCGCGCGCGCAGTTTTCGATAGCGCGAGGCCGCGACGGGATGCCGGCGCGTCAGGCGGGGTCGACGTACGCGTCGTAGAGGCCCGGGGCGCCCTCGGGCACATGCGTCACGGAGACGGCGTCCCCGGCGCTGACCCGCCCGCCCTGCACAACGCGCAGGTACGGGCCGAGCCGCCGCTCGGCCGAGAAGCGCTTCACCCAGCCCCGCTCGGCGGTCGGCTCGAATGCGGCGACCCACCGGGCGAAGGTCTGACAGGGCGTGCGCGGCATCGTGACCTCGACCTCGACCGCGTCGCCGATGCGCCACCGCTCACCGATGCGCGCGGCCGACAGGTCGAGCCCGTCGATGCGCAGGTTCTCGCCGAACCATCCCGGTGGAAGACCGCGTCCGAGCTGCGCGGCCCAGAAGTCGGCATCCGCTTGCGAGTAGGCGTAGAGCGCCTTCTCGAGCCCGCCGTGATGCTTGCGATCGGCCTGCACGTCGGCGTACACCCCGTAGGGGCCGATGCGAACCGGGCCGTCGACGGGCACCTTGTCGATCGCGGTGACGCCGACCGTCCCGGCGTCGGGCCGTAGCGCCCGCACCACGCAGACCGCGAGGAGCGTCGCCACGGTCACACCCGACCGCACGTCAGCGGGGTCACGACCGGGTCCGCCCGCCGAGCGCACGACCGTCGCGCTCGCCCGCGGCATCCTGCCGAAGCTCCTTCGGGAGCGAGAACATGAGGTCCTCGTGCGCGGTCTGCACCTGCTCGACGTCGCGGTAGCCGGCGCCGGCGAGGTCGGCGAGCACTTCCTGCACGAGCACCTCCGGCACTGACGCACCGCTCGTCACGCCGACGGTCTCTACACCGTCGAGCCACGACTGCTGGATCTCGTCCGCGTAGTCGACCCGGTACGCGGCCTTGGCGCCGTACTCGAGCGCGACTTCGACTAGACGCACCGAGTTCGACGAGTTCGCCGATCCGACGACGATCACGAGGTCCGCGTCGGCGGCGACCTTCTTAATCGCGACCTGGCGGTTCTGCGTCGCGTAGCAGATGTCGTCAGAGGGCGGATCGTGCAGCTCGGGGAACCGCTCGCGCAGGCGCCTGACGGTCTCCATCGTCTCATCGACCGAGAGGGTCGTCTGCGACAGCCACACGACCTTCGATGGGTCCTTCACGACGACCGTGTCGGCATCGTCGGGCGAGTTGACCACGGTGACGTGATCGGGCGCCTCGCCCGCGGTGCCCTCGACCTCTTCGTGGCCGTCGTGGCCGATCAGCAGGATCTCGAAGTCGTCGCGCGCGAAGCGCACCGCCTCGCGGTGCACCTTCGTCACAAGCGGACAGGTCGCATCGATCGCCTGGAGGCCTCGATCGGATGCCGCGTTCACGACCGCCGGCGACACACCGTGGGCGCTGAAGACGACGTGTGCGCCCTCGGGCACCTCGTCGACCTCCTCGACGAAGATGGCGCCCTTCGCCTCGAGCTCGGTGACGACATGGATGTTGTGGACGATCTGCTTGCGCACGTAGACCGGCGCGCCGTAACGCTCGAGCGCCTTCTCGACGGCGACGACGGCGCGGTCGACACCGGCGCAGTAACCGCGCGGCGAGGCGAGCAGCACCTTCTTCTGTCCGATGACGGGGTTATCCTGAAGCCGTCCTCGCGGGTTCGCGCCGCGCGCGGGGATGCGGGGCGAAGGAAGTCGAACGGCTGTGCTCACCCTCCCGATTCTACGGACGCACGCTGGGCGAGGGCCGCACGCGCCGACGCGCAGCCCGGAAAGGATGCGATGACCTCGTTCGAGCCCGCTGCTGCCCGGCCGGGCGAGCCTGCGCAGACGCCGCCACCCGACTCGGTGCATCCGCGCGACTCGTCGCCCGATGCCCCCACGTCGATCTCTCGCCTGAACGAAACGATCCGCGGGTTCGTGTCGAACTGGGGCTCGGTGTGGGTCGAGGGCGAGATCACGGCGTGGAACGTCCGCGGCGGGAACGTGTTCGGCCGGCTCAAGGATGCCTCGGGCGACGCGATGATCTCGTTCCGCCTGTGGGCATCGACGCTACAGCGGTTACCGGCCGACATGCGCGACCTGAAGATCGGCGACCGCGTTGTCGCGTGCGTGAAAAGCGACTACTTCGTGAAGTCGGGTGACTTCACCTTCACCGTCTCGGCGATGCGGCACACGGGGCTTGGCGACCAGCTCGAGCGCCTCGAGCGCCTGCGCGCTCAACTGCGCGCCGAGGGACTGTTCGACCCGATGCGCAAGAAGCGCATCCCGTTCCTGCCGCACGTCATCGGCCTCATCACCGGCGAGCGCAGCGACGCCGAGAAGGATGTGCACCGAAACGCCGAGCTGCGGTGGCCGCAGGTGCGCTTCCGCACGATCCACGCCGCCGTGCAGGGCGATCGGTGCGTCCCCGAGACGATCGCGGCGCTCAAGGCGCTGGATGCCGACCCCGAGGTCGACGTCATCGTGATTGCGCGCGGCGGCGGCGACCCGCAGACCCTCCTCGGCTTCAGCGACGAGAAGCTCTTGCGGGCGGTCGCCGCGGCATCCACACCCATCGTCTCGGCGATCGGGCACGAGAACGACCATCCGCTCCTCGACGACGTGGCGGACCTGCGCGCCTCGACGCCAACGGATGCCGCGAAGCGGGTCGTGCCCGATGTCGCCGAGCAGCGCGCGCTCGTGCAACAGTTGCGCTCGCGCGCCCGCACGCGCCTTACGCAGCGCATCACGCACGACGTCGCGCAGCTCGAGAACATCCGCACACGCCCGGTGCTGCGCTCTCCTGAGACCATGTTGCAGTCGCGCGCGCAGGAGCTCTGGAGCGTCACAGCGCGCGGGCGCGACCTCGTCACACGGAAACTCGACGACGGCGCTCGCGCGACGGCCGAGTTGCGGGCATCCCTGCGCGCGCTCTCCCCCGGAGCCACGCTCGCTCGCGGGTATGCAATCGCGCACCTCGACGGCGGCGTGATCGTGCGCGATGCCGCACAGGCGCCCGCGGGCGCGTCGCTCATCGTGACGGTCGCGGAAGGCTCCTTCGCCGCCCGCTCGGAAGGCCCCGTCCCCGAGTCGGACGAGTGAGGACGATCGCCGACGCCGGGTCGGCCGCTGCCCCACCCCCAGCCCACCGGTGATCGAGTGCCGACGCGAAGCGTCGGTGTATCGAGATCACACGCCTCCCACCGGGTCGGCCGCGGGTCGGCCGCTGCCCCACCCCCAGCCCACCGGTGATCGAGTGCCGACGCGAAGCGTCGGTGTATCGAGATCACACGCCTCCCACCGGGTCGGCCGCTGTCGCACCCCCGGCCTAAGATGGGGAGCATGACCGCCGACGCCGCTTCCGATGTCACCGGTCTGTCGTTCGAGCAGGCTCGCGACGAGCTCGTGCGCGTCGTCGCCGAGCTCGAGCAGGGCGCACCGACCCTCGAAGAATCGCTGACGTTGTGGACCCGCGGCGAGGCCCTCGCGGCACGCTGCGAAGAGTGGCTGCTCGGCGCGAAGCGACTGCTCGATGCCGCGCGGCCCACGGACGGCGACGACTGATGGGAACGGTGTGATGGCGGGCCCCCGCGTCGTCGCCGAGCTCGGGCGCCCGGAGACTCCCGAAGAGACAGCCGACCGCAAGGCGGCGGCTTCGGCCGCCTACCGGTCGAGCAAGACGTTCCGAAACCTCCTCGTGGCCCTCGTGGTCACGCTCGCGGTGGTCGCCGCCGTCTACGTGGGGGTCCCGCGCGGCGCGCTCGCCGAGCGCGAGCCGGTCGATGTCGCCGCGTCGGCACAGGCGGCAGAGGCATCCCTCGGCCACAGCCTCGTCGTCTTCGACGCACCGAGCGACTGGCGCGCGAACTCCGCGCGACTCGAGGGCGAGATGTGGCGGGTCGTCTACGCGCCGCCCACCGGCTATGTGCGCGTCGCACAACGCGTCGACGCGCCCGAGAACTGGGCGTCGGCCGAGCTCGGCAATGTGACCCCCACGGGAGAGGTCACGATCGACGGCATCGTCTGGGACGAGTACACCGCGATCGGCGGCGACGACACCGTCACCTACGCGATCGCGACGGATGCCGGCGGCGACGCGATCCTGATCTACGGCGCAACCGACGCCGCAACCGCCGCGATCGCCGCAGAGGGCGTCGCCGACCAGATCCGCGCCCTGCGAAAGGAAAGCCGATGACAACGGATGCCGGCGTGGAGCGCCCGAGCCCGACGAGTGTCTGGGCTGAGATGAAAGAGGGCAACGCCCGCTTCGTCGCGGGCGAGCCCCGGCATCCGCGACAGGATGTCGAGCGCCGCCACGTGCTCGCCGCCGCACAGACCCCGCGGGCAGCGCTCTTCGGATGCGCCGACTCGCGCCTCGCCGCCGAGATCATCTTCGACCAGGGTCTCGGTGATCTGTTCGTCGTGCGCAATGCGGGCCAGGTGGCATCCGATTCGGCGATCGCGAGCCTCGAGTACGCCGTCATCGCCCTCGACGTGTCGCTCATCATCGTGCTCGCGCACGACGAGTGCGGTGCGGTGCGCGCCGCGATCGACTCGACCTCGCTCGACGCGCCCGAGCTGCCGCCGCACATCTGGCGACTCATCTCCGAGATCGTGCCGGCCGCGCGCACGGTGCTGCGGGGCAGCGGAGGCATCGATCCGCGCGAGCTCGACGCGGAAGACGTCGGCATCGCGCACCTGCGCAACACGATCGACGACGTGCTGGCGAGCTCGCGCCTGATCAGCGACGCTGTCGCGGCGGGCACGCTCGGCATCGTCGGCGCGAACTACCGGCTGAGCGAAGGCACGGCCATCCCGCACGTCACCGTCGGCATCGACGCGTGAGACCCGTCCACCCCATCCCGCACACGAGGAAACAATCGAGATGACCGAGATCGAGTACCGCATCGAGCACGACACGATGGGCGAGGTGCGCGTGCCCAAGACCGCGCTGTACGGCGCGCAGACGCAGCGCGCCGTCGAGAACTTCCCGATCTCGGGCTCGGGCCTGGAGTCCGCCCAGATCGCCGCGCTCGCGCGTATCAAGAAGGCTGCGGCACTCGCGAACAAGCACCTCGGAACGCTCGACGGCGCCATCGCCGATGCGATCGCCGCGGCGGCCGACGACGTCATCACGGGTCGCTACGACGCGCAGTTCCCCGTCGACACGTACCAGACCGGGTCGGGCACGTCGTCGAACATGAACATGAACGAGGTGCTCGCGACGCTCGCGACCGAGAAGCTCGGCGCGTCGGTGCACCCGAACGACCACGTCAACGCATCGCAGTCGTCGAACGACGTCTTCCCGACGTCGGTGCACATCGCCGTGACGCAGGCGCTGATCGACGACCTCATCCCCGCCCTCGACCACCTCGCCGTCGCCCTCGAGGCGAAGGCGGAGCTGTGGAAGGATGCCGTCAAGTCCGGCCGCACCCACCTGATGGATGCCACGCCGGTCACCCTCGGCCAGGAGTTCGGCGGCTACGCCCGCCAGATCCGCCTCGGCATCGAGCGGGTACAGGCAGTCCTCCCCCGCGTCGGCGAGGTGCCGCTGGGCGGCACGGCGGTCGGCACGGGCATCAACACGCCGCTGGGCTTCCCGCAGAAGGTCATCGAGCTGCTCGCCGCCGAGACCGAGCTCCCCATCACCGAGGCGAAGGACCACTTCGAGGCGCAAGCGAACCGTGACGGCCTCGTCGAGGCATCCGGCGCCCTGCGCACGATCGCGGTCTCGCTCACGAAGATCAACAACGATCTGCGGTGGATGGGGTCGGGCCCCAACACGGGCCTCGGCGAGTTGCACATTCCCGACCTGCAGCCGGGTTCCTCGATCATGCCCGGCAAGGTCAACCCGGTCGTCCCCGAGGCGACGCTCATGGTGTGCGCGCGCGTGATCGGCAACGACGCGACGGTCGCGTGGGCGGGCGCGTCGGGCTCGTTCGAGCTCAACGTGGCGATCCCGGTGATGGGAACGGCCCTTCTCGAGTCGATCCGTCTGCTGTCGAACGCCATGCGCGTTCTCGCCGACAAGACGATCGACGGCCTCGAGGCCAACCTCGAGCGCGCCGCCGCGTTCGCGGGCATGTCACCGTCGATCGTGACGCCGCTGAACAAGCTCATCGGCTACGAAGCGGCGGCGAAGATCGCCAAGCATGCGGTCGCGAAGGGCATCACGGTACGCGAAGCGGTCATCGACCTGGGCTATGTCGAACGGGGCGAGCTGACCGAGGCGCAACTCGACGAGAAGCTGAATCTCCTCTCAATGACCCACCCTGGTTGATAATCAGAGAGTGAACCGATCCGTGGGAGTCGCTCGCGCATTGCCTCAGCGCCGTGCCCGCACCCTGGCACTGCTGCTCGCGATCGTCGCCGCGGGGTTCGCGGCGACCGCTCTGGCGATGCTGACCGCGCTCGTCGCCACGAGCGCCGAGGTGTCGTGGCCGGCCGTCATCATGTTCGCGCTCGGCGCCCTGATCACGCTGTTCGTCACGACGGTCGTCGGCTGGACGCTCCTTGCCGCAGACCCGCCAGCGGCGACGAACGCGACCGACGGAGCCGAGTCGTCGTTCGAGACGCAGCGGCGCCTGCTCGACGACGTGCGGCACGAGCTGAAGACCCCCATCACGATCGTCCGCGGCCATCTCGAGCTGATGGACACCAACGACCCCGCAGATGCCGAGTCGATCCGTCAGCTGGGGATCGCTGAGCTCGACCGCATGACCCGCCTGATCGGCGACATCGACTTGCTCGCCGCGGTCGAGGCCGACAACTTCTCGATCGGCGATGTCGAGCTCTCCTCGCTCACGCAACGGCTGTACGAGATGGTCGGCGTCATCCCCGGTCACACCTGGAGCGTCGAGCAGTTCGCCGAAGGCACCATCCGGGGCGACCGCGACCGTCTGTTGCAGGCGTGGTTGCAGCTGGCCGAGAACGCCTCGAAGTACACGCCCGAGGGCAGCCCGATCGAGATCGGCAGCGCGATTCACCCGTCGGGAGCGCAGTTGTGGGTGCGCGATCACGGCCCCGGCATCCCTGCGGCGATGCGGCACCGCGTCTTCCGCAGGTTCGATCGCGGCGTCGGCAAGCGCACTGTCGGAGGGTCGGGCCTGGGCCTTGCCATCGTCGACGCGATCGCCAAGGCACACGGCGGGCACTGCACTGTCGCAGACACACCCGGCGGCGGCGCTACGCTGACGCTAGAGATTCCCATTGGAACGCGCGCCTCGCTCCCGACGCCCGTGCGCGCAGGGGATGTCGTGCTGCAGCGAGAGGCCTCTGGATGACCCGCATTCTTGTCGTCGACGACGAACCGCACATTGTCGCGCTCGTGACGCGCGCCCTGCACACCGACGGCCACGAGACCGTCGTCGCCGAAGACGGTCAGGAGGCGCTCGATCGCGGCCAGGAGGGCGATATCGACCTCATCATCCTCGACGTCGGGCTGCCCTCGATGGACGGCTTCGAGGTGCTGCGAGCGCTGCGGGCCGCCGGCGAGCGGATGCCGGTCATCATGCTCACGGCACGAAGCGCGACGAGCGATGCCGTCGACGGGTTGGATGCCGGGGCGAGCGACTACGTGCCCAAGCCGTTCTCGGTCGCCGAGCTCATGGCGCGCGTGCGATCGCGCCTGCGAGAGCGCACGGGAGCGATCGACATGGTGCTCACGCAGGGTGACGTCAGCCTCGACATCCTCGCGCGGCGCACGACCGTCGCGGGGCGCGAGATCGACCTCTCCGCGCGCGAGTTCGCGCTCGCAGAGCAGTTTCTGCGCCACCCCGGCACCGTGCTCACCCGCGAGATCCTGCTGAGCCGCATCTGGGGCATGGACTTCGACCCGGGGTCGAACGTCGTCGACGTGTACGTCCGGTATCTGCGTTCGAAGCTCGGCGCCGAGCACATCGTGACGGTGCGCGGCGAGGGCTACCGCTGGGAGTAGCCCACTTCGCTCCCCCCGGTCATGGAGCGAGGGAGCAACTCGAACGCTTCGCTCCCCCGGTCGTTGAGCGAGGGAGCGAAGCGAGCGAGTCGAAACGCCCTCAGCTGAGTTCGCCGGCCTCCAGCAGGTCGGTGACGAGCGCGGCGATCGCCGAGCGCTCCGACCGAGTCAGCGTCACGTGCCCGAACAGGCTGTGCCCCTTCAGCGTCTCGATGACCGACGCGACGCCGTCGTGGCGTCCGACACGCAGGTTGTCGCGCTGGCCGACATCGTGCGTGAGGACCACGCGCGAGTTCTGCCCCATGCGGCTGAGTACCGTCAGCAGCACGTTGCGCTCGAGTGACTGCGCCTCATCCACGATCACAAACGCGTCGTGCAGCGAGCGGCCGCGGATGTGCGTGAGCGGCATGACTTCGAGGAGGCCCCGGGCCACGACCTCGTCGAGGACGTTCCCCGAGACGACCGAGCCGAGCGTGTCGAACACCGCCTGACCCCACGGGTTCATCTTCTCGGCCTGGTCGCCCGGCAGGTAGCCGAGCTCCTGGCCACCGACGGCGAACAGCGGGCGGAAGACGATGATCTTCTTCTGCTGCTGGCGCTCGAGCACAGCTTCGAGCCCGGCGCACAGCGCGAGCGCGGACTTGCCGGTGCCGGCGCGGCCGCCGAGCGAGACGATCCCGACCTCGGGGTCGAGCAGCAGGTCGATCGCGATCCGTTGCTCGGCAGAGCGGCCGTGCAGGCCGAAGACCTCACGGTCGCCGCGCACGAGCCGGTATCCGCCGTCGCCGGTCACGCGCCCGAGGGCGGAGCCGCGTTCAGAGTGGATGACGAGGCCCGTGTTCACCGGGAGTCCCCGCACGGGGTCGCTCGTCGCAACCTCCGTCTCGTACAGATCGCTGATGTCATCGCCCGAAACGTTGAGGTCGGCGATGCCCGTCCAGCCGCTGTCGACCGCCTGCTCGGCAAGGTACTCCTCTGCCGTGATGCCGAGGGATGCCGCCTTCACACGCATCGGGAGGTCCTTCGAGACGACCGCGACCTCCTGCCCCTCCTGCGCGAGATGCATCGCGACCGCGAGGATGCGACTGTCGTTGTCGCCGAGCCGCATGCCGGCGGGCAGTACCGAGGCATCGGTGTTGGTGAGCTCGACGCGGAGTGTCCCACCCTGTCCGACCGGAACAGGGAAGTCGAGGCGTCCGTGCTCCACGCGCAGCTCATCGAGGTGACGCAGTGCCTGGCGGGCGAAGTACCCGAGCTCGGGATCGTGCCTCTTCGCCTCGAGTTCGGTGATCACCACCACCGGGACGACGACAGAGTGTTCGGCGAAGCGGAAGAACGCCCGCGGATCGCTCAACAGGACCGACGTGTCGAGGACGTAGGTGCAGAGGTCTTGATCGGCCTCCACCTCAGCGTCGTAGTCGAGGTGCTGCTGCTCTGGAACTCGTGTGGTCACGACCCACTCCCCGCCCCGGGCTCTGGCCCGGCAGTCTCGAGTCGACCGTGGTCACGAGTCGTGATGTGGCCGACTCGACCGGGCGCCTTGCCCGATGTGATGACCGTACGTCGGCGGCGGACACCCTGGCATCCGCGACACGCCGCGCTCAGATTGCCGGGACGTTAATTCTGGTCGGCGCTGCCGTCTGGCTCGTCGGGCTCGTCCACCACCGCAAGCACGACTTCGCCGGTGCTGTCGCTCTCGTCGAGCACCTCGATCGTGATGATGTCGGCGGCGCTGGTGTCGGTACCGAGCTCGTCGCGCGCGAAGTCGACCGCGACAACGCGTAGCGCTGCGGCATCCGCAAGCGCGTCGCCCAGCAGCATCAGGCTGTCGGCGCCCGTTCCGACATGCGCCGACACGCGGATGCTCGCGCCACGAGCTGTGACGGTCACCCCGTGATTGGCGAGCGCCGCGGCGATCGCGGGGGCATCCTGCGGTGCCGGCTCGAGCGCGACGATACCCGCGTGCGCATCGCGCGGAGTCAGGACGGGCACGCCGTAGCGGTCGGCGAGGTCGAACACGGCGCGCGCACGCTCGCGGACGGCATCCGCGATCGCGGGGATGCCGGCGTCGTCGAACTCGTGCAGCGCCGTCGCGAGTCTCGAGGCGGCCAGCGGGTCGGACGGGGCGATCGAGTACGCCGCGGCGCCCTCGCGAACCCCGGGCACGCCGAGCACCGTGGCATCGCCCGCCATCCCCGAGACGCCGGAGAGCACCGGGGCGATGCGGAATCTCGCCTCGGGTGAGAAGCGCGCGAACCCGGTGCCGCGCCCCGCGCGAAGCCACTTGTACCCGTTGCCGACGACGACATCCGCCGCTCGCCAGTCGACGTCGACCACGCCGAACGCCTGCACCGCGTCGACGATCAGCAGCCGGCCGCCGATCGCCTCGCGGATTGCCGCGAGGTCGGCGAGGGCGCCGGTCCGGAAGTCGACGAGACTCAGCGCCACGGCGGACACGTCGTCGGTGAGCGCGTCGACCACGGCATCCACCGTCACGATTCCGCCGGGCGGGTCGATCTCGCGGACCGTCAGCACGCCGCGGGCGGCAGCGGCGCGGTGCGCGGTAACCCGCACCGACGGAAAGTCCTGCGCGGGAACGATGACCGTTCCCTCGAGCCCGAACATCGCGTGCGCGAGGCCGTAGGTCGCTGACGGCTGCAGCACCACTTCATCGGACGATGCGTCGAGCAGCCGCGCGACGAGCTCGCGCGCTTCCGCTCCGCGTGCGGCGACGTGGTCGATCCCGGTGCGCCGTCCGCTGCCGAGGAGCTCGGCATCCGCGCTCATCTCCGCGCGCACCGACGGCGACAGCGGACCGAAACGCGCCCAGTCGAGATACCCCGCCGCGGCGTCGAACGACTCGATCAGCGGTTCCAGGTCACTCACCGTGCCATTCTGGCACGGCAGTCGGGATCAGCGAGGTCGTCCGCTGATGCGCGAGCGTGGGCCACGGATCCGCGCGAGAGACCATGGACGCGCTCAGCCGCCGTACCGGCGGTCGCGGCTCGCATAGTCGCGGATCGCGCGCAGGAAGTCGACTTCGCGCAGATCAGGCCCGAGCGCCTCGACGAAGTAGAACTCCGAGTGCGCCGACTGCCACAGCAGGAAGTCGCTCAGCCGTTGCTCTCCCGAGGTGCGGATCACAAGGTCGGGATCGGCCTGCCCGCCCGTGTAGAGGTGCTCGCCGATCTGCTCGGGCGTGAGGCTCGCGGCCAGTTCCTCGAGTGAGCCGCCGCGCTCCTGGTGGGTCGCGATGATGCTGCGCACGGCATCCACGATCTCGCCTCGACCTCCGTAGCCGACAGCGAGGTTGACGTGGAGGCCGGTGTTTCCCGCCGTCCGGTCCTCGGCGGTCTTCAGCACACGGGCGAGGTCGGCGGGGAGCTCTTCGGATCGGCCGACGTGCTTGACGCGCCATCCCGGCTCCTGCGAGAGCTCGTCGGCGAGCTCGGCGATGATCTCGATGAGATCGGCGAGTTCGCGCGAGTCGCGCTTTCGCAGGTTGTCATTCGAGAGCAGATAGAGCGACACCACGCGGATGCCGAGGTCATCGCACCAGCGCAGAAACTCGTGCATCTTCGCGGCCCCGGCGCGGTGGCCGTCGGCTGCGGTGAGGTAGCCCGCCTGCCGCGCCCAGCGGCGGTTGCCGTCGATCATCATCGCGACGTGGTGCGGCACCGTCTCGGGCGTCAGGCGTCGGCGCAGGCGCGAACTGTACAGGCGGTAGAGGAACCCCTTGCCTTCGCCGGATGCCGTCGCGGTCACTCCCTTACGCTATCGCGCCCCGCCATCGCACCCCCGTGCGCCCCGCCCGCGCACCCCCGCCCGTCCCGCCCGCCCGCCCACGCCGCGAAACCGCAGCTCTGCACGCTTTTGGGGCCGAGAACCGTACACAAGCGCAGTTTCGCGGTCGTGTGGTGGCGCGGCCGGTGGCACCCGCCGGTCGGCGCGCAGACGCTAGCCCCTCGCCCCCCAACCCGCGAAACTGCAGCTCTGCACGCTTTTGGGGCCGAAAACCGTACACAAGCGCGGTTTCGCGGTGCGTGGTGGCGCGGCGAGCGCGAGCGGCGGAAAGCGCGGGCGGGCGGGGTGTATGTGCGCGGCGGTATGTGCGGGCGCGTACGCTCGGAGGCGTGCCCGAACACCCCGCCGACACCGCCCCCGACGAGGGTGCAGAGATGCCCCAGCTGCCGCTGATCGAGGCAGCGGCCGCCAGCGCGCAGGTCGAGCTCAAGCCCACCTGGCGCGGCTGGATCCACGCCGCGATCTTCCCCGTCGCGATCGCCGCCGGAATCGTGCTCATCGTGCTCGCCGACGGCGCGCCAGCGAAGTGGGCATCCGCCGTGTTCATGGCGTCGTCTGTGCTCCTGTTCGGCAACTCGGCGCTCTACCACCGCTTCAACTGGGGTCCGAAGACCAAGGCGGTGCTCAAGCGCATCGACCACGCGAACATCATGCTGCTGATCGCGGGCACCTACACCCCGATCGCGGTTCTCGCGCTCCCGCCGCAGAAGGGCCTGCTGCTGCTCATCCTCGTGTGGTCGGGGGCACTGCTCGGCATCCTGTTCCGCGTCTTCTGGATCAACGCGCCGCGCTGGCTCTACGTCGCGCTGTACCTGCTGCTTGGCTGGGCAGCCGTGATGTACCTCGTCGACCTGTTCCAGGCGAACCCCGCGATGATGGTGCTCGTCATCGTCGGCGGCCTGCTCTACACCGGCGGTGCGATCTGCTACGCGCTCAAGAAGCCGAATCCGTGGCCGGGACACTTCGGCTTCCACGAGATCTTCCATGTCTGCACGGTGCTCGCGTTCCTGTGCCACTGGGTCGCGTGTCTGCTGATCGCGCTGAGGCCGGTCGTGCCGTCGCTCGGCGCAGCAGGCTGAACGGGCTCTATCGGCCGGTGCCGTCGACGTCCGGGGCGATGTCCTCGTCGTCGACGTCGGAGGCCAGGGTCGCCGCACGCGCCTGCGCGTCGGCTTCGGCCTCGGCATCCAACTGCTCATTCACGTCCGCGCGATAGCCGGCACGACGGATGCGGCGGAGCATGTCGATCACCAGAAATACCACGACGACCGCGAGCACCGCGATCGCGACGAACCCGAAGAAGCCGGGCGTCACCGAGTCGGGGTTGACCGTCATCGACGGCGTCGGCGTGGCGAGCTCGGAGCGGACCTCGAGGAGGGTGGGGAGAAGGTGCATGATGCCTCGGTTCGTCGTTCCGGCGCGGCGCGCGTAGCCTGGAACTCCAGCCTAGAGCCGCTCGCGCGGCACCGACCGAGAGCGAACCGATGAGCGCCGCGATCTCCCCCGCCGAATCGGCGGCGTCGGCGTCGGTAGAGGCAGACGCGCTGCGCGCGGAGCTCGACGACCGCTACGGCCGCGCGCGCGGCGGGAGGCGCGGGCGCTGGATCGCCTTCGGCCTCGTCGTCGCGGCGATCGTCGGCTACTTCGCGTGGACGACCGTCGCACAGGCCATGGATGCCGTGGACGTCGACAACGTCGCGTTCCGTGAGGTCGACGCACACTCGGTGACGATCGACTTCCAGGTGACGCTGCGCGCAGGCGAGCCGGTCACCTGCGCGATCGAGGCGCAAGACACCGACCATGGCATCGTCGGCTGGCGCATCGTCGAGTATCCGGCATCCGCGGAGCACACCCGCGCCTTCACCGAGACGATCCCGACGGTCGCCGAGGCGACGACCGGATTGGCCACGTCCTGCTGGATCCCGTAGGCTGATGCGACATGACGCGCCCCGGCTGCCTGCCGGGGCGTTCGGTTTACCCCCACAGCAACGCACTCCCGTGCGCGACACCCCAAGGAGAGAGACGTGCCTGAGAACACGGAGACCTTCCTCACCCAGGATGCCTACGACCGGCTCGCCGCCGAGCTCGAGCACCTGTCGACCACGGGTCGCACGGAGATCGCGGCCCGTATCGAAGCCGCTCGCGAAGAGGGCGACCTCAAGGAGAACGGCGGATACCACGCCGCCAAGGACGAGCAGGGCAAGCAGGAGGCACGCATCCGCACCCTGCAGGCGCTCCTCAAGGATGCCGTGGTCGGCGAGGCCCCGGAGGCCGACGGTGTCGTGCGCAGCGGCACGGTCGTCACCGCGATCGTCGCGGGCGGCGAAGAGGTGTTCCTGCTGGGCAGTCGCGAGATCGCCGCCGGCTCGGAGCTCGACGTGTACAGTGAGGCGTCGCCTCTGGGCGCCGCGATCCTCGGCCTCGCCGAGGGCGCGAAGACGTCGTACACCGCCCCGAACGGCCGCGACATCGCCGTCGAGATCGTCAAGGTCGCGACCTACACGGGCCAGTAAGCCCGCGGGCGCGCCTTTGCGCCGCGCGGCCCGACCGCTCATCCGGCGCAAACCGTCGGCATCCGCTGCCATGAACACCCTTTGCGACGGATGAACGCGCGCGGATGCCGCAGGGGCTGGCGCGCGCGCAACGTCAGTCGCGGACGACGCGCGGGTGGAAGCCCGCCTCTTCGAGCACGGCGATGACGTGGGCGCGGTGCTCTTCGCCGCGCGTCTCGACGCTCAGCTGCAGGATCACCTCGCTGATCTGCAGCCCCTGCCCGTGCCGCGTGTGCAGCACCTCGATGACGTTCGCGCCTGCGATTGACAGCAACTCCGACACGCGCGCGAGCTGGCCGGGGCGGTCGGGCAGCGGAATCTGCAGCGCCATGTAGCGGCCGGATGCCGCGAGGCCGTGTGCGACGACGCGCTGCAACAGCAGCGGGTCGATGTTGCCGCCCGAGAGGATGACCGCCGTCGGCCCCGACGCCTGGATCTTGCCGGCGAGGATCGCCGCGACGCCCACCGCACCAGCGGGTTCGACGACCTGCTTCGCGCGCTCGAGGAGAATCAGTAGCGCCCGCGCGATGTCGTCGTCGGTGACGGTGACGACCTCGTCGACGAGCTCGCTGATGACCTCGAAGGGGATGTCGCCGGGGCGGGCGACGGCGATGCCGTCGGCGATCGTCGGAGTGGTGTCGACGGTAAGCGGCGCGCCCGCCGCAAGGGATGACGGATACGCGGCCGAGTTCGCCGCCTGCACCCCGATGACCCGCACGGTGCGCCCCTCGGCGGCGGCACGCGCCTTGACGGCTGCGGCGACGCCGGCGATGAGGCCTCCCCCGCCGATGCCGACGACGACGGTGTCGAGGTTGTCCACGGCATCCCACACTTCGAGCCCGAGAGTCCCCTGCCCGATGATGACGTCCCGGTGATCGAACGGATGGATGAGCACGGCGCCGGTGCGCTCGGCGTACTCCGCGGCGAGCCGCAGCGGGGTTTCGACGGTCGCGCCCTCAAGGATCACCTCGGCGCCGTAGCCGCGCGTTGCGAGGAGCTTCGGGACGGGTACGCCCAGCGGCATGAAGATCGTCGCCGGGATGCCGAGCTTCTGCGCCGCCAGCGCAACGCCCTGGGCGTGATTCCCAGCGGATGCCGCGACGACGCCGCGCGCGCGCTCCTCCTCGGTGAGCCGCGAAAGCCGGTACGTCGCGCCGCGGATCTTGAACGAGCCCGTGCGCTGCAGGTGCTCGAACTTCAGGTGCACGGGCGCGCCGAGAACGTCGGAGAGGTGCTCGGACTCGTCGAACGGCGTCTGGATGATGACGCTGCGGAGCACCTCCGCGGCATCCTCGAACTCAGCGAGGGTCGGCGTCGCACTGGTGGCGGGGATGGTCACGCGGGGGTCCTTCTGCTGCGGGGAACGGTGCTCCAGATGAGGTCTGCGTCTTCGGGCGGGCCCGATCCGCGCCCGAGATACACGGCGACAACGTTGACGAACGCCGCGAGCGGCACGGCGAACAGGGCCCCCGGGATGCCTGCGATCATCGCACCACCGGCGACGACCAGTACGACGGCCAGGGGGTGCACCTTGACGGCCGAGCCCATGAGCAGCGGCTGAAGCACGTGCCCCTCGAGCTGCTGCACGGCGAGGACGACGATGAGCATCCACAGAGCGATCCACGGCCCGTTGTAGACGAGCGCGAGGAAAACCGCGAACGCGCCGGTCACGATCGCACCCACGAACGGCACGAATGCCCCGAGGAACACGAGCACGCCGATCGGGATCGCGAGCGGCACGCCGAGCAGGAAGGCGCCGAGAGCGATGCCGGTCGCGTCAATCGTCGCGACGAGCAGTTGCGTGCGCGCGTAGGTCACGACGGTGCGCCAGCCGGCGCGGCCCGCGCCGTCGACGTCCTCGCGCGCGGCGCGCGGGAAGAGCCGCACGACCCAGCGCCAGATACCGGCGCCGTCGGCGAGCGTGCACAGCAGGATGAACAGGGCCAGCACCGCACCCGTGATGACGTGCCCGACCGTGGATCCGACGACGAGCGCGCCCGACCAGAGGAGCTCCACCTGCTGCTGCATCCACGTCCATGCCTGCGCGAGCAGGTCGTCGATCTGCTGTTCGGTGAGGTGCAGCGGCCCGGCGACGAGGTAGTCGCGCAGTTGCTGAATCGCCTCGCCGGTCCGATCGCGAACGCTCGCCCATTCGCGCGTGATCTGCCAGATCGCGAGCCACATGAGACCACCGATGATCGCGAGGGTGCCGACGACCGACACGACGATCGCAAGCCAGCGGGGCACGCGGTGGCGCAGCATCCACGTGAAGGCCGGCCACAGCAGAGCAGTGCCGAGGATCGCCACCAGCAGGGGGATGACGAGCAGCTTCAGCTGGATAACGAGCCAGATCAGGATGCCGGCGGCCACCGCGATGACGACGAACCGCCACGCGTACGCCGTCGCGACGCGGAGGCCATGCGGAATGCTCTCGGCGATCTCGGTCGTGACCCTGCGACCACGGAGCGTGTCGAGGAGCGTTCCACGCCGCGCGCCGCGGGGGGTGTCGTCGGAGCCGCTCATCCCGTCAGTCTAGAACTCGGCGTATGCCGGGCCGGGTTTCGACTCAGAACTGGATGCGGGGCGGTTCGGCGATGGCGGCGCCGCCGGTGACCTCGAAGAACTCGCGCTCGCGGAAGCCGAGGTTGCGCGCGAACAGGTTGTTCGGGAAGACCTTGATCTTCGTGTTGAGCTCGCGCACGCCGCCGTTGTAGAACCGGCGGGATGCCTGGATCTTGTCTTCGGTGTCGACGATCGACTGCTGCAGCTGCAGGAAGTTCTGGCTCGCCTGCAGTTGCGGGTAGGCCTCGGCGACGGCGAACAGCGACTTGAGCGCCTGCTGCATGTGACCTTCAGCGACGCCCGCTTCGGCGGGCGATGCGGCACTCAGGGTCTCGGCGCGGGCGCGCGTGACGTTCTCGAAGACCGCCTTCTCGTGCGCGGCGTAGCCCTTGACGGTCTCGATGAGGTTGGGCAGGAGGTCGGCGCGACGCTTGAGCTGCACCGTGATGTCACTCCACGCCTCGTCGACGCGCACGTTCAGCGCGACGAGCGAGTTGTACGTCGCCCACAGGTAGATGCCGAATCCGACCACCAGCGCCACGATGACGAGCACCGGGATCAGCCACACCATGTCCATACGACTCCCCTCGATTGAGGCTCATCCTATCGGCGCGCACCGACACGGAACGCGCTGATCGGAGCACTCCCAGCGGTTCCCCATCTCGCCGCGCGACGCGCGGCCGCCTCAGATGCGCGAGCGGTCCCATGTGTCGCCCGAGTAGCTGACGATGAAGAAGCCGACGAGCGATAGCAGCCACAGCAGGAAGACCGAGAACACCGTGCCATGGCCGAAGGCGCGGCCGAGCCGGAGCGCGACGATGAGGGCGAACACGACGTTCACGATCGGCACGAGGTACAAGAGCGTCCACCACGCCGACAGACCCGCGGCGCGGACGATGAAGAACGCCGCGACGAAGGGGATGAGGGCAGTCCAAGCGGGCTGACCCGCCTTCTTGAGCAGCGGCCAGACAGCTGCCACGAAGAGGATGTAGCCGACGATGCCGCCGCCGATCGTTCCCCCGGTCGCGGCGGCGTCATCGGACTGCGCCGCGACGAGGATCGAGGCAACGTGCGTCAGAGTGTGCATGCCGCGAGTTTAGGGCGTGCGTCAGGCGATCACGCGCGCACGAAACGCCGCGTAGCCGACGACGTCCCCGAGCTGCAGCTGGCGGCCGCGGCGGCGGTCGACCTCGCCGTTGACCGTGACGAGGCCGTCGATGATCGCCTCTTTGACGTCTCCGCCCGAATCGAGCATCCCCGCGAACTTCATGAACTGCCCGAGACGGATGCCGTTGCCGCCGATCGACACGTCTTCGATCGGGGGTTCGTGCGTCATGTGGAGAGCGTAGCGCCGGAGCCGGACTACACGAATCCTTCGTCGACGAGTGTGGTGCGATCGCCGGTGATGACGTAGGCGCGGCCCGACCCGCCGACGACGCGGCTCCAACTGTCGACGTGCAGTCGGCCGCGGAACATCTCGATCGAGAATCCGCCGTACATCCCGGGGATCGAGAACCACACGGTCGTTCCCGCTTCGGCGATGCATGCGGCATCCAGGTGTCTGATCGGGGCGGTGCACCCGATGCGCGTCGCGTCTGCCGTGACGAGCTCGGCGAGCGCGGCGGTCATCCCGGCGAGCCTCTCGTCGTAGAGTGCGGTGCTGGCCGGCGGTGCGAGCACTCCTTGCAGGTGGTGCGCACCACGCTCGCGCGCGATGTCGATCGGGCGGCGACCCTCGGCGTCTCGGAGCGTGAGCCACGCGCCCCGGCGCTTCAGTCCTTCGACGACCTCGGCGGATGCCCCGTGCCACGCCGCCTGGTGCAGAGGCGAGAACCAGCTCGTGCCACCGCGGCGCCAGCTGTTCGCCTCCACGCTAAAGGAGTCTCGGTCATCGAGGATCTCGAACACGCGACCCCAGTCGCCGTCGCGAGAAGCATCAGCGAGTGCATCGGTCGCCTCGAGGAGCCAGGTATTCAAGTCCTCGCGCGGCGAAAGCACGCGGACTCGACTGTGTCGGTCATCGATACTCCGTTCCTTCCGTTCGGACAGTACCGCCCGCCACAGACACGCGCCGTCAGCGTCGGCGGTAAACGTCTCGTCGATGCTCGACGGTGACGATCTCGACCACGACGCGCTCATCTTCAATCCTGTACAAGATGCGGTACTCCCCGCGCCGCGCGGAGTACAGCGGCGCGAGCGGCTCGCGAAGCGGCTTTCCGACTTTGCGCGGGCTGGCGGCTAGCGGACCGACGATGAACTCGAACGCCGCGGCGGCGACAGACTCGGGGAGGGTTAGCTCGAGCGCCCTGCGCGCAGACTTGGTGAAGATGACCGTGTATGGGGCACTCACAGCAGGAGCCGGCCGCGCGCTTCCATGGCGGCGCGAACCTCGTCTGCCGACGAGACATCGCCAGCCTCGAGCTCGGCGATTGCCGTTCGCAGCGCCGCGACATCGTCCGGGTTGCTCAGGATGTCGACCGTCTCCACGAGCGAGTCGTAGTCCTCGGCGCTGAGCAACACGGCGACGCGGGCACCGTTGCGCGTGATCTCGAACCGCTCGTGCGTGGTCACGGCCGAGTCGACGTGCTTGCTCAGTGATGCGCGAGCGTCTGCGAGGGACAGAGTCGTCATGTACTGAATTCTAGCGCTTGGCAAGAATCGGGGTCACCGGGATGCGTCCTCGGCATCCCGTGCGTGTGCTCCGCCTGTGAGTAGCTGGTCGCGCAACTCCGTCAGCATCGGGCCGTCCTCTCCCACACGCCAGAAGTACCAGGCATTGCCGCTGCCGCCTCGGACCACCCGGGCGGCCGCGGCCGGCGACTCGTACATGACACCCTCGTACAGTACGCGCGCGCCCGCCAGCACGGTCGCTCGCGCGCCCGGCCACCGATTGTCCGTGCAGACGAGCTCCGCGCCGACATTCAAGAGCCCTGCATCGATCAGGCCGGAGTATTTCGCCGTGGCTTTCGACACCCGCGCCGTCCGGTCGACGACTTTGCCTTCGTGACCCTCCGGAACCGTCCACGTCTGCAACAGCAACGAGATCATGCGATCGGTGCGCGCGTCGATGGCGATCTCGTCCCACCCCGACGGATTGTCGTCGACGAGCTTGCGGTTCATGAGCATGGCTTCGTGCTTGCGCAGCGCGTCCCGTTTGCCGTCAGCACCGAGCCATGCGGCGTTCGAAACGGCGGCATTGAGCGATCCGGTCAGCAGTGTCAGGTTGCCGAGCCGTTGAACATGCTCGTCCCGCTCAGCCGCCTCGACCGGACCTTCGACGGGCCAGTGGGCGCGCCATGATTGAGGAAGGACATGCTCGATCTGTTGAGTCACGCGCGGAACTCGCACTCCCGTTTTCGAGAGACCTCGGCCGGCGTATCCGCGATAGGCATCCTCGACAGCCTGCAGGAACAGCCGCGCCATCGGCCGCGAGTAGCGCCAATAGAACGGCGCCGACCGAAGCGCGGTGCGGATCTCGGCGTCACCGGGCCAGTAGGTGCTCGCAACCTGCTGTCCCGCGAGGAACGCCGACACGGCGCTGACCAGTTCACCGTCGGCAAGGCGCCGGCACCGCGCAATCAGCTCGCTCATGACGCGGTTGAGATCACTACTCGTCAGCCGCAGCAGTCGGCGGCGCATGATCACAGACTCCACCATCGAGACCACGGCGTCTGCCGTCGCAGCAGAGTACGGCGTACCGGGTTCACGCAACCAGATCGCGATCGGCTTGGTGATCTCGACCTGCGCAACTGCCATCCGTGCGAAGTGAAGCTCGACACGAGAGAGATCGGCATGGGCGTCGGATGCCCGCGTCGTCAGGTGCTCATAGTCGACTGCCTGCGCCGCGATCTCAGCGAGAAGCTCGACCATCGATGCGCTCGACTCGTGCTCGACGAAGAACTTGAAACGCGTGAAAGTGGAGCGCGGGCTGATTTCCTTGCCGACCCGCGAGACGAGCCACTGGCTGAGGAACACCGCGCTACGCGTCGTGCTGAAGCGTCCTACGCTGACCTCGGCCTCCCAGAACTTGGTCTCGAAGGGCCATGATTCGCGGTAGACCTTGTGCTCATCCTCACCTTCCAACTTGAGTCGCTGGAACACGAAGTTCTTGATGAGATCGGCTGCGGTCAAGGGTGTGCCGCGCGCGTTGAGGGTCTCGAAGATCTCCTGCGAGTCTTCGTCGGTCGTGAGCTGGATGACGACGAGCTGCAACGCGTTCTGGAGTGCGACCCCGAGGGCGTTCGCTCGCCTGGTGGCCTCCTCGCCCTGTCCGAGCCAAGGCGCGATCTGTCGAGCAAAGTACTCGTGCGCACGCACGATCAGCGAGTCTCCACTCTTGAGCGCGGCATAGTCGATCGGCGGATCGGCCTGCATCACTTCGTCGAAGGCCACGCGATCGCGGTTGCTGTGGCGAACCTTCAGCCCCGTCTCCGAACCCACGAACATCGCGCCGTTGTGAGTGAGAAAGTGCAGCTGCGCTGAGAGGTCGGCGAACCCCCGCGCGGTGAACTCGGTCGCCGCGGCATCCATCAGCAGTTGCAACGTGGTGAGTCGTTGCTGCCCGTCGACAATCAGAAACTCCTGGACGCCGACGGGTCGCGCTTCGGCCTGTTGCGTGACGACCGCGCCAAGAAAGTGCGTCGCGGTTGACCCAGGGTTATCGAGCCGGTGCTCGGCGATGCGACGGACATCTGCCCACAGCGGCCCCCACTGCTCGTCCTCGCTCCAAACGTATGGCCGCTGGTAGATCGGCACGGTGAGGTGCTGAGGCATGTTGAACAGACCCTGCGGGGTTGTGACGTCGGTCCTCATCGGCCGTCGAACCCCCAGAAGAGCCGAACCTGACTGGACACGCCACCTGTCGAAGTCACTACTTCTGTCTCGTTTCCGTCTCTGCAAGCGTTGCTCGCGGGTTCGCGTCATGTCGCAAGCCCGGCGCGGGCAGATCTCGCTCCCGTTGCACTCGATCTTGGCGCATTTCGCCGACATTCGATCAAGGCTCACCCATCGGTTGCTGTTGTCGCAGTTGTTCAGACTGGTCGACGGCACGGCGGAACTACGCAGATAGGCTCGGCCCATGGTGCGTATGATCCCCCCGTATCCGCGCGACGGTGCCAACGTGTCCGAGAAGCGGATCTTTGACGCGCTCGAAGGCATCCAAGGGCACGATGACTGGATCGCCATACATTCGCTGAGCGTCGCCCGACACGATTCAGCGTTCGCCGGAGAGGCCGACTTTGTCCTCCTCGTCCCCGGACGCGGCATCCTCATCATCGAGGCGAAGGCGCCGTCGTATGTCGAGTACAAGGCCGGCGATTGGTACCTCGACCGCGTTCCCCAACCTCACAAGGATCCACTGAAGCAGCTCGACGGAGTACGCCGCAGCATCCGCCGGCACCTCAAGAACCGTGACCTGCTGCGCGGAGACGAACCCATTGCGCGGCTGGTGTGGTTCACCTCGCTCGGCCGCTACCAGTTCGAGAACAAGACGCCGGGCGACCTCCAGTTCTTCGAGTGGGAACTGGGGTGGAAAGAGGATCTCTCTAAGCCCGCCTGGCTTGTCGAGAAGACGCTGGACGAGTACAGCGCCTGGTACGCGACGGTAGACGAGGTGACCAACGATCCCGCCGAGTTCACCACCGAACGCTCCGACGAGATCGCCGCGGCACTTGTCGGAGACTTCACCGCGAAAGAGACCGAAGCCGAGCGACGGCAGGAGCGTCGGGCCACCGAAACCAGGCTCCTTGCCAGCCAGCAGATCGTGCTGGAACTGGTCGATACGAATGAACACGTCTACTTTGACGGGCCCGCCGGCACCGGCAAGAGCTACCTGATCACGAGCACAGCCCGTCGGTTCAACCGCGAAGGACGCAAGACGCTCGTCACCTGCTGGAACGTATTGATGGCGGACGAGCTCCAGCAGTTCGTCGGCGGCCTGCCCAACGTCGAGGTGGCTGACCTGAACGCACTCATGTTGCGGCTGGTGGGTCTTCCGACGAATCCGGTCGATGCCGGACATGATTGGTATACGCGCGAGCTGCCGGAGCGCGCACTCGTCACCCTGCGCGAAAAGCCCTACCTCGGCGACTGCGAAGCGATCTGCGTCGATGAGTTCCAGGACGTCGCGGGTAACCCGCTACTGCTCGACCTCATCTTTGAACTCGCCGGGACGAAGAGCGCGACCGGGACAAGGCTGGTCTTCGCGGGAGATATCCGCCAGCAGATCATGCGACGTGCGGACGACTACGTGAATGCATACACGATCGCGCGCGAACGCATTCCTGACCTCGTGCACGTACGCGTGCGTCGCAACTGCCGCTCTGCCCCCGGGTTGCTGTCTGGCGTCGAGCACGTGCTCGGCAAGCAGATCGGATACACCGATCATCGTGTGTCGAAGAGCACTCCCGGCGGCCTTGACGTCGTGGCCGTCACGGAGGGACGGGAGACCGCCGCCCTGGCATCCGCCATCAAGGCACTGCTCCAGCACCACGCACCGGAGGACATCATCATCCTGAGCCCGTTTGCGCAGAAGCGATCGCTCGTGGGTCGCTTTCTCGCGCGCGGCGAGCAGAGCGCCGACGAGCGGTGGTTGCGCAAACAGCTCCAGCACGAGGGCAGCACCGGCCGGATCCGGTGGCGCTCCATCTTCAAGTACAAGGGCCTCGATGCGGAAGCCGTGATCCTCACCGATCTGAGCGATGAGGCCAAGGATTTCGTCACAGCAGAAGGCCTCGACTGGAGCGACCTGCTCTACGTGGGGCTCACGCGCGCCAAGTACAGGTGCACCGTCCTGATGTGAAGAAGCGAACCGTACCCCCGCTGGGACTCGAACCCAGACTTGAGCGATTTTAAGTCGCCTGCCTCTGCCATTGGGCTACGGGGGCCCGTAGTCCAGGGTAGTCGCGGCGTTCGACTCGCTGCGCTCGCTCAACGACCGGGAGCGGACGCAGCTCAGCCGGCGGTGGGAGTCTTCTTCGCAGGCGCCTTCTTGGCCGGAGCCTTCTTTGCCGCCGTAGGTGCCGCGGCATCCGCCTTCTCGACAGGCTTCGCCGCCGGGGCCGGAGCCTTTGCGGCAACCGGAGCCTTCGCCGCAGGCGCGGCAGCCGGAGCCGCGGGGGCCTCGACCGGGGCCGCCGGGCGCGGGCGCGCCGCGAACTCCTCGAAGACGTAGCGCGGGTGCTGGACGGTCTGCAGCGACACGTTGTCGCGCGTCAGCCAGAAGTTGTGCCACCAGTCGCCGATCACGCGCCACTTGCGCTCCCACGACGGCATCGCGAGGCCGTGGTAGCCGCGGTGCGCGACCCAGGCAATGAAGCCCTTGAGCGCGAACTTGCCCGACTGGAACACGCCGTTGTAGAGCCCGAGGCCAGCGACAGCGCCCAGGTTGTGGTGGATGTACTCGCGGGGCACCTCTCCGCGCAGCACGGCAACCAGGTTCTTCGCGAGCAGCTTCGCCTGACGCACGGCGTGCTGGGCGTTGGGCACGCAGTATCCGCCGACGCCCTTTCCGGTGAGGTCCGGCACGGCCGACACATCACCGGCAGCCCACGCGCCGGCGACGACCTCTTCGGCGGTACCGACGCGCAGGTCGGCGCGGGTGCGGATGCGGCCGCGCTCCTCGACGGGCAGGTCGCTCCCCCGCACGACGGTCGGGTTCGCCATGACGCCCGCGGTCCAGACGATGAGGTCGGTCGGAATGACCTCGCCCGTCGACAGCTCGACGTTGCCGCCGGCGGCGCCGGTCACCTGCGTGTCGAGGTGCACGTTCGCTCCGCGCTTGGCGAGATCCTTCAGCACCCACTCGCTCGTCTTCAGCGACACCTCGGGCATGATCCGGCTCATCGCCTCGATCAGGTGGAAGTGCGTCTCTTCGAACGTCAGCTGCGGGTAGTCCTTCAGGAGCGAGGATGCCAGCGCACGCATCTCGGCGAACACCTCGATGCCCGCGAAACCACCACCGACGACGACGACGGTGAGCAGCCGCTCACGGTCGGGCCCGGGCGGGAGGTTCGCGGCGTTGTCAAAGTTCGTGAGGATGCGGTCACGGATCGCGACGGCCTCTTCGATGGTCTTGAGCCCGATCGCATTGTCGGCGATGCCGGGGATCGGGAAGGTGCGCGAGACGGCACCGGCGGTGACGACGATCTGGTCGTACGACTCCTGCCACGGCTCGCCGATCTCGGGCGTGATGGTTGCGGTGCGGCTGGCGTGATCGATGCCGGTGACCTTCGCGGTCACGACCTTCGTCTTCTTGAGGTGTCGACGCAGGCCCACGATCACGTGGCGCGCCTCGATCTCGCCGGCGGCGACCTCGGGCAGGAACGGCTGGTAGGTCATGTACGGCAACGGGTCGACGATCGTGACCTGCGCCTCGCCCTTGCGGAGGTGCTTCTCGAGCTTCCACGCGGTGTAGAAGCCCGCGTATCCGCCACCGACGATGAGGATCTTGGGCACTGCCTTGACGGGAACGGAACCGGCTGTGCTGGACGCTGTGTGAGTCACAGGTGGAAGAACTCCTTGAATCAACGGCTCGGAGGACGTGCGCGCTCCGATCTGATGCGCCGGGCAGCAGCAGTGACACCGAGCGCCACCAGTATAGCCGTCAGGGTCACCCCCACGAGCGGCACGGTGCCATACCGGAGCGTGTCGGCGCTCGGCAGCAGCGGCGACCGCGCCGGCACGCGATCGGCCTGGGGAAGGTCGGGTAGCGCGATCGGCGCCGAGGTCGGCTGCGGCTGCGGCTGGACCTCCGCGCGCCGGTACAGCCGCACCCACTCGGCGAGGTCGCCCATCGGGTTTTCCGACACCAGCGGAAGGGATGCCGTGACGGCGGCCGCGGCATCCACGAGTCCGTATCCGTAGAGCGGATCGCGCGTCATCGTCGCGCCCGCCGCGGGCCGCGCCGTGCGGATGATGTGGTTGATGACGTTGTTCGCGTCGAGCTCGGGGTGGGCGGCGCGCACGAGCGCGGCGATGCCCGCGACGATCGGTGCCGCGCCGCTCGTGCCGTCCCACTGCACGATCTGGCCGTCCGCCGACACCCCGAGCAGCTGCTCGCTGGGCGCCGAGATGCCGATTGTGATGCCCTGAGTGGATGCCGTGGCGCTCGCGGTGCCCGTGCGGTCCACTCCCCCGACGGTCAGCACGCCGGGGATCGTCGCGGGCGCGCCGACCTCTTCCGTCCCGTTGCCCTTGTTGCCCGCCGCGACCACGACGACGACGTCGTGGTCGAACGCGTACTGGAACGCCTCGTCCCACACCGGATCCCACGTGAGGGTGTTCGTCGTGAAGGAGAGGTTGATGACATCCGCGCCGTGATCGACGGCCCAGTGCATCGCGTCGGCGACCTGCTGCACGAACGGCACCGACGACGACGCACCGAACCCGATCGAGATCGCGAGCAGGTTCGCCTCGGGGGCGACCCCGATCATGCCGGTGTCGGCGCCCGCGCCGCGGGCGGCGGCGAGGGATGCCACCCAGCTGCCGTGGTTCGCGTCGACGGCTCCGACGGGCTTTCGCCCATCAGAAGCTCCCGCGCCCGAGAAGTCGGTGCCGCCGACGACCGCTCCCGCGAACTCGACCGGATCGCGCGCGATGCCCGTGTCGATGACGGCGATCGTGGTTCCCCGGCCCTTCGTGGTCTCCCACGCGGTGCGGATGCCGTACTCGTCGAGCCAATACTGCGCCGCGCGCACCGGGTCACCCGTCGGCGTCGGCGTCACGGCATCCGGCACGATCACCTGGGGCTGGTCAGGCTCGGTGGCGAAGGCCGCGGGAGCGCTCGCGCCGCCCGTCACGAGGAGGGCGATGGCGATCGCGGCGGCTGCGCGCCGGGGGTTCACGCCGGCCGCGCGCCGGGGGTTCACGGCGCCTGCCTCGGCTGGGCGCACGTGCAACGGTCGGGCGACCAGTCTCCGCGCGCGAGAGCGAGGTCGCCGATCGGGTTGACACCCGGCCCGGCGGCAAGCGCGTGCGCGGCGAGGGCGTGCAGGCACTTGACGCGCGTGGGCATCCCGCCCGCGGAGATCCCCGCGATCTCGTCCACCTCGCCGTAGACGGCGCGGTCGGACAGGTACGCCTCGTGGGCCTGCTGGTAGGCGGCGGCCACCTCGTCGTCGGCTGCGAGCAAGTCGCTCAGCTCGCGCATGACCTGCGTCGCCTCGAGCGCCGACATCGCCGCCGTCGCACCGGGATGGGTCAGGTAGTAAAACGTCGGGAAAGGCTCACCGGGCGTGTTCTGCGCGCCGGATGCCGGGAGCCGCGGCTCGGTCGCAACGACCGTCGGATTGCCGCAGACGCACCGCGCGGCGATCCCCACGACCCCGCGCATGGGCCGCCCGAGCTGCTCGCGCATGACGGCGAGATCGTCGTCGGACGCGGGAGTCAGCACGGGGTGAGGCACGATTCCAGGCTATCGGGGGCGGCTGATGGACAGCTGGGTCGCCGTCATCCACCGCCGTCGTCAGGGTGCGGGTGTGGGGTCCGTCGCGGGCCCGACGGCGGTCTGCGTGAGCCCCGCGTGCGCGATCGAGCGGACGAACTGCGACATCCAGTCGGTGCTCGCCTCCTGCACCTCGTCGCTGACGGCCTGCTGTTCGAGCGGGATCGCCGACTCGGGCAGATCATCGTCGACGAGGTAGACGACCTCGCCCGGATGCACGTAATACAGCCGCGCGCGCGCCTGCGCCGTCACGAAGGCGGGGTCGGCCCAGCGGGCCTTCTGCTGCTCGAGGTCGGCGACCTCGTCGGCGGTCAACTGCACCGAGTGCTCGAGCGCGGCGATCTGCTGACGCTGCGACAGGTACGTGCCCGCCGTCGGCACGAGGACGAACACGGCGAGCACGACAAGCCCCAGCATGATCGCCGTGAACGCCGAGAAGCGGATGCCGCCGGCCCACTCCCGCACATCGACGCGCCCACGCGAGCGAGGGCCGGATGCCTGCGCCGCGCCATGAGAAGCCTGCGCCGCGGCATGAGAAGAGGGAACCGGCGCGCGGCGCACGGCTCCCTCTTTCGTCATGAACTCCAGCCTACGAGCTCAGCCCTTGAACCGCGGGAACGCCGCGCGGCCGGCGAAGACCGCGGCGTCGCCGAGCTCTTCCTCGATGCGCAGCAACTGGTTGTACTTCGCGACGCGCTCGCTGCGGGCGGGCGCGCCGGTCTTGATCTGGCCCGCGTTGACGGCGACGGCGAGGTCGGCGATCGTCGTGTCCTCGGTCTCACCGGAGCGGTGCGAGAGCATCGAACGGTAGCCGTTCTGCGTGGCCAGGGCGATGGCATCCAGCGTCTCGGACAGCGTGCCGATCTGGTTCACCTTCACCAGCAGCGCGTTCGCGACGCCCAGGTCGATGCCCTTCTGCAGGCGGATCGGGTTCGTCACGAACAGGTCGTCTCCGACGAGCTGAACCTTGTCGCCGATGGCGTCGGTGAGGTGCTTCCAGGCATCCCAGTCATCTTCGGCGAGGGCGTCCTCGATCGTGACGACGGGGTAGTTCGCGACGAGGTCGGCGAAGTACTCGGTGAGCTTCTCGGCCGACCACGGCTTGCCCTCGACGGTGTAGACGCCGTCCGTGAAGAACTCGGTCGCCGCGACGTCGAGGCCCACGCCGATGTCCTTGCCGGGGGTGAAGCCCGCCTTCTCGATCGCCTTGATGAGGAAGTCGAGGCCCTCGCGGTTGCTCGGCAGGTCGGGGGCGAAGCCGCCCTCGTCGCCGAGGCCCGTGTTGAAGCCGGCCGCCTTCAGCTCGCCCTTGAGGACGTGGTAGACCTCGGTGCCCCAGCGCAGCGACTCGGCGTAGGTCTCGGCACCGATCGGCGCGAGGAAGTACTCCTGGAAGTCGATGCCGTTGTCGGCGTGCTCGCCGCCGTTGATGACGTTGAACAGCGGCACGGGCAGCACGTGCGCGTTCGGACCGCCGAGGTAGCGGAACAGGGGCAGGTCGGCGGCGTCGGCCGCGGCCTTCGCGACCGCGAGGCTCACCCCGAGGATCGCGTTCGCGCCGCAACGCGACTTGTTCTCGGTGCCGTCGGTGGCGATCAGGATCTCGTCGATCACGCGCTGCTCGCTGGCATCCACGCCCTCGATCGCGGGACCGAGCTCGTCGATGACGGCATCCACCGCCTTGAGGACGCCCTTGCCGCCGTAGCGGCTCTTGTCGCCGTCGCGCAACTCGTACGCCTCGAACGCGCCGGTAGATGCGCCGGAGGGGACGGCCGCGCGCTGGACGATGCCATCGTCGAGCAGCACCTCCACCTCGACGGTCGGGTTGCCGCGCGAATCCAGGATCTCGCGTGCGCCTACAGCCTCGATCAGTGCCACAGGGGACTCCTTGCTTGGGGAAGGTGGATCTGGGAGCGTCGTCGGTCCGGTTCTTACTCTAGTGAGGTGGATGCCGTGGGCGCAGGGCCGGTGCCGTGAGTTTGGGATGCGTTCGTGCTCCGCGCCTGGGTCAGACGACGAGCGCGAGCGCGATGCCGTCCCAGCCCTTCGCGTCGAGGGTCTGCAGGGCCGTCGCCTCGAACCGCGGATCGTCGCGGAGCATCGCGAGGCCTGCGCGCACGCCCTCGACCTGCGGGCTCGTGTCGTGCGGGTCTGTGATGCGGCCCGCGCGCACGACATTGTCGACGATCACGAGCGTTCCCGGGCGGCCGAGGCGCGCGGCCCAGTCGAGGTACGTCGGGTTCGACTCCTTGTCTGCGTCGATGAAGACGAGGTCGAAGGGGTGGTGGTCGGGGTGGTCGGAGTGGTCGGGCTGGTCGGGGTGGTCGGGGTGGTCGTGCTGGTCGTGCTGTGCGGCGACCGCCAGGGTCGGCAGGATGTCGGCGGCGCGGCCGACCCGGATGTCGACGCGGTCGCCCACGCCCGCGCGGTCGATGCTCGCGCGGGCGACGGCGGCATGCGCGGGCTCAGCCTCGATCGTCACGACGGTGCCGCCCTCGGCGACGCCCCGCGCGAGCCAGATCGTCGAGTATCCGCCGAGCGTCCCGATCTCGAGCACCCGCCGGGCGCCGATCGCGCGGGCGAGGAGGTTCAGGAGCTTGCCGTTCGTGGGCGCGACCTCGATCGCCGGCATCCCCGCGGCGTGCTGGTCGGCGACCGCTCGCGCGAGCGCGTCGTCGTGCGGCGCGAGCGTGTCGCCGAGGTAGGACGCCACGGCATCCCACTCTGCGCGGGTCGGTGCGTCGGGATCTGCGGGCATGTCTTGATCCTGCCCGGCCGGAGGGTGTGGATGCCAGGGGTGCCGCCGCGCCGTGTGCAGCTCTCCGGAGATCTGCAGTTCTTCGGAGCCTGCGGCGGCGTGTCGGCCCGCAGAAGCGCAGATCTCCGGAGTTATGACCGGCGCGGGCCAGGGTCAGGCGACGGCCGCGACGGCGGCTGCAACCCGGCGGGCGCGAGTCTCGGGCTGCTTCGCGTCGACGATGCCCCGCACGAACTCCTTGCGTCGCGAGGGCGCGAGCGCGTCGAAGGATGCCCGCGCGCCCGCGTCGGCGAGGGCGGATGCCAGGTCGTCGGGCACGGCGATCTCGCGCTCCTCGGCATCCAGCTCGATCGTGGCGTCGACCGTGTCACCGATCTCGACGCCGAGCTCGGTGCGCGCCGCCTTCGACATGCCGATGAGGTTCTTGCCGCCCATGACGCCGAGCCGCAGGCGCGCCTCGCGGTCGCCGATATGCACGCGCACCGCCGCGCGCTTGCCGCCGCCGAGCGCGTCGACCTGCTCGTCGCTGAGCTCGATCGCCGTCGCGGGGCCGTTCTTGGGGAGCGTCGTGCGCACATGCAAAGTCATGCGGTCATCTTGCCGTGGCGGGTACCGCGCGTCCAGTGGTGCTGACATCCGCCGCCTCGGCCGCAGTTCTTCGGAGATCTGCAGTTCTTCGGAGCCTGGGGCGGCGTGTCAGTCCGCAGAAGGGCAGATCTCCGAAGATGCGGATGCCCGCGGCGCGGGCGGGGCCGACGGCGCGGGTGTGGCGGGGCGTCGCCCCATCCCCGCAGTTCTTCGGAGATCTGCAGTTCTTCGGAGCCTGAGGCGGCGTGTCAGTCCGCAGAACCGCAGATCTCCGAAGATACGGATGCCCGCGGCGCGGGCGGGGCGGCCGCGGCGGGTGTGGCGGTGCGTCGCCCCATCCCCGCAGTTCTTCGGAGATCCGCAGTTCTTCGGAGCCGGGGGCGGCGTGTCAGTCCGCAGAAGCGCAGATCTCCGAAGATACGGATGCCCGCGGCGCGGGCGGCGCGGGCGCCGCGGCCGCGGCGGCAGCGCCCAGGGCCTCCACCGCGACGGGGACGAGGGCATCCGCCGTGCGGCGATAGCCCAGGGCGCTCGGGTGGAAGCGGTCGAGGCTGAACATCTCGTCGGGCTGGGTGGTGAAGACGCGCCCGACGGCGCGGCGGAGCGACACGGGGTGGGCGCCGGCATCCAGCGCTGCGGTCGTCTGGGCCTTCGCGAGCTGGCGCGACCACCGCGAGACGAGGGTGCGCAGGGGCTGGGGCACGGCGCGGAGCGCTCCGAGGTCGGGGCAGGTCCCCACGACGACGACGGCGCCGAGCGAGTGCAGACGCTCGATGGCCTCGCTCAGGTGCCGAACCGACTCCGACACCGGCACGCGGTGGGTGACGTCGTTGCCGCCGACGACGATGATCGCGAGATCTGGCCGATACTTCTTCGGCAGTCCATCGAGCTGGGCGGCGAGGGCCGACGATTCCGAGCCGACGACAGCCGCCGTGCGCAGGCGCACCGGGCCGTGCAGACTGTGGGCGAGGCCCTTGGCAAGACGCGCACCGAGCGTGTCTTTGCGTCGGCCCGCGCCGAGGCCGGCCGCGAGCGAGTCGCCAAGCACCAGAAGCTCGAGCGGCTCCCCCTCGAGGCCACGGCGCCAGATGCGGTCGGCATCGGGGGCGAGCTCTCCGTGAGGCTTGCCGATGCGGCGGCGCGCGATCGCGGCCTGGCGGGTGAGGCCCGCGCGGGCGCCGACGACGGCCGCGCTCACGCCCACGGCGGAGGCGGCCGTCACCACAGCGATCGTCGAGCGTCGCACACCGGCATCCGACACGGCAGAGGTTAACGGGCGGTGACGCGCGTCACTCGAGCGGCTTCAGCTCCAGGTCTTCTCGCGATTGGCCGGATGCCACGGTCGCGAACGACGTGTAGCCGTCGGCCGCGGCGCGCTCGAGCAGCGCCTTGAGGTTCTTCGTGCGCTGCTCGAGCCGCACGCGCGCGCCGCCCGCGACGAGCGACGCCTTGAGCGCGACGAGTTGCGCGACCGGAACATCGCGGTCGTGCACGAGGACGACCGCGGATGCCGTGGCGCCGGCCCCGGCATCCAGCAGTTCGACGATCCGCTCGAAGCCGATCGAGAAGCCGACGGCCGGGACATCCTGGCCGAGAAAACGCCCGATCATGCCGTCATAACGCCCTCCGCCACCGAGCGAGTAGTCGACGCTCGGGTGGGCGAGCTCGAAGATCGTGCCCGTGTAGTAACCCATGCCGCGCACGAGGAACGGGTCGAAGACGAGCGGGACATCGGTGAAGGCGCCGTCTGGGGCGGGGCGCGCCGCGGCGACGGCCTCGCCGATCGCGACGAGGTGCGCGACGACCTCGTCGGGCGCGTCGGCGGGGAGCGCCTTGCGGATCTGACGCTCGCCGTACGCGTTGTACTCGAGGGTCTGCGGACGGAGGAGGAAGCGCTCGAACGCGCCGACCGCGTCGGCGGTCGCGCCGCGCTCGCGAAGCTCCGCGACGACGCCGACGGGGCCGAGCTTGTCGAGCTTGTCGATCGTGATGAGCACGCCCGGGCGCTCGTCGGCGGTAAAGCCGAAGGTGTCGAGCATCCAGTCGAGCGCTCGGCGATCGTTGATGCGGATCGACCCACCCTCGAGGCCCAGCGCGTCGAGGGTGTCGAGGCTCGCGACGACGAGCTCGGCCTCGGCGCGGCCGGTCGCGTCGCCGATGATGTCGATGTCGCACTGCACGAACTGGCGGTAGCGACCCTTCTGCGGGCGCTCGGCGCGCCAGACCGGCGCGATCTGGATCGAGCGGAAGACCGTCGGCAGCTCGCCGCGGTGGGTCGCGTAGAACCGCGCGAGCGGAACGGTCAGGTCGTAGCGCAGACCCAGGTCGCTCAGCTGCGCGGGGTCGTCGGCGCCGGCGCGGATCGCCTCGGCATCCAGCCCGCGCTTGAGGACGTTGAACGCGAGCTTCTCGTTGTCGCCGCCGATGCCCGCGTGGAGGCGGTCGTAGTCCTCGACGACGGGGGTCTCGATCTCGTCGAAACCGTGCGCGCGGTAACGCTCGCGGATGACGGCGAGCGCGCGCTCGCGGCGCGCCTTGTCGGCGGGGAGGAAGTCGCGCATGCCGCGCGGCGGGTTCACGGATGCCACGGGTCCATTCTTCCAGGTCGGTCCCGCCCTCCCGGTGATCGAGTGCCGGCGCGCGGCGCCGGTGCCTCTCCCGGTGATCGAGTGCCGGCGCGGAGCGCCGGTGCCTCTCCCGGTGATCGAGTGCCGGCGCGGAGCGCCGGTGCCTCTCCCGGTGGCTGCGCGCGGCTACTCAACCACCGATTAGTGGAGGGCGCGGCTACTCAACCACCGGTGGGTGGGGGCGGCGGCTACTCAACCACCGGTGGGTGGGGGGCGACCTCCTCGGCGGCGCGGATCTCGCCTTCGAGCCCCCGGATCGCGCCGCGGAGCGCGCGCTCGGCATCCCACCCGCGCTCGCGCGCCGCCGCGACAAGCCCCAGCAGCGCCGCCCCGAGCTCGGCCTCTGTGCCCGGCATCTGCCCCTCGGTGGCAGCGGGCGCGACGCCGATGGAGTCAGCGCGGGACAGGAGCTTCTGGGCGAGGGCGAGCGAGGGCATGTGCGGCGACACGCCGTCGAGGACCGAGCGGCGAGCACGCTTCTCGGCGGCTTTCGCGGCGTTCCAGTGCACGAGCACCTCGTCGGGGGTCGTCGCGACGGCATCCGCGAAGACATGCGGATGCCGGCGCACCATCTTCTCGACAAGACCGGATGCCACGTCGTCGATGTCGAACGGGTCGTCCTGGTCCTGCGCGGCGATCGCGGCGTGGAACAGCACCTGCCACAGCAGGTCGCCGAGCTCTTCGCGCAGGTCTGCACGCGTGCCGGTCTCGACCGCGTCGATCAGCTCGGCCGACTCTTCGACGAGGTACGGCAGAAGCTCGTCGTGCGTGATCTGCTGCGTCCACACGCACCGCTCGCGCGTCGCGCGCATCATCTCGGCGGCCTGCCGAAGCGGGTCGCCGGTCGTCTGCCGCGGGTCGGGCGCGGGCCCCGTCATGCCGCCTCGGTTCGCACCATCCGACGATAATGCCGGGCGCGTAGCGACACCATCACCGACGCCAACACGAGCGAGACCATCGAGCCGGTCAGCACCCCGAGGATCGCCTCGTCTCGCAGCATCCCGTCGCCGGCGAACGCGAGCTCGGCCAGCAGCAGCGACACGGTGAACCCGATGCCGCCGAGCGCCCCCGCGGCGAGCAGGTCGGCAAACGGCAGCGGCGGCGCCGAACTCTTCGAGCGTCCGACACGCAGGGCGACCCACCCGAACGCCGCGATACCGATCACCTTGCCGATCGGAAGCGCCACCGCGACGCCCCAGAACGCCGGCTCGAGCTGCGACGGCGACACCTGCGGGATCATGACGAGCGCCGCCGAGAACGCGAACAGCGGCAGCACGAGGCCGTTCACCCACGGCTCAAGCGCGTGCCGCGTGCGCATCGCCGGGCTCTGCGCCATTGCGAGCCCAAGCGCGACACCGGCGATCGTCGCGTGCACGCCCGAGACGTACACGAAAGCCCACGTCACGATCGCGATGACGACCAGAGCCGCCGCAATGGGCGCGCGCCCACGGGGGCCGCGCCAATCGAGCTTCCGGCTCAGGATGCCGAAGGCGACCACTCCGACGGCTGCCGCCGCGAGCATCCACCCGTTCACGTCGCTCGTGAACAGCACCGCGATGAAGACGATCCCGACGATGTCGTCGAGGATGGCGAGCGCGAGCAGGAAGATCCGCAGTCCCGACGGCAGCCCGCGTCCGAAGACCGCCAGCACGCCGAGCGCGAACGCGATGTCGGTCGCCGTCGGCACGGGCCAGCCGGGTGCGCTGCTCGTCCCGGCGGCGAAGGCCAGGTAGATCAGGATCGGCACGACCACGCCTCCGGCGGCGGCGATCGCCGGCTGGGTCGCCCGGCGCGCAGAGTTCAGCTCGCCGCTCGTCAGCTCGAACTGCAGCTCGACCGCGACGACGAAGAAGAAGATCGCGAGCAGTCCGTCTTTGATCCAGTGCTCGATCGACAACGAGAAGACACCGGGGATGCCGAGGTACGAGTGCATCGCGTCACCGACGGCGGGGCCGGCGACGCTGTTCGCGACAATCAGGCCGAGCGCGGCGGCGGCGAGCAGGACGATCGCGGGAAAGCGATCGGAGCGGAGCAGGCGCATGTGGGGACTTTCCGGGTCGGCGGCCCGTCTCGGTTCCTGAGTGCGCCGCGAAGCGGCGTGTATCGAAGGGCCCGGCTCACCGGCATCCATCGTATCACGTGACACACGCGAAACACCCGGGCGTTACCGTGGGGGGATGCGCGAACTCACCCGCACCGAAGCCATCGATCTCGTCGGGCGCGGCGAAGCCGAGCAGGAGCTCCCCGAGCGCATGCGCGCCGACGTGCGCATGCTCGGCGCTCTGCTCGGGCGGGTCCTCCGCGAGAGCGGATCGCCGGGGCTGTACGACGACGTCGAGCGCCTGCGCCTCGCGACGATCGCGGCGTACACCGACGAGTCCCCCGAGGCATTCGAGCGCGCGGCATCCATCGCCGACTCATTCTCGATCGCACGGGCCGACGAGGTCGCGCGGGCCTTCACCGTGTACTTCCACCTCGTGAACCTCGCCGAGGAGCACCAACGCGTGCGGGTGCTGCGCGAGCGCGACGGCCGTCCCGACAAAGAGGATGCCGATGGCTCAGTCGCCGCGGCGTTCGTGCACCTCGCGGCCGAAGTCGGCGACGACACCGCCCTCGCGCGGCTACAGTCGCTGCGCTTTCACCCCGTCTTCACCGCGCACCCGACCGAGGCGCGCCGGCGCGCGGTGTCGACGAGCATCCGCCGGCTGGTCGCCCTGCTGACCGAGTACGACGCGTCACTGCGCGGCGGCGCCGACCAGCGCCGCGCCGAGCGGCGGATGCTCGAAGAGATCGACACGCTCTGGCGCACCGCTCCGCTGCGCGCCGAGAAGCCGACGCCCGTCGATGAGGTCCGCGCGATCATGTCGGTGTTCGACGAAACGCTGTACACGGCGATCCCGCACGTCTACCGGCGCGTCGACGACGCCCTGCAGGGGCCGGCGGCGGGCAGCCGCGCGCCCGTCATCCGGCCGTTCGTCCGGCTCGGCACGTGGGTGGGCGGAGACCGCGACGGCAACCCGTTCGTGACGGCATCCGTCACCAAGAAGGCCGCTGGGATCGCCGCCGAGCACGTGCTGCTGGGGCTCGAGAACTCCGGCCGTCGCATCGCGAAGACTCTCACCCTCGCGGCCGAGACGACCCCGCCGAGCGCCGCGCTCGACGCACTTCTGCAACGCCTCGCCGCGGCCGACGAAGAGGGCGCCGCGGATGCCGCGAAGCGCGCGAAGGGCGAACCGCACAAGCGCGCGCTACTGCTGATCACCCGCCGGATCATCGCGACCCGCCGCCGCGACGCCGACCTCGCCTATCGCACACCGGCGGAGCTCCTCGCCGAGCTTCGTGTCGTGCAGGATTCGCTCGTCGCGGCGGGAGCGCCCCGTCAGGCGTACGGGCACCTGCAGCAGCTGCTCTGGCAGGTCGAGACCTTCGGGTTCCACCTCGCCGAGCTCGAGGTGCGCCAGCACTCCGCCGTGCACGCGAAGGTGCTCGCCGAGTGCGAAGCGGCGGCTCCCGGCGACACCCTGAGCGACCTCGCGCAGGAGGTGCTCGAGGTCTTCCGCACGATCGCGCAGATCCAGCAGCGCTACGGACCGGATGCCGCGGGCCGCTACATCGTCTCGTTCACGCAGTCGGCGGCCGACCTCGCGAACGTCCACGCGCTCGCGCGGTTCGCGGTGGGCCCGGGCGGCACTCCCCCGGTGCTCGATGTGATCCCATTGTTCGAGACTTTCGCGGACCTGCAGGCGGCCCCCGGCATCCTGGCCGAGATCGTGGAGAACCCCGACTTCGCGGCGCGGCTGGATGCCACCGGCCGCCGCCTCGAAGTCATGCTCGGCTACTCCGACTCCTCGAAGGACGTCGGGCCGGTCGCCGCGAACCTCGCTCTGTACGAAGCGCAGGCGCTGATCGCGGCCTGGGCGCAGGATGCCGACATCCGCCTCACGCTCTTCCACGGCCGTGGCGGCGCGCTCGGTCGCGGCGGTGGTCCCGCGAACTCCGCCGTCCTCGCGCAGCCGCCGCACTCGGTCGACGGCCGCTTCAAGCTCACCGAGCAGGGCGAAGTCATCTTCGCGCGGTACGGCGACCCGAACATCGCGATGCGTCACATCGACCAGGTCGCGGCGGCGGTGCTCCTGGCATCCGCGCCCTCGATCGAAGACCGCAACCGCGCGGCCGCCGAGCGTTACGCCGACATCGCGGCGATCATGGACACCGCCTCGCGCGAACGTTTCTTCTCGCTCGTGAAAGCCGAGGGCTTCGCCCCGTGGTTCGCGACCGTGACGCCGATGGAGGAGATCGGGCTGCTCGCGCTCGGCTCGCGTCCCGCGCGGCGCGGGCTCTCGGTCGAGTCGCTCGAAGACCTCCGGGCGATCCCGTGGGTGTTCTCGTGGTCGCAGGCGCGCATCAACCTCGCGGGATGGTTCGGCCTCGGCACCGCGCTCGAGGCGGTCGGCGACGCGGATATGCTTCGCCGGGCATATGACGAGTGGCCGCTGTTTCGGACGATGATCGACAACGTCGGCATGAGTCTCGCGAAGGCCGATGACCGCATCGCGCGGCGCTACCTCGCGCTCGGCGACCGCGGCGACCTCGCGCAGCTCGTCATCGACGAGATGGACCTCACGCGGCGCTGGGTCATCGCGATCTCCGGCGGCGAAGAGTTGCTCGAGAGCAAGCCCGTCCTCCAGCGCGCCGTCAAGATGCGAAGCCCCTACGTCGACGCGCTGTCGCTGTTGCAACTGCGGGCCCTGCGGACCCTCCGCACCGGCGACGTGACGGATGCCGAACTGCCCGCGTGGCAGCGCCTGCTGCTGCTGTCGGTGTCCGGTGTCTCCGCCGGACTCCAGAACACCGGCTGACCCGCCCCCCTCGTTCCTCTTCCCGCGAGACCCGGTTTCTGCGTCGAGATGTACGTCCACGAACGTCGGTTTCGACGCGCAGACCGGGTCTCGCGGAGGCAGCGCGGCGGGGCGCGTCAGTCCAGGCGGCGGTCGTCGGCGTGGCGCGCGAGTGCGGCGCCGTAGCGCTCGGTGAGCTGGATCATGAGGTCGGGCGTCTCGCGGTCGAGACCGAACACGTAACCCGGGAAGTCGAGCTCCTTCTGCAGGGCCCAGATCTCGTCGTGTCGGTCGGGCGGCAGCACCTGCGCGGGGTCGCCGACGGCGATCCATCCGATCGGCACGACCGATTCGGGCGGCAGGACTGTCCGCAGGTGGACGACCGCGTTGATCCGCACTTCGCTACGGTCGCCGATGCGCGCGCCGTTGAAGACGCGGACGCCCGTGGCAAGGAACACCTCGTCGCCGACCGTCGCCCCCGAAAGGCTCGCGGTCGGCCCGACGAGCACGTGCGAGCCGATGTGCACGGGATGCGTCGCGCTCGCGCGCAACAGCGCGTTCTCCATGACGATGACGTTCTCAGCGAGGGTGATCGGCCCGCCCTCGGCGGTGATGACGGCGCCGTGCAGCACCTGGCATCCGGCGCCGATCGTCACATCGCCCGATACGACGGCCGTCGGCGCGATGACCGCGCTCGAGTGGATGCGGGGCGCAGCGCCCAGGTGCTCGAACTGCATGCGAACCTCCAGCGGATCTGCCGCCAGCGTACCCCTCCCCCTTCGCGAGACCCGGTCTGTGCGTCGAGACCAGCGTTCACGAACGTACGTCTCGACGCGGAAACCGGGTCTCGCGGAAGGATGGGCGGGGGTCAGGCGTCAGCGGGCGCGGGGAGCGGGTAGAGCTGGTCGAGGAGTTGGGCTGTCCAGGCGATCAGGTCGGCGTCGGTGTCGGCGAGCGGGGCGCCGTCCGCGGCGGGCAGCGGCACGACCATCGCCTCGCCGCCCGCGAGGACCTTCGACTTCGGATACAGCCGCTGCAGCCGCACGCGCAGTGAATCGGATGCCGGGGCGGGCGCGACCCGCAGATTCGGACCCATCGCGACGACATCGGTCAGCTGCGCCTGCGCGGCGCGGCGGCGCAGCCGCGCGATGCGGAAGAGGCCGTCGACCTCGGGCGGCGCCTGGCCGTACCGGTCCTCGAGCTCCTCACGCACGAGGTCGATCGGGTCAGAGCCCGCGGCATCCGTCATCCGCGCCGACGCGGCGGGCGACGCCGCCGCCGACAGCTTCTGGTACGCCTCGAGCCGCAAGCGCTCGCTGTCGATGTACGACTCGGGGATGCGGGCATCCACCGGCAATTCGAGGCGCAACTCAGCCGGTCCGTCGACCTCGTCGCCGCGGAAGGTCGCGACGGCCTCGCCGATCATCCGGAGGTACAGGTCGAAGCCTACACCTGCGATGTGACCTGCCTGCTCGGCACCGAGGAGGTTCCCCGCGCCGCGCAACTCGAGGTCCTTGAGCGCGACCTGCATTCCCGAGCCGAGGTCGTTGTTGACGGCGATCGTCTCGAGCCGGTCGGCCGCGGTCTCCGACAGCGGCTTCTGCTCGTCGTAGAGGAAGTACGCATACGCGCGTTCACGCCCGCGGCCGACGCGCCCGCGCAGCTGGTGAAGCTGCGACAGCCCGTACTTGTCGGCGCGGTCGATGACGATCGTGTTCGCGTTCGAGATGTCGAGGCCCGTCTCGATGATCGTCGTCGAGACGAGGACGTCGAACTTGCGCTCCCAGAATCCGTCGACGACCTCTTCGAGCGCGTGCTCACCCATCTGCCCGTGCGCGACGGCGATGCGCGCCTCGGGCACGAGCTCGGCGAGCTGAGCGGCGACCCGTTGGATCGACTGCACCCGGTTGTGCACGTAGAAGACCTGCCCCTCGCGCAGCAGCTCGCGCCGGATGGCCGCCGCGATCTGCTTGTCGTTGCGCGGCCCGACGTAGGAAAGGATCGGATGCCGGTCCTCGGGCGGCGTCGCGAGCGTCGACATCTCGCGGATGCCGGTGACCGCCATCTCGAGCGTCCGCGGGATCGGGGTCGCGCTCATCGCGAGGATGTCGACGTTCGTCTTGAGCTTCTTCAGGGCGTCCTTGTGCTCGACGCCGAAGCGCTGCTCCTCGTCGACGATGAGAAGGCCAAGGTCTTTGAAGATCACCTTCTCGGTGAGGATGCGGTGCGTGCCGATGACCAGATCGACGGTGCCGTCGGTGAGCCCCGCGAGCGTCTCTCGCGCCTCGCGATCGGACTGGAAGCGCGAGAGCGGCCGCACCTTCACGGGAAAACCCGCGAACCGCTCGGTGAAGGTCTCGAGGTGCTGCTTGACGAGGAGCGTCGTCGGCACGAGCATCGCGACCTGCTTGCCGTCTTGGATCGCCTTGAACGCGGCGCGGACGGCCACCTCGGTCTTGCCGAAGCCGACATCGCCCGAGAGCAGCCGGTCCATCGGAATCGGCCGTTCCATATCGGCCTTGATCTCGTCGATGGTCTGTAGCTGATCGGGGGTCTCGGCGAACGGAAACGCCTCTTCGAGCTCGCGCTGCCAGGGTGTGTCGGGCCCGAACGCGTACCCCTTCGCGGCCATGCGCGCCGAGTAGAGCTTGACGAGCTCGACCGCGATGTCACGGACGGCCTTGCGCGCCTTGCCCTTCGCGGCGGCCCAGTCGCTACCGCCCATCTTCGACAGCGCGGGCGCCTCACCGCCGACGTACTTGCTGAGGAGGTCCAGCTGGTCGGTCGGGACGAAGAGCTTGTCACCCGGATGCCCGCGCTTGGAGGGCGCGTACTCGAGCACGAGGTACTCGCGCGTCGTCTTGACGGGGTTTCGGCCGCCGCTGGACACCTCGCGCTGGACGAGCTCGACGAAGCGGCCGATGCCGTGCGTCGAGTGCACGACGATGTCGCCCGCCTTCAGCTGTAGCGGGTCGACGACGTTGCGCCGCCGCGACGCGAGCTTCTTGATCACGCGCCCGTCGGCGCCGATCGTGCGCCCGTAGAACTCGGCCTCGGTGAGCACCGCGAGCTTCGCCTCGGGCAGCTCGAACCCGCTCTCAAGCGCGCCCGTCACCGCGACGGCGACCCCGGCATCCGGAGCGTCGAGGAGCTCGTCGGTCGCACGGGCCGCGATACCCCGCTCGGCGAGGACGTCGCGGGCCCTATCGACAAGGCCGGCGCCGGATGCCGCGACGACGACGCTCCAGCCATCGGCGATGAGCTCGCCGACGTGCGCGGTCGCCCCGTCGACATTGCCCTGGAACGACGGCACCGGCCGCGCGGCGACGCGCACGACGTCGCTGTCGCCGAGGCCTTCGTCGGCGGCATCCGCCTCGCCCGAGTCGAACCCACTGAACGACCACCACACGCCGCCGCGCTCGCCGGTCGCGGCGCGGAGGTCGGGGAGCGTCAGGAAGTCGCCCGCGCCCAGGTCGACGGGGGTATCGGCGCCGGCGGTCGCGGCGCTCCACGCGGCCTCGAGGAACTCGCGGTTCGTCTCGCCCAGCGTCATCGCGCGTGTGATGGAGCGCTCGGGGTCGATGAGGGCGGCCGCGGTCCCCCGCGGCAGGTAATCGACGAGCGGGACGACGCCGTCCACGACCGCGGGCAGGAGCGATTCCATGCCCTCGACCGGGATGCCTTCGGCCATCTTCTCGAGCATCGTGCGCAGGCCCGGGAACCGGCCCTGCAGGGCGGCCGCCCGCGCGCGCACATCCGGCGTCAACAGCAGCTCGCGCGCCGGCACCAGCACGACCTCCGCGACCTCGCCCGGAAGCGATCGCTGGTCGGCAACCGAGAACGCGCGGATCTCGTCGACCTCGTCGCCGAAGAACTCGATGCGGGAGGGGTGCGCCGCCGTCGGCGGGAACACGTCGAGGATGCCGCCGCGCACCGCGAACTCACCGCGACGCGAGACCATGTCGACACGGAGGTACGCGAGGTCGACGAGCCTGCGCGCGACCGCGTCGAGGTCGTGACCGCGCTCGCCCGCGGCGAGGCGAAGGACGCCGGCATCCGTCAGCCCTGCCGCGATCGGCTGGAGCGCCGCACGCACGGAGGCCGTGACGATGAGGGGGCCGGTCTCGCCGCCACCCGCCGCCCACTCGGCGGCCTCGCGCAACACCGACAGCCGAAGCCCCACGGTCTCGGTCGACGGGCTGAGCCTCTCGTGGGGCAGGGTCTCCCACGCGGGAAAGTGACGGACGAGCGCGCGGGGAACCAGGCTCTGCAGGGCCGCGCCGATGCTCTCGGCCCGGCGTCCCGTGGGCGTGACGACGAGAACGGATGCCGGTGACCCGACCGCCTCGCGGGCATCGAGCAGCGCCGCGAGCATCGGCGCATCGAGCCCCGCGAGCATCGAGAAATCGGTGTCGAACCGGGCCGCGCCGACCGCCTCTCGCACCGACGGAGCCTGCAGGAGGGCGCGCGAGATCCCGGAAACTGTCACCGGACGAGTCTACGGCGCGGCACCGACACGGGCCCTGAATAGGATGAGCACGTGAGCGACGCGCAGACTCCCCCGCATCCCCCGGTGCCCCCGGTTCCTCCGGTGCCGCCGTACGCGCAGCCGACGCCTCCGTCTTCTGCGACCCCGCAGCCGTACGCGGGGCAGCCGCCGTATGCCAGCCAGCCGCCGTATGCCCAGCAGCAGCAGTACGTCGCGCCGACAGCACCGGCTCCCGCACAGGCCTCGTACCCGCCCGCCGGCTACGGCACCACGGCTGTGTACCCGCCCGCCGGCTACGCGGCCTTCTCCCCCGAGCGCCCGCAGCGCCCGGCCGGACCCTCGACTCTCGGCCTCATCGCGATGATCGCCGGCATTGCGGCGATCATCATCTCCGTCGCGCTGAGCGCGGCGTCGAGCTTCGCCTCCGCAGAGGGCGCCATGCGTCACGCGATCGGGATGTCACCGGAGGGCCTGGAGAACCTGACCGAGGACGAGCTGCTCGCCCTCCTCAGCCCCGTGCGAGACCTCGTGCTGTGGGCCGAGATCGGGTTCTGGCTCGGCACCGCGCTCGGCATCTGGGCGATCGTTCAGGGCATCTTTGCGATCGTGACGAGGCGCGGGCGCGGCTTCGGCATTGGCGCCGTCGTGATCGGTGCCCTCGGCCCGATCCTCTGGAGCGTCGTGGTGGGCTTCGCGATCATCATCGGGATAGCCGCAGGCACGACCTGACCCGGAAGCGACCCGTCGCCGCGCTTACGCGCGCGGCGCGTGATGCGTCTGTTGGGCCGCGAGCAGACCCTCGCCGATGAGCTGCTCCACGGCATCCGCCGCGTCGCCGATCACGAGGGGCAGTCGCGTGCGCTCGGCCGCCGAGAACGGGTCGAGCACCCAGTCGGCCGGGTCCTGACGCCCCGGGGGACGCCCGATCCCCACCCGCACGCGCGGGAACTCGGGGGTCCCGAGCGCCTTCGCCACGTCGCGGATGCCGTTGTGACCGCCGTGCCCGCCGCCGACCTTGAGCTTGATGGTGTCGAACGGGATGTCGAGTTCGTCGTGGACGAGGACGATCCGCTCCGCGGGGACGTCGTAGAAGCGCGCGAGCTGCGACGCCGGCCCGCCCGAGACGTTCATGAACGAGTTCGGAGCCGCGAGCACGATCTTCGCGGCACCGGGGCGCAGCCACGTCTCGGCGACGCGCGCGTTGGCCTTGTGCGCGCGCAGAGTCTCTCCCCGCCGGGCGGCGAGCTCAGCCACGACCATCTGGCCCACGTTGTGGCGCGTCTGCTCGTACCGGGTCCCCGGATTTCCGAGCCCGACGACCAGCCAGGTATCAGCCATGCTCTCCCTCTCGACAGTGCCCGCAACCGCGCAGCCCGCCCCCACCAGTATCGGCGGAGACGGGCTGCGTGCGAATCGCGAAGATTACTCGGCGGCCTCTTCGGCAGCCTCTTCGGCGGCCTCGGACTGCTCGGCCGCGACCTCGGCATCCGCCTCGGCGATCTCTTCCTCGGCCTCGAGGGCCGCGACCGGAATCGAGATCGCGACGATCAGGAGCTCGGGCTCGGCGGCAAGCGCGGCGCCCTTTGGAAGGGTCAGGTCACCGGCGGTGATCTGCGTGCCGTCCTCGAGACCCTCGACGTCGACCTCGATGTTCTGCGGGATGCTGGTGGCCTCGACCTCGAGCGCAACGGTCGCGTTGTCGAGGTTGACAATGGTACCGGCGACGGGCTCACCCACGACGACGACGGGGACGTCGACCTGGATCTTCTCGCCCTTCTTCACGACGAGGAGGTCGATGTGCTCGATGATCTGGTGCACCGGGTCCTTCTGCACGTCCTTGACGAGCGTCAGCTGCTGCTTGCCGGCGACCTCGAGCTCGAGCACCGCGTTGGCGCGGCGGATGAGCAGCGAGACCTGGTGGCCGGGCAGCGAGACGTGCACCGGGTCGGTGCCGTGGCCGTAGATGACGGCGGGAATCTGGCCGGTGGCGCGCAGGCGACGGGCGAAGCCCTTGCCGAAGTTCTCGCGGACCTCGGCGACGACCTTGGTGTCGGTCTCGGTGGACATTGTTCTTCTCCTTGCGGGCGGCGGTCCGCCCTGAAATCGTGATGCTGCAGGGGTCTGGGTATCGACTCGAACGCACGCGCGTGAGGAACGCCCCGGAAGGCATCACCGCGTCGATCACGGATGCGGATGCCGCATCCCTCGCCGAAGTACGTCCCCCAGTCTACCAGCGCCGCCGCTACGATGGAGACGTCGCGTTCGGGCGACGCCACCTGAGGAGGATCCATGGACTACGGCTGGATGTCGCACGCACTCCTCTGGCTGGTCGGCGTCATGTCGCTCATCGCGACCGTCGGCGCCGCGGCGGCCCTGTGGTCGATGGGCCGCTCGGGCTACCGCAAGGACTGAGCGACTCCGCGTCCGGTCAGCAGATCGGTGATGCGCTGGACGACCGAGGGCAGGTCGGCGTCGTTGGCGACCCGAACGCCCGCTTCGTCCGACGCGAGCGGTTCGAGCGTCGTCAGCTGTGAGTCAAGTAGCGACGCCGGCATGAAGTGGTCGCGGCGCGACACCCGATTGCGTAGCTGAGCGTCGGACACGACGAGTTCGACGAACACGACTCCGCCGACCTGCGCGCGAATGCGGTCGCGGTAGGCGCGCCGCAACGCCGAACACGCGACGACGATCGAGGGTGCCCGGAGCGTCGCGGCCACGGCATCCAGCCACGGCGCGCGATCGTTGTCGTCGAGGGGCTTTCCCGAGGCCATCTTCGCGACGTTGGCGCGCGGGTGCAGGTCGTCGCCGTCGACGAACTCCGCGCGCAGCGCCGCCGCGACCGACGCGCCCACGAGCGACTTGCCCGACCCACTCGGACCCATGACGACGACTCGCATGCGGGCATCCTCGCACGCGTCTCGCCGACGGCCCGGCCGCCGCGCCCGGCATCCCCCGCGCGCCCGCACCGCACTACGCTGGAGGAGACCCCGTCACCTCTCCTGAGGAGCTTCTCCGTGTCCGAAACCGCCCCGGCGACCCCGTCCCTGCCCGCCCCGACCGCGAACATCGGCGTCGTCGGGCTCGCCGTGATGGGATCGAACCTCGCCCGCAACCTCGCGAGCCGCGAGGGCAACACCGTCGCGGTCTACAACCGGTCGCGCTCGAAGACCGACGAGCTCGTCGCCGAGCATCCCGAGGCGGGCTTCGTGCCCGCGTTCTCGTACGAGGAGTTCGCCGCGAGCCTGCAGAAGCCGCGCACGGCACTCATCATGGTCAAGGCCGGTGGGCCGACGGATGCCGTCATCGACGAGCTCATGTCCGTCTTCGAGCCGGGCGACATCATCATCGACGGCGGCAACTCGCTGTTCACCGACACAATCCGCCGCGAGAAAGCCGTCCGCGAAGCGGGCTTCAACTTCGTCGGCATGGGCGTCTCGGGCGGCGAGGAAGGCGCGCTCAACGGCCCCTCGCTCATGCCCGGCGGCCCCGACGAGGCGTGGGTGACGCTCGGGCCGATCCTGCGCTCGATCGCCGCCGTCGCCGAGGGCGAGCCGTGCGTCACGCACGTCGGCCACGACGGCGCGGGGCACTTCGTGAAGATGGTGCACAACGGCATCGAGTACGCCGACATGCAGCTGATCGCCGAGGCGTACGACCTCATCCGCCGCGGCACCGGCAAGACGCCCGCGGAGATCGCCGACATCTTCGCCGAGTGGAACCGGGGAGAGCTCGAGAGCTACCTCATCGAGATCACCGCCGAGGTCCTTCGCCAGACCGATGCCGCGACGGGCAGCCCACTCGTGGATGTCATCGTCGACGAGGCGGGCGCGAAGGGCACCGGCGCCTGGACGGTGCAGACCGCGCTCGATCTCGGCGTGCCCGTGTCGGGCATCGCCGAGGCGACGTTCGCCCGGTCGCTGTCGAGCCACCGCGAGCAGCGCGACGTCTCGGGTGGACTCCCGGGCCCGGCGGAGTCCGCGTTCACGGTCGATGACCCCGACGCCTTCGTCGAGCAGGTGCGCCTCGCGCTGTATGCCTCGAAGATCGTCGCATACTCGCAGGGGTTCGATGAGATCCGCGCGGGAGCCGCCCAGTACGGCTGGACGATCGACCTCGGCGCGATCAGCCGCATCTGGCGCGGCGGCTGCATCATCCGTGCGCAGTTCCTCAACCGCATCGCCGAGGCGTACGCGGCCGAGCCCGAGCTGCCGGTGCTGCTCACCGCCCCGTACTTCGTCGAGGCGCTCGGACGCGCGCAGGATGCCTGGCGCGAGATCGTCGGCACGGCCGCGACCGCCGGCATCCCCTCGCCGGCCTTCTCGTCATCGCTCGCCTACTACGACGGCCTCCGCGCGCGCCGACTTCCGGCGGCGCTCATCCAGGGGCAGCGCGACTTCTTCGGCGCGCACACCTACGAGCGCATCGATAAGCCCGGCACCTTCCACACGCTGTGGTCGGGCGACCGCAGCGAGGTCTCGGCGGAAGACACGCACTGACGCCGTTTTCGACTCGCTGCGCTCGCTCAACCCCCGGGGACGCTCGCTCAACCCCCGGGGTGACGACCGCTACAGCCAGTCGTTCTTCTTGAAGACGGCGTAGAGTCCGGCGCTGACGCCCACCATGAGCGCGAGGGCGAACGGGTAGCCCCACGGCCACTCCAGTTCGGGCATGAACCGGAAGTTCATGCCGTAGATGCCGGCGACGAGAGTCGGTGCGAAACCGATCGCCGCCCACGACGAGATCTTCTTCACCTGATCGTTCTGCCGGATGCTCTGCTCGGTCATCCGCTGGATCTGCTCGTTGCGGCGCTGGTCAATGAGCGTCGAATGGATGGTCAGCGCGTTGTCGAGCGTCGAGCGGAAGGCGGCGACGCGGGCATCCACGTAGCGGGCACGATCGGCGACCTCGTGGAACGCGGGTGCGTCGTCGGTATGCGCGCGCCGCTCGACGATGCGCTGCAGTCGCGTGAGCATGTCGGGCAGCGGCGCCGTCGCATGGCCGAGGTCGATCACCTCGCGCTGCAGGGCGAAGATGCGCCGCGAGATGCCTTCGTCGTCGCCGAAGAGCTCTTCCTCGATCTCGTCGATGTCGTGCTCGACGCCGTCGAGAACGTCGCGGTAGCCGCGAGTAACGAACTCGAAGGTCGCCCAGAGGACCCCCATCGATCCCTTGTCGAGGATCTGCGGGTGCGCGTCGAGGAGCCCGCGCAGTCGCTCGAGATCCACCGCGCCATCGGGTGAGATCGCGATGAAGAAGTCGTCTCCGACGAAGAGGTCGACCTCGTGGCATTCGACCGTCTCCGCCGCATCGTCGTACTGCGCGAACTGTGCGACGACGAAAAGGTGCTCCCCGTACCGGTCGAGCTTCGAGCGCTGGTGGGTTCGCAACGCCGACGCAACGCCGATGCCCTCGAGGACGAAGACGCCCTCGAGGGCATGCACCTGGGCATCCGTCGGCGACGAGAGCGACAGCCACAGCATCCCGCCCGCGGCGCGCGCTGCGACGAGCGCGGTCGCGGGGTCGGGATCTGTGGGCTGGGGGTCGCGTCCGACGTAGACGACGCAGTGGGGCTCGGCCATGCAGTCACCCTACGTGTCAGCGGGTGATGTCACGCACCGTTCCTTTCTCGAGTCGAAGGCGCCGGCGCGCACGCTTCGCGACGGCCGAGTCGTGCGTCACGACGACGAGGGTGAGCCCCTCGGCATTCAGCTGCTCGAGCACCGCGAGGATGTCGTCGCGCATCTGCTCGTCGAGGTTGCCCGTGGGCTCGTCGGCGAGGAGCACGCGCGGCTGCTTCGCGATCGCCCGCGCGATCGCGACGCGCTGCTGCTGACCGCCGGAGAGCTCGCCCGGCCGGTGATCCGCGCGCTCCGACAGATCGACCCGCGCCAGCGCATCTGCGACGCGCGCGTCGCGCTCGGCGCGACCCAGCCCCAGCGGCTCGAGTCCCATTGCGACGTTCTCGGCCGCCGTCAGCGTCGGGATCAGGTTGAACGCCTGGAAGACGAACCCCACCTCGCGCGCCCGCAAGTGCTCGAGGTCCTTCGGGGAGGCCTTCGCCAGGTCCTTGTCGCCGATCATCACGTGCCCGGTCGTGGGCACGTCGAGGGCGCCGAGCAGCTGCAGCAACGTCGACTTGCCGCCTCCGGTCGGACCCTGGATCGTGACGAAGTCGCCCGCCGCGATCTCGACGTCGACGCCCTTCAGCGCCTGCACCACGCGGCCCTTCTGCTGGTAGGTCTTCGTCACCCCCGACAGTCGGTAGGCGGGCAGCGCCGGCGCGACCGGGGCTGCCGTGGAGGTCTCATCGATGATGGTCATGTCGTGCTCCTTCGAGGATGTCTCGGATACGGGTGGGGTGTCGGATGCCGCGGTCATGCGACCGCTCGCAGGGCCTCGGCGGGGCTGAGCTTCGCGGCGCGCCAGCCGCCGAACGCGCCGGCGACGAGGCCGCCCGCGACCGCGAGGAGGAGGGCGAGTGCGATGATCCACGCCGACAGCGGCGCGTGGAGGACGATGTCGGATGCCGTCTGCGCGATCTGCCCGAAGCCGCCGCCGGGGCCGCCGCCCTGGCCGCCGCCCATTCCCCCCGGCCCCTGCTGGCCCGTGCTGGCCGGCGCCGACGAGATCGTCGGGGCGATCAGGTTGATCACGACGACGCCCACGATGCCGAGGACGACGCCCGCCGCGCCGCCGATGAGCGCCTGCACGACCGACTCGCCCGCCACCTGCCCGACGACCCGCGAGTTCGACCAGCCGACGGCCTTCAGGGTTCCGAGCTCGCGGGTGCGCCGCGAGATGCCCGAGATCGTGAAGAGCACGGCGAGTGCCACCGCGACGGCAAGCACGATGATCGACAGCCACGTGCCGAGGTTCGTGATCAGCGACGACGCGCTCGAGAGCGAGCCCGAGACGGTCGAGGCGAGATCGGACTGCGAGCTGACCGTGGCATCCGGCAGAGCGCTCTCCAGCGCCGACTGCACCGAGCCGATCGCGTCGCTCGAGGTCGCCTGCACGTACACCGTCGAGACGACGTCGCCCGCGCCGGAGAGCTCTTGCGCCACATCGAGCGGAATGTAGACGTTGGCAGCGGTGTCGGCATCCGCCGACGTCGACGCGACGATGCCGACGACCTCGAAGTCCGTTCCGCCGACCGAGAGGGTGTCGCCGACGGCCACGCCGGCACTCGTTGCGTACGTCGCGTCGAGGACGGCGACGTTCTCACCCTCGTCGGCTGCCGCGAGCGCGCGACCGTCGCTCAGCGTGACCGCCGACAGCGGACGTAGACCGAGGACGCAGCCGGGTCGATGCCGAGCACCGTGAACGAGTCGACACCGAACGATCCGCCGCCGAAGCCGCCACCACCACCACCATCGGGCGGCGCCTGCCCGTCGCCGGGAGCCTGGGCGCTGCCCTCGGCCGTGCCGGAGTCGCTCGGCGCCTGCGGCAGCTCACCCGAGAACGTCATGTTCGTGAGGCTGAGGGCGCCGGATGCCGCGGCGACGCCGTCGATCGAGGCGACCTCGTCGACGGTGGCCACATCGAGCGTGCCGCGGCGGAAGTCGGTGACCAGTCGCGACTGGTCGAGCGTCGTGGTGCCGTCCTCACTCGTCGTGCCGCCGTCCTCGCCGAAGTCGAACCGGCCACCTCCGCCGCCTCCGTCCGCGCCGGGCTCGGCTTGCGCGCCGGTCACCGTCAGGTCCGTGCCGACGCCGTAGACGGATTCGAGGGCCTGCGCCTGGGTATCCCGCACTCCTGCCGAGAGGGAGTTGACGATGATGACGAGGGCGATCGCGATGGCGAGTCCGATCGCGACGATCGCGGTCTGCTTCTTGCGCCCCGAGAGTTCGCGGCGCAGGTATGTCCAATACATGAGTCTCCTTCCGGGGGCGCGTTCGGCCGCCGACGACTCGACGGTAGATACCGCAGCGATGCGCGCGATCTGTCCGAGATATGGGATGCCTATGCACGGCTCGCGCGGCGGGCATCCGTGTCGGCGGATTCATAGCGTTCGCATATCGTCGCCCATAGCCAGCCCACAGGTGGCACATGACAATAGACGCATGACCGCTCCTGCCGCTGCTCCCGCCCTCCACCGTCCCGACGGCTCGGCCCTTCGCGTGCTCGTCGTCGACGACGAGCAGATGCTCACCGACCTGCTGTCGATGGCGCTGCGCATGGAGGGGTGGGAGGTTCGCACGGCCGGCTCAGGCTTCGACGCGCTCACCGTGACGCGCGAGTTCGATCCGGATGCCCTGGTGCTCGACATCATGATGCCCGACCTCGACGGCATGGCCGTGCTGCAGCGGCTGCGGCACTCCGGCAACGACGTGCCCGTGCTGTTTCTGACCGCGAAGGACTCCGTCTCCGACCGCGTCGCGGGGCTCACCGCGGGGGGCGACGACTACGTCACGAAGCCGTTCAGCCTCGAAGAGGTCGTCGCGCGCTTGCGCGGCCTGATGCGGCGCGCCGGCACCGCGACCGCCGGAGAGTCTGACCCGATCCTGCGGGTGGGCGAGCTGTCGCTCAATGAGGATTCGCACGAGGTCGAGCGCGCCGGCACCGAGATCGAGCTGACGGCGACGGAGTTCGAACTGCTGCGCTTTCTCATGCGCAACCAGCGCCGGGTCGTATCGAAGGCGCAGATCCTCGACCGCGTCTGGAACTACGACTTCGGCGGGCGATCGTCGGTCGTCGAGCTCTACATCTCCTACCTGCGAAAGAAGATCGATGCCGGCCGCGAGCCGCTGATCCACACGGTGCGCGGCGTCGGGTACATGATCAAAGCACCACAGTGAGCACTCCCCCGCACCGCACGGACCGCGGCATCCATCGTCGGTGGAGTCTGCAGACCCGGCTCATCGTGACAGTCGTCTCGTTCGTGGCGCTGATCCTGCTCGCGGTAGGTCTCGCGACGGCGACGACGCTGCGCGCCATCGTCGAAGCGAGCCTTGATTCTGAGATCAAGGCCGCGGCGACGCAGATCCGCATCATGCCCGGTCAGACCGCGGCCGAAACCCTCGCGGTCGGTCCGCAGCAAGCGGGGACCCTCCTCATCGTGCAGACGTTCAACAACCTGAGCGGCGCGTACGTCGGGAGTGACTACTCGGTTGTGCCGCTGTCCTCGAGCGAGGTTTCCACGATCATCGACCAGATCTCGCGCGATTCGTTTAGCTCCGTCCGGATAGACGGACTCGGCGACTACCGCGTCCTGCGCGAGTCATACCCGAGCGGAACGTTCGCGGTGCTCGGCTTGTCGTCGTCGGAGCAGGTGTCGACGATCGCGAAGATCCTCACGACGGTCGCGCTGCTGACGGTCGGCGGGTTGCTGCTACTTTCCGCCGTCATAGCCCTCGTCATCCGGCGGGCCCTGCGCCCTCTCGGCGTCGTCGCCGAGACCGCCGCGCGCGTCGCCGCCCAGCCGCTCGATTCGGGCGACGTCACGATCACCGAACGGGTGCCGGCATCCGAAGCGGACCCTTCGGACGAGATTGGCGCGGTGGGCGCCGCTCTCAACACCCTGCTCGACCACGTCGACAGCTCCCTCACCGCCCGGCAACGCAACGAAGAGCGTATGCGCGCGTTCGTCGCCGACGCATCGCACGAACTGCGGACGCCCCTCGCCGCGATCCGCGGGTACTCCGAGCTGTCGTTGCGCTCGCTCGCCCAGGCGTCGGGCTCGCGCGCGAGCAAGGAGCAACTGGTCACCAGTTCGGCGCAATCGCAGCAAGGTCTCGAGCGCATCCAGTCGGCATCCCTGCGCATGACGACCCTCGTCGAGGACCTGCTGCTGCTCGCGCGCCTGGACGAAGGCAAGGAGCTCGTGTACGGCGCGGTCGACCTCACCCGCGTCATCGTGGATGCCGTCGCCGACGCCCAAGTCGCCGGGCCGGAGCACGAGTGGGTGCTCGATGTGCCCGAGGAGCCGGTCATCGTCGCGGGCGATGCCACGCGGCTGCACCAGGTGGTCGCGAATCTGCTGACGAACGCGCGCGTGCACACGCCCGAGGGCGTGCGCGTGACGGCATCCGTCGCGGTCACCGACGGCGTAGCGGTGGTGCGGATCGCCGACAACGGGCCCGGTATCAACCCGGAGATCGCCGACGAGCTGTTCGAGCGCTTCGCGCGGGCGGATACCTCGCGCGCCCGCCAGACCGGCGGCACGGGCCTCGGCCTATCGATCGCGAAGGCCATCGTTACCGCCCACCACGGCACGATCTCGGTCGATAGCGCCCCCGGCAGCACCGTGTTCGAGGTGCGCCTGCCCGCCCGCCCCGCGGCGCCGTAGGGTCGGGGAACTCAGGGTTGAGCCCCCGCCGTCGCCAACTCGGGGTCGCCTTGTGCCCGGCATCCCACCTCGAACCCACCTTTAGCGACCCCGAGTTGGCATGGCAGCCACACCCCATCGACTGCGGCCCAACTCGGGGTCGCTTCTCGCCCGGCTGCGCACAACGAACCCACCCTTCGCGACCCCAAGTTGGCAGGGCAGCCACACCCCATCAGCTGCAGCCCAACTCTGGGTCGCTTCTCGCCCGGCTGCGCACGATGAACCCGCACATTGCGACCCCGAGTTGGGCGCGTCCGCTCGCCGCCGCCTCCTCCCCAGGCGCGAGTTTCGGCGATCCATCCCCAGAAGGCGCCATCAGCGTCCCACGACGGCTCGCGGCGAGCAACGATCATGGGATGCCGAACACTCCCGCTCCGCTCGCGCCGACGCTGGGTGCGGCGTTCCGCGTCGGAGACGCGCTCGAGGCAGGTCACTCGCGCGGGCGTATGCTCGCCTCGGACCTTGAGCGACCCTTCCGCGGAGCACGCCGTCGTCGCGAACGGACACCACCTCCAGACGACGAACCCCTCTCGCGCGATCGCGCGGAGCGCGAGCGGGTGCTACGAGAGGCGCGGGCGTACCTCACGGTGGCACCGCGAGGCGCGTTCCTCGCAGGCCGCTCAGCCGCAGTAGCCCTCGCGCTGCCGTGCGATGCAGGCCCGGATCTCTGTGTCGGCGTGCTCGCGCCTGCGCGCGGGCCGCGGGCCCACGGCATCCACGGCATGAAGCTGTCCCCATGGCTCACGAGCATCGGCTCCGTCGGCGGCGTGCCGGTGACCAGCCCCGCGACGACGTGGGCGATGCTCAGTGGCGAGGTCGAGCATGATGAGCTTGTCGCGATGGGGGATGCCATCGTGCGCGTTCCGCGCGACGACCGGGGTCGCCCGCAGGCGGCGCTGCGATTGGGAACCGTCGAACAGCTGCTGACGGCGGCGCTCGCGCCGCATCGCAGGGGTCGGGCGCGCCTCCTCGACGCGCTCGCGGACATCCGCGTCGGGAGCATGTCAGTGCTCGAGACCGACTATCGGCTGCTTGCCGGGCGGGCGGGGCTTCCCGAACCCGTGTTGGACGTGGAGATCCGCTCGGCTTCCGGCGCGTTGATAGGTATTGCGGATGCCGTGTACCCCGCCTACTCGACGCTCGTGGAGATCGAAGGGGATCACCATCGCACAAGCAGGCAGCAGTGGCAGCGGGACATCGCCAAACACGCGGCCTACGTCGCGGCGGGCTGGGAAGTTGTGAGGGTGACGTCGGGTGATATCCGGGGGTACCGGCCGCGCGCAGCGGAGATCGTCGCCGCGGTCCTGCGGCGCCACGGCTGGGCAGGCTGACTCGCCACCTCGCCAGGCTCCGGCCAACAGACTCCGGGTTCGGGTCGACGCGCCACTGTGGCCCAACTCGGGGGCGCCAGGTGCCCACTCAGCCGCACGCAACCCGCACCAGGCGACCCCGAGTTGGGCGTGGCGCCCGCGAAGGTAAGGGGGGCAGGGCGGGGTCAGTAGCCCGAGAAGGCGTCGGTCGTGATCGAGCGCGCCTGCTCCAGGGCGGGCGCGAGGTCAGCGATGAGCCCGGGCGGCCCCGAGATGTACGCGTGGCGCGCGGCGATGTCCGGCACGACCTGCACGAGGCCCTCCGCGTCGAGACGCACACCCCGCGCCCAGCGCCAGTGCGACGGCAGACCCTGCGGTTCGTTGCGCGTGAAGACGATGACGGGGATACCGGCGGCCTCCAGATCCGCGCGGAACGCGAGCTCCTCGGCATCCGACGCGACGTATACGAAAACGACGTCGCGGTCGTCCGACGACAGCCGCAGGTGCCGCAACTGCGACACGAACGGCGTCACGCCGATGCCCGCCGCAACCATTAACACCGGCGCCGACGCACGCGCGGGCAGCACGAAGTCGCCCCACACGCCCGTGACGGCGAGGGTCTGACCGGGTTCGACGAGGGCGAGCGCCTTCTTGTAGCTCGACTGCGATCCTTCGCGCAACGCGATGCGCACCTCGGGCAGCTCCTCGGGCGCCGAGACGATCGAGAACTCGCGGCGGGTGCCGCGGGCATCCGGATGCGGATGCGGCACCTCGAGCTCGAGGTACTGCCCCGCGGTGAAGCGGAAGCGCCCCTTCGCCCGGAACACCAGCTCTCGCACCGACGGCGTCAGCACAATCCGGTCCTGGAACACGAGCCGCACCGCGGTGCGCACCGTGAACGCGAACGCGAGGAGGTTGCCCAGCAGCAGGGCGCGCTCCTGTCCGAGGCTGATCGCGCCGAGGTCGATCGGCCATCCCGCGAGGATGCCGACGACGATCGCGACCGTGAACTGCTGCCACCGGCGCGGCGGCAGGGTGAGGGGCTCCGACAGCATGAACGCCCCGAGGAAGAGGAACGGCGACGCCAGCAGCAGCGGCCAGAAGATGTCGTCCGCCGACATCTCGAGCCCCGCCTCCTGCAGCTGCACCGACGTGCGCACGAACGACACGACGAGGGCGACGAGGACGAAGACGGCGACCACGCGCACCTTCTCGGTGCGCAGGAGCACGACTAGCCCGAGCAGGATCACGGGCGCCGCGAGATAGGGCGACCCGACCCACCACGACGACGAGCCGAGACCCGGCAGCCAGATGCTCAGCACCGTGAGGAACGCCGCCCCGACCGCCGCGGGATTGAACACGTGTCGCCCCTGCCACGCGAGGACGTACTTGGATGCCGAGGCCACGACGCCCGCGATCGCGAGGCCGACGAGCCCCAGCAGCTCGAGCGTCGGGCGCAGCACGAACAGCAGGATCAGCACCGTGATGAGCGACGACTCCCATCGCCATGCCTTGCCGAGGAGCCGGTGCGCGACGGCATCCGCCCCGGCGCATGCGGCGCCGAGCACGGCGACCGCGGCGATCAGCTCGCCCGGCTGCGGTGCGAGGACTCCGAACAGCGAGATCACGAAGGCTATCGCGGCGAGGGCGGCGAGCGCCAGCACGACGAGGCGATACATCGACAGCCGTCCGATGACGGCGAAGACGCGGTTCCACAGAGCGGTGAGCGAAGACATCACGTGAACAACTCTGCCGTACATTCGCGCGACCACTCCACGCGGCCGTCGGTGCTCATCCGCACCCACTGCGCGTCGTAGTCGGCCGCGAAACGCTCCCCGCCCTCGAAGAACAGGGCGGTCGCGGCGGCATCCGCCGTCATGGCATCGGATGCCTGCGCCCAGGTCGCGGCGATCGTCCGCACCGGCTCGCCCGTGCGCGCGTCGAGGACGTGGTGCAGTCCCCCGCCGTCTGCCCCGGGCCAGGCGCGCCGGTTCACGGCAGAGCCGCACAGCGCGCCGTCCGTCACCTCCCACACCCCGATCGCGCGACGCGGGTCGTTCGGGTGCTCGAGCGCGACGCGCTCGGTCAGGCCGCGCTCGGCGAAGCCGCGCACAACCAGGTCGCCGCTCGCGTCGACCACGAACGGGCCGGTGGATGCCGCGGCGATCACCTCCCCGACGACATCGACGAGCCGGCCCTTGCCGAGCGCGCCGACGTCGATCGTCGCGGGCGCGTCGAGGGCGAGCACGCCGTCCGTCCAGTGCAGCAGCTCACGCCAGCGCGGCGGCGCGGGCTCGGCACCACGGTCGATGATCGAGTAATCGGCGCCGTATCCGCGGCGGACGAGGGCTCCGCCGACGAGCGGGTTGACGGCGCCCCCGGTGCGATCGGCGAGCTCCGCATACAGGTCGAGCATCGCCGCGCCGTCGGGCGGGAGCGGTACCGGCCCACCACCGGCCGCCAAGACGGACACGATCGAGTCACCCCGGAACCGCGACCACTCGCGGTCGAATCGCTCGATGACCGCGTCGATCGCCGCGATGACTGCGGCATCCAGGGGCGCGGCCGTGTCGATGCGCCACCGGGTGCCGATCGCGGTGAACTCCCACGTCGATGCGAGCACGGGAGACGACACCACTCCGGTCCTCACGCCGCTGCTTCGGTCTTGATCTCCTCGATCGCGGCGTTGAACCCGTTGCTCGTGAGCGACGAGCCCGACACGCGCGAGACGGAGATTTCGTCGATGTCCTTGCCGACGACGACGTCTGCGATGCCCCCGATGAACTCGCTCTGGTACTGCTTCGACTCGGACTTCTGCGGATTGCCCGTGACCTCGACCGAGGTGATGACATCGCTTTCGAGAGTCACCGTGACGGTAATCGTCTCGACGGACTCGGGCGTCTGGTACGACCCTTCGGCCGTGTAGGTGCCATCGGCGTAGGTGCTCGTGGCGGCAGCGTCGCCCGTCGCGGCGTCGGTCTCGGTCGCCGCGGGGGTGCTCGCGGGCGTGCTCGCGGTCGAGGGCGTCGTGTCGTCGCCGCCGGCATCCGCGGCGCCTGCGGCGCAGCCGGCGAGGGCGACAACGCCGACGACGGATGCCGCGGCGATGCCGACGCGGACGGGACGGGGTACGGCGGTGGTGCGGATCATGATGGTCCTCCTGCTGTCGTGCCGTCCGCCAGCGAGGTGCCGGCCGAGGCGGGTGAGTGGCACCAAACTAGCGGCGCCGTCCCCTCCGCAGGCCCTCTATTACCTATGCGTTTGCATTGAGTCCGCGACTGCGGATCGCCTTCAGCACCTCGACCGCGAGGAAGATTCCGACCGAGAACACGAGCGGCAGCACCCACCCCGATGCGCTCAGCGGTTCGGATCCGAACAGCGAGTGCATGAATGGCGCGTACGTGTAGACGAGCTGTAGCACGATGAGCGCGAGCGCCGACCACCACACGACCGGGTTGCCGCGCAGCACGTCGACCGTGAGGCTCGAGCGGGTGAGGAAGCGGCAGTTGAGCAGGTACGCGAGCTGGCCGAGCGCGAGCATCGCCACCGCCTCGGTCCGCGCGATGGCGAGGTCAGCGCCCGATGTCAGCGAGATGCCGAAGACGGCGAGCGTTGCGCCACCGATCAGGAACGACACGACCAGCACGAAGCCGAGCTCTCGACCGGCGATGATCGACCCGCCCGTCGAGCGCGGCGGTCGCGACATGATGCCGCGCTCCGCCGGTTCGTACGCGAGAGCGAGCGACAGCGTCACGGCCGTGACCATGTTGACCCACAGCACCTGCACGGGAGTGAGCGGCAGCGTGAAGCCGAACACGACCGCGATGAGGATGACGAGCGACTGTGCACCGTTGGTCGGCAGGAGGAATACGACCGACTTCCGCAGGTTGTCGTAGATGCGCCGCCCCTCGCGGATGGCGCTGCGGATGGTCGCGAAGTTGTCGTCGGCGAGGACGATCTCGGCGGCCTCCTTCGTCGCCTCCGTCCCCTTGATGCCCATTGCGATGCCGACGTCGGCGCGCGTGAGCGCGGGCGCGTCGTTCACGCCGTCGCCCGTCATCGCGACGACCTCATGCTTCGCCTGCAGCGCGCGGACGATGCGGATCTTGTGCTCGGGGCTCGTGCGAGCGAACACGTCGACGTCCTGCACAACCTTCGTGAGCTCGTCCTGGCTCATCGCCTCGAGCTCCGCGCCGGTGAGAACGGGCGTGTCGTGCGCGTCGCCTTCGTCGGAGGGCCGGACGAGCCCCATCTCGCGGCTGATCGCGAGCGCCGTTCCGGCGTGATCGCCCGTGATCATCTTCACGCGGATGCCGGCGGCGTGGCAGTCGGCGATCGCCTCGATCGCTTCGGGGCGCGGCGGGTCGAGAATGCCCCACAGGCCCAGGAACTCGAGGTCGACGAGGTCGTCGGTGTCGATGTCCTCCGCGCGCGTGGGCTTGCGTGCGGCGGCCAGCACGCGCAGGCCCTGTGCGCTCAGGTCGTCGATCGCCGCTTCCCAGAACGGGATGTTGAGCGGCTCCGATCCGTCCGCGCCGCGCTGAGTCAGCGAACGCTCAAGGAGGCGATCGGGCGCGCCCTTGACGAGGATCGCGCGCGACCCGTCGGAGGCTTCGTTGAGCGTCGCCATGAACTTGTAGGCCGAATCGAAGGGCACAACCCCGACGCGGCGGGTGTTCGCGGCATCCGTACCGCCCTTGAGCGCGACGACCTTGAGCGCTCCCTCGGTGGGTTCGCCCACGAGCGTCCACTGGTCGCCGAAGCGCTCGAGGTGCGCGTCGTTGCAGAGGTCGGCAACGGCCAGCAGAGCGGTGAGGTCACGGCCGCCTTCCGGCGAAATGTCGCCGCCCGGGTCGTAGCCGAGTCCCGACACCTCGTAGGCGGTGACGGGGGTCACCATCGTCCGCACGGTCATCTCGTTCTTCGTGAGCGTGCCCGTCTTGTCGGAGCACACCGTCGTGACCGACCCGAGCGCCTCGACCGCGGGCAGCTTGCGGGTGATCGCGTTGCGCTTCGCCATCTGCTGCACGCCGATCGCGAGCGTGATCGTCACGAGCGCAGGAAGCCCCTCCGGGATCGCCGCGACGGCAAACCCGATCGTCGCCGAGATGAGCTCGTTCATCGGCAGGTTGTGCAGGTAGCGGCCGATCAGCATCATGACCGCCGCCATCCCGAGGATGACGAGGGTCAGCACCTTGCCGAACGCGTCGAGCTGCTTGGTCAGCGGCGTCTGGAGCGACCCCGCGTCGCCGACGAGCGCCTGGATCTTGCCGATCTCGGTCGACGCGCCCGTGCCGGTGACGATACCGCGGCCCTGCCCGGCCGAGACGATCGTTCCCGAAAAGGCCATGGATGCCCGGTCGCCGACCCCGGCATCCGTGCTCACGGGACCCGTCTGCTTCGACGAGGGCACCGATTCGCCCGTCAGGGCCGCCTCTTCGATGCGCAGCTGCGCGGTGTCGGTGAGACGCAGGTCCGCGGGGACTTTGTCGCCCGGCGCGAGACGCACGAGGTCCCCCGGCACGAGGTCGGCGGCGGGGATCGTCGTCCACGCGCCGCTGCGGCGCACCGTGGCATCCGCCGACAGCATGCCCCGGATGCCGGCGAGCGCCTTCTCGGCGCGACCCTCCTGCACGTAGCCGATGACGGCGTTGATGACCGCGACGGCCATGATGACCCAGAAGTCGAGCCAGTCGCCCATGACGGCCTTGATCACGGCGGCACCCAGCAGGATGTAGATCAGGGTGTCGTTGAAGTGCGACAGGAACCGCAGCCATGCGGGCGTGCGCTTCGCCTCGGGCAGCAGGTTCGGGCCGACAGCGTCGAGGCGAGCGGCGGCATCCTCTGCCGTCAGCCCCTCTCGGCCCGTCTCGAGGGCGTCTCGGACCTCGTCTACCTCAAGGGCGTACGGGCGATCGACGGTCAGCTCTGCGGGGGGTGCGGCCATGCCGCGATCCTACGTCAGCGGCGGTGCCACGTCAGCGCGAAAGAGGCGTCGGCGCGCGTCAGGCGGCGCCGTCGAACATGCTCGTGACCGAGCCGTCCTCGAAGACTTCCTTGATCGCGCGGGCGAGCAGCGGCGCGATCGGCAGGATCGTGAGCCCCGGGAAGCGCTTCTCGGGCGGCAGCGGGATCGTGTCGGTGACAACCACTTCGTCGATCGAGGGGTCCTGCAGGCGGGTCGAGGCGGGGTCACTGAAGATCGCGTGGGTTGCCGCGACGATGACACGCTCGGCGCCGTTGGCCTTGAGTGCCTGCGCGGCCTTCACGATCGTGCCGCCGGTGTCGATCATGTCGTCGACGAGCAGGCACACGCGACCGCCGACACGACCGACGATCTCGTTGACCGTGACCTGATTGGCGACGTTGGGGTCGCGGCGCTTGTGGATGATCGCGAGGGGCGCGCCGAGCGAGTCAGACCACTGATCGGCGACGCGCACGCGGCCCGTGTCGGGCGAGACGACGGTCAGCTTCTCGCGGTCTTCCGCCGAGAGGCTGTTCTCGAAGTATTCGAGGAGCACCGGCTTGGCGAACAGGTGGTCGACGGGGCCGTCGAAGAAGCCCTGGATCTGCGCGGCGTGCAGATCGACGCTCATGACGCGATCCGCGCCGGCGGTCTTCAGCAGGTCGGCGACGAGGCGCGCGCTGATCGGCTCGCGCCCGCGGCCCTTCTTGTCCTGCCGTGAATACGGGTAGTAGGGCGCGACGACCGTGATGCGCTTGGCGGATGCCCGCTTCGCGGCATCCAGCATGATGAGCAGCTCCATGAGCCATTCGTTAACGGGCGGACCAAACGACTGGATGAGGAACGCGTCACAGCCGCGGATCGACACCTCGAAGCGGGTCAGGATCTCGCCGGATGCGAACGTGCGGTGCTCGGTGGGGACCAGCTCGGTACCGAGCGCCTGCGCGACCTGCTCGGACAGCGCGGGGTGCGAGCTGCCGCTCGCGACGACCAGGCGCTTCTTGGTCTTGGCAACGAGTCCCGGCGCGATTCCGCGCTCGACGTCGAGATCAACCGTGTGCTTCTTGCGCGCCATCGCCCTGTTCCTGTGCGGACCGGGCGCGCGCCGCGGCATCCGCGGCGGCCGTCCCCGGTCGGTGATTCTCGACCCACCCCTCGACGTTGCGCTGAGGGGCGACACTCAAGGCGAGCGCACCGGCGGGAACGTCCTTGCGGATCACCGCGCCGGCACCCGTTTTGGCGCCATCTCCGATCCTAACGGGCGCGACGAACACGTTGTGCGAGCCCGAGTGCACCTCGTCTCCGATCTCGGTGCGGTGCTTGGCGATGTCGTCGTAGTTGGCGGTGATCGCGCCGGCCCCGAGGTTGACGCCCCGCCCGATCGTGGTGTCGCCGATGTAGGAGAGATGCGGCACCTTGCTGTCTTCGCCGATCGTGGAGTTCTTGACCTCGACGAACGTCCCGACCTTCGCGCCCGCGGCGAGCGTCGCACCGGGGCGGAGGTAGGCGAACGGTCCGACCGTCGCGCCCGCGCCGATGACCGCGAGGGTCGCGTCGGTGCGGCGAACGGTGGCGCCCTCCCCCACCTCGCAGTCCTCGAGCGTCGTGTCGGGGCCGAGCGTCGCGCCCGCGGCGACCGCCGTCGCGCGCAGGATGTGCGTGTTCGGCAGCACCGTCACATCGGGGGCGAGGGTCGCCGTGACGTCGATCCAGGTCGTCGCGGGGTCCTGAATCGTCACACCCTCGAGCTGCCAGCGCCGCACGGTCCGGGCGTTGAGGAGGCGGCCGACCTCGGCGAGCTGGGCGCGGTCGTTCACCCCGAGGGTGAGGCTCGCGTCAGCGACGACGGATGCCGTCACCGCCTGCCCCGCGGCGCGCGCGAGCGCCACGACGTCGGTGAGGTACTTCTCGCCCTGCGCGTTGTCGATGCCGACCACAGCGAGGTGAGTGCGTAGCGCTGCCGCGCGGAAGACGTAGACCCCCGCATTGATCTCGGTGACGGCGGCTTCGGCGGCCGTGGCATCCTTCTGCTCGACGATCCGCTCGACCGCGCCGTCCGTGCCGCGGATGATGCGGCCGTACCCCGCGCCGTCCTCGAGCACGGCCGACAGCAGCGTGATCGCGGCGCGCGAGGCGCGGTGGTCAGCGAGGAGGGATGCCAGCGCGCCGGCATCCAGCAGGGGCACGTCGCCCGAGAGGACGAGCACGTCGCCGTCGAAGTCGGGGACGGACTGAAGCGCAATCTCGACGGCGCGGCCCGTGCCGGGGATCTCGTCCTGGTCGACCACGACGACCTCGGGCGAGATGCCGGTGACCGCATCGGCGACCTGGTCACGCTCGTGCCGCACGACGACAAGCACGTGCACGGGAGCGAGGTCGCGCGCCGCATCGAGCACGTGTCCGACGAGGGGGCGCCCGCCGATGCGGTGCAGCACCTTCGGGAGAGACGAGCGCATGCGCGTGCCCTGTCCCGCGGCGAGGATCACGACGGCCAGGGACGTGTCGAGTTCGTTGCTCATGCTCCGCCGCCAGGATTCGAACCTGGGCCTCACAGCTCCAAAGGCTGTCGTGCTGCCGTTACACCACGGCGGATCGCGTTCCGGCGCCCGCGCCGTCTGCGCCCTCCAGTCTGCCAGGTCGGCGCCGCGTGACGCGCGACGCCCCGCTACGCGAGGGCCGCGCGGGGAAGCTCGGGAGGCACCGCCGCGAGCAGGCGGCGCGTGTACTCGTCGCGCGGGGCGGCGAACAGCTCGCGACCGGGCGCCGCCTCAACGACGCGCCCGTTCTGCAGCACGACGACCGAGTGGCTCATGTCCTGCACGATCGCGAGGTCGTGCGCGATGAACAGGTACGTCAGCCCCTGCTCATCCTGCAGGCGCATGAGCAACGTCAGCACGCGCGCCTGCACCGACACGTCGAGCGAGGCCGTCGCCTCGTCGAGGATGATCAGCTCCGGCTCGAGGGCGAGTGCGCGGGCGATCGAGACGCGCTGCCGCTGCCCGCCCGACAGCTCGTGCGGGAACCGCTCCGCGAACGCCCGCGGCAGATCGACCTGATCGAGCAGCTCGTCGATGCGTCGGCGGCGGCCCGCGGCATCCCCCGCCAGCGCGTGCACACGCAACGGCTCGGCGAGCGCATCGCCGACGGTGCGCCGCGGATCGAGGGAGGCGAACGGATCCTGGAACACCATCGCAATGCGGCGGCGGTCGGCGCGTCGCGCGCGGAACACGTCATCGCCCGCGAGCGTCGCCGTTCCGCCGTGCGGCTTCACCAGCCGCGTGAGGGCGTTCGCGATCGTCGACTTGCCCGACCCCGACTCCCCCACGAGGGCGAGGGTCGTGCCGCGATGCACCGTGAAACTCACATCATCGACCGCATGCACGGTGCGCCGACCGGTCGGGGTCGGGATCGTGAAGCGCACATCGAGGTTCTCCACCTCCAGAAGAGGCTCGGATGCCGGCGGCACCTCCCGGCCCGAGCCCGCGACGATACGCGGGCGCGCCTGCAGCAGCTCGCGCGTCCACGCCTGCTGCGGGTCGGCGTACAGCTGCGCCGTCGGAGCGTGCTCAACGGTGTCGCCGTCGCGCAGCACGAGCACGTCGTCGGCGAGCTGGCCGATGACGCCGAGGTCGTGGCTGATCCAGACGACCGCCGTCCCGCGCTCGCGCTGGAGCTCGCGGACGAGCTCGATGATCTGCGCCTGCGTCGTGACGTCGAGGGCGGTCGTCGGCTCGTCGGCGATGAGGAGCGCGGGGTCGCACGCGAGGGCGATCGCGATCATGGCGCGCTGACGCTGTCCGCCGGAGAACTGGTGCGGGTAAGCATCCACCCGCTCGTCGGGATTCGGGAGTCCGACGGCCTCGAGCAGCTCGATCGCACGCATCCGCGCCGCGTGGCGGCCGAGCCCCCGGTGGGTCTCGAGCGACTCGGTGATCTGCCGGCCGACGGTGAGGAAGGGGTTGAGCGAGGTCGACGGGTCCTGGAAGACGAACCCGATGCGCCCGCCGTGGACGCTACGCAGGGTCCGTGCGGACGCTCCGACGAGCTCGATCGGACCCGTCTCGCCGTGCAAGATGCTCGATCCTGCGACGCGCCCGCCGGGCACGTCGATGAGGCCCGTCGCGGCGAGCGCCGTCAGGGTCTTGCCCGACCCCGATTCGCCCACGATGCCGAGAGTTTTCCCGGCATCCACCGCGAAGTCGACGCCGTGGACGATCTCGCGCCGACCGACCGACACCGTGAGCCCCGTCACCTCGAGGACCGTCACTTCGACCTCCTCGCCTCGATGAGGGTCCGCTGGCGCGGATCGAGCACGTCGCGCAGGCCATCGCCGACGAGGTTGAACGCGAGGGCGGTCACGAAGATCGCGGCGCCCGGGAACACGCTCATCCACCACGCCTGCGTGAGGAACCCCTGCGCCGCGAAGAGCATGCCACCCCACGACGGGGCGGGCGGCTGGATGCCCAGGCCAAGGAAGGACAGCGCCGCCTCCGACAGGATCGCGAACGCGAGCGAGAGCGAGGTCTGCACGACGATGGGTCCGGCGATGTTCGGGAGCACGTGACGCAGCAGGATCCACGCGCCGGGGGTCCCCATCGTCTGCGACACCTGCACGTACGGCGAGGTGCGCACCGACAGCGCGCTCGCGCGGGCGACGCGGGCGAAGATCGGCGTGTAGACGACGCCGATCGCGATCATCGTCGTGAGCATTCCCGGCTGGAAGATCGCGACGATCGCGAGCGCGAGAAGCAGGACAGGGAACGCGAACATGACGTCGACGACGCGCATGAGCGCGGCATCCACGAACCCTCCGCGATACCCGGCGATCGCCCCGAGCGATACGCCCACGACGAGGGCGAAGGCGACCGAGACCGCCGCGATCGTGAGCGAGGTGCCACCGGCCAGCAGCACGCGCGAGAACACGTCGCGACCGAGGTCGTCGGTGCCGAACCAGTGCGCCGCGCTCGGCCCCTGCAGGGCGCGGGTGACGTCGATCTCGTTCACGCCGTAGGGCACGATCCAGGGCGCGAGCACCGAGACGAGCACGATCACGACGAGAACCGAGCCGCTGATCACCGTGACGGGATTGGACAGCAACAGGCGCCACGTCGAGAGCCGGCCGCTCGGCTGCGGCAGGGCTGCGGTGGAGGGGGCGGCGAGGCTCATGACACCCGAATCCTCGGGTCGGCGACGGCGTAGAGGACATCCACGATCAGGTTCACGACGATGAACATGACCGCGACGAGAAGCACGGCGCCCTGGATGAGCGGGTAGTCGCGGGCGGCGACGGCTTCGTAGACGAGCCGCCCGAGCCCGGGCCACGCGAAGACGACCTCGACCACGACGACACCGCCGAGGATCGTCGCGAGCTGGATGCCGGCGATCGTCAGCACAGGGACGAGCGCGCCGCGCACGATGTGGCGCGACGTGACGATGCGCGGGGGAAGGCCCTTTGACAGCGCGGTGCGGACATAGCCCGCGGATGCCACGTCGATGACGGCCGCGCGGATGTAGCGGGTCATGATCGCACCCGCGACGAGCCCCACCGTGAGGCCGGGCAGGACCACCTGCCGCGCCCACTTCGCGGGGTCTTCGGTGAGCGGTGCGTACCCGCTCGCGGGCAGTAGCCCGAGCGTCACGGAGAACAGCGAGATGAGCAACATCCCGAGCCAGAAGTCGGGGATCGAGACGCCGAACTGGCTCGTCAAGCGGACGATCACATCGCTCACCTTGCCCTCGTGCAGCGCCGACCACACTCCCGCGGGGATCGAGATCACCAGGGCGATCACGAGCCCCACGACGGCGAGCGAGACCGTCGCCGGCAGGCGCTGCAACAGGGTCGTCGTGACGGGCTGACCGTTGCGGAAGCTGACTCCGAGATCGCCCGTGAGCGCTCCCCCGATGTACGAGAAGAACTGCTCGATGAGCGGCCGGTCAAGGCCCGACGCCGCGCGCAGCGCCTGGTAGGCCTCTTCCGTGTAACGAGTGCCGAGCGCGAGGCGCACGGGGTCACCCGGAACGAGGTGCACGAGGGCGAACACGACCACGAGCACCCCGAACAGGACGACGGCCGAGGAGAGCAGGCGTACTCCGAGAAAGCGCAGCACTCGGGTGGGCTGAAGCTTCACGGAACCTCCTCTCCTCGGCTCGTCGTCATGTTCTCAGCGGGAGCGACTCAGTCGCTGAGCCCCGCGTCGCGGAACCGGATCGCCCGGTCGGCACGCGTCTCGTACCCGGTGACCTTCGGCGACCACACCTGGATGACCGACGGGTTGTACAGGTAGATGTAGCTCGCCTCGTCGGCGATGATGGTCGCCGCCTGCGCGTACAGATCCTTCCGGGCATCCTTGTCGGTTTCGATGCGTCCCGCATCCAGCAGCTTGTCGACCTCGGCGTTGGAGTAGCCCTGCGCGTTCGATCCGCCGTCGGTGTGGTGCTGCGAGTAGTAGAAGTCATCGGGGTCGATGTTCCCGAGCCATCCCATCATCAGCATGTCGAAGTTGCCGCTGTTCTGCTCGTCGAGCCACGTCGAGAAGTCAGGCTGGCGGATGTTCACCGTGATGCCGAGCGGCTCGAGGTTCGCCGCGATGATCTGCGCCGCCGTCACCGTCTCGGGGTAGTCGCTCGTCGCGAGCATGTCGATCGTGCCGCCGGTGACGCCAGCCTCTGCCAGGAGCGACTTCGCCTTGTCGAGGTCGGTCGAGTAGGTGTCGTACTTCGTGTACCAGAAGCTCTGCTCCGGGATGGCGAGCTGGTTCTGCGCTGCCGTCCCGTAGCTGACCGCCTGGACGATCGCGTCGCGGTCGATCGCGTAGGCGATCGCCTGACGGACGCGCACGTCGTTCCACGGGGCCTTCTTCTCGTTGAGCGCGAGGTACCAGTAGTCACTCGAGGGGGTCACACCGAGCGAGACGGTGTCATCCGAAGACAGAGTCTCGACCTGCTGGGTCGGCACGACATCGGTCCAGTCGATGTCACCGGCCTTGAGCGCGGCGAGCGCCGTCGCCGACTCGGAGATGAACTTGTATTCGACGCCCGCAAGCTTCGGCGCGCCGCCCCAGTAGTCGGGGTTGGCCTTCAGCGTGATGTGGTCGCCCGAGGCGTACTCGCTGACCGAGAACGGTCCCGTGCCGACGGGCGCGGTCGTGATGTCGCCCGACTCGACGTTGGCCTTCTCGACGATCGCCATGCCCTTGAAGCCGCCGAGGTTCGACAGCAGGTTCGGCGAGGGCTGGGCGACCGTGATGACGACCGTGTCGTCATCGGGTGCCGCGATGTCGGTGATGGCGGAGAACTTCCAAGCGTTGGAGAGCTCTTCGTCGATGATGCGGCGGTACGAGTAGACGACGTCCTCGCTCGTGAAGTCCGATCCGTCGTGGAAGGTGACACCCGAACGCAGGTGGAAGGTCCAGGTGAGCTGGTCGTCGCTGACCTCCCAGCTCTCGGCGAGCGCGGGCTGCATCTCGAGGTTCTCGTCGGGCTCGACGAGCGTGTCGAAGACGTTCTCGAGCACCTCGAAGGAGAAGTACGAGCTCGTCTTCTGCGGGTCGAGCTGGTCGGGCTCGCCGCCGATGGCGGCGACGAGGACGCCGGCGCCGGCGTCGCCGGTCGCGTCGCCGAGGTCGACGCCTTCACCGGCGGAACATCCGGCAAGGGCGAGCGCGGCGACGAGCGCCGCCGCGCCGAAGGTGATGCGCTTGTTCATGGTGGGCCAATCTATGGTGCGGGCTAGTGTGCTGGCTACGGTGCGGGCATCATCATTTTGGTGATGATTCGATCAGTATGTGTCACCATAGGATCGAGGACAAGCGTTCCGCCCAACCGAAACACGATCTTCATAATCGGCGGCGCGGCGCGCTCACCGGCATCCGCCCCGCCACCCGCCCCAGCATCGAGAGGAAGCGCATGACTTTCACCGTCCTGGCCCGCGACATCCCGTCCGGCCTCATCGGTGTCGCCGTCGCGAGCAAATCGCTCGCCGCGGGCAACGCCGTGCCCGCGCTGCGGCCGGGCGTGGGGGCGGTGGCCAGTCAGGCGTGGACAAACCGGGCGCTGCGCGCGCTCCTGCTCGATGCGCTCGCCTCGGGCGAGACGGCGGAGGCCGCCGTGGCGCGCGTGCCGGAATGGGATGCCCAGGCATCCCTTCGTCAGGTCGCGTTGCTGCCGGCATCCGGAGCCGGAGCAGCCCGCACGGGCGACGAGGTCAGCGCGTGGGCGGGGCACCGGGTGCTCGCAGACGCGATCGTCGTCGGGAATCTCCTCACCGGCTCCGACGTCCTGGCACGGATGGCGGACCGGGTCAAGTCGCCGCGCCCGAGCGACGACGCGCCCGCCGCAGCGTTCGCCCACCACCTCGTCGAGGTGCTGCGCGCCGGCGAAACGGCCGGCGGCGACGCCCGCGGCCGTCAGAGCGCCGCGGTGCTCGTCGGCGACCTCGACGCGGGTGGAGACATTCGAGTCGATCTGCGGGTGGACGACCACGACGATCCCCTGACGGAGCTCACGCGCCTGGTGACGCTCCGGGCCGCTGACCTGCGCGAACGCGTCAGCGCTCGAACGGAGTGACCGCGCCGAGCACGACCGTCACGTCGTCGTGCGCGTTCGCCCACCAGTGGGCGGTCGAGCAGCCGTAGGTCACGGTGTCGCCGGCGCGCAGTTCGACCCGCCGATCGCCCTGGACGACGAGCAGCGCACCGCTTTCGACCGTCACCGTCTCGGTGCCGATGTGCCGGAACGGGCGCTGTTCGTTGCTGAAGCCCGGTGGCAGGGTCGAGCGGATGAGCTGCAGCATCGATTCGCCGCGCGGAGTGAGCAGCTCGCGCACCGAGCTCGCGTCGGCGGGCTCGTCGGCGAGCGGCGGCATCCGGTGCCTCGTGTCTACGCGCACGACCGTCAGCTCGCCCCTCGGCTCTTCGAGGAGTTGCCCCGCCGGAACCCCGAGCGCCGCGGCGATGCGCTGGATCGACTGCAGCGACGGATTGCCGAGCCCGCGCTCGAGCTCGCTGATGAGCCCGAAGCTCACGCCCGCCTTCTCGGCGAGGCCCTGCACGCTCAGGTCGAGGCGGCGCCGGGCATCGCGCACGGCCAAGCCGAGCGTCTCGACGGCGCGCGCACCCTCGGAGTCGGTCGCGCGTGCCATACCGGAAACGATACCGGGCGGTAGACACGCGCGACGCGATAATGGAGTCATGGCCCCCGAGCACGACGAAGTCGATCGCATCGTCGAGGCGTGGGTGAGCCAGCGCCCCGACCTCGACTTCTCCCCGCTCGAGGTGCTCTCGCGCGTGGACCGACTCTCGCGTCACCTCGACCGGGCGCGCCGCGAGGCATTCCGCCGCAGCGACCTCGAGCCGTGGGAGTGGGATGTGCTCTCGGCGCTCCGTCGCGCGGGCGAGCCGTATCAGCTGAGCCCCAAGCAGTTGCTGCAGCAGACGCTCGTCTCGAGCGGCACCATGACCAACCGCATCGACCGACTCGTCGGCCGGCGGCTCGTGCGCCGCGAAGCCGACCCCGCCGACGGCCGGAGCGTGCTCGTGACCATCACCGACGACGGCAAGACCCGGGTGGATGCCGCGATCACGCGCCTCGTCGACGCCGAGGCGGTGCTCCTCGGCATCCTGCCGCGCGCTGACCGCGAGCGCCTCGCGGGGCTGCTGCGCAAGCTCAGCCTCGGCTTCGACGCCTGACCCGGCCTCCCTTCGGCGCCCTGCGCTCGGCCGGTCGCCTGCCCTCGGGCGATTCTCGGCGTACTCGATTTGCGCACGGATACCCCCGGGGGTACATTCTGTAATACCCCGAGGGGTATACGCGAACGCGCAGGAGGTCGGAAGATGAGGATCGTCGTGGTCGGCGGAGTCGCCGCAGGGATGAGCGCCGCGGCGCGCGCCCGCCGGCACAGCGAGAGCGCGGAGATCATCGTTCTCGAGCGGGGCACCGAGGTGTCGTTCGCGAACTGCGGACTGCCGTACCACGTCAGCGGCGAGATCGAGACCGCGGACGAGCTGATCCTGCAGACGCCCGCGTCGCTCGCCGCGTCACTCGCGCTCGACGTGCGCACGGAGCACGAGGTGACGGCGCTCGACACGAGCGCCCGCTCGCTCGCGGTCCGCACGCCCGCGGGCACCTTGTCGCTCGACTACGACGCGCTCGTGCTCGCCCCTGGCGCCTCCGCGCTCCGGCCGTCCATTCCCGGGATCGACTCGCCGCGCGTGCGCACGCTTCGCACCGTCGCAGATGCCGTCAATCTGCGCTCACGCGTCGACGAAGGTGCGCGGCGCGCCATCGTGCTCGGCGCGGGCTACATCGGCATCGAAGCAGCCGAGTCGCTGCGTCACCGGGGGCTCGACGTCGACATCGTCGAGCTCGCGCCGCACATCCTCCCCCGCATCGAACGAGAACTCGCGCAGGTCGCGACCGAGGAACTCGATCGGCTGGGCGTGCACGTGCACACGGGCGTCGCCGCCCTCGCCATTCGCGACGACGTCGATGCTGCGCGGGTCGAACTCGGCGACGGCAGCACACTCGATGCCGACATCGTCGTGCTGTCGGTCGGCGTGCGACCCGACACCGCGTTCGTCGCGGCGGCGGGCATCGCCACCGAGCGCGGCGCGATCATCGTCGACGAGCGCGGTCGCACCTCGGCGGACAGGGTCTGGGCCGCGGGCGACGCGACGCTCTCCGTCGACGCGGTCCTCGGCATCCGGCGCCCGGTCGCGCTCGCGGGACCTGCGAACCGTGCGGGAAGACTCATCGCGGACGATATCTTCGCCCTCGCCCACGCCCGTCCTGTCCCTGCCGCTCTTGGCACCGCGATCGTGCGGATCGGCGAGCTGACAGTCGCCTCGGTCGGGGCGAACCGCGACGACCTGGATGCCGCGGGCGTTCCCTACCGCACGCTGCATCTGCACCCGAACCAGCACGCGGGATACTTCCCGGGCGCGGCGCCGCTGCATCTCGTGGCGCATCTCGGTGACGACGGCGCGATTCTCGGCGCGCAGGCGGCCGGCCACGACGGCGTCGATAAGCGGATCGACGTGCTCGCCACGGCGATGCGCGCGAGACTGCGCGCACCCGACCTGATCGACCTGGATCTCGCGTACGCGCCGCCGTACGGGCAGGCGAAGGACGCCATCAACCTGCTGGGGATGGTCGGCGAGAACGTCCTGGGCGACCGGCTGCGGCTGTGGTACGCCGATGCCGCGACTGATGAGGCGGACGCCCTCGTCCTCGATGTGCGGCGCCCGGACGAGTTCGCCTCCGGACACCTGCCCGGGGCGCTCAACATCCCGCACACCGAACTTCGCCCGCGCATCGACGAGGTGCGACTCGCCGCCGCAGGACGCCCGGTGCGGGCGATGTGCGCGGCAGGCGTGCGCTCGAACATCGCCTACCGCATCCTCGTCGGGCACGGCATCGACGCGACCTCGCTCTCGGGCGGAGTACAGACGCTGCGCCAGTGGTTCGGCGCGAAGGCCGACGACATCCTGATCACCGAAGGAGTACCCGCATGATCCTCACCGGAACCGACACCGAACGTGCCGCGACGCAGAAGAAGATCCTCAACCGACTGCGTCGCGCGCAGGGCCAGCTCGCGGCGGTGGTCGCCGCGGTCGAGGGCGGCGGCTCGTGTCGCGACGTCGTGACGCAGCTCGCAGCCGTCACGAGCGCACTCGACCGGGCCGGCTTCGCGATCATCTCGACCGCCATGCGGGACTGCATGGTCGACCCGGAGGGCTCAGCGGATGCCGAGGGCTTGACCCCCGACGACGTCGAGAAGCTCTTCCTCTCGCTCGCCTGACCCACCCCCCGACCCGCAAGGAGATCACGATGTGCCAGAAGATCACCTGCCGTACCTGCGGCAAAGCCACCTGGACCGGCTGCGGTCAGCACGTCGAGCAGGCCCTCGCCGGCGTGCCGCGCGCCGACCGCTGCGCCGGGCACGACGACGCTGCGCCCGCGCGCGGATTCCTCGCGAGCCTCTTCGGGCGCTGAGCGCCGGATCGGCGGCCGCTCTGAGAGCGGATGCCGTCAACCCAGCAGCTCGGTGAGGGCGAACCACCGCTCCTCGAGGGCCGCGATCTCCGCATCCAGTTCGCCGATCGCCTTCATGCGCTCGCCGAGGCCGACGTAGTCGGACTGGTCGTGGTCGGCGAGCGCCGCGCGGGCGGCATCTGCCTGGGAGGTCAGCTTCTCGATGCGGCGCTCGGCCGCCGTGAGCTCCTTCTGCGCGGCACGCAGGTCCGCCCCCGCGAGAGCCGGTGTGGTCGGCGCAGAACCCGCGGACGCCGTGGACGCCTGCGCACCGCCGCCGGCCTGTTCACGAGAGCGCAGCCGCAGGTACTCGTCGATCCCACCCGGCAGGTGCCGCAGGCGCCCGCCCAGCACGGCGTACTGCTGGTCGGTGACGCGCTCGAGGAAGTACCGGTCGTGGCTGACGACCAGGAGCGTCCCGGCCCACGAGTCGAGCAGGTCCTCGATCGCGGCAAGCATGTCGGTGTCGAGGTCGTTCGTCGGTTCGTCGAGGATCAGCACGTTCGGCTGGTCGAGCAGGATCAGCAGCAGCTGCAGCCGGCGCTGCTGACCGCCGGAGAGGTCCTTCACCGGCGTCGACAGCTGCGCCGAGCTGAACCCCATCCGCTCGAGCAGCTGCCCGGGGGTGAGCTCGGTCGCCTTCGACCCCGCGCCGATCGTGTAGCTCGTGCGCAGACGCGAGATCACGACCCGCACGGGGTCGTTCAGATGCTCGTCGAGCTCGTCCATGCGCTGCGTGAGGGTCGCGACTTTGACGGTCGTGCCGCGCTTGACGCGCCCGCTCGTCGGCTCGACCGTTCCCGCCACGAGCCCCAGCAGAGTCGACTTCCCCGCGCCGTTGACGCCGAGGATGCCGGTGCGCTCCCCCGGCGCGATGCGCCACTCGACGTCACGCAGGATCTCGCGGCCGTCGTAGGAGACCCCGGCATCCAGCAGGTCGACGACGTCCTTGCCGAGGCGAGAGACGGCGAGGGACTGCAACTGCACCTTGTCGCGGATCTCGGGCACGTCCTCGATCAGGACGTTCGCCGCGTCGATGCGGAACTTCGGCTTGCTCGTGCGCGCCGGCGCGCCGCGGCGCAGCCAGGCGAGCTCCTTGCGGGCGAGATTCTGCCGCCGCTGCTCGATGACGGCGGCCTGTCGGTCGCGCTCGACGCGCTGCAGGATGTACGCCGCGTAGCCGCCCTCGAACGGCTCGACGATGCGGTCGTGCACCTCCCACGTCGTCGTGCAGACCTCGTCGAGGAACCACCGGTCGTGCGTCACGACCAGCAGAGCGCCCGCATTCTTCGCCCACCGGGTCTTCAGGTGCGACGCGAGCCACGCGATCGCTTCGACGTCGAGGTGGTTGGTCGGCTCGTCGAGGGCCAGCACGTCCCACTCGCCGACGAGCAGGCGCGCGAGCGCGACCCGCCGCCGCTGGCCGCCCGAAAGGGTGCCGAGCGCGGCATCCCACGGCAGATCCGCGACGAGCCCCGCGATCACGTCGCGCACCCGGGCATCCCCCGCCCACTCGTGCTCGGCGGCATCGCCCACGACCGCGTGCCCGACCGTGTCGTCGTCGTCGAGGACGTCGCCCTGGTCGAGCACCCCGACCGTCACCCCGCCGCGCACGGTCACCCGCCCGCTGTCGGGCTCGAGGCGGCCCGCGAGCATCGCGAGCAGACTCGACTTGCCGTCGCCGTTGCGGCCGACGATGCCGATGCGGTCGCCCTCGTCGACGCCGAGCGAGACGGCGTCGAAGACGACCTTGGTGGGGAACTCGAGGTGCAGCGCTTCGCCGCCGAGAAGGTGTGCCATGTCCGTTCCAGGCTACGCGAGCGGATGCCGGGGGCCGCGCGCACCTAGGCTGGATCGGTGCCGATCCGTCGCCGCGTGTTCTCGCTCATGCTCGGGGACCGCGAAGCCGTCCTGCTGAGGTCGCGACTGCGCCCCGGCCGGTACGAGCTCCGCGTCGACGGCGTGCCCCAGTCGATCGTCTCGGCGAGCGATCCCACGGCCCTCGTCTACTCCTACGCGCGCCGCATCGCGCGCGCGATCGACGCGGCGGCACCCGCGGGCGCTCCGCTGTTCGCGGTGCACCTGGGCGCCGGGGCGCTCACCCTGCCGCGCTACGTCGAGGCCACTCGCCCCGGCTCGCGGCAGCTCGTCGTGGAGTTCGAGCCCGAGCTCTACGCCGCCGTGCTCGCGGCGCTGCCGTTGCCGCCTCACGCCGACGTGCGGGCGGTCTTCGGGGATGCCCGCGACGTCGCCGACTCTCGCGAGGCCACCCTGTGGACGGGCGCCCAGTTCACCGTCGTCGACCTGTGGGATGCCGCCGTCATCCGTCACCGCGTCGCGAGCCGGGAGTTTTACGCCCGCATCACCGACCGCGCGACGCCGGGCGGCGTCGTCGCCGTGAACCTGCTCGACGGGCATCCGTTCGAGTACTCGCGGCGCCAGGCCGCGACGCTGCGCTCGGTGTTCGAGCACGTCGCGGTCACGCTCGATTTCGACCCGGATGACGAGGAAGGACCGCTCGGGAACGTCCTCGTGTTCGCGAGCAACCGCCCGCTCGCGATCGCGCAACGCCCGGCTCTGCTGGGCCCGCCCGCGGCGCATCTGTTCACCGGCGACGAGCTCGCCGCGTGGATCGGAGCGGCACGCATCATGACGGATGCCGACGGCACCGATTCGCCCGACCCCGACGATCCGCGCTGGAACTGATCGGGCGCCGTCAGGGGAGGATCCGCGCGCCGGGCACGGGGCCGTGTGCGCGCAGGGCCGTATAGCCCGAGTGCGAGAGCCGCTCGGCGAGGTCTTCGGCCTCGTCGGCATCCTCGGCGAGAAAGACGACCGTCGGGCCGGAGCCCGAGACGAAGGCAGCCCAGGCACCGTGCGCGTCACCGTCGAACATGACCTGATCGAGCTCGGGAACCAGGGTGCACGCGGGGCGCTGCAGGTCATTGCGGATGACATTCGCGAGGTCCCCCGCATCCCCCGCGCGCAGCGCCTGCAACACCGCGGGATCGACGGCGGGCGGAACGGCGACCGGGCGGATGTCGACCTCCGCGCGCTCGCGGTCGAGCTCGGCGTAGACCGCGGGCGTCGACAGGCCGCCGGAGTGCAGGCACATCACCCACTCGAAACGTCCCCGCGCGAGCGCGGGGGTGAGTTCGTCGCCGCGCCCGGTGCCGATCGCCGTGCCGCCGAGCACCGCGAAGGGGACATCGGCGCCGAGCTCTGCGCCGATCTCCTGCAGCTCGAGGGTCGTGAGCCGGCCGTCAAGCAGCTCGTTGACGGCGACGAGCGTGGCCGCGGCATCCGCCGATCCCCCGCCCATTCCGCCGGCGACCGGCACGCCCTTGCGGATGTGCAGCCGGATGCCGCCCTCGTATCCGATCTCGCGCGCGATCAGTCGCGCGGCGCGGACCGCGAGGTTCGTGTCGTCGAGCGGAACGCCCGACACGTCGATGCCGTCCGCGCCCTCGACGGTCGCGCTGAAGCGGTCGTCGATGCTCGCCCAGACGTCCTCGTAGAGCGAGACCGCTTGGAAGACCGATGCGACGTCGTGGTACCCGTCGGGCTGCACCTCGCCGACCTCGAAGAAGACGTTGATCTTTCCGGGTGCCCGCGCGTGCACCCGGCCCGAGGTCGCGTCTGCCAGGCTCACGCGCTCGCCGACTCCGCCCAGAGGTCGACGTCGATCGCATCGGCGACGGCGTCGATCTGTTCGAGCTCCTCGGTCGTGAACGCGGGTCCGTCGAGGGCACCGAGGTTCTCGTCGAGCTGCTCGGGGCGCGAGGCGCCGATGAGCGCCGAGGTGACCACGGGGTCGCGCAGCACCCACTGGATCGCGAGCTGTGCGAGGGTCTGGCCGCGCTCCTTCGCGATGACATCGAGGCTCCGAAGCGCGGCGAGCGCTCCGTCGCTGAGACGCCTTCCCGGCAGCGATGAGCGCTGCTGTGCGCGGTCGGCGGTGCCGTCACCCAAGTACTTGGACGTCAGCAGGCCCTGCGCGAGCGGGGTGAAGGCGATCGCGCCCATGCCCTCCTCGCGGAGCACGCCGGTGAGCCCGTCCTCGACCCAGCGGTTGAGGATCGAATACGCCGGCTGGTGGATGACGAGCGGCGTGCCGAGGGAGCGCGCGATCGCCTTCGCCTCCGCGGTGCGCTCGGCGGAGTACGACGAGATGCCGACGTACAGCGCCTTGCCCTGCCGCACGAGCGTGTCGAGGGCGCCGATCGTCTCGTCGAGCGGCGTCACCGGGTCGAAGCGGTGCGAGTAGAAGATGTCGACGTAGTCGATGCTCATCCGCGCCAGCGACTGCTCGGCGCTCGCGATGAGGTACTTGCGCGACCCCAGCGTGCCGTACGGGCCGGGCCACATGTCCCAGCCGGCCTTCGACGAGATGATCAGCTCGTCGCGGTAGGGGCGCAGGTCCTCGCGCATCATGCGCCCGAAATTCGTCTCGGCGGTGCCGTAGGGCGGGCCGTAGTTGTTCGCGAGGTCGAAGTGCGTGATGCCGCGGTCGAACGCGTGCCGCAGGAGCGCGCGCTGGCGCTCGAACGGGATGTTGTCGCCGAAGTTCCACCACAGGCCCAGCGAGATCGGCGGGAGGTACAGGCCGCTCGCGCCCACCTGGCGGAAGTCCGCCCCGACGTACCGGTCCTCGGCGGCGGTGTACGGGCGGTGGAGGTCCCCGCCGCGCGGAGGAGGGAAGCGCTCTTCGGTCATCCGTCCAGGCTATCGACCGCGGCCGACGCGCGGGCGATCGCGACGAAATCGTCGATCGTGAGCTGCTCTCCGCGCGCGGTCGCGTCGACCCCCGCGCGCTCGAGGACGGCCGAGGCGGATGCCGCGGACCCGCCGAGCACGGGAGAGAGCGCCTGCCTGAGCATTTTGCGGCGCTGGCCGAACGCGGCATCCACGATCTGGAACGTGGCCCGCCGCAGGGTCTCGTCGCCGCGCGGCTCGGGGTCGCGCGCGAAGCCCACGAGGATGCTGTCGACGTTCGGCACCGGCCAGAACACCTGCCGCGAGACCGTGCCGGCGACCCGCCACGGTCCGTACCAGGCCGCCTTCACGCTCGGCGCACCGTAGACCTTCGATCCGGGCGGCGCGGCGAGGCGCTCGCCCACCTCGGCCTGCACCATGACGACGCCGCGCTCCAGGCTCGGGAAGGTCTCCATGAAATGCAGCAGCACCGGCACGCTCACGTTGTACGGCAGGTTCGCGACGAGCACCGTCGGGTCGCCCGGAAGTTCCGTGATGCGCAAGGCATCGGCATCCACCACCGTCAGCGCGCCCGCGGGAACCCCGTGCGCGGCGGCGGTCGCAGGCAGGCGCGCGGCGAGGCGGTGGTCGATCTCGACGGCCGTGACGGACGCGCCCGTCTCGAGGATCGCGAGGGTCAGCGACCCGAGACCCGGCCCCACCTCGACGACACGGTCGGACTCCGTAACGGATGCCGCGGTGACGATCTTGCGCACCGTATTGGCGTCGACGACGAAGTTCTGGCCGAGCTTCTTCGTCGGGGTGACGTCGAGTTCGGCGGCGAGCGCGCGGATCTCCGCCGCGCCGAGCAGCGTCACGGGCATGGGTCAGCCCGCGGGCGCCTCGGCGGGCTCCGCGTCGGGGATCTCGATCGGCGCGTCCTCGGGGTTCGCCCACACGGGTGCCGGCAGGGTCGCGGTGCCGCCGTTCTGGATCTCCCGCAGTGCGCTCTCGATCTCGTCAGCGTTCTCGGGCACGTTCAGCCCACACGTGCGCAGCTCGGACGCGAACTTCAGCGTGAGGCGGGTCTTGCCGGCCGCGACGGCCTCGGCGGTCGTGCCGGTGAGCTTCTCGCTGCCGGTCTGGATGTCGGACACCTGGTCGCAGACGTGATAGACCGATCCGCCGGCGACCCACACGACGCTGTCCTCACCGAGGAGCTGGATGACGGTCGACTGGTCGGCCGTGTACTTCTCGACCGACGGCGGGTTGAAGTCGATGCCGATGACGGTCGCGGCGGCGGCGAGGATGATGCCAATCGTGCCGGCCGTGGCCTTCTGCCCCTTGCTCATGTCCTTGTTCAGGAAGATCAGGATGATGAGCGGAAGGAACGCGACGATCGCGATGATCGCGCCCAGCTGGTTCTGCACGAAGAAGCGGAACGTGTCGGACTTCTTCGCGGGGTCGAGGCGGTTCGCCTTCTTCCACAGGAGCGAGCCGATGATGCTGAGCGCCGCGATGACGACGAGGAGCCCGATGAGGGCGAGGAACGCCCACTGCGGAAACTCGGCGACGGCCCCCTGCTCCTGCAGGAGTCCGGTGTCGGGGTTGCGGACGAGCTCGCCGTCGCCGCCGGTGACCGTGCGCTGGCGCAGCAGCCAGAAAATCCCGACGGCTTCGAGGGCGATCGCGACGCCCCAGAGGATCAGCGCGATGATGCGCAGCTTGGTCGACTGCGCCTTCGCCTCGGCGGTCGGCTTCCAGGTCGCCTCAGCGGGCGTGGCGGGCTCGGCAGCCTTGCGCGGGGCCTTCTCGGTCATCGTGACTCGCACTTTCGTCGGGAGAACGTTCGCGCATCACAGTAGCGGTTCAGCGCGCTCCTAGCCGACACGCGCCGCGGCGCGGGCTGCGGCCGGGAGCGCCTCCACGATCCGGGCGATCACGTCGTCGTCGTGCGCGGCGGTCACGAACCAGGCCTCGAAGGCCGACGGAGGGAGGGACACCCCGGCATCCAGCATCGCGTGGAAGAACCGGCCGTAAGCGGCGGCATCCTGGCGCTGCGCGGCTGCGTAGTCGGGCACGCCGCCGGTGACCTCGGCCCCGAAGAAGACGCTGAAGAGCGTGCCAGCCCGCTGGATGACGTGCGGGACGCCTGCCTCATCGAGCGCCGCGCCGACCGCGGTGGACAGGGCTTCGGATGCCGTGGCGAGCCGCTCGTACACCGCGTCGTCCGCGAGGCGCAGGGTCGCCAGGCCCGCCGCGACGGCGACGGGGTTTCCGCTGAGGGTGCCCGCCTGGTACACCGGACCGGTCGGTGCGAGGAGGTCCAGGATGTCGGCGCGACCGCCGACGGCGGCGACCGGAAGGCCGCCGCCGATGACCTTGCCGAAGGTTACGAGGTCGGGGGTGACCTCCTCCCCCGCCTCGGTGAGCACCTGCGCGTACCCGCCCGCGGCGGCGCGGAAGCCGGTGAGCACTTCGTCGCTGATGAGCAACGCGCCCTCGCGGCGACAGAGGTCCGCGAGGAAGGACGTGAACCCGGATGCCGGGGCGACGACCCCCATGTTGGCCGCCGCGGCCTCGGTGATGACAGCGGCGATGCGACCCGGGTGCGCCTCGAACACCGCCTCGAGCGCGGGACGGTCGTTGTAGGGCACGACGAGCGTCTGCGCCGCGATCGCCTCGGGGACTCCCGCCGATCCGGGCAGGGCGTACGTCGCAAGGCCCGAGCCGGCGGCGGCGAGGAGCCCGTCGGAGTGCCCGTGGTAGTGCCCCGCGAACTTGACGAGCAGGTCGCGCCCGGTCGCGCCGCGCGCGAGCCGGATCGCCGTCATGGTCGCCTCCGTGCCCGTCGAGACGAGGCGCGCCTTCTCGACGGCCGGGACGCGGCGCACGATCTGTTCGACCAGCTCCGCTTCGGCGGGCGTCGGCGCGCCGAACGAGAGTCCGCGCGCGGCCGCCGCGGTGACGGCGGCGACGACCTCGGGGTGCGCGTGGCCGAGCAGGGCCGGCCCCCAGCTCGCGACGAGGTCGATGTAGCGGCGGCCCTCGGCATCCGTCACGGACGCACCGGACGCTTCGACGAGGAACCGAGGCGTGCCGCCGACCGAGCCGTACGCCCGCACGGGCGAATCGACGCCGCCGGGGATGACCGCCTGCGCTCGCGCGAACAGCTCGTCGTTGGTGGTCATGCGAGAGCCTTTCCGTCGTTCAGCCAGCCCGCGACCTCGATCGCCCAGTAGGTCAGGATCGCCTCGGCGCCCGCCCGCCGGATGCCGACCAGCGACTCGCCGATCGCGCGCTCGCGGTCGATGACACCCGCGGCGGCCGCGTGCTCGATGAGCGCGTACTCCCCCGACACCTGGTACGCCCACACCGGCACGCTCGAGACGGCGGCGACCTCGGCCAGCACGTCGAGATAGGGACCGGCGGGCTTGACCATCACGATGTCGGCGCCCTCGTCGATGTCGGCGAGCGCCTCTTGCACGCCCTCACGGCCGTTCGCGGGTTCGAGCTGGTATGTGCGACGATCGCCCTGCAGGGTCGATTCGACGGCGTCGCGGAAGGGTCCGTAGAACGCCGACGCGTACTTCGCGGAGTACGCGAGCAGCACGACGTCGCTGCGGCCCGCGGCATCCAGCGCCTGCCGGCACGCCGCGACCTGGCCGTCCATCATGCCGGACAGCCCCAGGATGCCGGCGCCCGCCTCCGCCTGCGTGAGCGCCATGCGGGCGTAGATCTCGAGGGTCGCGTCGTTGTCGACCGATCCGTCTGGCGCGAGCACGCCGCAGTGACCGTGGTCGGTGAACTCGTCGAGGCAGAGGTCCGCCTGCACCGTCAGCCGCCCGGCGGCGGCGTGGGCGGCGACCGCGATGGCACGATTGAGAATGCCGTCGGGGTCGGTCGCGCCGCTGCCGACCGCATCGCGCGTCGCGGGCACGCCGAAGAGCATGACGCCCCCGAGGCCCTCCGCGGCGGCCTGCGCGACGACATCGGCGACGCCCTCGAGGGGGTGCTGGAGGACGCCCGGCATACTCGCGATGGGCTGCGGGGCGTCGATCCCCTCCTTCACGAAGACGGGCAGGATGAGCTGCGCGGGGTGCAGCCGCGTCTCGGCGACCAGGCGCCGTAGCGCCGGGTTCTGGCGCAGACGCCGCAGGCGCCGGGCGGGGAAGGCGGTCATCGGAGGCCTCTCGAGTGGTCGTGCGGGGCGACGGCGGGCGCGGCCGCGTCGAGTTCGGCGAGGAGCGCGTCGACGCTCTGCGTGCGGGCCGTGTGCGCGACGGTGAACCCGAGCGCTTCGGCGTCGCGCGTCGTGCCGGGCCCGATCGAGGCTACCCGGACGGATGCCGGGAGGGCGCCCGCCTGGCGGCGAAGCTCCCGCCCGACGCTGAGCGACGTGAGCAGCACGACGTCGATCGTCCCACTGCGCAGCGCCTCGACGACCGCGGGGTCGAGGTCGACGCCGACCGTGCGATACGCGATGCAGACGTCGACGCCGAAGCCGCGCAGCTGCAGCTCGTCGCTGATGACGGCGGATGCCAGGTCGGAGCGCACGATGAGCGCGCGGCCCGTCGCCTGGGGCGACCGGCCGTCGCACCACTGCGCGGCCATCGCCGCGGCCGACGATTCGCCGAGCGGCACGAAGGCGACCTCGGCGCCCGCCGCGGCGACGGCGCGGGCGGTCGCGGGGCCGACGGCCGCGATGCGGCTGTGCGCGGGAATCGTGACGCCCTGCGCCACGAGCTGCTCGACGCTCGCCGCGCTCGTGACGAACAGCCACGCGTATTCGCCCGCGGCGAGCGCGGCGAAGGCGCGGTCGCGGGCGTCGGTGTCGCGCGGCGGCGCGGACGCGATGAGCGGGGCGATCACGGGGTCGCCGCCGCGGCGACGGACGCCCTCGGCAACCCGGTCGCCCCACGCACCCCCTCGCGGGATCAGTACGCGGGTGCCCGTCAAGGCGCCACCGGCGGTCATCGGCCGCTCCCCGCAAGGTCGGCGAGGTCGGCCGCACCCCCGTCGAGGAGCTCGGCGACCACAGTTGCGGCCGCGGCATCCCGCGCAGGCTCGTCCGTGACGGCGTCTCGAGCGAACGCCCGCTCGACGCGCACCGCGCGCGCCCCGTCCAGCGAGTACACCTCCGCGATCAGCGCGACGGACTCGGGCTCGTCCCCCACGCGAGCCGTGATCCCGACGGGCGCGGCGCAGCCGGCCTCGAGCCGCCGCAGCACGGCTCGCTCGAGGAGGGCCGTCACCTCGGCATCCGCGTCGGTGATGGGCGCAACGGCATCCGCGACGGCGTCTCCCTCGCGCACCTCGACGGCGAGCGCGCCCTGCCCGGCGGAGGTCGGCCACCCGCTCTCGTCGAAGCGGTCCGCGATGCGGTCGGTGCGGTCGATGCGGGTGAGCCCCGCCTCGGCGAGCACGACCCCGTCGTACTCCCCTTCGTCGACTTTGCTCAGGCGCGTGTCGACGTTCCCGCGGATGCCGCGGACGTCGAGATCGGGCCGCCGCCGCAGCAGCTGCGCGACGCGGCGCGGCGATCCGCTTCCGACGACGGCTCCGTGCGGGAGCGCGTCGAGTGTCAGGCCTCCCCGACTGCACAGCACGTCGCGTACCGGCGCGCGCGGGGGCACCGCGCCGATGCAGAGCCCCTCGACGGCGCCGGTCGGCAGGTCCTTCATCGAGTGCACGACGAGGTCGCACTCCCCGCGCAGGAGGGCTTCGCGCAGCGCCGCGACGAACACGCCCGTGCCGCCGAGCTGCGCGAGCGGGCCGGTCAGCACATCGCCCGCCGTCGTGATCGGCACGAGTTCGACCTCGCGGCCCGTGGCGGCACGGATCGCGTTCGCGACGTGGCCGGACTGGGTCGTCGCGAGCAGGCTCGCGCGCGTCCCGAGTCGGAGTGCGGCAGCGCTCACTCGACGACTCCCGCGAGGGCCGGCTGGATGCCGAGGCGCTTGTTCTCGCAGCATCCGGGGCGGCACACGTCGTACCAGGGTCCGAGGTCGGTCTCGTGCGGGCGGTCCTCGGGTGCATCGCCGCGCAGGCGCTCCTCGATGAGGTCGACGAGGCCCGCGACGTACGCAGGGTGCGTGCCCGGCGTCGGGGTTCGGATGGCGGTAAGGCCGAGCTCGCCCGCCGTCTCCATCGCCTCGGTGTCGAGGTCCCACAGGACTTCCATGTGGTCGCTGACGAACCCGAGCGGCACGATCACGACCGCCTTGCGGCCCGCGGCGGGAAGCTCGGCGAGCGCGTCGTTGATGTCGGGTTCGAGCCACGGCACCTGCGGCGGGCCGGACCGGCTCTGGAACACGAGTTGCCAGGAGATGTCACCCGATGTCGCGGCCATGAGCTTTTCGGCAACGGCGATGTGCTGGGCGACGTATGCACCGCCGGGGCCGAAGCCGGCGTCGCGCGGGCCCGAGCGGTCGGCATCCGAATAGGGAATCGAATGGGTCGAGAACAGCACCTCGATCTCGTCGGCGGTGAACCCGTCGGCGCGCAGGCGAGCGAGCGCATCGGTGAGTCCTTCGGCGAACGGCGCGACGAAGCCCGGGTGATCGAAGAACTGGCGCACCTTGTCGATCTCGACCCGGTCCGACAGGGCCGTCGCTTCGAGCGCGTCGGCGAGGTCTTCCCGGTACTGCCGGCACGACGAGTACGACGAGTAGGCGCTCGTTGCGAGCGCGAGGAACGTGCGGTGGCCGTCGTCGAAGCCGGCCAGGAGCGCGTCGGAGACGTACGGCTCCCAGTTGCGGTTGCCCCAGTACACGGGCAGGTCGAGCCCGCGGGCGGCGAGCTCGGCATCCAGCGCCGCCTTGAGCTCCCGGTTGTGCTCGTTGATCGGCGACACCCCGCCGAAGTGGCGGTAGTGGTGCGCGACCTCTTCGAGGCGCTCATCGGGGATGCCGCGGCCCGCCGTCACGTTCTGGAGGAACGGGATGACATCGGCCTGACCCTCGGGACCGCCGAAGCCGAGCAGCAGCACGGCGTCGTACGCGGCGGGACCGCTCGCGAACGGCTCACCCGACGCCGACGCCGGCGTGGCGGCGGGCACGTGGCATCCGGGTGCGCACGCGGGCACTCCGCTCGCGCGCGGCGGCTTCGGACGGAACGCGGCGCGGGACTGCGCGATGTTCTCGGCAGCCATCAGCCGAGCACCTCCGCGAGCTCGGCGATCTGGACGCGGCGGCCCGTGTAGAACGGCACCTCCTCGCGCACGTGCCGGCGGGCGTCGGTGGCCCGAAGGTCGCGCATGAGGTCGACGAGGTGGATCGGGTCGTCCGCCTCGAGCGGCAGGAGCCACTCGTAATCGCTGAGCGCGAAGGTCGAGACGGTGTTCGCGACGACCTCGGTGAACTTCGCGCCGCGACGGCCGTGCTGGGCGAGCATCGCGGAGCGCTCCTCCTCGGGCAGGATGTACCACTCGTAGCTGCGGACGAAGGGGTAGAGGCACAGCCAGTCGCGGGCTTGCTCGCCGCGGAGGTAGCCGGGGATGTGGCGCTTGTTGAACTCGGCTTCGCGGTGCACGCCCATCGCGCTCCACACGTTGTCGAAGCTCGCGAGCGGCGCCGTCCGGCGGAGGGTGCGCAGGGCCCGCTGCAGCGTCGCGGGGTCTTCCGGCGTGCCCGGAACCGTGTGCAGCCAGAGCATCAGGTCGGCTTCGTGGCGCATGCCGGTGACGTCGTAGATGCCGCGCAGCTCGACGCCTTCGGCCGCGAGTGCGGCGACGGCCGCGTCGAGTTCGGCAAGGCCCGCCGCGTCCGGAGCCGCCGCGCGGGGCCTCGGCCCCGCCAGGACGGCGAAGAGGGTGTAGCCGAGAGGGACGACGTCGGTCATGCGAGGCTCCTTGCAGGATGCGCCGCCGAATCGGTGGCGCGGTGGATGGGATGGAGGTCGGGGGTGCCGTCGAGCTCGGCGAGAAGGTCCGCGGCGAGCGCGCGGGCGTGCGGGATGACCGATGCCAGGCCCGTCCCGGCCACGGCCGCACCGGCGCGGTGGATGCCGCGGCGCGCGGCGCGCGTGATCGCCTCCGCGCGGGCGGGGCCTGAGTCGTCGTCGGCGGGCGTGGAGACGGCATCCGTCCAGTCCTGCACGACGAGATCGACGACGTGCTCGGGGCGGACGGCGACACCCGTCAGCAACTCGACCTCGCGCGCGACGTCGGTGGAGGTCGCGAGGCCCGCGCCATCGGCGGCGCGCGCCGAGAGCCGCACGAGGTGGCGCCCGGCGGGAGCGGCGGCAGCGGCCCACTCCCACTTCGCCGTGACGTGCGTGAGCGCCTTCGCGGCGGTCGGGAGCGCGGGGTCGACGATGACGCCGGAACCCACCGGGTAGCCGTCGAGTCCCGCGTGGTCGATCGCGGCGGCGACGACGCGCACGCGGCCGTCGGGGGGCGCGGGCTGGGTAGCCGGTGTCGGCGGCACGCCGAGCAGGCGATCGGCGACGCTCTGCCCCGTCGCGACGACGACGCGGGATGCCGTGAGCGCGCCCTCCGACGTGCGGACGACGAGTGGGGCGTCGCCGTCGTCGTCGATCGCAATGACGGGGGCACCCGTGCGCACCTGTGCGCCGTGGCGGCGGGCCGCGTCCGCGAGGGCTTCGGGCAGGCGCCACATGCCCCCCGAGATTCCGCCGACGGACGCCCCGGCGCGGGCCGTCTGCGCGACCTCGCCCGCCGCGACGACGAGCGACCCGTGCGCGAGGAACGCGCGCCACAGCCCCGGGTGGAGCGTCGACAGCCGCGCCGCCGACGCGGGGCGCGAGTAGACGCTCCGGCACAGCGTGTTGACGAGCCGGTGCGCGACGACCGGGCCGAGCCGCTCGGCGACGAGGTCGTACAGCGACGGCTCGTCGGCATCCGGGGTGTACGGCGACAGCGACGGCTCCTCCGCGGCCCGCGCCGCGGCGTCGGCACCGATCAGCGCGACGATGTCGGCTGCCCTCGGGTCGGCCGGGATGCCCAGCACCGTGCGGCGCGGAAGCGGAGCCCGCACGGCGCCCGCGTCGGTCGCGACGGCGAGGAAAGCCCCTCCCGGGCGCGGTTCGACGAGGTCGAGGCCGAGCCCCGCATCCGCGACGAGCGCGGCGACGGCATCCGTGCGCGTCGCGAACGACTCGGCGCCGAGGTCGAGGTCGAGTCCTGCGAGCGTGCCGCGGCGGAGGAGCCCGCCCACGCGGTCGGACGCTTCGCACACGATGACGCGCCGGCCCGCGCGCGCGAGGTCGTGGGCGACGACGAGTCCGCCCACGCCGCCGCCGACGATGATGATGACGTCGGCATCCGTCATCGTCACGCGGGCCTCCACTCGTGCACGAGGCGCACGAGGTCAGTGAGCACGGCCGGATCGGTGTCTTTCGGGACGCCGTGGCCGAGGTTGAACACGTGCGCGCGCGCCGCGAGGCCCGCCGTCAGCACGTCGTTGACGGCGCGGGCGCGCACGTCCGCGGGGGCGAACAGGAGCGCGGGGTCGAGGTTTCCCTGCAGCGTCAGGTCTGCGTCGATCCGGCGCGCCGCGACATCGAGCGGCACGCGGTAGTCGACCCCGAGCGCGTCGATGTCGAGGGTCGCCATGTCGGCGAGGATTTCGCCCGTGCCGACGCCGAAGTGGATGAGCGGCACGCGCGCCCCGCCCGGAATCTCGATCGCCCGTACGGCCTCGAGCGCGGCGGCGGATGCCGGGAGCACCGATTCGCGGTAGTCGGCCGGCGCGACCGCGCCCGCCCACGAGTCGAACAGCTGGCCCGCGCTCGCGCCGGCCTCCACCTGCAGCGCGAGGAAGCGTCCCGTGACCTCGGCGAGCCAGTGCGTCAGATCGTGCCACGCGGCGGGGTCGGAGTGCACAAGGCTCCGCGCGCCGAGGTGGTCCTTCGACGGTCCGCCCTCGACGATGTAGGCCGCGAGGGTGAACGGCGCCCCCGCGAATCCGATCAGCGGGATCGCCTCGCCGCGGGCTTCGGACTCCTCGGCGAGCATCGCGACGGTGCGGGCGACGGCATCCGCGACCTCTCCCCCGCGCTCGGTGACAAGGGCGGGGTCGATGCGCACGAGCTCGGCGATCTGCGCGGCGGTGGTCACCGGCTCGGCGAAGACCGGGCCGCGGCCCGCGGCGATCTCGACCTCGAGGCCTGCGAGCTTCAGGGGAACGACGATGTCGCTGAAGAAGACGGCGGCATCCACGCCGTGCCGGCGCACCGGCTGCAGCGTGATCTCGCTCGCCATCGCCGGGTCGAGGCACGCCTCGAGCATCGTCCCACCGGTCTGGCGAAGTGCCCGGTACTCGGGGAGCGACCGCCCCGCTTGGCGCATGAACCAGACCGGGGTGACCTCCGGCCGGTCGCCGCGCAGGGCCCGAACGAGCCGTGACGACGACGTTCCGTCGGCGATGAGCGGGTGGGTGTCGTGGAGGACGGGCACGAGTGGGCGACCTTCGTTGGTGGAGCGGAGTTAATCGTTATACTACTCACGATCCTAAGGAGTATCCGCCCCGTGCTCGTCTGCCTGTCCGCTCATCAGCGCACCACCTCGCTCGAAGACCTCGAGCGCCTCTCGGTCGTCGGCGATGCCGCCGCAGCCGAGCTGACGGCCGCGCACGAAGCGATCCGCGGGGCCGTCGTGCTGGCGACCTGCAATCGCTTCGAGGCCTACTTCGACGTCGCCGACGCGCCCGATGCGTCGCCGATCCCGGCGCTCGATGCCGCGATGGAGCGCCTCGCCGACCTCACCGAACTGCCGTTCCGACACGTGCGCGAGACGGTCGACTTCGCGCACGGCAACGGCGTCGCGCAGCATCTGTTCTCGGTCGCCGCGGGGCTCGACTCGGTAGCCGTCGGCGAAGACGAAATCGCCGGGCAGGTGCGCCGCGCGCTCGAAGCCGCGCGGCGCGAAGGCGTGACGACCTCCCCGCTCGAGCACCTCTTCCAGCGTGCGACCGAAACCTCCCGCGCCGTCAAGAACTCGACCCGGCTCGGCGAGTCGGGTCGCTCGCTGGTGCGCCTCGCCGTCGAACTCGCGACCTCGCGCGTCGGCACGTGGGAAAACGCGCGCGTGTTGCTCGTCGGCACCGGCCGGTACGCCGCGGCATCCCTGGCCGCCCTCCGCGCCGTCGGCGCCACCGACATCCGCGTGCACTCGCGCTCGGGGCGAAGCCGCTTCGCCAGCCGCGAGAACCTGGTTCCCGTCTCAGCGGCGGAGTTCCCGGGCGAAGCCGCCGCGGCGGATGTCATCGTGACCTGCACCACGACGACCGACACGTACGCTCTCACGGCCGAAGACCACGCCGAGGCCCGGCGCGGCATCGACCGCCCGCAGCTCGTCATCGACCTCGGGATGCCGCGAAACGTCGACCCCGGCGTGCGGGGCGTCGTCGGCGTCGAGGTGCTCGATCTCGACACGATCCGGGTGCACGCGCCGATCGACGAGTTCGCGACGATCGACGAGGCCCGCCTCATCGTGCAGACCGCGGCGCAGCGCCACGCGATGGCCCGCCGCGTCCACGAGGTCGCGCCCGCCGTCGTCGACCTGCGCGAATACGTGCATACCGTGCTCGAGCGCGAGATCGAGCGCGCCCGCGCGCGGGGGGCGGACGCCGACACCGAGGCCACCCTGCGGCACTTCTCGGGCGCGCTGCTACACGGACTGATCGCGCAGGGTCACACGCTCGCCGCCGCGGGATCGGGGCCGGCCTGGGTCGAGGCCGTTCGCACCGTTGTGCCGAGTGCCGACGCCCCCGCGGGGCGCGGCCGCGACGACCTCCGCGACCTGGGCTGACCGTCATGAACCGCGTGACGCTCCGCGACGTCGCCACGCGCGCGGGGGTGTCGACGGCCGCCACGAGCCAGGCGCTGAACGATCGCGGGAACCTGCGCCCAGAGACGCGCGAGCGCATCAAGGCGATCGCCGCCGAGCTCGGGTACGCCCCGAACAAGTACGCGGCGGCGCTCCGCCACGGGCGCACGATGTCGGTCGGATTCGTCATGGCGGCGGGCTCGTTGCAGGACGGACGCCGGGCGCTGCAACGCGCGCGCCAACTCGACGCGCTCGTCCGCGCCGGCGCGATGCGAGGCTTCACCGTCACGGTCGTCCCCGACTCGCGCCCCGACCTCCTCTCCGGAGCGCAGCTCGACGCACTGTACTTCCCCGATCCCGCCGACGATCGCGCGATCCTGCGCGAAGCGGCGGGCCTCGGCATCCGCGTCGTCGCGAACGACCTCACGGTGCCGGGCGGGCTGACGATCCGCACGGGGTACGCTGCCGCCGTGCGCCTCGGGCTCGCCCATCTCGTCGACGTCGGCGCCGAGCGGATCGGGTTTCTCGTCGACGAAAGCGAAGTCCCACGCGACCAGGTCGGCGAGAGCGCGTACCTCGCGTGGAGCGCCGTGAACGGCCGCACGCCCCTCGTCGCGCGGGTGGATGCCGGTCGCCGCAGGCTCACGAGCGCCATCCACGCCCTGCTCGACGCGGGCGCCGACGCCCTCTTCGCCTACTGCGAAGAGGGGCCGGAGGTCTTCGCCCACCTCGACGAGATCGGCGTCATCGTTCCGCGCGACGTGCAGTTGCTCGCGCTGTGCACGACCGACGACGAGAACACCGCGCGGCTCGGCATCAGCCACGTGCGCCTGTACCCCGAGCGGGCGCCCGACATCCTGTTCGCTGCCCTGGATGCCGCGGCGGATGCCGGGGAGTCGCCGTCTGCATCCGTCGAGCTTCCGGTCGAGCTCGTGCGGGGCGCGACGACCCGCTGAACGAGTGCGTGCGCCGCTGCGCCACTGTCAGTCGTCGAACGCCCCGTACACCTCGAGCGTGTTCGCCGCGATCTGCGCGCAGAGCTCGTCCAGCGGCATCCCGAGTTCCTCGGCGATGAATCGCACGGTCAGCGGCACGAGGTACGGAGCGTTGGGGCGGCCGCGCAGCGGCGTCGGGGTGAGGAACGGGGCATCCGTCTCGACGAGGATCCGCTCCCGCGGAGTCACAGCGAGCGCATCGCGGAGGTTCTGCGCGTTCTTGAACGTGACGTTGCCCGCGAAGCTCAGCCAGTAGCCGCGGTCCGCCGCGACACGCGCCATCGCCTCGTCGCCCGAGAAGCAGTGGAACACCGTGCGCTCGGGCGCACCGACCCGCTCGAGCGTCTCGAGCACGGCGTCGTGCGCATCGCGATCATGGATCTGCATCGCGATCGCGTGCTTCTTCGCCAGCGCGATGTGCGCCTCGAAGCTCTCGAACTGCGCCGCCCGCCCGTCGTCGGCTGTCCGGAAGAAGTCGAGGCCCGTCTCGCCGATCGCGCGCACGCGCGGCTGTGCGGCCAGCTCGTCGATGACCGCGACCGCGTCGGCGAGCATTCCCCGCTCGGCATATAGCGGCGCCTCGTTCGGGTGGATCGCGACAGCAGCGAGGATGCCGGGGTGCGCGGCCGCCGCCCACGCCGACCAGCGGCTCGACTCGATGTCGCCGCCCGCCTGCACCACCCCCGCGACGCCGACCTCGCGGGCGCGGCGCAGGTGCTCCTCGGGCGGAAGCCCTTCGCCGTCCTCGATCTCGAGGTGGCAGTGGTTGTCGTAGACCGGGACGGTGAGCGGCTCGGGCGCGGGCGGGTAGGACACGTCGCGAGAGCCCTTCTCGCGCACGCGGACGTAGGTCGACGGATCGGTCACTGCTCGACGCGGGGGAACAGCGGCGCGAGGCCGTTGACGCTCGTGCCGGGCACGAGCTGACCCCACTCGCCGGCGCGCCGCAGCGGCTGGTCTTGCAGGCGACCCTCGTGGCCGAGCGCGATCCAGAGCTTCTCGGTCGATTCGGGCATGACGGGACTCAGCAGCACCGCGAGCGCGCGGAGTCCCTCTGCGGCCGTGTACAGCACGGTGCCCAGGCGTTCGCGCTGCGCGTCGTCCTTCGCGAGCGCCCACGGCTCGTTGTCGGTGATGTACCCGTTGAGCGCATCGACGATCGTCCAGATCGCGGCGATCGCCTCGTCGGGGCGGAATCGTTCGATCGCCGCGTCGGCCGTCGCCGCGGCATCCGCGACGGTCCGCTGGATGGCGAGGTCGCCGTCCGTGTAGGCGGATGCCGGCGGCACGATGCCCTCGAAGTACTTCTCGATCATCGCGGTCGTGCGCGAGGCGAGGTTGCCGAACCCGTTGGCGAGCTCGGCGTGATAGCGCGCCGAGAGGTCCTCCCACGAGAACGAGCCATCCTGCCCGAACGCGATCGCCGACAGGAAGTAGAACCGGTAGGCATCCGACCCGAACACGTCCGTGATCTCGGTCGGCGCGATACCGGTGAGCTTCGACTTCGACATCTTCTCGCCGCCGACAAGCAGCCAGCCGTGGGCGAACACACCACGAGGGACGTCGAGCCCCGCAGCCATCAGCATCGCGGGCCAGATGACGGCGTGGAAGCGCAGGATGTCCTTGCCGACGACGTGGTAGGCGGGCCAGCGGCGTGCGAACTGCTCGGGGTCTGTGCCGTACCCGACGGCTGTCGCGTAGTTGAGGAGCGCGTCGACCCACACGTAGATGACGTGCGACGGGTCCCACGGCACCGTGATGCCCCAGTCGAACGCGGACCGCGAGATCGACAGGTCTTTCAGGCCCGAACGCACGAAGGAGACGACTTCGTTGCGCGCCGACTCGGGGCGCACGAAGTCGGGCGCGGTCTTGTAGAGCTCGAGCAGGCGGTCCTGAAACTCGCTGAGCTTGAAGAAGTAGTTCTTCTCCTGCAGGAGTTCAAGGGGCTTCGAGTGGATCGCACAGACCTTGAGCCCCTCAAACGCGCCCGTGCCGTCGACGATCTCGGCCTCGGGTTTGAACTCTTCGCAGCCGACGCAGTAGAGCGCCTCGTACTCGCCCGCGTAGATGTAGCCGCGGTCGTAGAGCGCCTGCACGAACTGCTGTACGCGTTCTTCGTGGCGCGGCTGCGTCGTGCGGATGAAGTCGTCGTTGGCGACGTCGAGCGTGCGCAACAGCGGGAACCACGACTCAGTGACGAGCTTGTCGACCCACTCCTGCGGCGTCACGCCGTTGGCGGCGGCGGCGCGGAGCATCTTCTGGCCGTGCTCGTCGGTGCCCGTGAGCATCCAGGTGTCATCTCCCGCCTGGCGATGCCAGCGCGCGAGCGTGTCGACGGCCACCGTCGTGTACCCGTGTCCGATGTGCGGAAGGTCGGACGGGTAGTAGATCGGGGTCGTGATGTAGAAGGACTCGCCGGATGTCACCCGACGATTCTAGGCCGGGCGCGCACGACCGCCGGGCCGTATGACGGATGCGGGGGCGCGCGGCACCGGCGCCCCAGCCTGGGCGCGCGGCGCGCTACCCCGACACGGGAGGCCCGTTGGGCGGACGCCACACCGGATATAGCCCGTAGTCCGGCTCGCTCGCGATCGGATGCTCGGTCTGCGTGCCGCGCATGCCGGGTCGCGGATCGCGTCCGGGCCCCTTGCGCGCGACGGGAAAGCCGAACGGCGGCTGCCGGTAGGGGTCGCGGCGGCCCGGCCCGAACGGGTCTTTGCCGAATCCGCCGAGCATCTTCACACGGAGCTCTTCGACCTCGGTCTCGAGGAACTCGAGCCCCTCCGCCGTGAAGAAGTACCACCGCCACTGGAGGTCGCCGACGACGTCGACGAACCCCGCGTCACGGAGGATGCGCAGATGCTTCGACACCGCCGTGCGGCTGATCCTGAACTCGCCGCCGACGGCAGCCGCAAGTTCGCCGGCGGTGTGCTCGCCGCTCGCGAGGATCTCCACGATCCGCCGCCGCGCGGGCTCCGCCATCACCGCGAAAGGATGCATCGGTTCTGCCATACCAGGACAGTACGGGCACCCTCCGACATCGGCGTTCGCGACCGGCATCCCCCGCCTTTTCCTCGCTCCCTCGTCACGCTGGCCTCAACCTTTCGACCTTCTGAAAACGGCATTGAACTTCCCGTTCACACGCCAACGCTGCGAGTCGATTGCGCCACGCGCGCTCCCCGCGACCACCGGGACGGTCCCCTGAACCGCATTGAACTTCCCGTTCACACGCGCCCCCGACACCACGGGCGTTTCGACTGCACCGCGCGCTCTCTCCGCGCGGCCACGGAGCCCATCGCCGCAAGCGCACGCGCGCGCACACCCACAAACGCATTGAACTTCCCGTTCACACGTCAAAGAGCACGCGCGCGCCACGGGCTGTGTGAACGGGAAGTTCAATGACGAATACAGAGTGGATGAACGGTCCGGACAGGAGCGAAGCGCAACCCTGCCTGGCCGCGCCGACGGGTGAAGCAGCACGCATGGGGCGGGGCGGGCACGATGGGCGGGCGGGCGACGGCGACCGACGGATGCCGGGGTCAGGCGCTCTCGCGCTCGACGAGCGTGGTGGGCAGGAGCACCGACTCGCGGGGGTTTCCGGCGATGATGTCGACGAGCATGTCGACCATCGTCGCGCTGATCTCGGGCCACGGCTGGCGCATCGTCGTGAGCGGAGGGCGAAGGTTCTCGGCGAGTCCGGAGTCGTCGAAGCCGGCAACGGCGACATCCTCCGGCACGCGTCGGCCCGCGCGTCGCAGGGCTTCGATCGCGCCGACGGCCATCACGTCGCTCGCCGCGAAGACGGCGTCGATGTCGGGGGCACGATCGAGCAGACGCGTCATCGCGGCATCACCGGCGGAGCGCTCGTAGCTGCCCTCCTCGACGAGACGCTCGTCGAAGCGGTCGCCGAGTTCCTCGCGGAAGCCGCGCAGGCGCAGCCTCCCACCGGGCGTATCGGTCGGCCCGGTGATGACCGCGATGCGCTCGTGGCCGCGACCGACGAGGTACCGGGTCATGACGCGCGCGGCATCCACTTCGTCGATCGCGACATGCGGGACAGCCCCGACCTCGCCCTGCGGCATCCCCGAACAGACCGTGGGGATGCCCGCCGCCACGAGCGACGCGAGAAGCGCGTCGGACGCGTGCGACGACACGAGCAGCACTCCGTCGACGTGCCCCGCGCGCACATAGCGCTCGACGCGCTGTTGCTCGGCGGCGGTGTCGGCGATGAGCAGCACGAGCGTCATGGACCGCTCTGCGAGCGCCTCGGTCGCCCCGCGCAGAAGCAACGCAAACGTGGGGTCCGAGAACAGTAGCTGCTGCGACTCGGTCAGTAGGAATGCGAGCGAGCCCGACCGGCCGGTGGCAAGGCTGCGGGCGGCGTGATTGGCCGTGTATCCGGTCTGACGGATGGCGTCCTCGACGGCTTCGCGGGCCTCCGGCGAGACCCAGTGTCCGCCGTTGATGACACGCGAGACGGTGCCATGCGAGACTCCGGCGACGGCGGCGACGTCGCGGATGGTCGGCTTTCGGGTGCCGTCGGTGGATGCCACGAGAGCCGACTCTACTCCGCCCGACGGCCGCAGCGTCGAATGCACATTGCGAACCTGTGACCGGTCACAGTTGAATAACAAAGCGCTCCAAACTCGCCCAAGGGAGCGCATGATAAAACTGTCAGCACGGCGTGAGCACACGCGGTGCGAGAATACCCCGGCGGCGACGGAGCCAGCGCTTCGCCTCCCCACCCCAATAAGGAAGGCACACCGATGAAGGTGAACAAGAAGGGCATGGCCGCCGTCGGCCTGCTCGTCGCCGCGAGCATCCTGACGCTCGCCGGCTGCTCCAGCAGCGGCAACACGACCTCGCCGACCGAGAGCGGCGCCGCCAGTGGCGAGCTCACGGTCTGGGTCGACGCGGACCGCGCACGCGCCCTCGAGGACGTCGCGAAGGCGTTCGAAGCCGACAAGGGCGTCAAGGTCAACCTCGTCGTCAAGGACTACGGCAAGATCCGCGACGAGTTCACGGCCCAGGTCCCGACCGGCAAGGGCCCCGACATCACGATCGGCGGTCACGACTGGATCGGCGCGTTCGTCAAGGACGGCATCGTCGCCCCCGTCGAACTCGGCGACAAGGCCGGCGACTTCGAAAAGGTCGCCATCGAGGCGGTCAGCTACGAGGGCAAGACCTACGGCCTCCCGTACGCGATCGAGAACATCGCGATCCTGCGGAACACGGCTCTCGCCGACTCGACCCCCGCGACCTTCGACGAGATGATCGCGAAGGGCGCCGCTGCGGGAACCGAGTACCCGTTCGTCGTGGGGCTTGACCCGCAGGCATCCGACCCGTACCACCTGTACCCGTTCCAGACGTCGTTCGGAAACTCCGTCTTCGCTCGCAACGCCGACGGCTCCTACGACTCGTCGCAGCTGACGATCGGCGACCCGGCGGGCCAGCAGTTCGCCGCGTGGCTGACCTCGCAGGGCGACACGGGCACCAAGGTGCTGAACCTCAACCTCTCCGGCGACCTCGCCAAGGAGGCCTTCAACGCCGGCAAGTCGCCCTACTTCCTGACCGGTCCGTGGAACGTCGCCGACGCGCAGGCGGCCGGCATCGACGTCTCGGTCGACGCGATCCCGAGCGCGGGCGGCCAGGCCGCGCAGCCGTTCGCCGGCGTGCAGGCGTTCTTCCTGAGCGCGAAGAGCAGCAACGCGCTGATCGCGAACGAGTTCCTCGTGAACTACATCGCCACCGCCGATGTGCAGACGGCGCTGTTCGAGGCGGGCGGGCGTCCGTCGGCGCTCACCGAGTCGTTCGAGGCGGCGCAGTCCGACCCGATCGTCGCGGGCTTCGCGACCGTCGGCGCGAACGCCGTGCCGATGCCGAGCATCCCCGAGATGGGTTCGGTGTGGGATGACTGGGGCAAGACCGAGGCCGCTCTGATCAAGGGCTCCGCCGACCCGGCCGCCGACTGGATCAAGATGGCCGAGGCCATCCAGGGCAAGCTCGGCTGATGCTGCTCTGACGGGGCGGTGTCTGGAAAGACACCGCCCCGTCTCCTATGCTCACACTCAGGAAGGCAGACAGGAGTCGACGATGACCGGCCCTACGCTCGACGCAGAGCGCCCCACCACCCCAGATCGCGCGACGCTACGGCGTCAGAAGCGCGCCGCAGCCTGGGCTGAAGCTGCGGGCGCCGGCTGGAAGGTCTGGCTCGTCAAGATCGTGTGCCTCGGCATCATCGACGCGATGGCGATCTACGCGATCCTCGTGCTCGTCCGCGGAGGCAGCGGCCTGGTCGCCGGAATCGTCGCCGTCGGCGTCCTCGCGATCAACTATGTGTACCTGAAGCCCGGACTCCTCCCCGCGAAGTACCTGACTCCGGGCCTTGTCTTCCTCATCGTCTTCCAGATCTTCGTCGTCCTCTACTGCATCTACATCGCGTTCACGAACTATGGCTCCGGGCACGTCTCGACGAAGGATGACGCGGTCAACGCGCTCCTCATCCAGAACCAGCAGCGCGTGGAGGACTCCCCCGCCTACCCCGTGTCTGTGCTCGAGCAGAACGGCGAGTTCTTCTTCCTCGTGACCAACCCCGACGGCGATGCCGAGATCGGCGGCACCGACCGCCCGCTCGAACCCGCCGCCGACGCCGAGTTCTCGGGCGACAAGGCCACCGGCCTCGCTGGCTACACGACCCTCGATTTCGCACAGCTCGTCGCCAACCAGCAGGCGATCTCCGCCCTCGCGGTCCCAGTCTCGGACGACCTCAACGACGGCACGCTGCAGACCCGCGACGGATCGACCGCCTACCAGTACATCTCAACGCTCGTATGGGATGCCGCGGCCGACACCATGACGAACACGACGACCGGCATCGTCTACAGCGACAACGGCAACGGCTCGTTCGAATCCGCCGACGGGCAGACGCTCGCGACGGGCTGGCAGGTGTGGGTCGGCGGCGACAACTTCGTGCGCGCGTTCTCGACCGAATCGATCCGCGGGCCGTTCGTCGCGGTGCTCCTGTGGACCTTCGCGTTCGCGATCCTGTCGGTCGCGACGACCTTCGCGCTCGGCTTGTTCCTCGCGATCGTGTTCAACGATCCGCGGATGAAGAGCAAGAAGTACTACCGGGTCATCATGATCCTGCCGTACGCGTTCCCCGCGTTCCTGTCCGCGCTCGTCTGGCAGGGCATGTTCAACCAGGACTTCGGCTTCATCAACCAGACGATCCTGGGCGGCGCGTCGATCCCGTGGCTGCAGGATCCGTGGCTTGCGAAGGTCTCGATCCTCATCGTGAACCTGTGGCTGGGCTTCCCCTACATGTTCCTCGTGACGACGGGCGCCATCCAGTCGATCCCCGAGGACATCCAGGAGGCGGGCCGTGTCGACGGGGCGGGCGTGTGGCAGATCTTCCGCTACATCAAGTTCCCGCTGCTGCTCGTCTCGGTCGCGCCCCTGCTGATCTCGTCGTTCGCGTTCAACTTCAACAACTTCAACCTGATCTACATGCTCACCGGCGGCGGCCCGCGCTTCGCGGATGCCTCGATCAACGTCGGCGCGAGCGACATCCTCATCTCGATGGTCTACAAGGTCGCCTTTGTCGGCGCAGAGCGCGACTACGGGCTCGCGAGCGCCTTCTCGATCATCATCTTCGTGCTCGTCGCCGTCATCTCGTACCTGAGCTTCCGGCAGACCAAGGTCCTCGAGGAGCTGAACTGACATGACGATCTCAGAGACTGTGTCCGCCGGCGCGGCTGGCATCAGCGCAACCGCCGGCACCGCCGGCATCCCCGGCGCGAAGGAGCCCCGCCGCCCGTTCGGCCGCTGGTTCCGCGAGACGGGCTGGCGTCACCTCGTGGGCATCGTGATGCTCGTGTTCTCGGCGTTCCCGCTGGTATACGTGCTGTCGGCGTCGCTCAACCCCGGCGGCACCCTCCTGACCGCGAACAACCTGTTCTCGAGCTTCGATATCGGTAGCTACATCGCGCTGTTCCAGGACCCGCTCCGCCCCTACGGTGCGTGGTTCGTCAACTCGATTTTCATCGGGCTGACGACCGCCTTCTTCACCGTCGTGCTCTGCGCCCTCGCGGCGTACGCGTTCTCCCGGATGCGCTTCCGCGGGCGCCGCGTGGGCCTTCTGACGCTGCTGCTCGTGCAGATGTTCCCGCAGCTGCTCGCGGTCGTCGCAATCTTCCTGCTGATGTCGGCGATCGGCGACATCTTCCCCGCGCTCGGGCTCAACTCGCAGATCGGGCTGATCATGGTCTATCTCGGCGGCGCGCTGGGCGTGAACACGTTCCTCATGTACGGGTTCTTCAACACCGTCCCGGCATCCATCGACGAAGCCGCGAAGATCGACGGCGCGGGGCACGCGCGCATCTTCTTCACGATCATCCTGCGCCTGGTCGCGCCGGTGCTCGCCGTGATCGGCCTGCTGTCGTTCATCGCGACGATGAACGACTTCCTGATCGCGTCGATCATCCTCGTCGATCCCGACAAGCAGACCCTCGCCGTGGGGCTCTACCAGTTCGTCTCGCAGGAGACGGCGCGCAACTGGAGCGTCTTCGCCGCGGGCGCGGTGCTCGCCGCGATCCTGCCGATGGCACTGTTCCTGTCGCTGCAGCGCTTCATCGTCGGCGGCCTCACGGCCGGCTCGGTGAAGTGAGCGGTGCAGCGCCCACGGGGGTGACGCTCCGCCCGCACCACGACGGCTCGCCGCTGTACGTCTCGAACCCCTCCCCGCGGCTGGGCGATGACGTCGCCGTGCGCCTTCGGGTGCCCGAGGGGTACGGGCCGGTCGCCCGGGTGCTCGTTCGTTCGAACCCCGACCGGGAGTCGTCGTGGGTCGAGGCGAGACGCGACGGCATGGCCGACGGCTGGGAGTGGTGGACGGGCGTCATCCGCGTCGCGAACCCGCGCCACGGCTACCGCTTTCACCTCGTCCTCGAAGGCGGCCGCATCGAGGTTCTGAGCCAGGGCGGTCTGTCCGACATCGACGCGCTGGATGCCCAGGACTTCGCGCTCGTCGCCGGGAACCCTCCGCCGACGTGGCTCGACGACACGATCCTGTACCAGATCTTCCCCGACCGGTTCGCCCGTTCCACGGCCGCCGACGAGCGCCCGGCGCCCGCGTGGGCGATCCCCGCCGCGTGGGACGAGCCGCTCGATCCCGTCTTCCCGGGCCGCGGGCACCAGTTCTACGGCGGCGACCTCGACGGGGTGACCGAGCGGCTCGGCCACCTGGAGCATCTCGGCGTCACGGCGCTGTACCACACCCCCGTCTTCCCGGCGGAGTCGAACCATCGCTACGACGCGTCGAGCTTCGACACCGTCGACCCCGTCCTCGGGGGCGATGGTGCATACCTCCGACTCATCGAGGCGGCGCATGCCCGCGGCATCCGCGTCATCGGCGACCTCACGACGAATCACTCGGGCGTCGCGCACGAGTGGTTCCGCGCGGCCTACGCGAACCCGGGCGCGCCCGAGGGCGAGTTCTACTACTTCCTGAACCCCCCGCACACCGAGTACGTGACGTGGCTGGATGCCGTGACCCTCCCCAAGTTCGACTGGAACAGCGACGAGCTGCGGCGCCGCTTCATCGACGGACCCGACTCGGTCGTCGGGCGGTGGCTACGCCCGCCGTTCGCGATCGACGGGTGGCGGATCGACGTCGCGAACATGACCGGCCGCCTCGGCGCGGAAGACCTGAACGCGAGCGTCCGCCAGACGCTGCGCGCGACGATGGAGGCCGTCTCCCCCGACACGCTGCTCATCGCGGAGTCGACCAACGACGCCGCGACCGACCTCCAGGGCGACGCCTGGCACGGCGCGATGACCTACCCCGCGTTCACGCGCGGGGTGTGGTCGTGGCTCGCCGATCCGCGCCGCATCCCCCACTACGGCTACGACGGCGAACTCAGCGACGACATGTGGTTCTTCGGCCTGCCGACCGGGATGCCGCGCTACACCGCGCGCCAGTTCGTCGCGCAGTACGAGCGGTTCACGAGCCAGATCCCCTGGCGCGTGCAGCGCGGCACGATGTCGGCGCTCGACACGCACGACACCGCACGCTTCGCGACGTACGCCTCACCGGGGTCGATTCCGGTCGCCGTCGGGCTGTCGCTGACTCTTCCCGGGATCCCCGTGATCTACGCGGGCGACGAGTTCGGTCTCGAAGCGGCCGACGGCGAGATGAGCCGCACCCCGATCCCCTGGGATCGCACGGACGACCCCGCCGTCGCCGAGCGCATCGCGCTCTATCGCGAACTGATCGCGCTGCGGCGCCGGCATCCGGTGCTCACCTCGGGAGGCCTGCGGTGGCTCCATGTCGACGACGCAGGAGTCGTGTTCGTGCGGGAGGCCGCGGACGAGTGCCTCCTCGTCGCCGCATCGCGGGGTGCGATGGATGCCCGGATGCCCGCACCGCTCGTCATCGGCGCCCCGGCCGCGAGCCCGCTCTACGGCGATGGCGAGCTGACGTTCGCGGACGACGGGTCGACGCGGGTGCGCCTCGGCGCCACGGCCTTCGCGGTGTGGCGCCTGCCCGGTGTCGCGGCGCCGGATGCCCGCTGACACCGACGCGGCGCCCGCGCCGCCCGGCACGGTCAGGGCGCGCTCAGCGCGCGGCGAGCGCCGCCTGGTACAGGTCGCGCGAGCCGAGACCCGTCTGCGCGGAGACCTCGGCCGCGGCATCCTTCAGCCGCATCCCACCGGCGACGAGTGCGAGCACCTGCGCGACGGCGTCGCCCTCGGACACCGCTCGCGCCGCCGCTCCCCCGACGACAACGACGATCTCGCCGCGCACGCCGCCCTCCGCCCAGGCGGCGAGGGCGCCGAGGCCGTCACGCACGACCTCCTCGTGCAGCTTCGTCAGCTCGCGGCAGACCGCCGCGGGGCGATCGTCGCCGAACGAGGCCGCCATCGCGGCGAGCGTCTCGGCCAGCCGCGACGGCGCCTCGAAGAACACCATCGTGCGCGGCTCGGCGGCGAGCGCGTCGAGCGCGCGGCGCCGGTCACCGGCCTTGCGCGGCAGGAATCCCTCGAAGGTGAACCGGTCGGTGGGAAGCCCCGCGACGGCGAGCGCCGTCACGACGGCGCTCGGACCGGGCAGCGCCGTCACGGCGACGCCCTGTGCGATCGCCTCGAGGACGAGCGCGTACCCGGGGTCGCTGACCGTCGGCATCCCCGCGTCGCTCAGGACCACGACGTCCTCGTCGCAGGCCCGCGCGACGAGCTCGCCGGCGCGCTTGCGCTCGTTGTGATCGTGGAGCGCGACGAGCTTCGGACGGTTCGCGATCCCGAGCCCCTGGAGCAGCCGCTGGGCGGTGCGGGTGTCCTCCGCGGCGACGAGCGTCGCCTGCTCGAGAGTTGCGATCAGCCGCGCGGAGGCATCCCCGAGGTTCCCGATCGGGGTCGCGGCGAGGATGATCACCGCCCCAGCATAGGCTTGAGCGCGTGACGACGATCGACCAGCCGCTGCTGCCGCTCGAGAGGCCGTCGCGCTACGACCTCTGGCGCACCCGGCTCGCCGGTGACGTGCGCCTGCAGCGCCTGTACAGCTGGCTGGTGCCGCTGCTGATCACCGTCCTCGCCGGCATCCTGAGGTTCTGGAACCTCGCGCACCCGCACGCCCTCGTCTTCGATGAGACCTATTACGTGAAGGATGCCTGGAGCCAGTGGAATCTCGGCTACGCCGCGACGTGGCCGAGCGGTGCCGATGAGCGTTTCGCCGCGGGCGAGACCGACATCTTCACGACCGACCCCAGCTACGTCGTGCACCCGCCGCTGGGCAAGTACCTCATCGGCGTCGGCATGTGGCTGTTCGGTGCCGACAGCTCCTTCGGCTGGCGCTTCTCCACGGCCCTGTTCGGCACGGCGCTCGTGCTGCTGCTGTACGTTTTCGCGCGAAGCCTCAGCGGCTCGATGGTGTTCGCGGCGATTCCGTCGTTCTTCCTCGCGATCGATGGACTCGGCATCGTCATGAGCCGCGTCGCACTCCTCGACATCTTCCTCGCGTTCTTCATCCTGCTGGCGTTCTGGTTCGTCGTGCTCGATCGGCACGCCGCCCTCGATCGCCTCGTCGCGCAGACCGTGGCGCGGGCGCGCGAGCGAGACGGTGAGGCGCCGCCCTGGGGACCCGTGCTGTGGAACCGACCCTGGGTCATCGCCGCGGGAGCGGCCGCGGGCGCCGCGACCGCCGTGAAGTGGTCGGGCGTGTGGGTGCTCGCCGCGATCGGCCTCTACCTCGTCGTAACGGACGCGCTCGAGCGCCGGCGCCTCGGCATCACGTTCTGGCCGACCGACGCGGTTCGTCAGGGCGCGGCATCCTTCGTCCTGCTCGTCCCGGTCGCGCTCGGCGTCTATCTCGCGTCGTGGTGGGGGTGGTTCGCCAGCGACGGCGGCTACGACCGGCACACCGCCGATACGGCGCTCGGCAGCCTCTGGGAGTATCACCTTCGCGTCTTCAACTCCATGACCGGGATGACCTCTCCGCACAGCTACGAGAGCCCGGCATGGCAGTGGCCGCTCCTGTGGCGGCCGACATCCATGTACGCGTTCGCGACGAAGGGCGGCGAGTCCGGGTGCACGGGCGGGTCGGCGGGATGCCTGGACATCCTCTACAGCATGCCGAATCCGCTCCTCTGGTATGCGAGCGTCGCGGCAGCGCTGTATCTCGTCTACCGCTTCGTGCTCGACCGCGACTGGCGTCACGCCGTCGTCCTCGTCGGCATCGCGGCGACGTGGCTCCCGTGGCTCGCGTACCCCGAGCGCACGATCTTCCAGTTCTACACGATCGTGATCTGGCCGTTCCTGCTGGTCGCACTCACCTTCGCCCTCCGCGAGATCGCGGGGCCTGCGCACGCGACGGCGGACCGGCGCCTCGCTGGCCAGCGCGTCGTCTCCGTCTTCCTCGGTGTCGTGATCGTGCTCTCGATCTTCTGGTATCCGCTGTGGTCGGCGACGCAGGTGCCGTACGACTTCTACCGGCTGCACAACTGGATGCAAGGCTGGGTCTGAGTCACTGAGCCGCGATGGGGAGTGCTCCCCATCGCCTCCGCCACGCGCCTGCCATAGGTTGACTGTGAGAACGGTTGACGGTGACAGGAGGAGGGGCGATGGCAGATCTGAAGATCGACGCGAGCGAGCTGCGCGGTAGCGCGTCACGCGCCGAGCGGATCGCGGGCGACCTTCGCAGCGCGGAGCGCATCGCGGATGAGACCGCCGGCTACACCGGTCACGACGGCCTCGCGGACAAGGTTCGCGATTTCGGGGGCAAATGGGACATCGCGCGGGGGAAGCTCGATGAGAATCTCACCTTCATCGCCGACTACCTGCGCGCGCTCGTCGACACGTTCGACGACCTCGACACCGACCTTGCGTCGGCGATAAAGGACGGCAAGTGATGACTCTTCCCGGCAACCCCACGGCGCTGGCCGAGCGGGCATCCTCCTACACCGCCTCCGCGAAGCGCATCGATCGCGCCGCCGACGACCTGCGCTCGCTCGCCTACACCAGCACCGCGAAGTCGCTCGACGCCATCCGCGAGCGCAGCGCGGAAGTCGCGGGCGACCTCGACGACGCGTACGGGCGCTACGCGGGCACCGCGGCCGCGCTGGTCGAGTACGCCGCGGCGCTTCACGCCGCCCACCAGCGTGCCGACCGGGCCGACGCCGCCGAAGCGACGGCCGAGCGCTACGGCGGCCTGGCCGACACCCAGATCGCCGCCTACACGCGACACATCAAGAGCCTCGACGATGCCGCGGCGCCCGCCGGCACGATAGACGAGGCAGAGCGTCGGCTCTCCGACGCGCAGGCGACCGCGCGCCGCTACGAAGATGCCGCCGCGAGCGCGCGCGACGAGCACGAGGCTGCGCGCGCCGACATGGAGGCCGCGGCCCAGCGCGCGATCTCGCTCATCGACAGCGCAATCGATGCGACCAACGAGGGCTTCCTCGACAAGGTCGGCAACGTCTTCTCGAACATCGGCAGCTTCTTCGCCGACCTCGCGAAATGGGTCGGTGACTTCCTCGCGCGGATGTGGGACGAACTGCAACGGATCGTCGCGACGATCGTCGCCATCATCGGCGTCGTGCTGATCCTCATCCTTATCTACACGATTCTGGCGGCGATCCCCGTGATCGGTCCGCTCATCGCAGCGATCGTCGTCGGCATCCTCGCCGGGTTCCTGCTCGCGAGCATCCTCTCGGACGTCCTGAAGTCGACTCCGACGCCGAGCGAGTACGACCGGACCCTCCGCGAGAAGGGCGGTTCGCGCGGCGAGCCCAGCGGAGTGGACGGGGCGATCAGCGATGCCGGCTACGTCGACTCGCTCGGCCACCACAATCCGGCCACGGCCGACGAGACGGTGATCAAGATCACGAAGGTCGTCGACGCGGACGGAGTCGTGCGGTGGCGGATTGCGCTTCCGAGCACGCAGGAGTGGCTCTCGCGGCTCAACGGCGACCAGGGCGCCGTGAACGACCTCGACAGTAACCTTGCCCTCATGCTCACCCCCGCGTTGCGGTCCCAGTACGAGCGGGCCGTGCTTGCGGCGATGCAGCAGGCCGGCGTCGGACCGAACGATCCCGTCATGCTCGTGGGATTCAGCCAGGGCGGAATCATGGCCGGCCACCTCGCCGCCTACAACTCCGACTACAACTGGGATGCCGTCGTGGTCGCCGGAGCCCCGATCGACAGCATGCCGATCCCCTCGTCGACGCGGGTCATTTCGGTCCAGCACGACGGAGACCCCGTGCCGCGGCTCGACTCCGTCATCGCGCTCGGCACCGACGGCCAGTCTCAGCACCGCCCGAACTGGACCACGATCAACACGCCCTCGCCCCTCGCCTCGCAGGGAATCGGCGGCATCCACAACTCCACGGCGTACAACCAGACGCTGAAGGAGCAGATCGGCCAGGTTCCCAGCTCGACACAGCGCGACCTCGACCGGTACTTCGTCGGCGAGAAGAACACGTACGGTTATCAGAACACCTACTACTCGTGGCAGGAGGACTGATGCGCGTATCTGTGACCGTGGCCCGCCGCGCGGCTGTAGCGATGTGCATCTCCCTCGCGCTCTCCGGGGTATCCGGATGCGCGATGATCGGCGGCACGGCAACCCCCAGCGCCACCACGCAGGAAGGACAGGACATGGACCTTCAGCCCGTCTTCGACGCCGTCACGGCGGCGGATCCACGCGTCACAGAGTCGGATGGCCAGGTCTACTACTCGGGCATGGCGAAGACGCTCGACCTCATCGTGTTGCTGAGCGGCGACGAGCCGGTGACCACCGACGAGCTCACCGCGATCCTCATCGCCGCGCGCGACAACACTCCCGCCGAGGTCGAGACGATCTCTGTCATCGCCCGAGAAGCGGCCGACGAAGAGAAGCTCATCGACCTGCAACCGGCCATCGCGGGACTCCCCGACGGCCTCACGCCGATCTGGGACGGCGCCGTCACCCTCTCGCGCGTTGATCTCGACCGGCTGTGAGTGACTCTCCCGAGCTCGCGTTCCGGTTGCTCGGCACGTGGTGGCGAGTAGAGCTCGACACCGACGAAACGGCGCGCACCTCGGCAACGGCGATCGCGCGGGGAACCCTCGGCACTGCCGATCGCGAGGCCACCGCACGCAGGCGCATGCGCGACGATCTCGTCGAGGCCGCGCGCTCAGCGCGGGAGGCCCACGCGCGCCTCATGCTGCTGCAGACCGAACTCGCCCCCGGCGAACCGATGTCGGCGAGCCTGACGGTGTTCGATGACGACCGGATGCGGATGAGCCCGTCGATCGGCACAAGCCCGGACCGGGTGCTCGGTGTGCTCGAAGAGGCCCTGCCGACGATCGCCCCCGATCTCGCGCCGACAGCGGTGCGACGGCCGTTCGCGGGCGGTGAGGTGGTGCGGGCGCACCGCATCGAGGAGACCGTCGAGGTCGAAGCGGGGCAGGAGTTCACCCAGCGCAGGCTCGTCGCGCAGTACTGGTATCCGCAGCCGGGCACGAAGCACCTGGTCCTCGTCGTCCTGTCGACGCCCCTCGGCGATATCCCGCACACCCTGCTGTCGTATTTCGACGCGATCGTCGAGGTGTCGCACTTCGCCGGATCGTCACCTTCGCCTGGCTGACCCCGCATACGATGGAGGGCTATGCCTTCCCCCGAGCCCGTGATCTCCTACCCGCCGGAGCTGCCCGTCAGCGCCGCGCGCGGCGAGATCGCGCGCGCGATCGAAGGGCACCAGGTCGTCATCGTCGCGGGTGCGACGGGGTCGGGAAAGACCACGCAGCTGCCCAAGATCTGCCTCGAGCTGGGGCGACAGTCCATCGCCCACACGCAGCCGCGTCGCATCGCCGCGCGCACGATCGCGGAGCGCATCGCGCACGAGTTGCAGGTGCCCCTCGGCGGCACCGTCGGGTACAAGGTGCGCTTCACCGACCAAGTGTCCGCGGACACCAAGGTCGCGCTCGTGACCGACGGCATCCTGCTCAACGAGATCCATCGCGACCGCCTGCTGCGCCGCTACGACACGATCATCGTCGACGAAGCGCACGAGCGCTCCCTCAATATCGACTTCCTCCTCGGCTACCTCGCCCGCATCCTTCCCGAGCGTCCCGACCTCAAGGTGATCATCACCTCGGCCACGATCGACCCCGAGAGCTTCGCGAAGCACTTCGCGGATGCCGGCGGCTCGCCCGCACCGATCATCGAGGTCTCCGGCCGTACGTACCCCGTCGAGATCCGCTACCGCGGTGTCGACACGGATACGGACGACGACGTCGACACGCTCGTCGCCGCCCTGCGCGAACTCGACCGCGAGCCCGACGGCGACGTCCTGGTGTTCCTTCCGGGCGAGGCCGAGATCCGCGACGCGACGGATGCCGTTCGCGGCATGTACGCGAAAGACGCCCGCCCGACCGAGGTCCTCCCCCTGTACGGACGGCTGTCGGCGGCCGAGCAGCATCGGGTGTTCGAGCCGTCCGCGCTCGCCGGTGTGCGCCGCCGGGTGATCCTCGCGACGAACGTCGCCGAGACGAGCCTGACGGTCCCCGGCATCCGTTACGTCATCGACACCGGCACGGCCCGCATTTCGCGCTACAGCGCGCGGACGAAGATCCAGCAGCTGCCGATCGAGGCGATCTCCCAGGCGTCGGCGCAGCAGCGGTCGGGCCGCGCGGGACGCACCTCGGCGGGTATTGCGATCCGCCTCTACGACGAGGACGACTTCCTCGCCCGGCCCGAGTACACCGAGCCCGAGATCCTGCGGACATCCCTGGCATCGGTCATCCTGCAGATGCTCGCGCTCGGGTTCGGCGACATCGAGGAGTTCCCGTTCCTCACGAAGCCCGACAGTCGCGGCGTCAAGGCGGCGTTCGAGCTGCTGACCGAGCTACGCGCGGTGACGGCCGATCGGCGCCTGACGAAGACCGGCCGCGAGATCTCGCGCCTGCCGATCGATCCGCGCTTCGCCCGGATGCTGCTCGAAGCCCGGCGTCTCGACGTGCTCGCTCCGGTCCTCGCGATCGTCGCCGGGCTGTCGATCCAAGACGTACGCGAGCGGCCGTCTGCCGACGACGGCGCGGCGCGCGAGCGGGCCGACCACCTGCACGCACGCTTCGCCGACCCGACGAGCGACTTCCTGACACTGCTGAACCTCTGGAACCACCTGCAGGAACAGCAGCGCGAACTCGGCTCGAGCGCGTTCCGGCGGCTCTGCCGCGCCGAGTTCCTCAACTATGTACGCGTACGGGAATGGGTCGACGTCCACCGCCAGCTGCGACAGCTGCTCGGCGTCAAGGGCGGCGCGGCGGAGGCGCCAACCGCCGACCCCGCGCTCGTCCACCGCGCGATCCTCACCGGCCTCCTGTCACATCTCGGCGTCCTCGATACGCGTTCGCTGGCGAAGCAGAAGCCCGGCGACAAGCGCAAACCCGTCGCGCAGTACCGCGGCGCGCGCGGCGCGAGCTTCGCGATCTTCCCCGGGTCGGCGTTGAAGAAGGCATCGCCGGATGCCGTCATGGCGGCCGAGCTCGTCGAGACCTCGCGCCTCTACGCCCGCACGGTCGCCGTGATCGACCCCGCGTGGGCCGAAGAGCCCGCGGGAGAGCTCGCCCACCGGACGCTCAGCGATCCGCACTGGTCGAAGGATGCCGGCGCCGCCGTCGCGGCCGAGAAGGTGACGCTCTTCGGCCTCGAGATCATCCCGCGCCGCCGCGTGCAGCTCGCGCGCATCGACCGCGAGCTCGCGCGCGAAATGTTCGTGCGGCACGCGCTCGTGGACGGCGAGTGGAACTCGGCGCACCTCGACAAGCGGCTCACCGCGTTCGAGCGCCGCAACCTCGAGCTGCGCAGGCGCCTCGAGAAGGTCGAAGAGCGCGAGCGGCGCCGCGACATCCTCGTCGGCGACGAGGCCGTGTTCGCGTTCTACGACGCGCGCATCCCGCGGGATGTCGTCGACGTGCGCTCGTTCGAGGTGTGGTGGCGGGAGGCGTCGGCCGCGACGCCGCGGCTGCTCGACCTGACCGAGGCCGACCTGCTCGATGGGGCGTCACGCTCGGATGAGAACGCCTTTCCGGGCCGGTGGACGCAGGGCGATCAGACACTGTCGCTCGCGTATCGGTTCGAGCCGGGGAGCCCCGAAGACGGCGTGAGCGTCGTCGTGCCGCTACCTCTGCTCGCGGGGCTTCGCCCCGACGGGTTCGACTGGCAGGTGCCGGGGCTGCGTGCCGAGCTCATCACGGCGCTACTGCGGGCCCTGCCCAAGAGCATCCGCCGCCATGTCGTCCCCGCCGCGGACTGGGCGGCGAAACTCGGCGACGAGCTCGTCAGCGACGGCCCCGAGGACCACGACGGTGTGCCGCCGCAGTCGCTGCGCACCGCCCTCGCCGCCCGCATCCAACGCGTCGCGAATCAGCCGGTCACCGCCGCCGACTTCGAGCTCGACCGCGTGCCCGCACACCTCACGGTGACTTTCCGCGCGGTCGACCACCGTGGCCGTGTCGTCGGCGCCTCGCGAGACCTCGGCGAGCTGCAGGCGCGGCTCGCCGGCCGCGCCCGCGAACAGGTGGCCCGCGCCCTCGCCGCACAGCCCACTCCCGCCGACCCTCGTCCCACAAAAGGTCGTTCCGAGGGTGCGGATCCAGCCCTTTCTGGGACGAACCCCACCGCAAGTGGGACGGGGGTCGCGGGCGGGGTCGCCGAGCGCTCCGGCATCACGACGTGGGATGTCGGGACCCTCCCGGACGTCGTCGACACGCGCGTCGCCGGCGGCGTCGTCCGCGGCTACCCCGCGCTCGTCGACGAAAAGGATGCCGTGGCACTGCGCATCGAGGCGACGCCCGAGCGCGCCGCGCGGCTCACGCACGCGGGGGTGCGCCGTCTGCTGCTGCTTGCCGTCCCCTCCCCCAGCGCCTACGTCCTGGAGCACCTCACCGCCGCCGAGAAGCTCTCGCTCGCGACCTCGCCCTATCCGTCGGCGAAGGCGCTCATCGAGGATGCCCGGGTGGCCGTCGCCGATGCCGTCATGGCGGGCACGGCGCCCGCCGGCATCCGCACCGCCGAGCAGTTCGCCGCGGCTCGGGATGCGTTCTCCGCCGCTGTCGTCGACGAGCTGTTCCAGGCCGTGTCGCTGACGGCCCGGACCCTCACGTTGCAGCGCGACGTCGAGCGCGCGATCAAGGCGCAGAACTCGATGACGCTGCTGTCCGCACTCGGCGACGTGAAGGGCCAGCTCGCGGGGCTCGTGTTCCCGGGCTTCGTCGCGCGCACCGGCCTCGCCCGGCTCGCCCACCTGCCGCGGTACCTGCAGGGCGCGCTCGTGCGCGTGCAGGGCCTGGCCGATAACCCCGGGCGCGACCGGCAGCGTCAGACCGAGTTCGAGCGCGCGGCGAACGCTTATGCGGAGACTGGCGGCACGATCCCGCTCGAGCCCGAGGCAGCGCCGGGGATCACCCGCGCCCGGTGGCTGCTCGAAGAGTTGCGCGTGAGCCTGTTCGCTCAGCAGCTCGGCACCGCCGAGCCTGTGTCGCTGCAGCGCGTGACGAAGGCTCTCGCGGGAGCGGAATAGACCGCGCGCCACGCGGCGATGCCCCTGAGGGTCGCCGTCTCATCGACGTCAGACCGACGGGAAGATCGTGCTCGTCCCGTAGAGCCTTCAGCTCGCCGCGACGAGGTCGCGGTAGAAGCGGATGCCGCGCAGCCACACCTCGACGCGGATGCGTTCGTTGTGCGAGTGCAGCGCATCGCGCTCTGCGCGGGTGAGGTGGAACGGTGTGAAGCGGTAGACGTGACCGCTGATCGCCGTGAACCACCGGCTGTCGCTCGCGCCGAGCTGGATGTACGGCGTCGTCACGATGTCGTCGCCGAGGGCCGAGGCGACGGATGCCGCGATGCGCCGCCACGGCTCACCGCGCCACGGCGAGACGGGTGACGGGTCCGACCCGTGCCGCACCTCGATCTCGACCGCAGGGTCGGCAATCACGCGACGCACGCGCGCCGCGGCGCCCGCGACCGTGTCGCCCGTCAGGAGGCGGATGTTGATGGATGCGCGCGCCGTCGTCGCGAGCACGTTCTCGCCGGGCGCGCCCGACAGCTCAGTCGCGACAGCGGTCGTGCGCACCATCGCGTTGAGCTCGGGGCCGAGATGCGGAAAGACCTTCGCGAGCAGCGGCCCGATGATGCCGAGATGTGCGAACACCCACCGCAACGGCTGCGGGGCGTGCGGGGCGATCGTGGCGAACAGGGCGCGCACGGGCGGCGCGATGCGCGTGGGGAACGGATGCCGGTGGAGCCTGTCGATCGCGCGCGCGAGCCGCACGGTCGCGGGCATCGCGGGTGGAGTCGACGCGTGCCCGCCGCTCTCACGGGCGGTGAGGTGCACCGTCATGACGCCGCGTTCGGCGACGCCGACCATCGCCGTCGGCACGGTGACACCGGGAACAACGCCGTCGACGACGGCGCCGCCTTCGTCGATCACGAGTCCCGGGCGGACCCCGCGCTCCTGCAGCAGCGCAACGATCGCGCGCGCCCCGCCGCCGGCGGTCTCCTCGTTGTGCCCGAACGCCAGGTACACGTCGCGCGCGGGCGAGAAGCCCGAGCCGGCGAGCTGTTCGACGGCTTCGAGGATCGCCACGAGCGCACCTTTGTCGTCGATGGCTCCGCGGGCGTGCACCTCGGAATCCGCTCCCTCGCCGACCAGATCAGCGGCAAACGGCGGGTGCTCCCACTCCTCCTCCACCACCGGGACGACATCGAGGTGCGCCATGAGGACGAGCGGGTCGGATGCCCGGGCGCCGGGCCACCGGAACAGCAGCGAATGCCCGTCGACGACGTCACGCTCGAGCACCTCGTGCGTGCGCGGATAGAGCCGCGCGAGCGCCGCGAGGAACTCGTCGAAGCGCTCCCAGTCGATCTCGGCCTCGTCGGCGTGCGAGACGGTGGGAATCCTCAGCAGCTCGCGGAACCTGTCGAGCGAGGCCTCGTTTTCGGGAGTCACCCGTCGAGCCTACGCTCTCGTCGATAGGCTCGGCATATGACAGACATCCGCTGGGGAATCCTCGCGACGGGCGGAATCGCCCATGCATTCACTCAGGACCTCCGCACCGCCGGGCTCGACGTCGCCGCCGTGGGCTCGCGCCGGCCCAACGCCGCGACCGAGTTCGCCGCGCAGTACGGCATCGCGCACGCGCACGGCTCTTACGAAGATCTCGTCGCCGACCCCGACGTCGACATCGTCTACGTCGCCTCGCCCCACAGCCATCACCTTGAGCACGCCGCTCTCGCGCTCGAGGCGGGCAAGCACGTGCTCATCGAGAAGGCGATCACGCTGGATGCCGACGAGGCGATCGCCATCCGCGATGTCGCCGCGGGGCGCGGCCTGCTCGCGATGGAGGCGATGTGGACGCGCTACCTCCCGCACATGCTGCGCATCCGTGAGCTCATCGCCGACGGCGTGCTGGGCGAGCTACGCACCGTCATCGCCGACCACACGCAGAAGCTGCCGACCGATCCCGCCCATCGCCTGAACGCCCTTGAACTCGGTGGCGGGTCGCTGCTCGACCTCGGGATCTACCCGGTGTCGTTCGCGTGGGACATCCTCGGCCCCATGACCGAGGTGCGCGCCGTCGGGCGTCTCGCCGACACGGGTGCCGACACCGACGTCGCACTCTCCGTGGCGCATGCCGCGGGCGGCATATCCTCCCTCGCGATGAGCTCTCGCGCCGCCGGCCCCAACACGGCGCACGTGATCGGTACGGAGGCGCGCATCGACATCGACCGCGTCTGGTACACCCCGACATCCTTCCGCGTGACGGCATCCGACGGAACCGTCATCGAGGAGTATGCGTCGCAGGTCGAGGGGCGCGGGATGCAGTTCGAGGCACTGTACGCCGAGCAACTCCTGCGCTCGGGCCGCACCGACAGCGGCCTCCTGCCCATTGACGAGTCGATCGCGATCATGCACACGCTCGACGAGGTGCGTGCCCAGCTCGGCGTCACCTATCCGAAGGACCGTTGACATGCCCGACATTCACAATGCCCGCGTCGCGGTCTACCTCGACTTCGACAACATCGTCATGAGCTGGTACGACCGCGTGCACGGCCGAAACTCCTACTCGGCGGACCGCCAGCGCATCGTCGCCAATCCCGATGAGCCCGAGATCGCGCAGAAACTCAAAGACGCGACGATCGACGTGGGCGCGATCATCGACTACGCGGCATCCTTCGGCACTCTCGTGCTCACCCGCGCGTACGCCGACTGGTCGTCGCCGGTGAACGCGTTCTACCGCTCACAGCTCGTCGCCCGTGCCGTCGATCTCGTGCAGCTTTTCCCCGCCGCGGCGTACGCGAAGAACGGCGCCGACATCCGTCTCGCCGTGGATGCCGTCGAGGACATGTTCCGTCTGCCGGACCTCACCCACGTCGTGATCGTCGCGGGAGACAGCGACTACGTCCCGCTCGCGCAGCGCTGCAAGCGTCTGGGCCGGGTCGTAGTCGGCGTCGGGGTCGCGGGATCGACCGCGAAGTCGCTCGCCGCCGCGTGCGACCAGTTCGATGCGTACGACTCGCTTCCCGGCGTCGTGCCGCCCGCGCAGGCTCCCAAGAAGACGGATGCCGCGGCGCCGCAGACCGCGTCACGCCGACGCAAGAGCGCCGACGACCCCGTTGCCGACCTCCTCGGCCGCGCGCTGCGACTCGAGCAGGAGCGCACCGACGACGAGTGGGTGCACCTGTCGGCCGTGAAGAACCTGCTCAAGCGCATGGACCCGTCCTTCAGCGAGAAGGCGCTCGGGCATCGGTCGTTCTCGGACTTCGTCAAGGCGCACCCCACGATCGCCGACATCGACGAGTCGACGAACATCGTGCGTGTGCGTCTGCACACATCGGACGCCTCCTAGCCGCCTGACGTGTGCATACGTGCACACCTTGTCGCGTCGTCACCGCATCCATGGCGGGCACCGTCGTCGAGTGGTACGAGTTCTTCCTCTACGCCACGGCCGCGACCCTGGTGTTCAACCTCATCATGTTCCCGCCGTCGGACGACCCGTACGCCGGCATCATCGCCGCCTTCGTCACGTATGCGGTCGGATTCGTCGCGCGACCGCTCGGTGGCATCGTCTTCGGACACTTCGGCGACAAGTACGGCCGCAAGAAGCTCTTGCAGCTGGCGATCATCCTCGTCGGTATCGCGACCTTCCTGATGGGCTGCCTCCCGACCTTTGCCCAGGTCGGGTACTGGGCGCCCGCGCTGCTGGTTCTGCTGCGGTTCGCGCAGGGCTTCGCGGTCGGCGATGAGTGGGGCGGCGGCGTACTGCTCGTCGCCGAGCACTCGCCCAACAAGTCGCGCGGATTCTGGGCATCCTTCCCTCAGGCGGCGGTGCCGATCGGCAACCTGGTGGCGACGGTCGTGCTGCTCGTTCTCAGCCGTACTCTCTCTCCCGAAGCGTTCCTCGCGTGGGGATGGCGCATCGGGTTCTGGCTGTCGGTCATCATCGTCGCGGTCGGCTACTACGTGCGCACCAAGATCACCGATGCACCGATCTTCGTCGAGGCGCAGAAGGAGGTCGCCGAACAGGAGCACGTGCGTTACGGCGTCTTCGAGGTGCTCAAGCGCTACCCCCGCGGCGTCATCACGGCGATGGGCCTGCGCTTCGCGGAGAACATCATGTACTACCTCGTCGTGACGTTCTCGATCACCTACCTGAAGATCGCACTCGAGATGGATACTGCGTCGATTCTCGGGATGCTGGTGATCGCGCACGTCGTGCACATGATCGTCATCCCTCTCGTCGGATCGCTCACCGACCGCATCGGACGCAAGCCCGTCTACGCCATCGGCGCGGTCGGCGCGGCGGCGTGGGGCTTCATCGCGTTCCCGATGTTCAACACGAAGGATCCCGTGACGATCATCCTCGCGATCTGCCTGGGCCTGGTCATCCACTCGTTCATGTACGCACCGCAGCCGGCGATCATGTCGGAGATGTTCCCGACGCGCATGCGCTACTCGGGCGTCTCGCTCGGGTACCAGGTCACGTCGATCATCGCGGGTTCGCTCGCTCCGATCATCGCGACCGCGCTGCTCTCGCAGTACGGCACGTACATTCCGGTGGCCGTGTACCTCGCGATCGCGGCGGCGATCACCTTCGTCGCGGTCATTTCGCTGCGCGAAACGAAGGGCATCTCGCTCCACGAGGTCGACCGCGTCGACCGCGAGCGCCTCATCGCCGAGACCGGGACCGTGAAGGTGCCGGCCGGGCGCTGATCGCCTGAGCGGGAGGACGACGAGGGGGGATGCCACGTGGCATCCCCCCTTCTCGTCCGGTCGCGGCGCCGTCAGTCGCGCGTCGACCAGATCGCCCAGGCGACCAGCAACGGCTGGAAGAACAGTCGGATGAGGCGCGCTGCGTCGTTGTCGAGGCCGAACGCGGGCCGCTTGCCCAGCGCCTGCGCGATGTTTCCGGGGAAGATCGCGACGAAGAACGCCGCGAGGATCGCGCCGACGCGGGATCGCTCCTTCGGCAGCACGACGAGGGCGGCGCCGAGCATCATCTCCACGGCCCCCGATGCCACGACAACGCCATCTGCGTCGATCGGCAAGACGTCGGTGACGAGATCGGGCACCTGCGCCTGGAACTCCTTGCGAGCCCAGAACAGGTGACTGAGCCCCGCGAACACCATTCCCCCGGCCAGCAGCCACCGCGCGATCGTCTTCATCAAGCCAGTATGCGCTCGCTGGGTAGGCTCTGGGGTCGTGGGCTTTCCTTTCGACGCGTTGCGACGGCATCCCGATGTCGAGGGCGAGGGACTGGTCGCCTCGGATGCCGCCGACCGCCTCATCCTCGACGAGTCAGCCGCGGCGCGGGCGGGCGCGGGCGTCGGCGAGGTCGTCGTCATCGGCGACGCCTACGGGGCGCTGGCGCTCGGCGCGGCCTACGACGGCGCGCACGGAGTGCGCGTGCACCAGGACGCGCTCACCGGCGAGCGGGCGCTCGCGCTGGGCGCCGCGGCGCTCGGTCTCGGCGACCGCGTGTCTTCGCTGCCCCTGGACGCCGACCTCGTGCGCGGCGCGCGCGTCGTGCTCATGCGCCTGCCGCGTTCTCTCGCGGCGCTGCGGGATGCCGTGGGCCTCATCGCCGCGCACGCACACCCCGACGTCGCGGTCTTCGCCGGCGGGCGGATCAAGCACATGAGCCTCGCGATGAACGACGTGCTCGGAGAGTTCTTCGCGCGCGTGGACGTCAGCCACGCGCGCCAGAAGTCGCGGGTGCTGGTCGCGCGGCAGCCGCACGGCGGAGCCGATCCCGTCCCGGCTGCGGCGCGCGTCGATGGCGTGGAGTTGTGGGGGCTCGGCGGACTCGAGCTGCGGGCGTTCGGCGGCGCGTTCGCCGGCGCTCGCATCGACATCGGCACGCGGGCGCTCCTCGCCGCGCTGGCGGATGCCGAGGCGTTTCCCGGCGGCACGGCATCCGATCAGTGGATCGAACTCGCGTGCGGCACCGGAGTCGTCGCGGCGTGGCTCGCACTCCGGCATCCGGATGCCCTCGTGTACGCGAGCGACCAGTCGGCCGCGGCTGTCGCCTCGGCGCGCGCCACGGCGGAGGCGAACGGCGTCGCCGAGCGGATGACCGTCGCGCGCGACGACGCGCTGTCGTCCCTCCCCGACGCGAGCGCGTCGTTCATCGCCCTGAATCCGCCGTTCCACTCCGGGCCCGCGCTCACCGGCCGGATCGCCGAGCGGCTGTTCGCGGATGCCGCGCGCGTCCTCCGCCCCGGCGGACAGCTGTGGTGCGTGTGGAACTCGCCGCTGCGCTACCGCCCCGCCCTCGAGCGACTCGTCGGCCCGACCCGCCAGCTCGCCCGCGACCCGCGCTTCACCGTGACGGTCTCCACGCGCCCCTGACCCCGCCCCACCCCCGCGAAACCGCAGCTGTGCACGCTTTCAGGGCCCAAAACCGTGCACAAGCGCAGTTTCGCGGGGTGGCGGGGGCGCAGCCCACGGTGCGACGGGAGGGGTCAGCGGGCGCGAGTCGACCAGAGGGCCCAGGCGACAAGCAGGGGCTGCAGGAACAGACGGCCGAGGCGCCGGGAATCCGTGTCGAGCAGGGGCGCCGACCGTTTCGTCAGCCACTGGTGCACATTGCCGGGGAACACCGCGACGAAGAACGCGGCGACGGCGATGCCGACCCTGCTGCGCTCCTTCGGCAGCGCGACGAGCGCCGCCGCAAGACCGAGCTCGACGACCCCCGAGGCGACGACGATCGTGTCCTTGTCAGTCCGCAGCAGGCGCGTCGCCCACTCGGGCACGACGATCCGGAACCCCCGACGAAGCGTCGTCAGGTGCGCGACGCCCGCCGCAGCCAGTAGCGCCGCGAGCGCCCACCGCGAGACGGCACGCACGTCAGACGATTCCCGCACGGATGCCGTCAAGCGACTCCGCGACCTTCGGCAACCGCTGCGCGAGCGCTCCGTCGAGCTCGGCGAGCCGGTCTCGGGCCTCCTGCAGCACCCGCCCGCCCTTCGATGTCACGTGGAGGTCGCTCGCCGCGCCGGCGTGCGCCGTGGCATCCTCGACGAGTCCATCGTCGACAAGCGTCCGCACGGCAGTGTGCGCCGATTGCACCGTGATGTGCGAGCGACGGGCGAGCTCTGAGAACGAGATGCCGGGCTCGGCATAGATATGACCGAGCAACCCGAACTTGCGGGTCGTAATGCCGAGGTCGCGAAGAATCGCCGACAGCTGCCCCTCCCACATCGCCGACACCGCGAGCAACGCGATGACGGGGCTGAAGCGCGGGGCATCCTTACTCATAGGCACATGCTATCGACGGGGTGCCCGTGTCGGAGGGTGCACGTACCGTGAGTTATCCACTCAGTGAAAGGCGGATGCCATGGACTGGAAGATCGAACTCATCTTTGTGCCGGTGACCGATGTCGACCGGGCGAAGGACTTTTACACGCGGATCGGCTTCAACGCCGATAACGACGTGTCACCCTCACCCGAGGTGCGCTTCGTGCAGTTGACGCCTCCGGGCTCGGCCTGTTCGATCGCGATCGGCGAAGGCCTCGGCTCCCAGGTGCCTCCCGGCACGCTCGACGTGATCCAGGTCGTCGTGGCGGATGCCGACGCGGCGCTTGCGCACCTTCGCGACCTCGGGGTCAAGGCGGAAGGTGTCGAAGAACTCGACTGGGGTCGGTTCGTGTATTTCGCCGACCCCGACGGCAACAAGTGGGCGTTGCAGGAACTGGTTCCGTACGACTGACACCGACGGCGCCCCGCCCGCACGGGCATCCACAGGAGGCGCGCGGGCGGGCGGCGGCGTCGGCAACGGCGCTCTGCGCTAGACGAGCTGGGCGTCCTCGAGGAGCTGCTCGATATACGTTCCGTGAACCTTCTTCATCGCCACCTTGCCGATCTGACGTTCCATGAACGGCAGCTGCAGCTCGCTGAGCGTCTTGCGGTCGTCGAGGTAGTACAGCGCGTTGAGCAGCACGCGCACATCGAAGGACGATGCGAACACCTCGGGCACGCCGCGATCGACGCCGGTCAGCTGGTAGACCGCTTCCATCGCCGTCCGCACGGAGTACTCCGTCGTGAACACGGTGTCGGCTTCCGTCTCAGCGAAGTTGCCGATGAACGCGAGGTTCTTCGACCCCTCCGGGACGACGAGCGGCCGATCGCCCAATGCGCGCGGCATGAAGTACGACGTAATGTACGGCATGTTGCAGGGCACCGTGCTCGCCGAGTTCTGCGCGAGATCATCGATCTCGTCGATCGGAACTCCCAAGTGATACAGCAGCTCGGCGCACAGCTCTGCTCCCGTGCACTCGCGGATCGTCTTCTTCACGTAGTCCCCGGGCTTGTCCGAGAACAGGCCGTGCACCCAGAGCACGAGCTCCTTGTTCGCGTCCTGCGCCTCGAAGTGCGGCTGGCGGCTCATCGTGAAGCCGTAGAGCCACGACGAGTCGGCGAAGTTGACGGGGCCACCGGTGACGATCCGACCATCTCGAGGATCGCGGCCCGTGAGCTTGTGGATGTACGGCGGGATCTTGTCGTCCGTGAGTGTCACGGTCGCCGAAATCGTCCAGTTGGCCTCGGGGATGTTCTCGCAGAACTTCTCGGGATGACCGAACGCCTCGTCCTGTGCCGCCAACGCCTTCCACAGCTTCCAGGCGCTGCCGTGGTCGGTTTCGACGGGAGCGGGGTGGTCGTTGTCGCCGAACGTCGTCGATTCGGTGATCGATCCGTTCGTGACGAAGGCGAACTCGTTCTCGGTGAGGTGGATGGATTCCGGCGCGCCGTCCCGCGTGAACTCGATCCTGGTAGCGAGCTTTCTATTCTCCCGCGCGTCGACGACGATGTCGTGCACCTCGGCGTTGTAGACGAAGTTCACGCCGTGCGCCTCGAGGTAGCTGACGAGCGGCTTGATGAGGGACTCGTACTGGTTGTACTTCGTGAACCGCAGCGAGGTGAGGTCGGCGAGGGTGGCGATGTGGTGCACGAACCTCAGGATGTAGCGGCGCATCTCCATCGCGCTCGCCCACGGCTCGAAGGCGAACATCGTCGCCCAGTAGAGCCAGAAGTTCGACTCGAAGAACTCGTTGCCCATGACCTCGTCGATGCGAGTGTCCTGCAGGTCCTCCTCGCGCCGGAGAGCAAGGTCGATGAGGTCCTTCACCGCGGCAGGCGTCAGCGTGAGGTCCTGCTGGTGGGGAATGCGCTCACCTCGATTCTCGGTCGCACGGTTCGGGTTAGAACTCGGATCGGCCTTGTGCAGGTAGTACATCTCGTCCAAGACCGAGATGCCCTCGGTCTCCAGCGACGGCACCGAGCGGAACAGGTCCCACAGCGACTCGAAATGGGCCTCCATCTCACGTCCGCCACGGACGATGAAGCCCTTGTGCTCGTCAAGGATGCCGTCCATGCTGCCGCCCGCCAGCGACAGCTCTTCGAGGACGGTGATGTTCGCCCCCGGCATCCCGGCATCTCGAACGAGAAACGCCGCACCGGCGAGCGAGGCGAGGCCGCCACCGACGAAGTACGCCTTCTTCCCCTCGATTCCGTCGGGCTTGAGCGGCTGAGCATAGGCTTCGAAATTGCCATTGCTTCGATACATGACTCCACCTTCATTCGATGCCCGGAGTCCCCGCTCTGACACGGCTGTGCCGCGGTGGTGTCTTCCGCGGCACACGCCTGTGTCTACTCCGCATCGACCCCGTTCGTAACCCCCTAGCGTGCAGGGGCGAAGGCTGCACGGAACATTGCGCGTGCCCGCCGGGTGACCTCGCTCCGCTCGGCCTCGTTGCTGCGGGCCAGCTCGCCGCTCAGCATCCCTACCGCGAGCATCACGTCCTCCGGATCGACGTGCTCGCCGACTCGACCGGCATGCTGCTCTCGCCGCAGGAGGTTCTCCACGACGGCGCGGAACCGTTCGCCCAGATGCGCGACAACCGCATCGTGACGGTGTGCACTGATGAGGTCGATGAGCGCCGTCGAGACAACGGCCTGATCGACGATCGCGTCGAAGAGGTCCTCCATCGTGCGCTCCGGAGGCTGGACGTACGCCTCGAGGTCGCGCACGTTCTCCTCGAAGACGGCGGCCGCCAGTGCGGTCGGATCGGGAAAGTGGCGATACAAGCTTCCCTGCCCGACCCCCGCGTGCCGCGCGATCGCGCTGTAGGGCGTGCTGAGTCCATCGCGGCCATACAGCTCCCGCGCGGCGGCGATGAGGGCGCGTCGGTTGGCCGGGCCCGCGGCGGGGCCGCGATTGGCTTTGACGGGCACTTCCTCAGAGGCGGGCATCGGGGGTAGCCTACTACCGGACACAGGTGTCCGGTAGAAAGGTACACACCATGGGCAACACCACCCTTTCCGGCGACTCCTCGATCGCCGATTGGCTCGCCGACCCGGCGGGCAACGCCATCCTCACCGAGATGCTGGCCGCGGGCGGGCAGACGCCCGACGTGTTCAAGCCGGTGCGACGCCTGGCGATCAAGCGCCTCGTCAAACTGAGCCGCGGCGCGTTCACGCAGGAGATGCTCGACGACCTCGTGCGCCGTGTGCAGTCTGGAGACGCGACGCAGACGGATGCCGCGGCCCCGGCAATCGCGAGCGAAGCCGCAGCGCACGCGGCATCCCCCGCTCCTGCTCCGCGCGAGTGGACCGAACGGATCGACCAGGGCCGCTTCGCGGGCAAGACGGTGATCGTCACGGGGGCGGGCTCCGGGATCGGCCGGGCCACGGCATCCCGCATTGCCCGCGAGGGCGGGCGCGTCATCGCCGTCGACGTCAGTCAGGAGCGCCTCGACGAGTTCGTCGCTGAGCACGCCGGTGCTGATGTCGTCTCATTGACCGCCGACATCACCGACGACGCGGGCATCTCCCGCATCGTCGAGGCCGCGGGCGACACGATCGACGGCCTGGCGAACATCGCCGGGATCATGGACGACATGACCCCCATCGGCGACCTGACCGATGCCGTATGGGATCGTGTCATGCGCATCAACGTCACCGGAACCATGAAGCTCAGCCGCGCCGTGATCCCCGCGATGCTCGCGCAGGGCTACGGCTCCATCGTCAACACGGCCTCCGAGGCTGCCCTGCGCGGCTCTGCGGCCGGCGCCGCCTACACGGCATCCAAGCACGCCGTCGTCGGCCTGACGAAGTCGACCGCCTTCATGTACGGACCGAGCGGCATTCGCTGCAACGCCGTCGCCCCGGGGCCCACCATCACCAACATCGAAGCCCACTTCGCCTCGCCGCTGGGCGCCGAGCGCGTGCAGTTGGCGATGACGATCCTGCCGGATGCCGCCGAGGCCGAGGCGCTCGCGGCATCGATCACCTTCCTCCTGAGCGATGACGGCGTGAACATCAACGGCGTCACGCTCGCGAGCGACGGAGGCTGGTCGGCGGCCTGAGCCTGGTGTGCATCAGAAGTCCCAGTCGTCGTCCTCCGTGGCGACGGCCTTGCCGATGACGTAGGACGAGCCCGAACCCGAGAAGAAGTCGTGGTTCTCGTCGGCGTTCGGCGAGAGCGCCGACAGGATCGCCGGGTTCACGTTGGTCACGGTTGACGGGAACATCGCCTCGTAGCCGAGGTTCATGAGCGCCTTGTTGGCGTTGTAGTGCAGGAATTTCTTGACGTCTTCGGTCAGGCCGATGCCGTCGTAGAGGTCCTGCGTGTACTGCACCTCGTTGTCGTAGAGCTCGTACACCAGCGAGAAGGTGTAGTCCTTCAGCTCGTCGCGCTCGGCCTGCGTGAGCTTCTCGAGCCCTTTCTGGAACTTGTAGCCGATGTAGTACCCGTGCACGGCCTCGTCGCGGATGATGAGGCGGATGATGTCGGCCGTGTTCGTGAGCTTCGCCTTGCTCGACCAGTACAGCGGAAGGTAGAAGCCCGAGTAGAAGAGGAACGACTCGAGCAGCGTCGAGGCGACCTTGCGCTTGAGCGGAGCGTCGCCACGGTAGTAGTCCATGACGATGTGCGCCTTCTTCTGAAGGTTCGGGTTCTCGACCGACCACCGGAATGCGTCGTCGATCTCGGGCGTCGAGCACAGCGTCGAGAAGATCGACGAGTAGCTCTTCGCGTGCACCGACTCCATGAACGCGATGTTCGTGTAGACGGCCTCTTCGTGCGGCGTGATCGCATCGGGGATGAGCGAGACCGCCCCGACCGTGCCCTGGATCGTGTCGAGGAGCGTCAGCCCCGTGAACACGCGCATCGTCGTGGTCTGCTCTTCGGGGGTGAGCGTCGCCCACGACTGCACGTCGTTGGACAGCGGCACCTTCTCGGGCAGCCAGAAGTTGTTCACGAGACGGTTCCAGACTTCGAGGTCCTTGTCGTCCTGGATGCGATTCCAGTTGATCGCCTGCACGTGGTCGATGAGCTTGAGCGGTTCGGGGGTCATGACTTCAGTCCTTTGATTCGGTCGTTGAGCGAGCGAAGCGAGTCGAAACGCGGGGTCACAGCATGCACGAGACGCAGCCGTCGACCGACGTGCCCTCGAGCGCCATCTGCCGCAGGCGGATGTAGTAGATCGTCTTGATGCCCTTGCGCCACGCGTAGATCTGCGCCTTGTTGATGTCGCGCGTGGTGGCGGTGTCCTTGAAGAACAGCGTCAGCGACAGTCCCTGATCGACGTGCTGCGTCGCGGCGGCGTACGTGTCGATGACCTTCTCGTAGCCGATCTCGTACGCGTCTTCGTAGTACTCGAGGTTGTCGTTCGTCATGAACGGCGCCGGGTAGTAGACGCGACCGATCTTGCCTTCCTTGCGGATCTCGATCTTCGACGCGATCGGGTGGATCGACGACGTCGAGTTGTTGATGTACGAGATCGAGCCGGTCGGCGGCACCGCCTGCAGGTTCTGGTTGTAGATGCCGTGCTGCTGGATGGATGCCTTCAGCGCCGCCCAGTCGTCCTGGGTGGGGATGTGGATGCCGGCGAACAGCTCCTTAACCTTCTCGGTCTGGGGCTCCCAGGCGGCATCCGTGTACTTGTCGAAGAACTCGCCCGACGCGTACGTCGAATCCTCGAAGCCGTCGAAGGCGGTGCCACGCTCGATCGCGATCTCATTCGACGCGCGCAGCGCGTGGAAGAGCACCGTGTAGAAGTAGATGTTCGTGAAGTCGAGGCCCTCTTCGGACCCGTAGCGCACGTGCTCGCGCGCCAGGTATCCGTGCAGGTTCATCTGGCCGAGGCCGATCGCGTGCGAACGGTCGTTGCCGTCCTCGATCGAACGCACCGACGCGATGTGGCTCTGGTCGCTGACCGCCGTGAGCGCGCGGATCGAGGTCTCGACCGTGCCGGCGAGGTCACGCCCGTCCATCGCGAGCGCGATGTTCATCGACCCGAGGTTGCACGAGATGTCCTTGCCGATCTCGGCGTAGGAGAGGTCTTCGTTGTAGGTCGTGGGCGTGTTCACCTGCAGGATCTCGCTGCAGAGGTTCGACATGTTGATGCGGCCCTTGATCGGGTTGGCCTTGTTCACCGTGTCTTCGAACATGATGTACGGATAGCCCGACTCGAACTGGATCTCGGCGAGGGTCTGGAAGAACTCGCGCGCGTTGATCTTCGTCTTCTTGATGCGCGCGTCGTCGACCATCTCGCGGTACTTCTCGGTGACCGAGATGTCGCCGAACGGCACGCCGTAGACCTTCTCGACGTCGTAGGGCGAGAAGAGGTACATGTCTTCGCCGTTCCGGGCGAGCTCGAAGGTGACGTCGGGGATGACGACACCGAGCGACAGCGTCTTGATGCGGATCTTCTCGTCGGCGTTCTCGCGCTTCGTGTCGAGGAAGCGCAGGATGTCGGGGTGGTGCGCCGAGAGGTACACGGCTCCCGCGCCCTGGCGTGCGCCGAGCTGGTTGGCGTAGCTGAAGCTGTCTTCGAGCAGCTTCATGACGGGGATGATGCCCGACGACTGGTTCTCGATCTGCTTGATCGGAGCACCCGCCTCACGGATGTTCGAGAGGAGCAGCGCCACGCCGCCGCCGCGCTTGCTGAGCTGCAGGGCGGAGTTGATGCCGCGGGCGATCGACTCCATGTTGTCTTCGATGCGCAGCAGGAAGCAGCTGACGAGCTCGCCGCGCTGCGCCTTGCCCGTGTTGAGGAAGGTCGGGGTCGCGGGCTGGAAACGGCCCGAGACGATCTCGTCGACGAGCTTCTCGGCGAGGCGCTGGTCGCCGTCGGCGAGCCCGAGCGCGGTCATGACGACGCGGTCCTCGAAGCGCTCGAGGTAGCGCTTGCCGTCGAAGGTCTTGAGCGTGTAGCTCGTGTAGTACTTGAACGCGCCGAGGAAGGTCTCGAAGCGGAACTTCGCGGCGTACGCGCGGTCGTTGAGTCGCTGGATGAACTCGAACGGGTACTTCTCGAGCACGGCGCCCTCGTAGTACTCCTTCTCGACGAGGTAGTCGAGGCGCTCCTTGAGCGAGTGAAAGAACACGGTGTTCTGGTTGACGTGCTGCAGGAAGTACTCACGCGCGGCCCGCTTGTCGGCGTCGAACTGGATCTTGCCGTCCTCGCCGTAGAGGTTCAGCATCGCGTTGAGGGAGTGGTAGTCCATCCCCTCGAACCGCGCGTCGGTCTTGAAGGTCGCCTCGTTCACTGCAGCTTCCACCATCGTTCCAATCCGTCGCTCACCTGAGCCACATCTTCTGGCGTGCCGAACACTTCGAGCCGATACAAGTGCGGCACGGTGCACTTGCGGCTGATGATGTCGCCGGCGGCGCAGTACGCGTCGCCGAAGTTGGTGTTTCCTGCGGAGATGACCCCGCGCAGGAGGCTCCGGTTCTTCTCGTCGTTGAGAAAGCGGATGACCTGCTTGGGGACGGCCCCCTTCTCGTGGCCCCGGCCCTGCCCTCCCCCGTAGGTCGGGGTCACGAGCACGTACGGCTCGTCGACCTCGACCTGCGGCTCGGACGGCAGGAGGGGGATACGGAGGGCCGGCATGCCCAGCTTCTCGATGAACCTGGCGGTGTTGCCCGACACGCTCGAGAAGTAGACGAGCAGCGGTGCGCTCGTCAGGGTGGGCATCAGGCCAGACGAGTTGCGAGCTCGTCGATCTTGTCGGGACGGAAGCCCGACCAGTGGTCTTCGTCGGTGACGACGACCGGCGCCTGCAGGTAGCCGAGCGACTTGACGTGCTCAAGCGCCGAAGGGTCTTCGGACAGGTCGAGGACCTCGTATTCGATGCCCTTCGAGTCCAATGCCCGGTACGTCGCGTTGCACTGCACGCACGACGGCTTCGTGTAGACCGTGATCGCCATATCGACCCGTTCTCCCCTCTTTTTCAAGCTTTCTCAGACGTAGAGTCCGGCAGTGCCCCGCCGGGAGACCAATACTACATATGGGTACCGACACCGGCCAGCACCACAAGGGCTAGTAGTTACATTCGTGTAGTTTTGCACCGCTCTCCCCAGATACAACACACGTTGTCCACCGTTTCATCCACAGGTTCGCGCCGATCCCCGAACCTGAAAAATCCCTGAATCACGCCGGATTCGACGGCCGACACGGCATCCATCCACAGTCCGAACGCTTCGCGGGGCCTCCGACATCGGATTCGCTGTGGAAAGCGCGCTTCGGCGTGTCGCGGCGTGTCGCGGCATCCATCGGCGTGTCGCGTCCGTCCGGCGCGCGAGATCCGTGTCCGCGGCGGGCGGTAGCGTGGAGGGGTGGCAGGCTACCGTGAGTTGCTGCGCACCCAGGGGGTCGCGCGCATCATCGCCGCACAGCTGACCGCACGGTTCCCGAACGGCATGACAAGCCTCGCGATCCTGTTGCACGTCGAGCAGCAGACCGGCTCGTACGGATACGCCGGCCTTGTCCTCGCGGCAGCGTCGATCGGGCAGGCGACGTCCGGCCCCGTCACGAGCCGGTGGATGGGCCGCTGGGGCATGCGTCCCGTCCTCACCCTGACGACCGCCGTGACCGCCGCAGCGCTGCTCGTCCTCGCTCTCGTGCCGATGAGCGTCGCCGGGTACATGGTCGCCGGTCTCGTCGCAGGGCTCGCGACCCCGCCCGTCCAGTCGGCCGTCCGCACGATCTACCCCAAGATGGTCAACGCCCGCCAGCTGACCGCGCTCTTCTCGCTCGACGCGAGCCTGCAGGAGATCATCTGGATTCTCGCGCCCGTCGTCATCACGCTCGTCGCAACGCAGGTCGGCACGATCCCCGCGCTGCTGCTGATCGTCGCGATCCTGGTCCTCGGCGGCGCGTGGTTCATCCTCTCGCCCGAGGTCGGGCGGGTGCGCATCCCCCGCAGCCGCCGCGCGTTCGGGAAGGTGCTGGGAAAGCCCGTCGTGCTCCTCGCGACGGTCATCGGGTTCCTGCTCATCGGCGCATGCGCGGCGGTCGAGGCGGCCGTCGTGGCCACCTTCGGCCACGGCGGGCTCGAGGCAGGGCTCGTCCTCGCCGTCTTCTCGGTCGGAAGCCTCGCCGGCGGGCTCGCGTTCGGGCACGTGCCGATCGGGCGCTGGGCGATGGCGCGACGGCTCACGATCGTCGCCGTCGGGCTCGTCGCGGCGGTCTTCGTCGTCGGCGACATCACGCCCGCAACCCCGTGGTGGGTGAGCGCGTGCCTGATCGTCGCCGGCGTCGGCATCGCACCGGCGCTCGCCGTGATGTTCGCGATGACCTCGGCATCCGTCAAGTTCAGCGAGACCGCCGAAGCCTACGGATGGATCGGCACCGGCCAGCTCATCGGTGCCGCGCTCGGGTCGGCCGTCGCGGGATTCCTCATCGACGGCATCGGCCCCGTGGGCGCGTACGCTGCGGCTGCCAGCCTCGCGATCGCCGGCGCGATCGTCGCGGCGGTGTTCGTCCACGGCTTCCCCGACCTGCGCGATCGCGATGTGAGCCCCATCCCCGACACGGAGCCCGTCGGCCTCATCACGTGAGCGGTGACGATCCGTCGGCGAGTGCCTCATCGCGCTGCCACACGCCGATGAGGTGACCGATCCACGTCAGCAGGGCCGCGAGCGCGGCCGCGAGCAACACGGCGATGACCTGATGCAGGGCCACGACGTACGACGGCTGACCTGCCGCGGTGAGAAGGACCGTCGGAGTGAGAAACAGGATGAACAGGGTGAAGTCGCCCACGCCGATGTAGGACACGCTGAGCACCGCGCACACTGCGATCAGCGCGATCGTGACGGGTTGCGGCAGCTGCGCGAGCGCGGTCGCGAGCAGCGCGCCGATCGTGGAACCCACGATCCGCTCCTTCGCGCGCCCCGTGCGCGCGGCGACATCGACGGCGAGGATCATGCACAGTGACAGCAGCGCCCACTTCACGTACGGATAGTGGAGCAGCTCGCCCACGCCGACGATGACGACCGAGCCCGCCGCGAGGAGCAGTCCAGAGCCCAGCCGCTCGGCGGGCGGATCGATCACCGGCTCGCTGATCGCTTTGCCGCGCAGCAGTCGCCCCGCCGCGAACATGAACGCGATGCCCAGCGCCGCGCCGACCGCGACCTGCCACAGGGGCGCCCCGCGCGCCGAGAACGTAGCGAACAGCAGGAAGTTCACGGGTGAACGGGCGATCCCGGCCGCATGCCCGAACGAGAACGCGGCCTGGCCGACGCTCACCGCGACGAGCCCGAGAAGCACCGCCCACAGGCCCAGCGGGCCGACGAGATAGCCCCCGATCGCGACCGCGAGAGCCCACGCGCCGGCGGCCCACTGCCACGTCGCGGGGATTCGCCGCGCCGGTGTGAGCAGCAGCAGCATGCTGAAGTACATCGACTGGGCACTCACCGCGCCGAGCGTCGCGAACACCGCGAAGACGACCGCCGCGGCGACCACGACGGTGATCACCGAGGTCAGCAGGACGCGCGGCGGAATCGCCAGCCGCGCGCGGATCCGCGCTGTGTCCACCGGGCCTCCGCTCCGTCTCGTCGGCAGTAAGTTTGATCCGTCGGATGCCGCGGCGGCAAATGCGAAGAGTGAGGATGCGATCACCGTGACGGAGAACGAGCCCCGCAGGAGTCCCGCACCTCTCACCCTCCCGCGCTTGTCGTGGGGCGACCCGGCATCCGGCCGTCGCGCGCTGCTCGTCCACGGTCTCGGCTCGAACGGTGCGCTCATGTGGCGTTACGGCACGTGGCTCGCGGATGCCGGGTGGCACGCGACCGCGATCGACCTGCGCGGCCACGGGACCGCGCCGCGCGCGCTCGACTACACGATCGCGGCGTACGCGGCGGACATCGCTCATACGGCGACCCTCGACGACGCCCCGTGGGATCTCGTCATCGGGCACTCGCTCGGCGGCGCCGCCGCGACGGTCGCGAGCGCGAACGCCCCGGCGTGGACGCGCCGGCTCGTGCTCATCGACCCCGGCATCCACCTCGCCGATCACGATCGCAACGTCGTGCGGGCGAGCCAAGAGCGCGCGTTCGCCGACACGTCGGTGGATGCCGTCCGGGCCGAGCATCCCACCTGGCATCCGCACGACATCGAGTTGAAGGCGCTGTCGGCGCAGCAGGCGAGCAGGTGGGCGGTCGAGCAAACGAGCGAGCAGAACACGCCGTGGGATGTCCGTGGGGCCGCCGCGCGGCTGACCGTTCCGACGCACATCATCGCGAGCGACCCGAAGGTGTACTCGATCTTCAAGGGAAAGCTCGCCGACGAGGTGCGTCAGAACCCCGTCGTGACGATGTCTGTCGTCACGGGCGCCGGTCACTCGCCGCACCGCGACCTGCCCGAAGAAACGATGCGCCACCTCGCCGCGGCGCTCGAATGACGCTCTGATCGTTGACGCCGGGGACGCTGTTCGCCGAGTCGCCCCGCGACCACCCGTGCTCCCGAGCGTTGCGGGCGCGGACGCGGGCGCACGCGCGGGCGCACGGCAGCGTCGGTCACGCGCGGTCGACCGCGCCGGGCGGCGGCGCATAACTCAGGCAAAACCCCGGCTCCGGCCGGGTCTGGGGCCTCCGGGGCGGCGATCTGCCTGAGTTATGCGCCGGTCCGGCCGGTGCACCGCCCAGCTCGCACCGCGCCGCTGCGCCGCAACTGGGCCAGGATGGAGGGGTGAGCGCCTTCGATCCCACCGCCTACCTGCCCGACGACCTGCTCGAGCGCATCCGCTCGCGTGCCGCTGCCGTCGATGCCGAGAACCGCTTCCCCGACGAGGACCTCGCCGAGCTCAAGGATGCCGGGTACCTCGCGGTCCTGGTGCCGACGGAACTCGGCGGCGCGGGGCTCGGGCTCGCCGAGACCGCCGTTCTCCAGCAGCGCCTCGCGACCGCGGCACCCGCGACGGCGCTCGCGATCAACATGCACCTCGTCTGGACCGGTGTCGCGAAGGTGCTCGCCGACCGCGGCATCGACGATCTGAGCTTCGTGCAGGAGGGAGCGGCCTCCGGCGAGGTCTTCGCGTTCGGCATCAGCGAGGCGGGCAACGACCTCGTGCTCTTCGGCAGCGACACGGTCGCCGCACCGACCGGCGACGGCGGCTACGCGTTCACCGGCACCAAGATCTTCACCTCGCTCGCGCCCGTGTGGACGCAGCTCGGCCTGCACGGCCTCGATACGACCTCTCCCGACGCCCCGACGCTCGTCTACGCGTTCATCCCGCGGACGGATGCCGTCGTCACCCGCGACGACTGGGACACGATCGGCATGCGCGGCACGCAGTCGCGGACGACCGAGCTGCACGGGGTGATCGCTCCCGCCGATCGTGTCGTTCGCCGCGTCGCGCCGGGGCCGAACCCCGACCCGATCGTCTTCGGCATCTTCAGCGTGTTTGAGATTCTGCTGGCATCCGTGTACACGGGCATCGCGCGCCGCGCGCTCGACCTTGCCGTCGACACCGCCCGGAAGCGGATGTCGAAGAAGACGGGCCTCCCCTACAGCGATGACCCCGACATCCGCTGGCGCATCGCCGAGATGGCACTCGCGTACGACGCGCTCCTCCCCCAGATCGCGGCGATCGCGCGCGATGTCGACGAGCGCGCCGACCACGGCGCACTGTGGTTCGCGAAGCTGTCGGGCCTCAAGCACCGCGCCGTCGTCGCGGCGAAGCAGATCGTTGACGAGGCGATGCTCGTCGCGGGCGGCTCGTCGTACTTCACCCGCACCGAACTCAGCCGCCTGTACCGCGACGTGCTCGCGGGCATGTTCCACCCCTCCGACCCCGAGTCGGCGCACTCGACCGTGGCATCCGCCTGGCTCGGCCCGGTGTCCGGCTGACTCCAATGCGCTGATGCGCTGATGCGCTGATGCGATAGACTGATCGCATGCGCACGACGGTCGACATCGATGATGACGTCCTGCGCGCCGCCCGCGCGTTGGCCGAGCAGAAGGGGCTGTCGCTCGGCGCTGCGATCTCGCAGCTCGCTCTCCGAGGACTGCGACCCAGCACGCCGACCGAGTCGGTGTCGGGCTTCCCGGTGATGATTTCGCGGAACCCGGCGCACGTTGTCACCGACGAGCTCGTCGCCGAACACCGCGATGACTGAGGGGTATCTGCTCGATGTCGGGGTGCTGTTGGCGCTCTATGATCCCCGCCACGTGCATCACGGCTCAGCGCGAAACTGGTTCGAGAGCGCCGAGGTGTGGGCGACGACTCCGACGACCGAGTCGGCGTTTGTGAGGTTGCTCTGCAATCCGACGGTGATGGGCGAGGACGTCCCGCCCGCTCAGGCGCTCGCCGCGCTGGATGCCATACGCCGTGCGCCGGAGCACCGCTTTCTCATCGACGACTCCTCCCTGGCACATCCCCACATCACGCTCACCTCGCTGATGGGGTTCCGACAGGTCACAGACTTCCACCTGCTGAACCTCGCCGTCCGCGCGGGCCTGAGCTTCGCCACCTTCGACGCGAGGTTCGCGCGCTCGCTGACCGAACAGGACCGCCGCCACGTGACGATCGTCCCCGTGTGACCCCCGCTCAGCGCCCCTCGAGGTCGTACGCCTTCAGGAGCTCGGCGACAGCCTGATCGCGCTGCTCGCCGCCCTCGGCGAACATGTGGGCGACGTGGGTGCGCAGGTGGTTCTCGACGAGCAACTTGTCGAGGGATGCCAGGGCTTTCTGGATCGCGCGCGACTGCGCGATGACATCCATGCAGTACTCCTCGTTCTCGATCATCTTCGCGAGACCGCGCAGTTGCCCCTCGAGGATGCTCGTGCGATGCAGGGCGCGCTTCTTGATGTCGTCGATCACGCCGCCAGGATACGCCGCGCCGCGCGCGGCTCCCGAAACCCGCGTGCCAGACTGACGGCATGCCCCGTACGCCCACCGAGTTGCTGAGCCCCGCCGATCAGGAGCGGCGCCGGTCACTGCGGGTCATGAAGGGCGTCGCGCTCGGCGCGCTCGTGTTCATGGCAGTGCTGTTCGTCGTCGCGTTCGTCACGCAGGAGCGCTACCCCGCGATGTCCTACGTGCGCGCCGCGGCAGAGGGCGGCATGGTCGGCGCGCTGGCCGACTGGTTCGCGGTGACGGCGCTGTTCCGGCATCCGCTGGGCATCCCGATTCCGCACACGGCGATCATCCCGAAGCGCAAGGACGAGATCGGGCGGAGTCTGGGCGAGTTCATCGAGACCAACTTCCTCGCGGGCGAGGTCGTGCGCACGAAGCTCGAATCGACCGCGATCGCAGCGACCGCGGGAGCGTGGCTGAGCGACCCGAAGAACGCGGAGACCGTCTCGCGCGAGGCGTCGGCGATGGCGACCGGCATCCTCGGGGCGCTCAGCGACGACGAGGTGCAGGACCTCATCAGCGACCTGGCCCGCGAGCACCTACTGACGCCCGAGTGGGCGCCGACCATCGGCGGATGGCTCGAGAGGGTGGTGGATGCCGGGGCGCACCACGGCGCCGTCGACCTCGCGATCGACAGCATCGCGACGTGGCTGAACTCCAACCGCGACGCGTTCTCGGGTCTCGTCTCGCGCCGGCTGCCGTCGTGGGTGCCGTCGGTCGCCATGCGTCTGGTCGATGACACGGTCTACAACGAGGCCGTGAAGTTTGCCGCGGCGGTGCAGGCAGACCCCGAGCACCCGGCGCGGCACGCGATCGACGGCTACCTGGGGCGCCTGGGCGAGAACCTGCAGCACGACCCCGCGACGATCGCGCGGCTCGAGGAGGCCAAGAGCGCCGTGTTCGACAGTCCGCGGGTGCGCGAGCTCGCGGCCCAGACCTGGAACACCGCGAAGGCGGGGCTCCTGCGTTCGCTCGCCGATCCGGGCAGCGCCCTGCGCCGGCGCGTGGTTGCGGCGCTCGGCGAGGTGGGCGAGCGCCTGTCGACCGACGCCGCTCTGCAGCACCGTGTCGACACGCGCATCGCGGATGCCGCGGTGTTCCTCGTCGACCGGTACCGCCACGACATCGCCTCGATTATCACCGACACCGTCGAGAAGTGGGACCCGGCCGAGACGACCGAGAAGATCGAGCTGCTCGTCGGCCGCGACCTGCAGTACATCCGCCTGAACGGCACGATCGTCGGCGCGCTCGCGGGGCTCGCGATCTTCTCGGTAGCCCACGCGCTGCTCGGCTGAGAGTAGCGTGGAGCCGTGAGTGACGGTGACTCCGACCAGCTGCTGTTCACCTACGGCACGTTGCAGCACGCCGAGGTGCAGCTCGTCACGTTCGGACGCCTCGTCGCGGGTGAACGCGACACTCTCCCCGGCTACACGATCGACTACGCGGGGATCGAAGACCAGCGCGTCGTCGAGGTCTCGGGCCTGTCAGTGCACCCGGTGCTGCGGCCGACGGGCAACCCGCTCGACAAGGTCGTGGGTGTGCTGCTTCACGTCACCGCGGACGAGCTGGAAGCCGCCGACGAGTACGAGGTCTCGCTCTACCGCCGCGTCTCGGTGACGCTCGCGAGCGGGCGTGACGCGTGGGTGTACATGGGTCCGCCCGCATGACGACGCTCGTACTCATCCGCCACGCGAAGAGCGACTGGGGCAGTCCGCACCTCGCCGATCACGACCGCCCGCTGAACGACCGGGGGATGCGCGATGCGCCCGCGCTCGCTGCGCGGCTCAAGGACTCGGGCATCCGGCTCGACGCCCTGCTGTCGTCGACCGCGCTACGCGCCCGCACAACCGCGGCTTTCTTCGCCGCCGCCTTCGCGCGTGACCCCGAGCTCGACCCGGAACTCTACGGCGCGCCGGCATCCGTTCTGCTCGCCTCTGCCGCCGCGCGAGGTGCGGATGCCGTCGCGATCGTCGCGCACGACCCCGGTATGACCGTCCTCGCCGAGCGTTTGTCGGGTGGGGGCATCGGCCACATGCCGACCTGCGGGGTCGCGACGTTCCGGTGGGACACCCCCGAGTGGGCAGTCGCGACCGCGATCGACCCCGCCGAGTGGAGCTTCGACCGTCCCTGACCCCGCGGTGACGCGCGGCCGTGCGATCAGCGCACGACGAGACGGGGTTCGACGAGCACGTGCGCTTCGTGGGGCACAGCGACACGCGCCACGATGTCGCGACCACCCGCGAGGAGGAGATCGAGAGCACCGGATGCCACGGCTTCGGGCATCTGCTCGACGCTCGACAAGCCGAGTGCCTCGGCCGCGGGGGTGTTGTCGAAACCGATGATCGGAAGCCTGGGCCGCCCCGAGGTGACGGCGGCGAGGTGGGCGCCGACGGCGAGCGCGTCGCTCGCGCAAACGAGCGCGTCGAACGCGTCGCCTGCCAGCGCTGTCTCGACGACCTCGCGGGCGCTGGCGACGTTCTCCGCGCTCGTGAGCCGCACGCCACCGCCCCGCGCCGGGAGCGTCTCGCGCCAGCCGCGCTCGCGCTCGTCGCCGGTGCCCGAGCCCTGCGGCCAGCCGAGGAACCCGACGCGGGGCCCCGCCGTCGCCAGCGCGTGGCGCGTCGCCTGGGCGGTTCCTGCCGCGCCGTCGACGTCGACCCATAGGTGCGCGGGCGCGCCGACGTCGTCCTCGCCCCACGGGCGTCCGAACGCCACGAACGGCACAGCGTGCTCGGTGAGCCACTGCGAGCGGGGGTCCCCGGCGAAGGTGCCCGTGATCACGACGGCGTCGATGTCGCCACCGTCGCGGAGGTCGGCCATGCGCCGGATCTCCTCCTCGGGCGACCGCGCCGCGTAGAGCATTACGCGCAGGCCACGCTCCCCCGCGGTCTCGGTCAACGCGTGCACGAACCGGTCGAGAACGGCTCCCGAGATGCCGCCCGCGTAGGGATCGAGGTGGATGCCGAGGGTAGAGCTGCGGCGCGTGCGCAAGCGGCGCGCTGACGCATGCGGCGCGTACCCGAGTCGGCGGATCACGTCCTGCACCCGCTCGCGCGTCTGTTCGCGGACGACCGCCGGCGAGTTCAGCACATTGCTCACCGTCTGCCGCGAGACGCCCGCGGCGCGGGCGACGTCCTCGATCGTCGCGGGTCTGTTCATTCGGGTCCCTGTCTTGACTGCGGATGCCGGCCGCTCTATCGTGTCAAGCATCCCACAGTTTGAACGATCAAACCCGCAACGGGCTCGGCCGTTTGAACGTTCAAAGGGACGATCATGATGATCAGCCACCACGCGGGTCCGACGACGGACCCCGCACCGTTTCGAAGGAGATGCGATGAAGCGACACACAGCACGGACGCTGCTCGCCACGGGAGGTCTCGCGGTCGTCACCGCGCTGACGCTCACCGGCTGCGGCCAGGGGTTCGATGAGACAAGCCCCAGCGGCGATGCGGGAGGACTCACTTCCTCCGACGACGCACTCACGATCATGATCGGCTCGAGCGGTGACGCCGAGACGAAGGCGGTAGAGGATGCCGTCGCCGCATGGTCGAGCGAGTCGGGCGTCGACGCGAGCGTCGTTGCCGCGACCGATCTCGCCCAGCAGCTCTCGCAGGGCTTCGCCGCGGGTTCCCCGCCCGACCTGTTCTACCTCGGCTCCGACCAGCTTGCCGGCTTCGCGGAGAACGGCTCGCTCAAGGCCTACGGTGACCAGCTTGAGAACAAGGACGACTTCTACCCGTCGCTCGTGCAGAACTTCACCTACGACGGCTCGTTCTACTGCGCCCCGAAGGACTTCTCGACGCTGCAGCTGATCATCAACGAGGGTCTCTGGACCGCCGCCGGACTCACCGACGCCGATGTTCCGACCACCTGGGACCAGCTCGCCGACGTCGCCGCGAAGCTTACCTCCGGCTCGACGAAGGGACTCGTGTTCGGCGGAGAGTTCGCCCGAGTCGGCGCCTTCATGGCGCAGGCCGGCGGTCGCCTCGTCTCCGAAGACGGCACCACCGCCGAGGCCAACAGCGACGCCAACGTCGACGCTCTCACCTACGTGCAGCAGCACCTGCAGGACGGCACGTTCGCCTATGCGGCAGACGTCGGCGCGGGCTGGGGCGGCGAGGCGTTCGGCAAGCAGCTGGGCGCGATGACGATCGAGGGCAACTGGATCACCGGCGCACTCGGCGACTATCCGGACGTGAAGGCGAAGTTCGTCGAGCTTCCGGCGGGCCCCGCCGGACAGGGCACGCTGCAGTTCACGAACTGCTGGGGTATGGCTGCCGACAGCCCCAACCAGCAGGCGGCGCTTGACCTCGTCCAGTACCTCACGAGCGCCGACCAGCAGCTCGCGTTCTCGAAGGCGTTCGGCCCGATGCCGTCGGTGCAGTCTGCCGCGGACGAGTGGACGAGCGAGAACCCCGACCTCGTGGCGTTCCTCACGGGTGCCGACTACGCGCAGGGCGTGCCCACCAACAAGGGCGCCTCCGATGTCATCTCGGACTTCAACGCGCAGCTCGAGTCGCTGAAGACCGGCGACCCGAAGGCTATCCTCGACTCGGTGCAGACGAACCTCGAGGCCGTCGTCGGCTGAGCCCATGACCACGACCGCCGCACCCGCGACGGCGACGCCCCGGTCGCCCTCTCCTCGACGGTCCCGCTCCGGCGGGACCCGTCGAGGGGAGGCGACCGCGGGATGGTTGTTCGTCCTTCCCGTCATCCTGATCCTCGGCACGTTCCTGTTCATCCCCGTGCTGATGGCGCTCTGGGTCAGCTTCTCGGACTGGTCCGGCCGGGGTAGCCCGCTCTCGTCGAACGTGAGCTTTGTCGGCCTCGACAACTACGCCGCCATCACGACCGCCGGCGGGCTTCCGACCCGCGACTTCGGCATTGCTCTGCGCAACAACGCCTGGTACGTCCTGCTGGTGGTGCCGCTGCAGACTGCGCTGTCGCTCTTCCTCGCGGTGCTCGTGAGCCGCCGCATCCTTCGCGGGCGCGGCTTCTTCCGCACCGCCTTCTACTTTCCCTCGGTGACGAGCTCGGTCGCGATCACCGTGCTGTGGCTGTTCCTGTTCTCGTTCGCCGGGCCGGTCAATGCGATGATCGCGTCGCTCGGCGGCAGCGGCCCCAACTGGTTCAGCGACCCGCGCGGCATCGTGCACGTCGCCCTCAGCGCGGTCGGGGTGCAGAGCGGAACGGGCGTACTGACCGGCGGCGACTTCCTCGGCGTCACGTGGTGGGACTGGCTGGCCGGGCCCTCCGTCGCGATGTCGGCCCTGATCCTGATGGCCGTGTTCACGACGAGCGGCACCTTCATGCTGCTGTTCATCGCGGCCCTGCAGAACGTCGGCTACGAGCTGACCGAGGCGGGCATGATGGACGGCGCGAACGGCTGGCAGCGGTTCTGGCACATCACGCTGCCGCAGCTGCGGCCGACGCTGTTCACCGTCATCACGCTCGGACTCATCGGATGCTGGCAGGTGTTCGACCAGATCTACACCGGCACGCAGGGCGGTCCCGCCAAGACCACCGTGACGCCCGCCTATCTGTCGTACACGGCCGCCTTCCAGAACCAGAACTGGGGCGTGGGCGCCGCGATCGCGTTCATTCTGTTCCTCATCATCATCTTCTTCACCGTCGTGCAGCGTTGGGTTCTGCGCGACCGCCCGGTCTCGCGGCGCCGCATCCGCGCCTACGAAGCGAAGACGGAGGTCACGCGATGAGCCGCCGCATCACACCGTCGAGCCTCGCCGGCCAGGTGACCCTCTACGCTCTGCTGACGGCGCTCGCTCTGATCTACATCTACCCGTTCCTCGTGCAGGTTGCGACCTCCTTCAAGACCGAGCAGGATGCGGCGTCCGACCCGATCTCGCTCATTCCGCAGACCTTCACGACCGCGGCTTATGAGCGACTGTTCCTCCACAGCGACTTCCCGCTGTGGTTCGTGAACTCCACCGTCGTGACGATCGTCGTGACCCTCAGCCGCGTGTTCTTCGTGTCGCTCGCCGGCTACGCGCTGGCGCGGCTGCGCTTCCGCGGACGCGGTCTCGTCTTCGCCCTCGTCGTGGGCGTCATGGCCGTTCCCGCGGTCGTGCTCCTCATTCCGAAGTTCCTCGTGCTCAACCAGCTCGGCCTGTACGACTCGTACGCGGGCATGATCCTGCCGCTGCTCGTGGATGCCGCGGGCGTGTTCATCATGAAGAACTTCTTCGAGTCGATTCCCGCCTCCGTCGAAGAGCAGGCGCGCATCGACGGCGCCGGGACGTTCCGCGTGTTCTGGTCGATCGTGCTGCCGATGGCGCGGCCCGCGCTCGTCACGATCGTGATCCTCTCGTTCCAGGGGTCGTGGAACGAGCTCAGCCACTTCATCGTGTCGACCCAGTCGCCCGGCCTCACGACCCTCACGAAGGGCGTGGCTTCGCTGGCATCCGGGCAGCTGAGTCAGGGAACTCAATACCCGCTGAAGCTCGCCGCGGCGGCGATCATGACGATCCCGGTAGCGGTGCTGTTCTTCATCTTCCAGAAGCGGATCATGAACACGAGCGAAGGGGCGGTGAAGGGATGACGGGCGACCTCCAGCCGTTCCTCAACGACCGCACGGTCGTCCTGACGGCGCCCACACAGGCGTGGTCAGGATCGAGCGGAGACATGGGCGACGCGGCGATCGACGGGTTCTACCACGGCGATACGCGCTTCGTCCGCGCCCTCTCGGTCGCCTACGCGGCACCCGACGGGGACTTCGTGCCCCCGGAGTGGATCCTTGCCACCTCGGCGAACGCGTCCAGCGCCCGGTTCGACGCCCTGCTGCGAGGGATCGACGACCCCACACCGGATCCGAAGGTGCGCCTGGAGCGCGTGCGCGAGGTGACCGAGGGGCGTCTCGCAGAGACGCTGACCGTCCGCTCGCACCTCCCCGGGCCGACACGGCTCAGGCTCCGGGTGCAGGTGACCGTCGACGCCACTCCCCTGCAGCAGGTGAAGTCGGGCGCCACGGTGATGAATGCCGGGGTGAGCGTTGCCGCGACCGCGTCGGGCGCCGCGGTCGCCACAGGTGACGTGACGCTCGAGATGGACGGCCCCGGCGCTCGAGTGAGCCTCGACGGCGGAGTGCTCGCGCTCGAGTGGACGCTGACGGTTCCGCCGCGCGGCTCAGCCTCGGCCACGTGGCAGGTCACGGCCCACGACCCGTCTATCGTCGTGCGCGCCGCGGCGGGGCCCGCACCGTGGCCCGCGCCGGCCCCTGTCGCGGGCGCCGATCCGCGCCTGCCGCGCTGGACGCACCGCGCGCTCGCCGACCTCTCGGCGCTGCGCCTCACGCTGCCGGGCGAGCCCGACGACGTCTTCCTCGCCGCCGGTGCGCCGTGGTTTTTCACGCTGTTCGGGCGAGACTCCCTGTGGGCGGCGCGGCTGCTGCTGCCGCTCGACGCGTCGATCGCGGCATCCACTCTTCGGGTGCTCGCGCGACTGCAGGGCACGACGTACGACCCCGCGACGGCGCAGCAGCCCGGGAAGATCATGCACGAACTTCGCGCGGGCGCCCTCACGCTACCCGGCGAAGGGATCGTCCTGCCGCCGCTCTACTACGGCACGGTCGACGCGACTCCGCTCTGGGTATGTCTTCTCGCCGATGCGGCCGACACGATGGCGGATGCCGAGGTGGAGTCGCTCCTCCCCCACCTCGAGGCGGCGCTGGCATGGATCACGACCTCCGCCGGCGACGACGGTTTCCTCGACTACGTCGATGAGACGGGCCACGGCCTGTCGAACCAGGGGTGGAAAGACTCCGGAGACTCGATCCAGTGGCGTTCTGGCGCTCTCGCCGAGGGTCCGATCGCGCTCTGCGAGGTGCAGGGCTACGCCTACGAGGCGGCGATCGGCGGCGCCCGCCTGCTCGACCGGTTCGCGCGACCGGGGGGCGATGCCTTGCGGGCGTGGGCGGCGTCGCTCAAAGTCCGCTTCGCCGAGCGGTTCTGGGTGACCACGCCGGAGGGCCGTTACCCGGCCATCGCTCTCGATCAGGGCGGCCAGGCGGTCGACACGCTGACCTCGAACATCGGGCATCTGCTCGGCACCGGCATCCTCGACCCGGAGGACGAAGCGGCCGTCTCGACGCTGCTGGTCGGGCGGACGATGTCGTCGGGATTCGGAGTTCGGACCCTCTCGACCGATGCCGGCGGCTACTGGCCGCTCAGCTACCACGGCGGAAGCGTCTGGACGCACGACACCGCGATCATCGCCCGCGGCATGTCGCTCGCCGGAAGAGACGACGATGCGAGCGCGGTCGTCGCCGAGATGCTCGCGGCGGCCGAGGCGTTCGACTACCGGGTCCCCGAACTGCACGCCGGCGATCCGGCGAGCGAGGCGTCCGCCCCTGCGCCGTATCCGGCGGCGTGCCGTCCGCAGGCCTGGTCCGCGGCGGCCGCGGTCACGGCGTGGGACGTGCTCCGGCGTAACGGCTGAGCGCGAGTCAGTCGACCTTCGCGACCGTCCCGCCGGTCAGCCGCACGAGTTCGTCGTACGTCAGGGGGAAGACCGTGTGCGGCGTTCCGCCCGCCGCCCAGATCTCGGGGTACGCGGCGAGCGCCTCGTCGACGATCGTCATGAGGGCCGCGGGATGCCCGGTGGGCGCGACCCCGCCGATCGCCTGGCCCGTCGCCTCGCGCACCTGCTCGGGGCTCGCGCGCCGGATCGTGCCGCGCCCGAGGCGCTCCGCCAACGCGGCCGTGTCGACCCGGTGCGAGCCGCTCGTCATGACGAGGAGGGGCTGGTCATCCGACCAGAACACGAGGCTGTTGGCGATCGCACCGGCCTCGACCCCGAGCGCATCCGCGGCGAGCTGCGCGGTGGACGCGGCATCGGGTAGCACGACGATCTCGCCCGGGATGCCCGCGGCGCGCAACGCATCGTGTACGAGCCGGCTACGGGCGGGGAGGTGCTCAACACTCATGACTTCACCTTACTCAGACGGAGTTTCACGAAAAGCAGAACTCCGTCCACCTCGGGTGACAGGATGGGTGCGTCGGCCCCCAACATGTCTGCGGCCATCGCAACCCGTGCCCGTCAAAGGAGACGCCCGTGTTCACCAGCCCCTTCCCCGATGTCGAGATCCCCGCACTCAGCATCTACGACGACCTGTTCGGCGACCTGACCGCCGAAGACGCCGCGCGAGTCGCGCTGATCGACCCGGCGACGGGCGCCGAGACGACCTACGGTGCCCTCAAGGCGCAGGTCGACGCTTTTGCGGGCGCTCTCGCCGCGCGCGCCGTCGACACCACCACCACGGTCGGCCTCCTCTGCCCGAACGTCCCCGCATTCGCAACCGTGTTCCACGGCATCCTGCGCGCCGGAGCGACTGTCACGACGATCAACTCGCTCTACACGCCCGGCGAGATCGAGAAGCAGCTGCGGGATGCCGGTGCCACCTGGCTCATCACCGTGAGCCCCCTGCTGCCGCAGGCGAAGGTAGCGGCGCAGGCGGTCGGTATCGCCGATGACCACCTCATCGTGCTGGACGGCGCCGAAGGCCACCCGAATCTCCGCGAACTGCTGACCGAGGGCTCGCCCGCGCCGCAGGTGTCGTTCGACCCGGCGACCCACATCGCCGTCCTCCCCTATTCGTCGGGGACCACCGGCATCCCCAAGGGCGTCATGCTCAGCCACCGGAACCTCGTCGCGAACGTCGCGCAGTGCAGCGTCAACATCGACCTGCAGGCGAGCGACCGCGTGCTCGCGGTGCTGCCGTTCTTCCACATCTACGGCATGACGGTGCTGCTGAACCTCGCGCTCAAGAAGCGCGCGGCGCTCGTCACGATGCCGAAGTTCGATCTCGTGCAGTTCCTCGAGAACATCCAGAACTTTGGCTGCACGTACCTCTACATCGCCCCGCCGATCGCCGTCGCGCTCGCGAAGCACCCGATCGTCGACCAGTACGACATCTCGACCGTGCACACGATCTTCTCGGGCGCCGCTCCGCTCGACCAGGCGACGGGCGAGGGCGCGGGCCGACGCCTGAACGCCCGGATGATGCAGGGCTATGGCATGAGCGAGCTGAGCCCCGTGTCGCACGCGATGCCCTATACGCGCGACGACATCCCCGTCTCGTCAATCGGGGTGATGGTGCCGAACACCGTCAACAAGCTCGTCGACACCGAGACGGGCGAGGAGATCACCGAGGTCGGCGAGAACGGCGAGACCCGACCGGGCGAGCTGTGGGTGAAGGGTCCGAACGTCATGCTCGGCTACCTCGGCAAGCCCGAGGCGACGGCCGAGACGCTGGATGCCGACGGCTTCCTCCACACGGGAGACGTCGCCGTCTACCACGAGGGCGGCTACTTCTCGATCGTCGACCGGGTCAAGGAGCTCATCAAGTACCACGGCTACCAGATTGCGCCCGCCGAGCTCGAGGCGCTGCTGCTCAGCCACCCGAAGGTGATGGATGCCGCGGTCATCGGCGTGCTCGACGACGAGGGCGAGGAGATCCCCAAGGCGTTCGTCGTCGCGGCCCCCGACTCGGGTCTCACCGAGGACGACGTCAAGGCGTTCGTCGCCGAGAACGTCGCGCCCTACAAGAAGGTGCGGCGCGTGGAGTTCATCGAGGCGATCCCGAAGTCGAGCTCGGGCAAGATCCTCCGCAAGGACCTGCGCACGCGAGAGGCCGCGCCGGCGAGCTAACCGAGCGCCAACGAAGCGCCATGAGCTTCGCGCGTATTTAGTTGAGTCGATATAGGTTCTGGTCTATACTTTGTGCATGTCCTGGGACGTGCGGCTCTGGCACGACGTGGAGTCATGGGTCCTGGGATTGGATGACGAGACCTACAACCTGGTCGCCGCTGCGATTACCCGACTGGAGTCCGAAGGCCCCGCTCTCGGGAGACCGACTGCCGACCGGATCAAGGGATCTCGGCATCACAACATGAAGGAGCTACGGCCCGGATCGACGGGGCGCAGTGAGATTCGGATTTTGTTCGCCTTCGACCCGAAACGAAGAGCCATTTTGCTCGTCGCGGGAGATAAGGCGGGCAGATGGAAGCAGTGGTACGACCAGAACATCCCGCTGGCCGATGACCGATTCGATGAGTGGTCGATAGCTGAGGAGGAGTGAGATGAGCGCAAAAGCGAAGACCGCATCCTGGAGTGACGTGCGCGCGAAGCGTCCCGTCGACGAGGGCGCTGTCGCCGAGCACGCCGCACGCATGGAGGCAGAAGAGCGCGCTTATCGGCTGCGTGAGATTCGCGAGGAGCAGGGCGTGACGCAGAAGGAACTCGCCGAGCGTATGGAGCTCACGCAGCCGACGATCTCAGCCTTGGAGTCGGGCGACCTTGACCGCTCCGGCTTGGCCACGCTCAAGTCCTACGTGGAAGCCCTCGGCGGTACCGTCGAAGTCACCGCCACCTTCGGGAACCGAAAACTCGTTCTGTCATCGCAGGGGTAATCAACCACCAGGCAGATGGCCCCAGAAATGACAGATGTCTCGCGACATATGAGCCATATGTCGCGAGACATCACATGGTGGACGCGGGTGGACTCAAACCGAACACCTGGCAGCGATTGGAGCGGCTGAGTTCCGCGTGGAATCAGGCGAAGCTCGTGCTCGGCGACCAGCCGGACGGCGCAGCTGACGATGAGCCGGGAGTCGTCGTGAACCCTAGGAGACGAGCTAGAACACCCCTCACGGAGAGCCAAGTGGACGCTATCCGAACAGCCCGCGCGAACGGTGAGAGCGTGGTCTCGATCTGTCAGCGGTTCAACGTGCATCGGATGACCGTCTGGACGCACACGAGAGACTTGTTCTGACGTCCCCTTGTGCTGCACACTCCGAGGTGACCGTGCACGAGCTGCGGCACACGAGCGTTGCTGAGTCCGGAGGCCTGTCGGCTTCACTTGCGATAATGGCACCGTGAAGTTTAAGCGCCGCAACCTCGAAGCTCTTGCTGACCTCATCGTGGGCAACACGGGCCGTGACGACGCGGAAAATGAGGACGAAGCCAAGTACTTCCCCTACCGGTCCAGCATGTACATCACCTCGTTCTTCCAAGAGCTGGAGACTGAGTACCAGCATGACGGTTCCACTCGCCACCGCTGGGTGGCAGATGTGCTGGAACAGATGCTGGCCGAACCGCACGACGGACCCAACCGCCCGCCAGAGATCTTCTGTCGCCTCATCGATCAGCTGATGAGCCCGGCCGATCGTCTCAACGAAGGGTCAGACCGTCCTCGGGCGCTCGCGCAACTCAACGAGGTCCTTGGCCGCGAAGGTTTCGAGGCATTCTATGGCGAAGACAACCACTGCTATCTGCGTCATGTCGGCACCCAGACCGTGACCATCCTTGCCACCAACCCCCACCGACCCTTCAGCAAGGCTGAGCTGGAACGGCGGCAACTCCTGACGGCGTACCTCAACGAGTGCAGCGAGGATGACCTCATCGAGGAGGTGCTACTCCCGATGTTCAGACAGCTTGGCTACCACCGCATCACGGCTGCCGGGCACAAGGATAAGGCTCTGGAGTACGGCAAGGACATTTGGATGCGATACACCTTGCCGACGCAGCACATTCTCTACTTCGGAATCCAGGCGAAGAAGGGCAAGCTCGACGCTTCGGGGGCAACCAAGACGGGTAACGCCAACATGGCTGAGATCCACAACCAGGCGCTCATGATGCTGGCGCACGAGATCTTTGACCCCGAGACCAATCGTCGCGTCCTGGTCGATCATGCCTTCATCGTGGCGGGCGGCGAGATCACCAAGGCGGCGCGCAACTGGCTCGGCAACGCACTCGACGCCCACAAGCGCAGCCAGATCATGTTCATGGATCGCGACGACATCTTGAACCTCTACGTCGTCGCAAACCTACCGCTCCCAGAAGGTGCGTTGCCGCCAACGCCAACCAGTCCGTGGTCCACGAACGCCGAGACTCCGTTTTGAACCGCGACGGCGTTCGCCAGCGGCATCGGTGCGACGAAGGCAAGTTGACGTACGCTGCCAGCCTCGCCCGGCTAGCAGAATCGAGGAAGGAGTGCGATGAATAGTCACTTTCAAAAGGCAGGTGAGTTCCTGCGAGATACTGCGCAGGAGTCTGCTCGACAGGTATTAAGCGATCATCGTGATGACGGCCACATAAGGGGTTTTACTAGCGCTGCTGGTATAGCCTTGCGCCGAATTCAAGAGAAGCTCGATGCGTACAGAGAACAGATGAAGGGTCCAGGTCTGTCCAAGTCTGAGCAAGCGAACTACGCGCAACTGGACGAACTGAAGTCTGAGATCGAGGCGGAATGCGACCGCTACTGGCGAGGCAGCGGCATCGACTGGAGACCTCTAAAGCCGGTCGCCAAGGGCGTCGTCAAGCGAGCCGACGAATCACAGTCTGATGACTGAAGTGATGTCTCACTTCTAGTTAGGAAGGCTGGGATCCTCGTGCAAAGTCGTCCGCTCGTATCTCCGTGCCCTCTCCGACTGGAGTCATACCGACACGAAATCTAGATAATTGCGTCCTGCATGACCAACATGTGATTCATGATCGACAACTCCTTGACCTTGCCAAGCCCGGGAAAGTGCTGACGCTGATACAGATCGCGGAACCCGTCGATTCCTAGGTTTGTTGGGAGCGACCTTTCGTCAACGAAGTCGATGAGCTTCTCAAGGGCCTCGAAGAACTTCCCAGCCGGGTCATCCTGAGTCTCGTTGCTGTCAGAGCAGAAGTGCTTCAGGCGGACAACATCACCGGATTCATATGTGAAGTGGATAACCACCGCATAGGCAGGCCCGCCGCCGGATTGAAATCCCCTTCCAAGCGTGAGGAAATCGCTGACGCCGAGGTAGCCTGCGCTCTTGTAGCCGGCAACGCGAGTGCTGAAGATCCCCTCTTCACGGCCGACGTACTCTCGATTGCGCGGCAAAGCAGGAAACGGGTCATTCGCCCAAACCACCGGAAGGCCTCCGAGGGGAAGACCATATGACGCCGGGACCGTCCGATCTTCGGCAATGTTCCATCGAACTCCGTGATACGTCGCACCTTGTAGGGTCACGGAGAGATCCAGTTCATGAACGATGTCGAGTGTGAACTCGTGTCCAGCACCCCTGGCCTCACTGATCCAACGTGACATCGCCGCGTGATCAGCGTCAGCATTGGAGAGGACCGCAAGTCCGTGGTGCTTGAGAAGATCATTCTCAAGGTAGTAGTCGCCAAGCCCTCTCCAACTACCCTTCGAACGTAGGTCACCAACCGAGGGGTTAAGGACGAGGTCACAACTGCCTCCCTCGTCGGCTATCGCTCCCAACCTCCGCGTGAAGAGGTCGTTTGGCGCGGCCACCGGCTCGAGAACCGGTACGACACGCGAAGATGCAGCAAAACTTGAGGCGCAGTTACGCACGGCGAAGACCTCATGCTGTCGTGCCCTCAGCCTAGGCATATACATTTGCCACCTCCTGGTTCATCCAATCTTGAAGACTGGATATCTGCTGTCTCGTCGGATCAAGCTTTAAAACGGCGGGCCGCACCGGTTCGGGCAATTTAGCGATCAATGTACGGCCAGCCCGCGGCTTCCGCGCTCTCAGCTGATCGGCTACCGCGTTGTGGAAAATCAGCGGGTCCAGATCTCGGGAAGCTGCTAGTGCGTATGAGAACACCCGCGTGTTCGGGAGATCGGGAACAGTAGAGCCAAGAGCAGACAGGACTCTGAGATACTCTGCGCGACGAAGTGACCGCATTAAGACCTCTGAGTCAAGGTATTCACGGCTAAACTCCGCGTTGCGGACAGTCTCCACGCGACCGTTCACATTAAGCCAGTGAAGACCAACAGTCTCGAACTCCCGGGCAGCGAGCAGTCGTTCCACTACGCGCTTTGATGCCATAACAGGCTCTTCACGAACGAGGGTGTAGTTGGGGTCTGAAGCCTCCGGCTTCGAGTAGTGATCTGGCGACATAGTTCGTGAGGTTGCGGAAGCCGAGTGCGG
>QFPM01000019.1 GCA_003248655.1 Microbacterium sp.
GGCGCGCAGCGCCGCGTATCGAAACCAGGGTTTCGGTGCGGGTGCGGTGATCTCGATACACCCGCGCTGTGCGCGGGCACTCGATCACCGGTTGGGGTTGCGCCGCGCGGGGCAGCCCGGAGCGGGGCGCGCTGCGCGCGGGCACTCGATCACCGGAGACTCGAGCCTGGCAGGATGGGCGTAACGGAGGCACGACATGACCGCCCAGAGCCCCACATCCGACGCTCCTACGCCCGACCTTGCGCGCCTCGCCGACGCCCACGGCATCCAGACCGAGTACTGGTCGTTCTTCGGCGATCGAGTGAGTGTGCCGGCATCCACTCTGCGCGCGATCCTGCGCGCGATGGGCGTCGATGCGGCAACGGATGCCGACGTCGCCAGCGCCCTCGCGAGCGCCGAGACCGATCCGTGGCGCGACCTGCTGCCACCCTCGTTCGTGTCCCGCCCGGGCGCGCGCGCCCTGCCGGTCATGGTGGCGGACGGCCACGACGTGCGCCTCACGGTCACGCTCGAAGACGGGTCGAGCCGTGACCTGCCGATCCCCGACCAGCAGCCGCCGTCGCGTGAGGTTGACGGCATCCTGCGCTGGCGGGTGGAGGCGCCGGTCCCGCACGACCTGCCGCTCGGCTGGCACACGGTGCACGCCGTCGAGACGCCCTTCGGCGGGGGCGCGCCGTCGCGCACCCAGTCCGCGCCGCTCGTCGTGACGCCCGAGCGGATGCCGGATCCTCCCGTTCGCGCGGGCCGCAGCCGCGGGTGGGGGCTCATGGCGCAGCTGTACTCGGTGCGCTCGCGCGCGTCGTGGGGCATGGGCGACTTCGCCGATCTCGCCGATCTTGCCGCCGTCGCGGGCGCGCAGGGGGCCGACTTCCTGCTCATCAACCCGATCCACGCGGCGGAGGTGACGAGCCCGATCGAGCCGTCGCCGTACCTGCCCGCGACGCGCCGCTTCCTTGCACCGTTGTATGTGCGACCCGAAGACATCCGCGAGGCCGCCTACCTCGCCCCGGCCGGTCGCGGGCTCGTCGAGGCGGCGCGCACACCGGTCGCGGCGAGCGACGACGATCCGACCCGCATCGACCGCGATGCCGTGTGGGCCGCGAAGCGCGCCGCGCTCGAGGCCATCTTCGCCGTGCCGCGGAGCGCCGGTCGGCAGGCCGAGCTCGACGCCTTCACGGCGCGCGAGGGCCAGCCCCTGCAGGACTTCGCGCTGTGGTGCGCGCTCGAAGAGCACTACGCGGGTGCCGAGCGGCCGGGCGATGCGTGGGACATCACCTCCCCGCTCATCGCCGAGCTGCGCACCGCGCTTGCGCCCCGTGTCGCGTTCCACGTCTGGCTCCAGTGGATCTGCGATCAGCAGGTCGAGCGGGCACAGGCGGCGGCCCGGGCATCCGGCATGTCGATCGGCGTCATGCACGATCTCGCCGTCGGCGTGCACCAACGCGGATCGGATGCCTGGTCGCTTCGCCCGATGTACGCGCAGGGGATGGCCGTCGGCGCCCCGCCGGACATGTACAACCAGCAGGGTCAGACGTGGAACCAGCCGCCGTGGCTGCCCCGGGCGCTCGCCGAGGCGGGCTACGCGCCGCTGCGCGACATGATCCGCACGCTCCTGCGCCACGCGGGCGCGCTCCGGATCGACCACGTGATCGGGCTTTTCCGGCTGTGGTGGATTCCGGCGGGGCTCTCGCCCGCCGCCGGCACGTACGTGCGTTACGACCACGAGGCGATGATCGGCGTGCTCATGCTCGAGGCGCAGCGCGCGGGCGCGGTGCTGATCGGCGAGGACCTCGGCAACGTCGAGCCGTGGGTGCGCGACTACCTGTCGGCGCGCGGCATCCTCGGCACGTCGGTGCTGTGGTTCGAGCGCGAGGGCGAGGGGTTCCGTCCGCCCGAGAACTACCGGCGGAGCCTGCTCGCGACCGTCAACACCCACGACCTTCCCCCGACGGCGGGGTACCTCGCCGATGAGCACGTCGCCCTTCGCGCGCGGCTCGGCCTCCTCACGCGCCCGGTCGAGCTCGAGCTCGCCGAAGCGGATGCCGAGCGCGCCGCGATGCTCGCCCTGCTGCGTTCGCGCGGGCTGATCGGGGCCGAGGCGACCGAGCAGGAGGTCATCGAGGGCCTGTACCTGCTGCTGACCGCCGCGCCCTCGCAGCTGCTCGGCGTTGCCCTCGTGGATGCCGTCGGCGAGCGCCGCACGCAGAACCAGCCGGGCACCGACAAGGAATACCCGAACTGGCAGATCCCACTCGCCGGCGCGGATGGCCGGGCCGTGCTGCTCGACGACCTGGCATCCGACCCTCGCTTCGTCGCTCTGACCCACGCCATCGACGCCGCGCTCTGACGCCGCCCCCGCCCCGCAACGGAATGCAACGTTGCGGCGCGTAGCGTGCCCGGAAACGCGGCAACGGATGCCGCCTGATCATGCACCGTCGAAGGAGACACCATGACCATCGTCGAAGAGGGCGTATCGAGCGTCTACGCGGCCCCCGGCCAGCGCGGCTCGGTCGCCGAATACCGCGCCCGGTACGGCCACTACATCGGCGGCGAGTTCGTCGAACCGATCAAGGGCCAGTACTTCGAGAACATCACGCCCGTCACCGGCAAGCCCTTCACCGAGGTCGGCCGCGGCACGGTGGAAGACATCGACCGCGCGGTGGATGTCGCGTGGAAGGCGTTCGAGTCGTGGAAGCGCACGACGCCCGCCGACCGCGCCAACATCCTCAACAAGATCGCCGACCGCATCGAGGCGAACCTCGAGAAGATCGCCGTCGCCGAGACGTGGGAGAACGGCAAGCCCGTCCGCGAGACGCTCGCCGCCGACATCCCGCTCGCGATCGACCACTTCCGCTACTTCGCGGGCGTGCTGCGCGCGCAGGAGGGCTCGCTCAGCCAGATCGACGAGGACACCGTCGCGTACCACTTCCACGAGCCGCTGGGCGTTGTCGGCCAGATCATCCCGTGGAACTTCCCGATCCTCATGGCCACGTGGAAGCTCGCCCCGGCGCTCGCCGCCGGCAACTGCGTCGTCCTCAAGCCCGCCGAGCAGACCCCGGCATCCATCATGTTCCTCTTCGAGATCATCGGCGACCTGCTGCCAGCGGGCGTCGTGAACATCGTCAACGGCTTCGGAATCGAGGCGGGGGCGCCCCTCGCGCAGCACAAGCGCATCCGCAAGGTCGCGTTCACGGGCGAGACGACGACGGGGCGGCTCATCATGCAGTACGCGTCGCAGAACCTCATCCCGGTCACGCTCGAGCTCGGCGGCAAGAGCGCGAACGTGTTCTTCGAGGATGTCGCCCGCGACAAGGACGCCTACTACGACAAGGCTCTCGAGGGCTTCACCTTCTTCGCCCTCAACCAGGGCGAGGTCTGCACGTGCCCCTCACGCGCACTCATCCAGCGCTCGATCTACGACCAGTTCCTCGGCGACGGGCTCGAGCGGGTCGGCAAGATCGTGCAGGGGAACCCGCTGGATCCTGCGACGATGATCGGCGCGCAGGCATCCAATGATCAGCTCGAGAAGATCCTGTCGTACATCGAGATCGGCAAGGCGGGCGGCGCGAAGCTGCTCGCCGGTGGCGAGCGCGTGGACCTCGGCGGTGAGCTGTCGGGCGGCTACTACGTCGCGCCGACCGTCTTCGAGGGCACGAACGACATGCGCATCTTCCAGGAGGAGATCTTCGGCCCGGTCGTCTCGGTGACCTCGTTCGACGACTTCGACGACGCCCTCCACATCGCCAACGACACCCTCTACGGCCTCGGCGCGGGAGTCTGGAGCCGCTCGGCCGACACGATGTACCGCGCCGGTCGCGGCATCGAGGCGGGCCGCGTCTGGACGAACACGTACCACCAGTACCCCGCGCACGCGGCGTTCGGCGGGTACAAGCAGTCGGGCATCGGCCGCGAGAACCACCTCAAGATGCTCGACCACTACCAGCAGACCAAGAACCTGCTGGTGTCCTACGCCGAAGGAGCGATGGGCTTCTTCTGAGAAGTCACGAGCACAGGAGATGTCACCGACACAGGGCGGTTCTGCCCCGGACCGTCCTGTGTTCGGGACATCCCCTGTCTCGGTGAGACGCGAACGAAGGATGCCATGACCACGACAGTCAGCAGGGTCGCCGTGACGGATGCCGCGGCGACCCTGCTGCGCCAACTGACGGCGCAGCACGGAAAGCTCATGTTCCACCAGTCCGGCGGATGCTGCGACGGCAGCGCCCCCATGTGCTACCCGGTGGGGATGTTCATCACGGGACCGAGCGACGTGCTCCTCGGCACGATCGACGCGGGCCTCGACCCTTCGACGGGCTCAGGGCAGGCATCGATCGGCGAGCCGATCGATCCCATCGAGGTGTACATGTCGCAGTCGCAGTTCGAGTACTGGAAGTACACCCACCTCACCATCGACGTCGTGCCGGGCCGCGGCGCGGGGTTCAGCGTCGAGGGACCGACCGGCATGCGGTTTCTCATCCGCAGTCGGATGCTCGACGACACAGAACTGCAGTACTTCGGGCTGGCATCCGGTTCCTGAGCCGCGGCGCGTGTGGGTGTGCGTCGCTGAGACCCTCAGGCGACGAGTGACGCGATGTCGTCGGGCACCGCGGTTACGAGGGGCCGCGTGACGGAGCGCGGGGCGAGCCCGAGTGTGGCGCTGACGGTCACAAGCAGTCCCGAGAGGATCATCGCGCCGGCCATCGAATACCCGGTGCCCGGCGGGACGTCCCAGTGGCCGCCCCACACCGCGAGCCAGATCAGGTACTCCGTCACGGAGTTCATGACGAGCACGAGCCCCGCGGCGCCGACGGCGACCCATCGGGCCGCGCGGCCTCGAGCGAGCGCGATGGCCACCACGGTGAGCGCGAGAGCGATGACCCAGAACTGCTGAAGCACTCCGAAGTGCTCGGGCACATCCATCGCATCGGCGCAGGCGGGCGCGAACTGTTCGACTCCCTCGCACGGGATGTACTGCGTATGCGTCGCGATGACGCCGATCACGCCGAGAACGATGAGCGCGATCGCCACCGCGTACTGCGCGGCAGTGCGTGCGTAGTGCATGGCGCCTCCCCAGGACGACCCACAGTTACGGGAATACGCTCCCGATGATGCCACCAAACGCCGACAACTGCCCCCACAAAATGAAGACGAGCACGAGGACAAAGAAGACGATCGCGCCCCACGAGACGCGCTGGCGAAGGCGGCGCCCCTGCGGAGCGACGCCCGGCGGCGGGCGCAGCGCGTCGGTCGTCGTCGCGAACGGCAACGCCGTGGCACCCACCCCGGCGAACGCCGCCGCGGGGGTGGCGAGCCGCTCGTCGCGCCACTGCCCCCACTGCGCGAGCTTGTCGGTGAGGGCGCGCACGACCGAGAACAGCCACGCCCAGGTCGCGGGATCGAGGGTCGTCACCTGGCGCTGCGTGTACAGGAACAGCCAGTCGTCGACGATCTCGACATCCAGCGCCGCCGCGTTGTCGATGAAGCGCGCCATGATGTCAGGCGTGAACAGGTACAGCGCGTCGCGCTCGTATCCCGCCGGGCAGTAAAGGGCGAAGTGCTGATCGAAGTCGCCCTCGAGGCGCAGGCGCTGGTGCCGATCGAAGGATGCCGGCAGGTTCGATCCGAACATGGCGTTGTTTCCGACGGCATCCAACACGATGTGCGGGAGCGGCGACGACAGCTTCACCGCGATGTAGCCCCACGTATGGGTGGTCTCGTTCTTGCCCGATCCGGTCTCGTAGCGGTAGTTGCCGAACTCGACGAAGCGCGGGCGCTCGCCGCGCACGACATCTTTGGCGACGCGGTCGTGGCCCATCCCGAAGACCATGCCGGGCAGGGGCGGGTTCGGCATCGACGGGTACCACGTCATCGCGTTCGCTCGCGCGAACCGGTCGAGCCGGTACGAACGCTCGGCGCCGCCGCCGAGCCGCCCCGTGCGAATGCCCCAGATGACGCTGCCGATGAACCCCGCGACGACGATGAGTAGCAGTCCGGGCGCGACGGAGAACATCCATCCGCCACCCGCCGCCGACATCGCGAACATCGACGTGATGATCCCGATGAAGGTGCTCCCGAAGAGGAACAGGAACACCACGCCCACGACGGCGCCGACCACGATCACCGCGGGCGAGGTCTGCGGCATCCGCCCGCTCGCCTTGAGATCCCGCACGAAAGCGCGCGCCTGCGCGCGGTCGACGGGCTCGATGAGCGGCCGCGCGTCGAACGGGACCGAAGGCGTGGGCGTCGTCACGGTCCCACGCTAGCGGGCCGGTGCACGCGTCTACCGCAGCGCACTAGCATTCCCTGCATGACGAGCGTGACCGATGCCGAGTCGAGACTGTTCGGCGCCGAGCGGGCGAAGGCGTTCATCGACGCCGTCGTCGCGATCGCGATGACACTGCTCATCCTGCCGCTCATGGAGAGCATCTCGGATGCCTCGGAGGTGGCGGATGCCGAGGCGTCGGCTGCGCAGTGGTTCGGTGAGCACCTGTGGCAACTCGGAAGCTTCGTGCTCAGCTTCGTCATCATCGCGATGTTCTGGATCAACCATCACCGCGTGTTCACGCTCGTCGAGCGAGTGACGCCCACCTTCCTCTGGATCTGCATGGCGTGGCTGCTCACGATCGTCTGGCTGCCGGTCGCGACCGCCATGTCGGGCCGGATGGACAGCGACGATCCGGTGGTCAAGACGGTGTACATCGGCAGCATGGTGCTCACGAGCCTCGTCGTGCTGGTGCAGCGGCTGTACCTGCGCTCTCACCCTGAGCTGCACACGATGACTCCCGACCTGATGCGTCGCGGGTTGGCGGCCGAGCTGGCCATGCTCGCGCTGTTCACGGCATCCCTCGTCGTGGCGGTGACGGTTCCCGCGATCGGGTACTACGCGATGTTCCTGATGGGGCTGACGGGCGTCGTCCAGCGGCTGTTCGCGCGGGTGCTCCCGAAGGGCTAGACTGTTGTGGTTGTCCGTCTGCCGGTCGGTTCTCCGGTCAGGCAACGGCGGGCACGTGCATCAACCCTCCTGATGTCGGGAAATGCCCGGCATCCGTTCTAGTCCGAAGGAGGTGGGTTAGTGACGCACTCACACCAGTACGAGCTCATGGTCATCCTCGACCCCGAGATCGACGAGCGTCAGGTCGCCCCCAAGCTCGACGGGTTCCTCAAGGTGATCACCGGTGACGGTGGCACGATCGAGAACGTCGACATCTGGGGCAAGCGTCGCCTGGCGTACGAGATCCAGAAGAAGAACGAGGGCATCTACGCCGTCGTCAACTTCACCGCCACGAGCGCGGCCACGCAGGAGCTCGACCGTCAGCTGAAGCTGAACGAGCAGATCATGCGCACGAAGGTCCTCCGCGCCGAGGAGGCGATCGCTCAGGTCGCCGCCGAGAAGGAGCGCGCTGAGGCCAAGGCCGCCCGCAAGGCAGCGAAGGCGTAACGACGATGGCCGGCGAGACGATCATCACCGTCGTGGGCAACCTCACGGCAGACCCCGAGCTGCGCTACACGCAGAACGGCCTGCCCGTCGCGAACTTCACGATCGCGTCGACGCCGCGCAACTTCGACCGTCAGGCGAACGAGTGGAAGGACGGCGAAGCGCTGTTCCTCCGCGCGTCGGTGTGGCGCGAGTTCGCCGAGCACGTGGCGGGATCGATGACGAAGGGCATGCGGGTCATCGCGACCGGCCGCCTGAAGCAGCGCTCCTACCAGGACCGCGAGGGCCAGAACCGCACCGCGATCGAGCTCGAGGTCGATGAGATCGGCCCCTCGCTGCGCTACGCCACGGCGCAGGTCACCCGTGCCGCGTCGAGCGGCGGCGGCGCAGGCGGCGGTCAGTCGCGCCCCCAGGTTCAGCAGGAAGAGCCGTGGGCGACCCCCGGCTCGGCCGCGCCGGATGCCTGGAGCGCTCCCGGTTCGTACGGCGACGACACGCCGTTCTGATCACCCGACCGGTGGTTGAGTAGCCGGCGAAGCCGGCGTATCGAAACCATCGCAACGAATCTCGACATGGATGCCCCGGCATCCATCACTACCTAAAGGAAAACCAATGGCTGGAAAGGCTACCGGCGATCGCCGCAAGCCGCGGAAGGGCGCGAAGACTCTCGCCCCCGCGAAGGCGATCCGCGTCGGCGTCATCGACTACAAGGATGTCGCGACGCTTCGCAAGTTCATCTCGGAGCGCGGCAAGATCCGCGCCCGCCGTATCACCGGTGTCTCGGTGCAGGAGCAGCGTCTGATCGCCACGGCGATCAAGAACGCGCGCGAAATGGCGCTCCTGCCTTACGCCGGCGCTGGCCGCTAAGGAGCACCATCATGGCAAAGCTGATTCTCACGAACGAGGTTGCCGGGCTCGGAAGCGCCGGCGACGTCATCGAGGTCAAGAACGGGTACGCCCGCAACTACCTCATCCCCCAGGGCTTCGCAGTGGCCTGGAGCCGCGGTGGCGAGAAGCAGGTGGCGTCGATTCGCGCCGCCCGCGAGTCGCGCGCGATCCACGACCACGAAGAGGCCGTCGCACTCAAGGACGCTCTCGAGTCGAACAAGGTCAAGCTGCCGGTCAAGGCCGGCAAGGAGGGTCGCCTCTTCGGTTCGGTCAAGACCGCCGATGTCGCGGATGCCGTCAAGGCAGCCGGACTCGGAGACCTCGACAAGCGCAAGATCCACATCACCTCGCCCATCAAGGCGGTCGGTGAGCACGAGGCCACCGTGCGTCTGCGCGACGACCTCACCGCCGTGATCACCCTGCAGGTGGTTGCCGCGAAGTAAGGCCGTTTCGGCACCGGATGCCGCGTTCTTCTCCGTTCGGGAGGAACGCGGCATCCTTCGTTTCAGACATGAAAAACCTCTCACGAGGGTCTTGACAAACGGGCATCCGTCGGGTGCTTTTCGCACAGTGTTGTCCCCAACCCTGCACCGCATGCAGAACCTTCAACCCACACTTCATACGCATTGCTCTTCCACAGGCACGGAATGTCATATTCCCTGGTCAGGGTGAAAATAAGGATCCGAAGATGACGCAGATTCGACAGTTCTCCACAGTCTCTGTCCACATGCGTCGCGGCGTTTCTCGCAGAATCTCCACAGAGTTATCCACAGGCCGGTTTGCGGGTGTCGGAACCCCTCTCTAGCGTGTCCTGTGGCCCGGGCTCCCCGCCTTATGGCTCCCTGGAATGAGGTCTCTATGTCGATCGCTGACATCTCGGAGGAACGGCTTGGCCGGCCTCCGGGCGATCGCGGAAATGAGCGCACGCCGCCGCACGATTTGCTCGCCGAGCAGTCGACGCTGGGCGGAATGCTGCTGTCTGCGGACGCCGTCGCTGACGTCGTCGAATCGATCCGCGGCACCGATTTCTATGTGCCCAAACACGAGCTGATTTTCGAGGCAATCCTCACCCTGTACTCGCACGGCGAGCCGACCGACGTCGTCGCCGTCACCGACGAGCTCATCAAGACGGGCGATCTGCAACGCTCGGGCGGGGCCGACTATCTGCACTCGCTGACCTCGATCGTGCCGACCGCGGCGAACTCCGCCTACTACGCGTCGATCGTGCGCGAGCGGGCGCTGTTGCGCCGGCTCGTCGAGGCGGGCACCCGCATCGTGCAGATGGGCTTCAACGGTCAGGGCGACGCGCTCGACCTCGTCAACAACGCGCAGGCCGAGATCTACTCCGTCACCGGAAACGAGCAGACCGAAGACTACGTCGCCCTGCAGGTCGCGGTGGATGCCGCGATGGAAGAGATCGACCTCGCGCGCGGCCGCGACGGTCAGATGACCGGCATCCCCACCGGCTTCGCCGGTCTCGACCAGCTCACGAACGGCCTGCACCCCGGGCAGATGATCGTCGTCGCGGCGCGGCCCGCGATGGGCAAGGCGCTCGCACTCGACACTCCGCTGCCGACGCCGAGCGGTTGGACGACGATGGGCGCGGTCAAGGTCGGCGATGAGCTGTTCGATGCCGACGGGCGCCCAACGCGCGTCGTCGCGGCGACCGAGGTCATGCGGGGGCGGCCGTGCTACGAGGTCGTCTTCTCGGACGGCTCGACGATCATCGCCGATGCCGAGCACCAGTGGGTCACCGAGACGCGCGCTGCACGCCGCGGCGTACGTGGCGAAGCCGCCGTCGTCACGACCGCGCAGATGCATGAGACCCTGACGGTCGGCAGCGACGCGCGCGCGAACCACTCGGTGCGCACCGCGGGGGCCCTCCAGGCACCCGACGCCGACCTGCCGGTCGCGCCTTACGCCCTCGGGGCGTGGCTCGGCGACGGACACAGCGACGGCGCGCGCATCACGAGCGAGACCGACGAGATCCCGTCGTACATCGCGCGCAGCGGGTGGTCAGGTTCGAACGTGCAGCTCCTGGAGCGCGTGGCGGTCTCCACACGTGACGACCCGTTCACGGCGCTCTTGCGTGAGGCTGGTGTGCTCGGCGACAAGCACGTTCCCGCGGCCTACCTGCGGGCCTCCGAGGCGCAGCGTCGCGAACTGCTCGCGGGACTGCTCGACACGGATGGCACCGTCGTTCGCGGTGTGGGGTCGTGCCAGTTCGCCGTCACGAACAAGCGGCTTGCCGACTCGGTCTACGAGCTGGTCGTCAGCCTCGGCTACCGGTGCGGGCGCACGACAAAGCGTGTGAAGGGCCGCACGGAGTCGTCGTCGACGTGCTACATCCTGAACTTCTCGACGACGGATGACGTGTTCTGGCTTGATCGTAAGCGCGCGTTGCACGAACAGGAACGGCCCGCGAACACCCTGCGCACCAGCCGGCGCTACGTCACTGCTGTCCGCCCGATCCAGAGCGTGCCCGTACGTTGCGTGCAGGTCGACAACGATGAGCACCTGTACCTCGCGGGCGAGTCGATGATCCCAACGCACAACTCGACGCTCGCGCTCGACTTCGCCCGGGCATCCGCGATCAAGCACAAAAGGCCCACCGTCTTCTTCTCGCTCGAGATGGGCAAGACCGAGATCGCGATGCGTTTGATGAGCGCTGAGGGCGCCGTGCCGCTCCAGTCGATGCGCAAGGGCACGCTCGACACGCGCGACTGGACGACGATCGCGTCGACCCGCGGGCGCATCAACGACGCGCCGCTCTACATCGACGACTCCCCGAACATGACGCTCGTTGAGATCCGCGCGAAGTGCCGCAAGCTGAAGCAGCGCGTCGGTCTCGAGATGGTCGTCATCGACTACCTGCAGCTCATGACCTCGGGCAAGCGCGTCGAAAGCCGCCAGCAGGAGGTTTCGGAGTTCTCGCGCGCGCTGAAGCTCCTCGCGAAGGAGCTGCAGGTGCCCGTCATCGCCCTGTCGCAGCTGAACCGTGGTCCCGAGCAGCGCGCCGACAAGAAGCCCGCCATCAGCGACCTGCGCGAATCGGGATCGATCGAGCAGGACGCCGACATGGTGATCCTCCTGCACCGCGAGGCCGCCTACGAGAAAGACAGCCCCCGCGCCGGCGAGGCCGACCTCATCGTCGCCAAGCACCGCAACGGCCCCACCGATACCATCACGGTCGCCTTCCAGGGCCACTTCTCGCGCTTCACTGACATGGCGCAGGGGGAGTTTGGGTAGTTGTGTAGGTTTTTTTTGAAGTTGTCCGTTTCGCAGATGAAATGTCCACGGTGTGTCCATATGGACATTTCGGGTGGGTGGGCTCGCTGCTGAGACCATTGGTGGATGGCCTTCACGATCCGGGAACAGCGCCCGGCCGATGCGTCGGACGGACCGGACTTCGATGCCCGGCAGCTGCGCTACAGCATCGAAAGCGAATTCCTCGCGCTCTTGACCGGACCGCCTCCCGAGGCGGTCCGGATCGTCGTCGAGGGGGACCGCCTGCAGGTGACACATGGGTGAGCACGCGCTCGGTCTGACCATGTTCGGTTTGACCGCGGGCCTGCTAGTTGTAGTCGTGTTTCTGCGCGCACGTGTCGATCCGGGCACGCGGGAACGGCGTGCGCTGCGCAGCGTGGGCACCGATATCTGGGAATGGTTCGCCCGCTTCGAGCAGGCCGGCGGCCGGGTGCAGGATCTGGAGGGACTCAGCTGGGGACCGGCGCTCAGGGCCCGCAAAGTCGTCTGGCTGGCCGCCGCCCAGCTGATCGGGCTCCTGACGCTCACCGCCGCGATCTACCTCGCCGGTTGGCCCTGGTGGATCCCTCTCATCGCAGCACTTCTCATCATCGTCGCAGGGGGGTACTTCGGGGAGGTTCGGGTCTTCCTCGCCGATGACACATCGGCGACCTGGCGCTACGAAGGGTCCAGGGGTCTGCTCCTTCTCGGTCTCGTCGCGAAGGGCGTCGCCCTCTGCGCGGGCCTGGGTCTCGTGTGGCTCGCCGCCGATCTGCTCGTCTCCGGCCCGGCGCTACTCACACTCGCCGTGGGCATCATGGCTGCCGTCGTCTTCGACCGCTGCCATATCCCCGCGCGGGCGATCGAGGGGGTGATCCGGAGCCGGCAGTCGATCGGGTTCGCCGAGAACGCGACGGGGGAGACGATCCTCTACCTACGCTCCTTCGACGACGACACGGCGGTGGTGTTCGCCCCTGTGGCCTCGACACGTTGGTACGCCCCTGTGCTGCCGCAGCGCGTGCGGTTCGAGGAACTCGTAGAGGCGTGGACGTTCAACGAGGCCGCTCAAGTCGTTGCCATCGGGCGACCCGGCGAGCGTCGCCCGTCGCTAGGTGCCGGACGGAGCTACTGGACCGACGAGACGTGGCAGGAGGCGGTGCGGCGCACGGCGGCCCGGTGCAGGGCCGTGATTGTCGTCGCGGGGACGACCGAGGGACTGGGGTGGGAGATCTCTACGCTGTCGGAGATGGGTGTCCTCGGAAAGACCCTGTTGCTCCTCCCCCCGGACACGCCCGAGAACACCGAGCAACGCTACCGCCGCATCACGGCGGCGAGCAACCGCGAGCACGATGCACTGGTGGACGATCGCCTCGCGCTGAGCGCGATACCGGCGATGGGCTACACCGCCGACGGTGAGCTGGTCCACTACGTCTCGTTCGGCCGCGACTGGGCGGCGTACGTCAGCGCCGAGATGCACCTCCTGCGCACCCTATCCGGGATGCAACAGTTTGAGGATGCAGGGAACCTGACGCGGTTGGAGGAGATCACCGAGGATCCCGTCGCCCAGGCCTTCATGCTGTCGGTCCGGATGGGCAGGCCCGGCGACGGGCGACGACTGCTCGACGACCTCCTCACGGACGGCGACGCCTTGACGGATGCCGAACGCGAGCGAGTCGCGATCGCGCGCGCCGCGGCGCTCCTCGCGGAGGAGAAGGACGCCGACCTCGCACGCGCGGCGCTGCCCGATCGGACGGGTTTGGTATCGCGCGCTCTCACCGCCGCGTACGAAGCCCTGGGTTCGTCCGACCCGAGCGCCGAGGTCGTCTTCCGTCTCGTGCTGCCCGTCGAACTGCACGAAACAGCGGCGCCCGTGCGCCACGAGAAGGCGTCGACCATGGTCGCCGTGCGGCTCATGCAGCTGTGGTTCGCCGCGTCGGAGATGGAGGACAAGGAGCGGCACGCCGACTTCCTCAGGAAGGCGCAGGCGGCATCCGACCTGGCCGGTGCACACGGACTGGAGCTCGCTCGGGCGATGTCCGACGGCATGGTCGCCACGGCATTGTCGGGGCTCGGCCGCCCCGCAGAGGCGGAGGCGCTGGCGCGCGACATCCTGTCCCGCGACCTACCTGTGGATGGAACGTACGCGAGGAAGATCTTCCGCGCGTCGGACGTGCGCGACAACGCCGATGCCGTCCTTCTCGACGTGATCGACCGGTCCACCCGCGACGGTCGTCTCGCGTGCATCCGAGTTCTCGAAGCACAGTACGAGAGGCGGCATCGGGAGAACCGGCGAAGCGAGGCCGCTGAGACGGCGCGCGCCCTGGCGCTGTGGAACGTGGAGGAGGGCACCAGCGCGGAGGCGGACCGCTGGGGCGACCTCGCGGTGAAGGAGTTCGCCGCCCTCGGCAGCAGCGGTGACCAGGCGCAGACGCTCACGACGCTGGCACGTGCGTCGCTCGGCGCCGACGACTACGACACCGCCCTCACCCGCGGCCGCTCTGCGCTCGCGCTCATCGACGCGAACGAGTTCACCGAGCTGCGTAGCGATGCCCTGTACGTCGTCGCCCTCGCCGCAGACGGGATCGCGGCGCGTGAGTCCGATACTGCGCATGACGAGGAGGCCATCCGCGCCATCCGCACCGTCCTCGCCTTCGACGAAGGCTCCGCCACCACAGCGAGCCGTGAGGAGGCGCTCACGAAGAGTCTCGTCGCCCGACTCGCGGCGCTTCGACGTTTCGATGAGGCGGCGCACGCCCAGCTGCGGCGCATCGAGTTGTCCCGGGCGCGCCTTGGACCCGACCACCCGGCGACTCTCTTCGGACGCCTACAGTGGGCCCGTCTGGTCAGGGACGCCGGAGATCCTGTCCAGGCGGAGGCGGAGGTCACCCGGCTGGCGGAGGACGTCGAGACGGTGGCACCGGCACGGGGTGCGGAGCTGACCGAGGAGATCCTTCTGACGAGGGCGCGTTTCGCAGAGACGGCAGGCGATATAGACGCCGCCGTCGGACTGCTCGATGCACGCGAGGCGTCGGTCGGCCGACGGGTGTCTGCGAGTGCCGCCGTGCACGAACGTCGGCTCGCGATCACGGTTCTCGCCGATGCGAAACGCAACAGTGAGGCGCTCGCGCGTCAACAGGATGCCCTGGATGCGATGCGCGCCACGCTGTCTGCCGACGATCCCGCGGTCGGGGACGCCGTGGAGCTCCGCAACGAACTCGAGTGGCGGCTGAGCTGGGGCGAGGCGAAGGTGCTGGAAGACAGCGAGGATTTCGCCGCGGCGGCTGTGCGCCACGAGACGTGGCTGCGGGAGCAATCGCTCGGCGGCGCACGGGACGCGGTCAGAACCGCTCACAGCAGGGCGGCTCACGGCCGATGCGTCTCGCTCGCCGGACGGCCCGAGGATGCGCAGCAGATCCTCCAGGAGGCCCACGCCCGCGCCGCCGTCGACCTCGGCCGGACGCACGAGGCGACGCGGTGGTTCCTCACCGAGCGCGCTCGTGGGTACCGTCGCATCGGAGACCACCACGCGGAGCTGGCGGTTCTCACGGAGCAGTACACGGATGACATCGCCGCAAACGGGGAGGCCGCCCGTGACACGATCCTGACGATGGCCGACCTCGCGCTCGTGCACGACCATCTGGGCGACACCGACGAAGCCCGGCGGTTCGCCGGGCTCGCGATCTCGAACGCTGTCCTCGTCTTCGGCGACGACGACCCGTTCACGCATCGGCGTCGCGACGCGCTCGCCTCCCTCCTGCCCAATGACGACAACCCCACGTCTTCCTGATCCCGAGAGGACCGCCGTGCCGACCTACAAGGACACGAGCTACCACTTCGCCCGCCTCACGCCCGGACGCGAGCATCGGCTCGGGCGCCGCCTTCTGCCCGTGCTGGCGGACGACGGCACGGTGGAGTGGGAGGCCGCAGACGGAGATCATCCGGTGCAGGTCCCGGTGAGACGATTCCTGCGCAACGTGGGGATGGTCGTAGACGGCGCGTCGATCGACGAGCTGGGACGCGCGATCGCGAATCCCCCGCTCCTGTTCGCGAACTCGCGTTTTCAGCTGTTCGTCACCGACGCGAGATTGGTGATCGTGCACGACGCCACGGACGCCGACGGCGCGCGCGTCGCCGGACACATCCGGTACCCCTGGATACAGTCGATCGGCTTCCGGCCCAAGCAGAGCTTCTTGAACGACAGCGAGATCGTCGTGGACGCGATCGAGGAGTTCGACATCGACGGCTTCCCGAAGCGCCAGAGCGGCTCGTTCTTCCACCGATTCACCTTCCTGTTCGACAAGACATTCCATCCCGGCGAGCTCGCCCGGGAGATCGCTCGGAGGGCGGCATCGTACGTCGTGAGCACGCAGGGAGTCGATCAGACCGGACCTCTAGAGGAGCTGCGCGCCGCCGCACTCCTCCCCGACCCTCCGAAGGGAGATCACTCGACCTACGCCCTCCCGGCGTACTGCGCGTACCCCAGCGGAGTTTTCGGGGTAGGCGATGCGACCGGCCCGGTCAAGTGGATCTCGCAGAGCGTCTGACCGAGGAGACGATGATCATCCGTCGTTAGCCGGGGTCTCAAGGAGAGGAGCGCGGGGGACGATCAGCCAATCTTCTCGTTGACCTCACCACGGGAAGCCAGCCACATCGTGTGCTCTCGGCTGATTGCCTCCTCCGCGTCGGCAACGGACCCTGGCCATTCACTCGCATCGGCGGCGAGCAACGATGTCATCTGCTTCTCAAGCTCGGCAGCGGTCAGAGCATATGCCGCGCGAAGTGTGACGTGTTGCTTGAGCGCCAGCCAGGCTGCACCCGCACCTATCGCTGCCGCGAGGATCCCGGCAAGATCGAACGTCCAGCCGCCGAATAGACGTCCAGCCGCGAGTGCTACGGCGATAGCTTCGGCGCTCAGCAGAAGCGTTCGCCACCAGGCCGCCGCCCGGCGGTTCGCCTTCGCCTTGCGCGTGTACCAATCGCGTTGTGCCTCCGTTCTATCGCGCAAGTACACCGAGCGACGAGTGTCAAGATCGGACGCCCTTAGCGCGTCCATCGCGACGGTCGGTGAACTACCGTCACCTGTCGGCACAGACACAGCCTGCGCCACTTGGTGGGCGACCTGGCTCACGCGAGACCTGAAGAGGGTCCTCGCCTCGCTTGGTTCAAGCGAGAGGAAGAACGGATCGGCGCCGACGGCGTAGCGCCAGCTGAGTGTCTTCACGGACTCAGCGCCGGCCCTAGCTTGGTACCAGTCTCGCTCGGGTCGAACAAGTGTGATGTAGATCTCTGACGCCAGCGCGAGAACGAACCCGAGTAGCGCCACCGCGGCCCACACGTCGACTTTCCCGATGAAGAGCGAGTAGGACGCTCCAAGCGCAGCGATGACCGTGCCGCCAAGACGGAGGCGGCTGCTCCATAGCGTTGCCTTCTGCGCGGAACCCGAAGCCTCGTCAGCTGAGGCGAAGAAGGGTGGCAGATCGGAGTCAACGAGGTGAATCATGGCGTCACGCGTTCCGCATCCGCAGTGCTCGCGTGTTGTTGACCTTGTCAGCGTGAGAGGTTCGACGATTGAACGCGTCATCGATCATTCCTGCAAGGCTTGCAGCGGAAGTAGGGTACTTCATCCATCGCGCATAGCCGTTCTCGCCATCAACGTTGTCGCTCACGCGCGCGGGAGGCTGCCGCCCGGGGGTCTCCGAAACGGAGGGCAAAGTGATCGCGACGAGACCGTTACGTGAACTCGTTCCGGTGTTGCGAAGGGAGGCGGCGATCTCCCAATCGACGAAACGACGCCCCCAGGTTTCGGCGCCGACCAACACGAGCGTCACGCTGCTATCGCGTAGGTAGAGTTCGCGGATCCGACGCTTGATGTAGTCGGCATCAGTGCTGTTGATGACGTCCCCAGCCATCGATGCGCCGATTCCCCGCGAGATGAGCACGTCGTGGTCGTGGTCAAAATAGTCGATGAAGGCCGCGACCTCAGCTTCGTCCGCATGGTGATAGGACACGAACGTCTTGTGTCGTGTCTTGAGTCTGAGCAGGCTCGTCATGAATGTCCTCCTTTAGGGCTTAGCAAACACTTTCCGAGTGCGTCGGCGCACTCCATGGCTACGCGCTCTCGAAGCCGGAGCTGGGGTCGAACTTGAGCACGCGCGCGTTCTCGGAGATGGTGCGCACCTCGCCTTCGTCAAACCCTTCGCTCTTGCTGGCCTGGATATCGATCGTGATCTCGAGCCTCGCGCCGGCGCCGGCGAGGCGATCGATGATCTCGCGAGTCACGTTTCCGATGTCGCGCGAGTACCGATCGGGGTCTACCTTCACGGAGCCGAAGTAGCGGCTCGGGCGTCTCGGTGCGGCGATGTCTTCGCTCGTCGTCGGCGACTCGTCCGCACCTTTATCGACAAGGACGATGTCGATCGGGCCGACCTCCGCTGCGCCCTCTTCAGCCGCGCGCACAGCAGCCTCACGAGCCGCGGCGACGCGATCGGCGGACGCCTGCTCATCAGCCTTGTTCCAGTCCACCAGGAGCGTGCTGTCGGTAACTTGGATCGCTGCGTTGTGCGCTGGCGGCACGATCAATCCGCGGTATCGACCTGCCTCGGTGTCCTTCGCCGTCGCGATCGCGAACTTCTCGCCGTCGACGAGGACGGAGTTGAGCGACCGTTCGATCGCGGAGTCGAGAGTCTCCCGGTGAACAAGGCGCGGCAGGTAGACGTACCGGGTGAAGTAGCCCCACAGCTCGCCGACGCTGATCTCACCCTTGTCGCGCCACAGTTGCCCGAGCTCCTGATGGAGGGTCGCGCCGAGGATCGGGGCACCCAACTCGGTCACAAGCTGGTCATCGCGGGAGAGCTTTGCGGCCACTCGCTCGGCGAGGGAGCGGCCGCTCGAGTCGGGCACCTTGTCGGTGATGAGATCGAAGGGCTTGGTGGCGTCGAACTGCTCGGGATATACCGCCCACACGAACGTGTCGCGGATCCGGTCTGTCACCGTTCGGTCGAGCCGCGTCACCCAGTCGTCGGTCTGTTTGCGCTGCTGCACCGACAGGTTGAGGGCCTCGCTGGTCGCCTGCACGCGCTTCCACGCGAGATAGCTGCGCGCCGCGGCCTCAAGGCTCTCCAGCTCGCTCTTGTCGGCGACAAGGAACACGAGGGTGTTGCGGTGGACACGCTGGCTCGCACCCTTGGTCTCGACCGCGTCGCGGACCCACTGATGCGCTCCTGAGTCGGAGCCGTCCGACTTCCGTCGCGAGTGGCGGGGATGGACGATGACGAGTCGCGCGTCCTCGAGATCGGGGATGTCGGCGCTGGATGCGGGCGCGACGTGTACTCGGTCGAAAACGCCGCGCGACCGCTCCTCGCTGCGGAGCCGTTCGGTGATCTCGTTCCACACCGTCTCTACGTCTTCGCGTAGCCGCTCGGCATAGTCGTTCGCCGTCTTGGTCACCGACGGCTGTGTGTCGAACCAGAAGTGGCCCTGCTCCTCGTAGAAGTACGTCGACCGCTGCGCGAGCAACTCGATTGCGTTGCCGAAGTTCCCGAGCGTGTCACCGGGGGTGGCAGTCCCGAGCCAGACGTACTGCTTATCGAGGCCCTTTCGCGAGGCCTTGATGCGCGGCGCGGCACCCATAAAGATCGTTCGCGCGATCCGCTGCGTGACGAACCTCTGCCCCAAGTTGGGGCGATCGAGGTCGATCTGCTGCGCCATCGACCCCGGACCGTCAATGTCGGAGTCGATGATTGGCTTCCACTGATCCTCGAGATACTGGGTGAGGTCGGTGTTGACGGTCGTCGCCTCAAGCGGCACGTTGCCGGGGAGGATCAACGGTGACGTGTCGTTGGATGCCCACAGTTCGTGCACGATCGATGACACGAGCTTGAGCACGCCGCGGGTCCGCTGGAAGCGCTCCAGAGTGGACCAATCCTCGTACAAACGATCCAGAAGCTCGGGATGCAGGGGATACGAAGCTCGGATGCGCTGTTCGTAGTCGTCGCTCGGGGCCGCGGCATCCCGGGGGAACAGGGCGGTGTTGCTCCGGTACAGGGTTACGAAGCTGCGCGCTACGGCAGAGATCGTGGTGAGCCCCTCAGCGTTCGGCGCCTGGAACAATCGGCGGCGGACGATCTCGAAGGACTCATCCTTGCTTGAGGGTCGCCACTGGTCGGCGACCCGGCGGATCACGTTCTGCAGCCGTTCCAGCGCAAGCTGGCCGTTGGCGCCACCAATCTCGATGTCGCTTCCGCTGCCCGCATCACCCGTGTCGGATGCCGGGATCGAAACGACGAGCATCGCCCCCGGCACCGACCGGACCACCTCGGTCAGGGATTGCGCGAACGTGAACTGCGTCTCGAACGAGCCCGATGGAAGCTCCTTGTCGGTGACGAGCTGCCGCGCGTACGCGACCCACTCGTCGATCAGGATCAGCGCCGGCGAGTACTTCGCGATCAGCGTCCGCAAGGCTTCGCCCGGGTTCGTGCCAGCCCGATCGTCCTCCGCGATCAGGTCGTACGCTTCGCGGCCTCCGAGCTGCCAGGCGAGCTCACCCCAGAGTGTGCGCACCTCGGTCCCGTCGTCCTTGATGAGGGGGGAGCCTGCCTTCAGGTACGTGCCGACGAGCGCGACGCGCTTCACTCCAAGCGCTGCGAGATCCGAAGTGCTGGTCTCGGCGATGAGTTCGTGCAGCTCCTGCGGGAACTCCTTCGTCGGCGTGCCGCTGAACAGGTGATAGAGGGCGAGCATCGAGTGCGTCTTGCCGCCACCAAAGTTGGTCTGCAGGTTGACGACCGGGCTCGCGTTCCCGTCCCCGCCGCCCACGCGACGAAGCGCGCGCGACAGCAGATCCCGCAGACCCTCCGTGAGGTACGTGCGCGTGAAGAACTCAACCGGGTCACCGTACTCGGGACTCGTCGCCTGTCCCGTCCGTACAAGATGGAGGTCGGCTGCAAACTCGGATGCCGTGAACTCGCCACGCGCGACATCATCGTGCGGGCGGATCACCTCACGCCAGGGGCGCAACCCCGAACCCGGATCGAGAGAGACTGTCGTCCGCTTGACCTGCTTTCGTGTCTGGTCCTCGAAGACCGTGCGCTGCAGATCGACGCGGAGTTTACGAACGTCCTCGGCAGAGTCGACCGCGCCGACCGCGTGAAGCAGACGCTCGATCGTGTCGAGCGCGCGCGCAGCATCGTCGGAACTGAAGGGTTCGTTGTGCGCCCAGAGATTACGCGTCTCGCGCAGTTCGGAGCCGAAGCCCTGCTGCGCCCGCGACAGCACATCCTTGAACCTGTAGCCCTGCTCAGTGATGGCGCGCAACTGTACCTGCACGTCGTGCTTCGTCAGCGTTCGTGCCGGTCCACCCCGGCGCTGAGCGTCCTCTTGTGCCCACGCAGCCGGCCAGTCCGACGTGCCGTAAGCCGCAGTCATCACCTCGTCAACCGAGTCGAGCAGGCCCTCCGACAACAGGTCAAAGGCCTTGCCCACGCGGTCACGGTTGTTCATCGCCATCGGGATCAGTCCCCATCCTCATCGAAGTCGAACGCCTGCTGGACGGCCCGCGGAGAGCTGGCGCGCTTTCGCGCCTGCTCGTTCACATCGCCCCACGCACTTACCAACCCGTTGAAGAGGATGGCGTCCTTCGGTTCGGACTTTTTCTCCGCCTCGTGGTACAGCAGGAAGCCCAACTCCTTGACCGCGTCGAGATTGACCCGTGTTTGAACTGTCGGCAGCATCTCTGCGACGGCATCCGCTCCCGACTTGGCCATCACAGCCGCGAGGCGGACGGTGGCCTCCCACACACTCACTCGGTCGTCAGAAGCCACGTCCCAGGCGTTGTCAAGGACCGTCGGGGCTAGGAGCCGCGACTTGCCGCCCTTTGCCTCAAAGATGCCGCCGCGCTCCAACGCACCGATTGACGTGTCCGAGGAGCGGGCGAGTTGGTCCGCGATGCCGGAGCTCTCCTGCCCCCATCCATACTGGCGGTACCACTTGACTGCAAATCGGGTGTCGGGGTCGAAGTCCGATGTTTGATCTTCAAGAACGTCATCGAGCGCGGAGTTGATCAAGAGTAGGGCCTCTCGAACACTCATGTCCGATCCGTCGGCTTCGCGCACTCTTGAGTAGCGAGAGAATGCCGCGATCCCAGGGCCGATCGCGGCTTGGGCCAGATCAACGGGCGCAATGTTCCCCATCATCAACGCCCTGAGCGCGCCCGGCAGTTCGGCCTTAAGCGCTGCCGCAAAGGAGCGTCTTGTTGCTGCAGGCGCCTCTTCCGGTCGGGGGCGACAGGCGAGCACGATCGAGGACGCGAGCGCGTTGCTGCCGATGTCGCGGGTCCGACCGGCTCGCTCGCTTCGCATTGGCCAGGTCGCGGTCACCTCCCATCCGGATCCGATGATGGCCTGAAGAATCGTGTACCAGCCGCCTTTCGACGCGGTCGAGGTAGTCGACTCCTGCTGCTTGTACGCGTAGTAGACGGTTATGGGCAGCTCTAGGGATGCGTCCGATCGCATCCGCGAGAAGACTCGCTCGAACCCTGCGGTGAAGAACTGCTCGGCCTGAACCTTTCCTCCCCAACGGTGCGGATTGGCCACCAGCTCATCCTGCTTAGGCGTCTGCACGGTTTCGAGTTCCGGCAGGGCCAGGCTTCGCAGCGCGCGCCGTAGCCATACGTAGAAGAAGTCCGATAGGTCGGCGTATCCGACATAGTCGAAGTACGGAGGGTCGGTCGAAACAACCATGCCCCGATACGAGACCGAGGCCGCATCTCCGGGTGAGACCTTGGCAGGCTCTGCATGCGGCAACTGCTCAATCGCCTCGGCGATTGTGTCGAGCGCGACGCCAATGTCGCCCGACGCCCCCGCAAACGGGTAGACCTCCACAAAGTCCCAAGCAATTTGAATTGCCTGCTTTGAGAAGAGGTTCCGAGTCTGATCACGACTATTGGACCACGTGGCGAGTGAGTTACCAAGATCAGCAGTGCGGCTGACTCCTAGGGCAAGGTACACCGCGACTGAGTCAGCATACGCTCGAGCGCCGTTACCCCCTTCGCTCAGAGCTACGCCCTCGGCTAGCCCAGCGGCGCGGGCATCTGAAAGTACCTGCTCTCTAATCTCCCCAACCAGATCGGTGAGCACGACCATGGTTTGGAGCTGTCGTGGGAGGAAGAGATCGGTCCACTCTCGCATGCCGTACGCGCGGATGTTGATGCCCAGCCCTTTGTCGGGAGTCTCCCCGGGGGGCGCATCTCCTGCAGTTCGTGCGGAGGAGGGATTTACGTGGATGCGGTCGACCGCGACGTACTCGCGGCCCCGACCACTCTTCGACTTCACCACAGCCGCGAGAAGCTGATACCCCATCCGGCCCGCGCGGGCTTCAGCGCGAATGTAGTCCAGGCTGATCGGCGTACCGTCGGCGATGGATACGGCTCCCGCGCGCCCAACGGTTCCGTCCTGCTGCTTCGTCGGGCCAAGCCGATCCCGCCGTAGCGTGTAACTGATGCTGTCCGCCTCAACTCGAGGCTCAACCCAAACAGGCTTAGCCGGCTTGGTCGATAGCCACCATGAGTTCACGAGCGGGACTTCGACTGGATTCGCAGGATTAGGGCTCCGCACAGTCCGCGCCCACTTCCACGCAATCGGCTCGGCGAGAGTTCCGTCCTCGTGGTACACCGATGGATAAAGTCCGTCGAGGCGCTCCTGGGCAGCCGATCTGAGATCGGCGCCATACTTCCGAACGTCCTCAGCGAGGCCGCGAGTGCCGTCCCAGCCCGTCAGATTCGCCCCCGCGGACGGATGGATCGGGCGCTGATTGAGGAACATCTGAGGAAGCTGAAGCAACGCCCGCTCGATTAGAACCGCGACCGGATTAAGGTCGCTCGAAGCGGTCGGGATGCCTAGTCGTTGTGCCTCAAGCGGGATGGAGCCACCGCCAGCGAATGGATCGATAACTGTAGGCATTCCATCGGGGTTGGAGCGCAAGATCTCACGGCGGGCCTCATTCCACAAGCGCTCGTCGGCTCGGTTCTCCCACTTGACGAGACGCGAGATGATCTCGTGGAGGCGGGCGCGCTCAGCATCCTGTTCATCCATGGTCGGAAAGAGATCAGGCCGAGACGCCGGGTCGTCTACGAGCTGGGCGAAAAGGACGGCACGAGCGGTGGCAAGCGGCTTTCGCGACCACCATATGTGCAGCGGGAACGGATGCCCAGAGCGAATCGATTTCTCTCGCACGGACTCCGCATTGATGACTTCGAGAGGCAAGGAAACTTCGATGAGCTTTTTCTTGGGTGTCGCGTTCACAGGTGCATCTCTCGTGGGTTGGTTGGTGGTCTCGATCGGGTGGGTCATCGCGGCTGACCTCCGCGATCCCAATAGTCACGCCACTCCTCGTTGTACGACCGCGTCGTCGCAGAGGGCTCGATGTGGGTGAACGCGTCGAGCACATAGCGAAGTCGATCCCGCTTCTCGCCATTCGGAGACACGAGCACAAGCGCGAGCCGGTGGCGGTCGCCTTGCGTCTGGGCGAAGGTGACCTCGTTCGTCGTGATGGTGAATGTGTCGGACCCCTCAATCCGACCCTTCACTTCGATGTAGTGGATGCGCCCGTCGGGATCGAAGGACTGGATGTCGTACCCGGGGTTGTTCCGGGGCATCTCGTGGGGCGTGCGACCGAGTGCGCGCTCGGCAGTGAGGACGGCCTCCACGGCTCGACGCTCGACCAGTTCGGTGTTGCGCGCGAAGGTCTGGCGCGCGGCATCCTCGTCGCCAGTCGACAGTCGTTGGCTCGGCACGACGAGTGCTGTTCCGCGGACGACCGCGGGAAGTGCGACAAGCTGAGTGCTCTGGTCGAGGGCGCGGAGCCGTTTGTCGAGTCGCTCGTCGAGCTGGCGGGCTCGTTGGAGCACTGTTTCCGCGCGGACCCGACCGGTGGTTCCCGCGCGTTCGAGTGCCTCGAGGCGGTTGTGCTCGCGGTCCCAGTGGTTGATCTCGGCGAGGAGACGTTCCTTGACCTGCACGCGGGTGCGGTCGACGTCCACGGTGATGCGCGCCGCGAGTTCGTCCATACGAGGTGCGAGTCCGTCGCGATAGGCCCACGCGCGGATGGAGCGTTCGTGGTCGCTCTTCGCCCAGTCCTCCGCGAGAACCGCTGCGATTGCTTCCGCCTCATCGGCGTGTGGCGTGTCGTAGTCGAGATACGGTGGCGCCGCGGCCAGCGTCACGGTACCCGCGGTATCGAGGACGGGGTAGTCGAAGTGGTGTGACACGGTGTCGGCATCGGGCGTCGCGTTCTGGATCCGCTGCTCGACTGCGTACAACATCGCCGTGCGGTCGGATTGCTGCTCGCGGCGATCGACGAACACAGCTCCGCGTTTGAGCACGGGCCCGAGGTCTTCGATGGTGAGTTCGATGATCGCTTGCAGCAGCGGATGGCCGGGCGCGAGGAGCGCGGCCTGTGTCTGATTCTCGAGGCGGACGTGCGCGGTCTCGAAAGTGACTCGTTCGTACCGTTCCGGCACGGGAGCCCACCGGTTGAGTCGGCGTGCGGTGTCGATGACGCGCTGTGGCACGCGAGTGATCTCGTACCGACCCTTCTCACGTCGGCGGATGCGGCCGCCGAGGCGTTCGAAGGCAGGGATGAAGAACGCCGCGATGTACCCGGGCTGCAGGCGTCGTTCGCGGGCCTTCTCCATTCGCCCACGGATCTCTTCGAGGTTGAGAGAGGAGTACATCTCGGGGTGGAGGGCTCGCTCGGCGACCATCGTGTCGAGTCCGTGCGCAACGCTCGCGTCGATGACACGGTCGAGTTCGGCCTTGCGCTCGGGTTGGTCTCCATACCTGATCGCTTCGATCAGCAGTTCTCGGAGTGACTTCTCCTGGAAGGCATCCGCATCGCCGAGGACGTTGAAGAGGTTGCCGTTGTACGCGATCGACATCTGGTCGATCTTTGAGAGGAGCCGTATGAAGACATCTCCCTCGCGGGTGTCTTTCGCGACCATGTTCCACAGGTGGCAGACCTCGCGCTGGCCGATGCGGTGGATGCGACCAAAGCGTTGCTCGATGCGGTTCGGGTTCCACGGCAGATCGTAATTAACCATCAGGTGCGCGCGCTGCAGGTTGAGGCCCTCGCCTGCGGCATCCGTCGCCAGAAGTACGACCGTGTTGCGGTCGTAGGTGAACCGCTCGCGTGCAGCTTTGCGATCCTCTCGGCGGGTGCCACCGTGAATGGTGATGACGGACTCGGGGCGACCAAGTTGAGTCGTGATCTTCTGCCGCAGGTAGTCGAGGGTGTCTTTGTGCTCGGTAAAGATGATGATCTTGCGCGGTTCACCCGAGTCGTCGTGGACGAGGAGCTGGTCGTCGAGGATCGCGCGCAGCTGCACCCACTTCTTGTCGTCGTCGAGGAGCCGAACGCGGCGGGCGACGCGGATGAGGTCTTCGAGAATCGCGATCTCTGCGCGGAGTTCGCCAATCGACTCGGCAGCTGTGGCAAGGTCGACGACTTCATCCACGCGCGCCTCGAACTGTGCACGTTCTTCTTCGGCGATCTCTTCATCGAGATCATCGAACTCATCGGGGTTGAAGCTTGGCGCCGAAGCGGAGGCGTCTTCGAAGTCGAGTGTGACACGGCCGGTCGACCACTCGTCGATCGTCGCCGTCATCGAGGTGTTGTAGCGTGCCTCGTCGGTCGCCCGCTGCCACTCCCGCACACGCGTCTCAAGTCGCGCCTGGCGTCTCTCGAGCGATCGGAGGATGGCTTCGGGGCTCGAGGCGAGGCGTCGCTGCAGTACGGTGAGCGCGAAGCCCACGTTGTTGCCGCGCTTCCTGTCGCCTGCCTGTGCGAGGCGTTCCGCGCGACCCATCTCGGTGCGGACGTAGCCGGTGACCAGCTCGTACAGTTCACGTTCGGGGTCGCTGAGGTCGTACTCGACCGTGTACGCGCGGCGTTCGGGGAACAGAGGCTTGCCCTCGAAGGTGAGGAGTTCTTCCTTCACCATGCGCCGCATCAGGCCGCGAGTGTCCGTGCGGTGCACGCCGGCGCGGAACTGGCCTTCGAATCGGTCGCGGTCGAGCAGAGACATGAACAGCTGGAAGTCCTCTTCTTTGCCTGCGTGCGGGGTCGCGGTCATGAGGAGGAAGTTGTGCGCGGTCTCGGCGAGCAGACGGCCAAGTCGAAATCGCTTCGTCTCGTCGACTTGACCGGCCCACGATGAGTAGTGCGCCGACATGCGATGCGCCTCGTCGACGACGACAGCGTCCCAGGTGACGTCGGAGAGCTGCTCGATCAGGTCGTCGCTGCGGGAGAGCTGGTCCATCCGTGCGATCAGGAACGGGTGCTCGGCGAACACGTTGCGCCCTTGCGCGTCGTCGACCATCTGGCGGTTGAAGATCTCGAACGAGAGGTCGAACTTCTGCGACAGTTCTTCCCGCCACTGCTCCACGAGGCCGCCGGGGGCGACGATCAGCGCTCGTTCGCAGTCGGCGCGGAGGATGAGCTCCTTGAGGTAGAGGCCGGCCATGATCGTCTTGCCGGCGCCGGGGTCGTCGGCGAGCAGGAACCGCAGTGGGATCCGCGGGAGGAGTTCCTCGTATACCGCGCGAATCTGATGCGGCAGAGGATCGACGTCGGAGCTGTTCACCGCCGCCATCGGGTCGTAGAGCGCAGCGTACTTGATGCGTAGGGCCTCGGCCGCGAGGCGGAACTCATCGGGGTCGCCATCAAACGCGGGGGCGTTGCCCAGCTCGGTGATCAGCTCGAGCTTGCCAGCATCCGCGTCGGTGATCATCCGCTCGCCGGTGCGGCCGGAGTCGTCACGGAAGAAGATCTCGACGAGCGCATCGTCCAGCGGCGTCACGCCGACGAGCGTCACCGGCCGCCCAGGCAAGACGCCAAGCAGGCGTTGCCCAGCACGCAACGAGGCGAGCGTCACCGCAGGTGCGTCCACGTGGTTCCTCCCCTGGAAAATGGCAAGTCGATCAAGATACGTCGGACCGCCGACATCGCGGCCGGCTCGGTCAGTGCGGGGATTCGGCATCTCCCTTGCGCACCCAGTCGTCGACCTCGCTCGCCTGGAACTTCCACAGACGCCCGACCTTGTGCGCCGGCATCCCCTTGTCGGAGATCCAGGCGTAGATCGTGTCCTTGGTCACGCCCAAGTGCTCAGCGATGTCGTCGGCAGAGAGCCACGGCTCTGACATTCACGCCCCCATGCGGATTGAGCCGGATGTATCCGGGTATGGCCGATCCTATCGGGGACGCTCGCCGTCGTTGCCGTTGACGTGCTCGCCCTTGTCAACGGCCGCCAGCAGTTCTTCGAGGTGCATGTGAAGTTCTTCGTACGCCTGCATGTAGAACATCAAGTCCATGTTGGACGGAGGTGTATCGTCGAGGTCGGCGATGACCTCCCGTGCCTCGCGGAACGCTGTCTGCAGCCTGGTCTCTATTCCGGGCAGGCTGCGGATCCAGGCGTCGATCACGCTGAACGGGATCGGGGCGAAGCCGTGGGCGTCGACGCCGACGTGGAACTGGTGACCGTTCGGGCCGTGGTCGCGCGCATGCGTGTGCCCGTGGAGAAGCGGGATGCCGTCGTCCCAGCGCGGGCGATGCGAGGTGTGTCGATCCTGCTCCTGGCTGTCTCCCGCGTACGGGTAGTGCGAGGCGAGCAGTCGGTACCCGTGCCGCGTTCCTTCGATGACCTCCGGAAGGATCTCCCATCCCGCCGCTTCGTACAGCGGCAGGAATCGCTCGATCGCCGTCTTCGACTGTGTCGCGGGCGAGATCCGATCGTGGTTGCCGGGAACGAGGAGTCGTCGACCATGCAGTCCTGCGGTCAGCGGCAGAGACTCGGCGATCGGCCCGAGCGCGAGGTCGCCGAGATGCAGCACGACGTCGTTGGGGCCGACGGCTTCGTTCCAGCGGCGGATCAGCTCGGCATCCATCTCCTCGACCGTGCTGAACGGACGGTTGGCGAGCTCGCTGATGCGAGCGTGACTGAAGTGGGTGTCTGAGGTGACGAAATCGACCTGGTCGAAGTCGAACGTTGGATAGTTAAGCATCGTGAACCGCGTGGTCGACGCTTGTGTTGAAGGCGCGCAGCAGCAGCCGTTCCATGTCGCTCATCGGCTCAGGGGGAAGGTCTCTCGCTTCGTCGCGGAGCCGGTCCAGCGTCTCTTCGAGAAGTCGACGATGCTGGTTGCGCCAGAGTCGGATGCCCGGATCGCGCAGCAGACCAGAATCCGCGCTCCCCTCGTACTCGAGTAGCAGTTCGGTGTCGATAACGGACGCCATCACGCGTGCGTCGACGACGGCGGAAGGTCGCAGGATCGACAGGTGAGTGACGGCATTTGAGCCGGACACTCCGACAAGGAATCGCTGGATGACGCCGTACTCGGTGGTCTCGGTTTGGTCATGGGTGACCGTGATGGAGCGGTCACCGATCACGGTCTCTCGCACGTGTCCTCCTTGATCCGAACCGATCAATCTACTCGGCTTCGGTCGGGTTCGCCTCGGCCGTCGCGTCGATGCGTCCGGGCCTGACGATGTCGTCGTGTCCGGGGATGAACGAGATCGTTCCGAGCCTGGTCCAGTAGCTGATCAGCCAGCGCTGCAGGAGGTCGAGTTGTTCGTGGCGTTCGAGGAGCGCGCGTCCCGGATCGGCGATTACGGCATCCCAATCTTCGATCTCGAAGACGGCGCTGATCAGCTCTGCGCACGTCGGTCCCGTGCCATATTCATCCCACCAGGCCAAGGTCAGCAGGCCGGCGTGGTTCGCGGTCGCTACGCCTCCCGGTTCTTCGATCGTTCCCAGGAGCGCGCCGAAGTACGGATCCTCCACGGCGGTCGCGAACGACTCATAGTGGTCCTCACCAACGCTCATAGAGGAAGGATGCCATACCGATTAGGCATCCGCGGGTCGTCGTTAGGCGGTGCGGATTATCGTCCGGCTGGCGTCGGCTCCCACTGGATCGTGAAGGTCCCCGCTGCGCGCGCGTCTGCTTCGGCCTCGAGCCGTAGTGCGTAGTCCCATGTCGGGTGCACCGCACGTTGATAGATCCTGACCCGCTCGGGCGTGACCTCATCCGTTCGCCGGACGAGACCCAACTGCTTGAGGCGCTTCAGCAGGGCGTGGATCGTGCTGGTCGACAATCCCGTCGCGGCCGCGACCGAGGGCGTGGAGAACTTCCCGTCGGAAGACCGGGCAATCTCGGCCATGAGCGCGAGCATGTGGTTGCTCCCGAAGGCAAGCTTGGAAAGCTCCTCGCTCTGTTCGCTCGGCACGGTGTCCACCGCCTCATTTTCGCATGAGGCGCTCAGCGCAGTAGGAGCATCGCGGGGCGTGGTCCGACGGCGTGGCGCGTGTTGTGTATCTGACGCACCCAGCGTAAATGTCACATTCACTACCCGCACCATTCGGCGTACGAGGAGTCTCAACACGAAGAGCTCGTCCCGCGTGTCGAAGCAGGGAAACGCATGAGACCTTCGTACGGTAACGAGTCAAGAGTTATGACTCGTTACTCACAATTCGTAGGAGGTCGCGTGCCCAAGCCAGCTCCGAAGTACACGCTCCGATTCGAGGGGAGTGAACTTGAGCGAGGTGAGCTCGCGGATCTCGGCGCGCGTCACGTCTTCGACGCTGAGCCGCGTCGAACATTTCGTTGGCACCGAGGTCAGCGGCACTACCCGGGGCGCTACTGGTCTGCCACGACGGGCGGTTTCGTCGGGTACGAGAGTCGCCTCGAGCTCGCGGCGTTATTGCTGGAGGACTTCGACGATCGCGTGGTCCGGATCGCTTCCCAGCCGTTCGAGCTGATCGCGGACCGAGACGGGGTCGAGCGGAGTTACGTGCCCGACTACATGGTCGAGCACGGCGACCAACGCTTCACGGTGATCGAGGTCAAGCCGAAGCGCCGACTGAAGGACCCTGAGATCGCGGCTGCGCTCCAGTGGGCCGGCGACATCATCCAATCGCGCGGGTGGGGATACCGGGTCGTCAGCGAACCGGAACCGGCTCGCCTCTCCAACGTCCGCTTCCTGGCGGGGTATCGACGGGGCTGGCAGTTCCCACAGCGTGACGTCGAAACCGCGGAGACCTCGATCGGCGCGGCGCACACCCTGGGCGCGGCCATGCGGAGTGCGGGCGCCGCCTTGGGTGACATCCCCTATGCGCGAGCGGTCGTGCTTCACCTGATCTGGCGCCGCGCGATCCTCTGCGACCTGACCTCAGCTCTCGCCAACGACACCCCACTGGAGACACCATGAGCCACACCTTCGACATCCGCGTCGGCAGCACCGTCTCATTCGACGGCTGTCTCTGCACCGTGATCGAACTCGCAGGTGACGCCGTCGTGCTGGTCGACGGCGCGAAGAAGACCCGACGAGTGCGACTCGTCGAACTGCTTCGCGATGCGATCGATGCGTTCGGATTGCCTGCCGAGGAGGCCGCGCTCACACCCCTCGCTCTCGTCTGGGCGGACGCGACCGATGCGCAGCGTGACGAGGCACGTCGAAAGGCGGAGCACGTACGAGAGATGCGCACCGGTTTCGTATCCGGGATGCCGACACTCGCTCAGTCGCACGAGCCTCGACCGGAGTACAACCCGAAGCTCACCACTATCCACGAGCGCCGACGTACCAAGGCCGCAGAGCTTGGAGTCAGCCCGAAGACGCTGAAGCGCTGGGACGCTCGCTTCGACGAAGGCGAAGATCTCGCGCTGCTCGACTTCCGCAAGACCGTGTGGACCCCGGCGCTTTCCGGACTCGACCCCCGCTGGGTCGACATATGCCGACGCGTCGTCGAGGAGAACGTTCGAGGCGCCAAGCGCAGCGTCACGACCACGCTCGCGATCGTCTTGGCCAGGGTCAAGCGGGAGTACCCGGACGAGGACGTGCGGATCCCGTCCGACTCCACGGCTCGCGATGCGGTCGCCGAGCTCACACGCGGCAAGGGCACCTTCGGCGCCAGCATGCGGGCGCAGCGATCGATCAACACGCGGCCGCCCGTGCCCTACGGCCGACTGGTCGCGACGAGACCCGGTGAGTACGTCGTGCTCGACACCACACCGCTCAACGTCTTCGGCGTCGCGTCCGTCACCGGCAAGTGGATGCGCGCCGAGCTGACCGTCGCCCTCGACCTCTACGACAGGTCCATCCTCGGGCTCCGGCTTGCCCCTGTCTCCACGAAGGCGGTGGATGTTGCGGGCGTGCTGATGGAGGCGCTTTCGCCGCGCGAGATGCCAGCCGAATGGGGTGACCGGGCCACCTGGCCGTTCCACGGCGTGCCGGAGAACATCGTCATCGACGTCGAGAACCTGAAGGCGCTGCGATTCCGTCGACCCGGCATCCTTCCCGACACGATCATCATCGATCACGGCAAGCCGTTCATGTCGATCCATGTCGCCAGCGTGTGCCAGCGGCTCGGGATCTCCATCCAGCCCGCACACGTCTACACCGGCACCGACAAGGCCTGGGTCGAGCGTTGGTTCCGCACGATCGACGAGATGCTGCAGGAGCTGCCCGGCTACAAGGGCAAAGACATCGCATCCCGCGGCGAGGCGCCCGAGAGCGAGGCGGTCTACACGATCCCGCAGCTCGAGCAGATTATCCGTGAATGGATCGCCACGGTCTACCACCTTCGCCCGCACGGCGGACTCGTCGACTCGCAGCTGCCTGCAGCCAAAATGAGCCCCGCGCAGAAGTTCGAGCAGGGGATCGCGGTGGCTGGTCGCATTCGCGTCCCGTCGAACCCGAATCTGCTGCTCGAGATGCTCCCCGTTGTGAAGCGCAAATTCAACCACTACGGCGTCGAGATCAGCACGCTCCGCTACAACGGCGAGATCGTGGGGAAGTACTACGACCGGTCGCGGGCGATGGCGAAGGGCAAGCGGAAGTGGCAGTTCTCGGTGAATCCCGATGACTTCTCCCAGATCTACTTCAACGACCCCGACGACAACTCCTGGCACCTGCTGCGGTGGGAGCACGCTCCGAAGGTGCCGGTGCCGTTCAGCCTCGACGCCCTCGAGTACGCGAAAGGCATCGCCCTCGACCGCCGCAACGGGGTGAACGTGTCCGAAGCGCTCGGCCAGCTGCTCGAGCGGTGGGGTGCCGGACGCGCGAGCACGCCCGCGGAGAAGCGCATCAGTGCTCGGCTTGCCGCTCAACTCGCCGAGACTGCGGAGGGGCCGGACGCTCCCTTCTTCCCGCACATCGCTCGGCAGATTGCGGAGCAGGTGCAGGGGCCTGACCTGAGCGAAGAACTGGGGCTGGTCCCCGTCGCACCCGTGTGTGATGACCCTGCTGATGATCCGCTGGCACTCAGCGCCGCGGAGGTCATGGACGAGGATCTCGACGACTTCGACCTGCTGGAGGACCTGTGATCCTTCCACTCGAGCGTGACGAACTCCTCTCGCGGTGGGAGGGGTGGCGGCACTTCGCAGAAGGGCCGGCACTTGAGAAGCCCGAGCACCTGTCCGCGAAGCAGATACAGAGGCTCGGAGAGGATGAGCGCGTCGCCTACGACTACCAGCGCGAGCGGTACCACGCGAACTTCCTCGTGACGACGCCGCAGGTCAAGCGGCTCAACGTGCGGCTGTGGGACCTCCTCGACGCAAACCAGCAGGGGCCGTCGCGCGTCAAGGGTGCCGCGGTCATCGATTCGCCTCCGGGGCTGGGCAAGACCACGGCGGTCGACGCGTTCGGGCGGGCGTTTCACCGGCGTCAGATCATGAGGCACGGGCGCGACTTCGATGACGGCCAGACGCTTCACATCCCCGTGTGCCACGTGGCGTTCAAGGGACGCACGACGACGCGGGCACTGAACGAGGCCATCCTGAACTTCTACAACCATCCCTCCGCCGACGCGGCGCGGACCCGGGACCTGCGAAACCGCAACCTCGCCACCCTCGCTGCGGAATCGGTCCGCCGGCACGGTACCCGCCTTATCATCGTCGACGACGTCCACTTCCTGAAGATCCATACCGACGAGGGTGTGGCACTGGCCAATGAGCTGAAGTGGCTCGCCAACGAGTACCCCGCCACCTTTCTGTTCACCGGCGTCAACATGACCGACACGGGACTGCTCAGCGAGAGCAAGACGACAAAGCAACTTGCCATGTCGCAGATTGCTCGACGCTGGACGCGGCTGGAGCTTCCGCCGTTTGCGCATCCGGTCGGAGAGCATCGAAAGACCTGGCTCTCGCTCCTCGGCACGATCGAGACGCACCTCGTGCTGGCCAACGCACGACCTCGGATGCTTCGGGAGCAGGCGGACTACCTCTACGAACGGTCGACCGGCATGATCGGATCGCTCTTCAAGCTGATCACCCTCGGAGCCGTGCACGCGATGCGAGATGGCACGGAAGAGCTGACCAGAGAAGTTCTCGACGAGATCGAGATCGACGTCGCAGCCGAAGACGCTCGCGAGATCGTCGCGAAGGAGCTCGAGGAGAAGAAGCACGGTGCCGCCAAGCGGAGCAAGTCGCGGGCCGCCGCGTGACGCGGCCGGATGTCTCGTGCCGTGGTGGTGAGTTCAGCGCATGAGCCTGCGCCGCTTGCCGCATGTCGCGATGCCGCTCCCCGATGAACCCCTCGACTCTTGGGTCGAGTTCATGGCCCATAGCTACGGAGCAACCGTCGGAGAGATGGCGCGAGCACTGGGGTTGATCGACACGGACGGAGTTCCCCGCGCAGGCCCCCAGTCTGCCCGGGCGTGGTCGACGGCGCTTGAGCCGCAGCAGCTTCTCAACCTCGAACGCACGGCCGGCCGGCCGGGCGACGAGTTGCTTGCCATGACCCGCACCGCCTTCGCAGCGAACGCCATCCGCCTCACCCCGCAGGGTCGGATCAGCTCGTCCTGCCCGAGCACCGGCGTGGCTGCGCGCTACTGTCCCGAGTGTCTCGCCGACTCCGGGGGACGATGGCGCTTGTCGTGGCAGTTCCCGTTCGGCTTCGCGTGCCTGCGCCACAAGCGGCTCCTCGTCGACGTGTGCCCTGAATGCGGTCAGCCTCCGCGGCTCATCGGTCACCCGCTCACGCTCGTTCCTGAGCCGGGACACTGCCACAATCGACCGGTGAAGACCGCGCCCGCTATCCGCGCGCGGTGTGGTGCGGATCTGACCTCGGGCTCAGAGTTCGCAGCTGTGGACTCCGAGATGCGCGAAGCGCAGCGCATGATCCTGAGGGTCGTAGCCACCGGAATCGGCGAGTTCGGAATCTACGCAGACGCCCGACCAAGCACCATCCAGGTGCTCTCCGACATGCTGCTGCTGTCTCGTGCGGGACGGCAGGCACTCGTCGATGGCGAGCGACTCGAATGGATGCCGGCAAGCCTGACCGGGGCCAACCAGATCACGTCGCACCGGCGCAACGGCCGGGTTGATCTGCGGCCCGGCACCGCCCGGGAGGTCGCACTCGGCAACACCATCGCCTTCGAAGCGTTGCAGGAAGGCGAACGGATCACCGACCTGCTGCGCGGCCGCGTCAGCGTCCACACCGCGCTCGATCACTACTCCCCACCGCTTCGAGACCACGTGAGCCGTGCGCTCGGCCGGACGCGACGGCCCACCGCCACGCTCCAGGCTGTGACTATGCCTGGGACGGACCCGGCAGAACGCGCTGCGAAACTCCCCGCCGTGCTCTGGCCTGAATGGACTATCCGGCTCGCGCCGCGACGGCTGGACGCTCAGATCGCCGGTGGAGCGCTGGCAGCTGCGGTGGTCTTCGTAGGCACGCGTCTCACTCACGGCTCGGCTATCAAGCTCCTCGACCCGGTGGCTCAGAGCCGTCAGGTCAGTCACATCATGCGATCCCTCGGTCGCAATGCACCGGAGGCCGAGACCATCCGCGCGATCGCACGGCTCGCCGCGCACCTCGACGAGACCTCTACGCCGATCGACTTCGCCCGCCGCAGATCGACCGACTTCTCCGGCATCCTGCCGCTCGACGAATGGAGAGAGATCTGCCGGGGTGTGAACGTGCGGGCCGGTGGGGTGCGCCGTTGGCAGGTCGCGCGTGCGCACCTCTACGCGCTGGTGAGCGGGAATCGCGTGTCGCGGGCGCCGTTCGCGCAAGACGCTGGCTTCCCCTCGTTCGCCGAGCTGCGCCAGTTTCGCGACGGGATGCCGAGCCTCGTGTCGCGGGCTCTCGAAGATGCGGCCGCCGAGTTCCTCACCGCGCGGGGCATCGACGAGCCCGTCTCGTGGATGCCGGGCATTGAGGTCGCCGGGCTTCGTGAGGATCTCGCCGAGGAGGCTCAAGGGCAGTGGCCACTGGCGCGTCCCGCCCGTGCGGCAGTGAAGCCGGGGCGTGCGGTGGCCGCGTACTCATCGGGACGATCTGTGGCTGAGATCGCCGTCGCCCATGGTGTCGCCCGTCAGACCGTGAGTCGGGTTCTTGAGGATGCCGGGGTCGAGACGCGCCGCGGGCGCAGGGGAGTCGCTATCGAGGAGGAGTGGTTGCGGCAGCGATACGTCGTCGAGCGCCGCACCATTCCGGAGATCGCCGCCGAGGTCGGTGTGACGATGACCACGATCAATCGCCACTTGGAGTCGGCTGGAATCCCGCGTCGGCCGCGGGGTAGCGCGAGCCGAGCGACTGCGATCCGAGTGGATCCACGGGCTGGCGACTCACCACTGCTGCGTCGCATCCTCGTCGGACAGGATGCCACTCAGCGCGCTGAACGGTTCCTCCTTGTTGCGCGCCACGACACGATGACCGCCGCCGCGCGCGAGATCGGCGTGACGCTGAGCATTCTCGCGACCCAGATGAAGCGCCTCGGCGCCGACGCCGGTGGCCCGGTGATCACGCGAGCTCAGCGCGGGCAGCCGCTTGAGCTCACCGCGCTGGGCGTCGAGGTTCGCGACGAACTGGCTCTGGTGTTCGAGGTCAGCGGAGCCGCAGGTCCGGTGCGTCCGCCGGAAGGATGTCCGTGAGCGCGACGCCCAGCACTTGCGACATCGCAAGCAGAGTGCGGATCGTCGGGTTCGCCGGCGTCCCCGGCTTCGACTCGCCCTTCTCGTACTTCTGGTAGGTGTAGCGTGTCAGGCCCGAGCAATAGGCGACGTCTTCCTGGCTGAGGCCCGCTTCGGCGCGGAGGCGCCGGAGGTTGGTGGCGAGCTGGGCGGCATAGTCGGTCCAGGCCTCGTCTTCGGGTCTGGTGCGCTTCGCCACCGATCCAGCGTTCCCGCGGACGGCCTTCGGTATGGCCTAATCGGTATGGCTTTGTGGGGTGCAGCTAAAGTCTCCAGCCGCGCATCGTGCGTAGCGATCCTGAGTCGCCAGGGGACCTGAACCGGCGCTCCGAAGCCACCCACTGACATTATGGGAGAGCCGCGTGGCTGCGCTGAAGGAGGACACTCTGCAGATGGATGCACAAGGAGCTGACGAAATCGCGATCGATGAAGAACTCAGCGCCGACGGCCACGCCGCCGGTGTGGAGCGCGAGGAGTTGGCGCTCGAGGAGAACATCAAGGAGCCATTCGACCCTGCCCTGATCGATGTCGTGACACGAACAATGACCGTCGATCTTCTTCTCGCCCGTTTGCGTCGTGGCGTGCTCGATCTTGCGCCAGACTTTCAGCGACAAGCCGGCGTATGGGGTGACGAAGCGCAGAGCAAACTTGTCGAATCGCTTCTTCTTCGGATCCCTGTTCCAAACCTCTACGCCGCTGAAAGCGGTGATGAGGGGTGGTCGATCGTTGACGGGATACAGCGTCTGACAACCATCGCGCGGTTCGTCGATCCTGCCCTCGTCCCCAACATGGCGCCTCTTCGTCTTCGCGGTCTCGAGTACTTGAAGTCGTACGAAGGGAACCTATATGGGGATCTGCCGCCGAGCCTTCGAACGCGGATCGACGAGACCGAGCTCCTTGTGCACCTAATTCGTTCGGGCACGCCAGAGCCTGTCAAGTTCAACATCTTCGCCCGAATCAATACGGGCGGGCTTCCGCTGACTTCTCAGGAACTGCGTCATGCGTTGATCCCCGGGGATGCTCGGACTTATCTGACGAAGCTCGCGCATTCGGAGATATTCAGGAAGGCGACCAACTACAGTATCAAGCCAGATCGAATGGCCGATCGCGAGATGGTCTTGAGGTTTGTCGCCTTCCTTCGGACAGATCCGCAACAGTACGCACGAGGAGACCTAGACGCCTTCCTCCGGGACGCGATGGGGCAGTTGAACCATGCCGACGAACACGTTAAGGGCGGGATTGAGCAGGACTTCTATCGAGCGCTAACGCTCGCCCGGGACGTGTTTGGTGACCAGGCGTTCCGAAAGCGGAGCGCATCTAACGCCGATCGTCGATTACCCATCAACAAGGCCATCTTTGAATCTCTTGCGGTTAACCTGGCGCGAGTGGATGCCCGCCAATCCAAGTTGCTGAAGACTCGCCGGAAAGCTGTCGATGAGCGGTTCGCCGCGCTTACTCGGAACGATCGATTCTTCGACTCGGTCTCGGGTGGCACTGGAGATGTTCGCAAGGTCAAGACGCGGTTCTCGATGGTGCGTGATCTTCTGGAAGAGGTGCTCTCATGATCAGCGAGGTCAGCCTCCGAAACTTCAAGGCGTTCGTGAACCTCACCGTGCCGCTCGCGGGCTTCACGCTGCTTGCGGGACTCAACTCCTCCGGCAAGAGCTCGGTGCTCCAAGCGCTCGCTCTGATGCGTCAGGGCTTCGATGCCTTTCAACGGGGCGGGGCTTCAGGGGGTAGCGCCGGTCTCCCCCTCAATGGGGAGTATGTGGACCTCGGGACAGGCGTCGATGTTCTCAACGAGGACTATGCCGGAGACCAGCAGTTCGCTATCGCCTTGCTGGGAGATGATGGCGGCTCAACTTCTGTTGTCGTCGGTTACGAACGGGAGGGCGACTACCTACCCCTCGTGGGAGAAGGGTTCTCGAGCACGTTCTGGCAGGAGGGCGCGCAGTCGATCACGAGCGACGGATTCCAGTACCTGCGAGCCGATCGCCTGACACCTTCCGCGACCTACGCGCGCTCGCACGAGGTCGCTGTGCGCCGCCGGTTCCTTGGGACGCGAGGCGAGTACGCGGTTGACTTCCTTCGGGCCTTCCAGGACGAACCCATTTCTGCCGAAGTGCTCAGCCATCCACTGGCCAGTTCGCCGAGGCTGCTAGATCAGCTCGAGGCATGGCTCGGCGAGATCTGCCCAGGCGTTCGTCTTCAGGCGGTGGCCATTCCCCAGACTGATCTGGTCAGGCTCGACATCGAATTCATACGTGCAGATCTTCCGAGGAGCAACTCCCGCCGGGCAACTCACGTTGGCTTCGGCCTCGCGTATGTTCTTCCAGTCGTCGTCGCCTGCCTCACGGCGCGCCCAGGCTCTCTCATCCTTCTGGAGAACCCGGAGGCGCACGTACACCCTCGGGGCCAAACCGCCATGGCGCGACTTGCCTGCGCCGCAGCAGCGTCCGGTGCGCAGGTCATCGTCGAGACGCACAGCGACCACATCCTCAACGGCACGCGGCTTGCGGCGAAGAGCGCGCTGATTCAACCTTCCGCCGTACGGCTGAACTACTTCCGACGGGACGAGAGCTCGTCGATCAGCGTGTCATCTCCAGCCATCGGCGCCGACGGGATGTTGTCCGTCTGGCCGGAAGGCTTCTTTGATGAGTGGGATATCGCGCTTGACGAGCTACTGGGCTAACCGCTGATGGCGCTTCTGCTCCACGTCAACGAGGCATCCGTCTCGGAGCTTCCATCGCGAGAGGCTTCTGACGAAGTTGTCGCGGCCTTTGCTGCTCTCCTTCTCGCAGTCAGGCGCCGTCGCGGCGATGCGGCGCTGGTGTCCTCCTTTCCGCTGAGCGAGGTGGCCCTTTTCGAGCATCACACGCTTGGGGAGTGGGGTAGCCGCGCAGCCAACCGCGACCGATGGCGGGTGGTGCGACTCATGCAAAGTAGGTCGCCTGGCTGGCACCGGGACCGTGACGACGAAGCCTCCGAGTACTGCGTTGGAGGGGATACCGTCGTTGCCCTTGGCGATGCCCACATGAGCGAGGGGCTACTGGTCAGCTTCCGCACTTCGGGCGTGTGGGATCTCGAATGGGTGGAGGGAACCCGCACATACCTCGTCGAGCTGGACGGGGAGATTCAGCTGAAGTCTGAGGGCGTCCAGGTTCGACACGGATCGGTCGAGTCCCACCTTGATGCTCATCTTGAGTGGGTGTCGACGGCGGGCACGGCCGAAGTCGAGTCTGGCGCCGATCTCCAGTCGAAGTGCGGGGAGATGTTCACGAAGCTGAAGTTCCTGCCGCGTGCCGAAGATCAACTGAAGTCGCTGGACCCGAAGTGGGTAGCCCCGGTTGCGCAGACTTTGGCCCTACTGAACCGTGCCCTGGTGGAGTGGTCACCCTCCTCATCGCATCCGTCGTGGTACACGCACGTGACAGCGGATTCGCAGAGTCGGCGGGCTGAGGGTCTGATGGACTTCCGAGACCTCGACGGAACCGTTCGTACCTTCGACACCCATGCGCGGTTCACTCCCGGGCATGGAAGGATTCACTTCAAACTGGATACCGCGACACGAACGGCGACTGTTGCTCACGTGGGCCACAAGCTTCTCTGAACGATCTTCCGAGTGCGTGACCCGAGAGACCGCACCCGATGCGAGGTGCTTCGCGTCGTCGTGAGAGCAGCGAAGCTGGCGGAGATCTGAGGGACCGGTCGTCGTCTTGGCCAGGCTTTCGGGCGCCTTCTACGACGGATGCTCTCGGTTCTGATTGCGACGTCACGCGCGCTGTCCGTTCCGGTGCCAGGCTGCGCCGACGGTGTTCGCGAGTTTCACCCCTGAGCGCGCCACATCTTGAGCCGGACGAAACGCGGCACGGCAGCTTCCAGCGAACGCAACGCATTGCGCCTGCACAGTCGGGTCTTGGAGGACACCGGCTATGCGATTGCCGATGGTGAGGATACTTCTGTAGAGCAGCTCGGTCTTGTCTGCGGTGGACACTGTCATGAGTGTGCTTCCTGTCGTGTGGGTCCTCCCGGCACCGCACGGGGCGACGCCGGGAGGACGCGGAGGGTCTACTTCTGGGACTTGCGCATGCTGAAGGTGCCGTTTCCGTGGTTCACCTTGGTGTAGCCGCCGAACGCGTGTGCCGCGCCGGTGCGCTGGTGCAGGCGGGCAGGAGCGACCCCACTAGGGGAGGCTGACGGCGTCGCCGGCTTTCCTGAGATCTTGCGATGTGTCATGTGATCACCTCCCTTCGAGCTGGGTTCTTCTGAGTGGTTCATGCGGCGATCGCGCGCAGAGCTTGACCGTGGCGTCGCGCGGGATGCCCAGACATCGCCACAATCTCGGCACCGGCGATGCGGGGCGTGAGCCGGACAAGGGTCTTTGTGTCGGCGATGGCGGAGAGTTCGCGGGAGAGCATCGTCCGCTGTTCCGGGTGCTCAGTGGTGATGACATGGACCGTCAGCCCCGCTGCTTTCGCAGCTCGGGCCAGCCCTGCAAACGCGTGATCTCCGGAGAAGATGACGAGCTCCTCGTATCGACGAGAGACCTGGTTGAGGTCGATAGCCGCAAGAAGTGCTCCGTCTGCACCATCCGGTGCATCTGCGCCGAGGACCCACTTGACATTGGGGGCTGCGATGACGTCGCGGTACTTGCGTGCGACGCTACGGGCTGCCCCTACGACGACGTGGTCGTGAGGCGCGACACCAGGGGCCTGCTCGGTGAGGACTTTCCACAGATCCGCGAGTTCCTGACGCGTCGCCTTGGCTCCATGGGTCGCATTCTCGACGTCGAATAGGAAGTAGCGGCGCTTGCGCGAGCTGAGGCTGTCGGTGAACGCTGCGACTGGCGTCGCAGCGTTTGCGTTCGCCACGCCATGTTCGTGAACGTGGACAGTTTCCAGATGGAATCCACGGCAGTCAGGGCACGCAAAGGTGTGCACCTCGTTGCGGGAGTGGATCATCCGGGCTCGCGCACCATCACGGGCCTGGTGGCGGTCACGGTAGCGGGCGAGACCGGTGGTCTTGCAGAGTGCAAGCTTGTGCCGGCGGAGCGGAGCACCCATGTGGGCGCTACGACGGCCGAGCTCCGAGTTGATGCGGGTGATGGACATTTCAGCTCCTTGTGGTCGGCATCCGTGGTGGATGCAGATGAAGGATCGCCCGATGGCCTTCCCACCGCTTGCAAAGGCCTTTCTGTCGTGGGAACACCCCATGGGAAGTCCCTGGATTCCGCGGAAAAGTGCCGTCTGTGAAGTCGCCAACACGGATGGCCGCGGAGCGCAGGAGTGCGATTCCCGATGGGCGCTGCGTCTCGCGCGGTGAGTCGCGGGTTGTGCGCTCCGTGGCGTCAGCGCTGCCAGCTAATGTCCTTGTAGTCACACGCGCCGGTGCTGGCGAAGAGTTTCGCGGTTATCATCCGGCTCGCCCACGTGTCTGGATGGCTTGGGAGGAAGTTCATGGCAATAGTCACGCCGTACTCACGCGAACGACGCGAGGACCTGGTCGCTGATATCGACTCATTCGTTCGGGGGCAGTTTGACCTGGGCCGCGGTCGGCTTTGTAACGCTCTGTTCGGGCCTGGAACGTCGGAGTTTCCGGTGGATCGTGCTTGGGTACGCACATGGGGTGCCTTGGGGGAGCTGTTGCTGCCGCTTGCTCGTGCGGTACGCGACCCCAGGAGCTACGAGTTGGAGAGACGGGCGACAGTCTGCGATGCCTTCCTTGAGTTCGCCGGTGGTGATCGTCTCTGCAGTACGTGGGTGGATGAGTACATCACCGATGCGCCAAACCAGCGGGAGGTTGGTCGCAGGCTCCTGGAGAGCGCTGCTCGCGCGGCGAGTGCTGCCATCGACAAGGCGAACGCCGACCCCTCGGTTGTCGACCTCGCACTGGGACGCGAGTTGACACCACGTGAACGCGAGGCAGCGACGCGCCTGTTCCAGGAAGTTCGCCAGGGGATACTTGCCCCCGTCATCGCAGTAGTCGATCCCGCAACCACCGGTCCGCGCCACGTCGTCCTAGATGCGGAAGATGAGAAGCGCACGTGGTTGGCCATCGGCGCGAAGGTCCCCCTGGCTCCGATGCCAGCGATCATCTATCTGGCGACGGTGATCGGATCGGAGGTGTTCCCGCTCGCAGCCCATACTGTCGTGCAACCTGGCGAGGACTTCTTCGGCGCTCTCCGGGATGCTCGCCGGGGTCTGCCGCACCTGCTAGCTGCGAAGTTTTCCGCCGGCGAGCGATTGATGGCGCACAAGCTCCTCGTGGAGTCGGAAGCTGACTACTTTGATTCAGGCATCGAGCCGCCTGGAACTACGGAGCTGGACAGGCGTGGATTCCCATACTTGTTCGCGGAAGGGAAGAAGAAGTCGGTCCTTGTCTTGGCTCCCACGTCAGGCGGCAAGAGTCGTTTCGGTCAGCTCGCCTTGATCCAGACCGTTCTCGATGTGAAACGCGAGAATCCCGCGGCGTTCGGCGGCGTCGTTGTGCTGGTACCGACGAAGGCGCTCGTCGATCAGGTGTCACGGGAGATTCGTCAGACCCTCGCTGAAACCGAGGCTTCTAGTTGGATCGTTCTTGAGGGCTCGCGGGACTTCCCTCAGCACGACGAGAGCATCCGTACGGGTCGCTTCGATATCGCGGTCGTCATCCCCGAGAAGCTGGCGGCACTCGTGCGCGCGGGGATGAGCACCGAACGCGTGCCGCTGCTGCTCGTGGACGAACTGCAGCATATCGTCGATGGCCGACGGGGGCTCAAGCTCGAGAGCCTGCTGCTCGATGTGTTCCGTCGCGAGTCCGTCCCGCGCTTCGTAGGGCTATCTGCCTCCTTGGCGCCGGAAACGATCGAGCTTCTCGCATCCTGGTTCGCCAAGAACGGCCTCGAGGTGGACATCCTCGAGATTGCTTCGAGGCCGGTTCCACTTACCGTGTCGGTTGTTGACGACTATCGGCGGATAAGCAGTCGCACGCATGTGCGGGACGATCGGACGCTTGAGCATAAGCGGCTACCCGACGTGCCTGCGGTTATGGGAAACGGCCAGCTGCGCCAGACAGCGAAGGATCTGCGGCGAACACTTGCCCTGGTGATGGAGCTGCTCTCACCGCACATTTCTGCAGGGAGGTTCCAGGCATCTGCGCCATCGATTCTGGTCTTCGTCAGCTCTAAGCGAATCGCCGAGAACTTGGCCGAGGCATGTCGCGAGCTCTTCGTGCGTCACTTGGCGCTGGACCCGGTGGAGTTGGCCAGTCTTGAGCGCCCGCTTCACAGCTATCGATTTCCACAGTTCGCGCAGGACAACGAGGCGACAGATCCGACCTCGACGTTGCGAATGTTGGCTCCCACGCCTGTGCGACATCAGCTCGTCGATGCGCTCGCGACCGGCGTTGGGTTTCACTCGGCTTCGCTGACGGCGGTGGGGAGGGAGATAATCGAGACACTCTTCCGCCAAGGCATCGTTCGTGTTCTCTTTGCAACCGACACGCTCCGACTGGGGATCAATCTTCCGGCGGATGTGGTCGTGAACGGAGATCTGATCGCCTACACCGGGGATGCCAATGCGCGATTTGTGGACAAGGACGTCCTCTTGCAGCGGCTCGGGCGTGCAGGTCGACTACTTCACTCTCGTGGCGGCCAAGGGCTCGGATACCTCGTCGTGCCCGAGAAGATCCCCGACTTCGTGCGACACCAGACCGACGAGCGGATCGCTGAGACTCTTACTGGCCGGCGGAAAGCGACCTGGGAGGACGTCAAACGGGCAGCAACTGACGACGCCTCCCTGTTCAGGGCGTTCGTTGCGGACTGGTCAGGAGGTGCGCACTACACCACCCCTGACGACGACCTATGGTTCGATGACCTTCTCCTCCAGTATCTCGAGTACCTTCCCGGCAGAGCCCTCGCGGAGGACTCACTCGACGGTGAGACTGCCGCGCTCTTCGCCCGGACGATGGCGGGAGTCGCGGGCGATCGAATGCCGCCGAGCGCAGTCGAATCACTCAAGAGTATTGGTGCTATCCGAGTAGTTGCGGGAGACGTGCGACTGACCGATGCCGGTCGGGCGACGGCTGTGAACGCACTGGGGGTCGGTGACCTCCCAGTGATCCAGGAACTGGCGGTCGAAGCGGTACAAGGTGCCGGCCCTCTGACCCTCCTCTATATCGCGTGCACATCGGACTTCATTGGTCGGTCGAGCCAGCATCTTGGAGTGCGACCCTCGGCGAGCGCGAATGTGCTCGAGGAGATGCTTGGGCACATATCCCGGGCACACCAGGCCTCACGCAAGGCTGCGTTTCGCGGAACATTCATGCGCCACTTCCCCGAAGAGATCATCGACGCGATCGGAAGTGGGGACGCAGCAGAGGAGCTGCGCAGTATTCTCACCGTGGATTCGGCCAGGCGCGCTAGCGACGTTCAACTCACTGCACTATGGCGCGCATTCAACGTCTATCTTCGATGGGTCGGGTCTTCATACAGGCAGATTGCGGAACTGAAGAACCCATCAGGCGCAACCGTTCCCGAGGTCGCGCTGGACAGTCTTGCTGGTAACGTCGCCTATTTCCTCGCCGCTGCGTCTGATCTGCTGGGGGCCAACCCGTCCACGATGCACTTCCGCACCCTCACCTATTTCGCGACGGAGGTCGAACTCGGCGTGCCGGCGAGCCTTGCGCCGTTCGTACGACTCAACCGCCCGAGCCTCAACCGCGAACGACTGCTCGGAATCGCGAAGCTCCTTGGAAGCGCGGGCCCTCATTGGGATGGCCTGTCTGAGCTCTTCGACCTGTATCTCGAGAAGCAGGGGGCGTTGTCGTCCCAGGACGGCTGGCACCCACTTCCTCCGTCGGAGGTCGACTGGATAGCGGGGCAACTCGCACTCATCGACGAGCGGCGCCGATCGGCTGCGTACTCTGTTTCTCCGGACGTCGAGATGATGCTGGTTCCGGGTCTGGAAGGTCACCGAGTTTCCGACGTACTCCACCAGATTCCTCAAGGCAATGGCCCGCAGATCCTCGTTGGCATGCTTACGCCCTTTGGCGTCCAACCGCACTACGACCCGGAACTGCGGGCGGTGAGTATCGATCTTGGGACGACAGATGATCGGCCGCGCCGGACGTACTTCTACTTTCCGCAAGATATCGTCACAATCGAGTACCTCAAGTCCGTGTCTGCTCGGCTCCGAGGGGATGAGAATGCCCTCGTCGTGGCAGTCGAGGGGGTAACCTTCGGGGCCGAAGCCCGTGGCGGCTACTTGGAGGATTCGTGTGCGGTGGTCAATCCCAGTCTTCTCGTTGAACTCGTGGCCCGCCTCTACGCGCGAAACAGTGCACCAGTGAGCGGTGACGAAGCAGATCCAGATCCGCTTGCAGAGATCTTCGGCACGACGGGAACATCGGGTGTCGACGTCGAGCCCGCCAGGCGGGAGTTGTCGCGTGTTCTCCTTAACAACGCTCCCATGCTGAACAGAACCGATCTTGAGAATCGACTCGCGTACATCGACCTCGTACGTCCTGCTTCGGAGTAGCTGCAAGTCGGGGACGGTCAACGGACACGGAGGAGTGTGCAGATTCCACCCTGGAATCAAGGGGCCGAATCTGATTCCAGTTGCTGGTTGGGTCGACCCAGTCGCGCACGTCCGGTCCGCGACCGTGGTTCGCAGCCCTACTTGGACATTTCGAGCCTTACTCGTCACTACGGGCGGTGGACATCTTGTCGACGAGTCCGCCGGTTTCATAGGTGCAGTGCGGACATCTCTGAGCGGTTCCTACAAGTTGTTGTAGGTTTCGGTCGAAGATGTCCGTTTCCCAGACGAAATGTCCACGCGGTGTCCATCTGGACATTTCGGGCATGGGGGTGCGCCGAGTCCCGCCTCAAGGTAGTCGCGCTTCCTCGCGCTTACGCTCTTGGCGTAGACCGCCGGGCGATTTCAGGCGCTGGAGCTGCCCGCGGGCAGTTTTCCTCATGAAGTACGTGGCGTCCTTCGAGCCGTGCTCTTTGTCTGCCGCACCTCGGTGAGTTCGTTGCGGCTTGCGCGGGTGGGGCGGAACTGCTGGATGAGCACAAGGTTCGGTGTCGTTGCTGCTCCTGGGCCTCCTTGCGCCACCCACTCGCCCACTTCTTCGGTGAGGTCTTCGGTGAGCGCTTCTCCGATCCACACTGTCTCGGCACCGGCGGCGCGTCCGGCGTCACCCGGAATCACAACGATGACGTTGGAGTGTTCGCACGCGTCCAGGCACGGGCTGGCGATGACGCTCGCGCCGGAGCGGAGCTGTTGCAGTCGACGGAGCTGACAAAAGTGGTCGAAGTCCGGGTGCTTGCGTCTGCTGCCGCAATCACCACCGCGACAGACCACGACCATCGGACGAGGGTCGTCGATGGGAGCCTGTCGGCGTGACCGTGCCATAGCGTTCCACCTTCCGCAGAGTGTTACTATCTTCGCATGTCTGAAGGTAAGAAGGTCTGTACGTTTGGCCCCGAAAGCCAGTACGTCGAGATGGCCGTGGAAGTGTTCGCGCTGCTGGCCGACTCGACGCGAGTGCGCATCATCCTTGCGCTGCGTGCGGGGGAAATGTCCGTGGGCGAGCTGGCGGAGGCGGTCGGAAAATCTCCCACGGCGGTGTCGCAGCATCTGGCGAAGCTGCGGTGGGGACGGATCGTCAGCACCCGTCAGGAAGGGACCCGCGTGTTCTACCGTCTGGTCGATGAGCACGCACGCCGGCTGGTGGCGCACGCGGTCTACCAGGCCGAGCACGCGCTGTACGAGACCCCGGCGCACCACCGCGGCGAGGCCGCTGTCGAGGACCTCGAAGAGACCCTCGCCGAAACGCCTGGTGGCGCCTCATGACGACAACGTTGGATGCAGGGACGCGAGACGGCGGTCGGGTACTCACGAGGCCGCCGTCCATCTTCGTCGCCGGAGCGAAGCTTCCCGAAGTCCGATGGGCGGCGGCCGCGCTCGTGCTGTTCCTGGCGGGATGGGGGCTCCAGGTCGCGGGAGCCCCGGAGTGGACGTGGTGGACGCTTTATCTTGCGTGCTACGTCGCCGGCGGGTGGGAGCCCGCCCTGGCGGGCCTGCGCGCGCTACGGGAGAAGACGCTCGACGTCGACCTGTTGATGATCGTCGCGGCCATCGCCGCCGCCTCGATCGGCCAAGTCTTCGACGGCGCGCTCCTGATCGTGATCTTCGCCACCTCGGGCTCGTTGGAGGCGATCGTGACGCAGCGCACCGCTGACTCGGTCAGTTCCCTGCTGAACCTCACCCCGGAGGAGGCCACCCTCCTCGACGAGGACGGGTCCAGCCGGGTGGTGGAGACGAGCAGCCTGACACTGGGCCAGGTGATCCTGGTGCGGCCGGGGGAGAGAATCGGCGCAGACGGCACCGTCGTGGACGGTGTCAGCGAGGTGGACCAGCAGGCCATCACCGGAGAGTCGGTGCCAGTGGTGCGCGGCGTCGGGGACGAGGTGCTGTCGGGCACGGTCAACGGAACCGGGATGCTGCAAGTGCGTGTCGGCCGTCCGCCCGCAGACTCGGTGATCGCCCGCATCGTGACGATGGTGGAGCAGGCGTCGGCGACCAAGGCGAAGACGCAACTGTTCATCGAGAAGGTGGAACAGCGGTACTCCCTCGGCGTGGTCGTGGCGACGTTGCTGGTGTTCACCGTCCCGCTGCTCGTGTTTGGGGAGCCGTTCGAGGCGGCACTGTTGCGCGCGATCACGTTTATGATCGTCGCCTCGCCATGTGCGGTGGTGCTGTCCACCATGCCTCCGCTGCTGGCGTCGATCGCGAATGCCGGCCGCCACGGTGTGCTGGTGAAGTCCGCGAACGTGATGGAAAGCCTCGGCCGCACGAGCCTCGTCGCGTTCGACAAGACCGGCACCCTCACCGAGGGCGCCCCGGAGGTCTCTGCGATCACCGTGGACACCGACCACACCGATGAAGACAGGCTGCTGCGGCTGGCGGCCGCGGTGGAGCAGTACAGCGAGCATCCTCTCGGTCGCGCCGTCGTCCGCGCCGCGACCGCGCAGGGTGTGACCGTTCCTGCGGCACATGAATTCCGCGCACTTCCCGGCCGCGGAGTCACGGGAACCGTCGATGGGCGAACGGTGCTGATCGAGCGGGGCGCGTCCACCGCCGACACCATCGGAACGGTTGTCGTGGTGAAGGTCGACGGCGCGACCTGGGGCACGATCACGTTGGTCGACCGCATCCGACCGGATGCTGCCGCCGCAGTGCGCGAGACCGTCGCGGTGACCGGGAGTCCGGCGCGACTGCTGACCGGGGACAACCCGGGGACCGCCGCACACGTCGCGACACAGACCGGCGTCGACGAGGTGCACGCCGAACTGCTGCCGGACCACAAGAGCGAACTCGTGGCCGGGTGGGAGCAATCCGGGCATCGGGTGATGATCGTCGGCGACGGCGTGAACGACGCGCCCGCCCTCGCGGCGGCGTCGACGGGCGTCGCGATGGGACGGCACGGCTCCGACCTTGCCCTGGAAACAGCCGACGTCGTGATCGTGCGCGATGAACTCGGCACCGTGCCGCGGCTGATCGGGATCTCCCGCCGGGCCCGCCGGTTCGTGATCGCCAACCTGATCATCGCGGCCACCTTTATCACCGTGCTCGTCACCTGGGACCTCATCGGCACCCTGCCGCTCCCGCTCGCCGTCGCCGGCCACGAAGGCTCCACCGTCATCGTGGCCCTCAACGGACTCCGCCTGCTCCGCGCGTCCGCCTGGCGGGCCTGACGCTCCACACCCACGGAGGGAGCTCACCATGAGCACTCCTGCACGTCCATCATCGTCGGAGGTGCGCCGCCACCTGTGGCGCGCCTTTGACGCGGACTACGCCCTCTACACGAACCGAACTGACGGCACGCTCACCGTGCACTACGCAGCCGTCGAGGGTGCGCGAGAACGGCTGGCGGCGTTGGTCGACGCGGAGAACACCGCCGGGTCGGGCCTCCGGTGGCGGGCACGCGAGGATCGCGGGCACCTGGTGCTCGAGGTGACGGGCCCCGCCGAGCAGGTGGATGGGCTGGCGCTCGGATGATCCACGTCCTCCGCAACGTGACGTACGCCAAGCTGTTCGCCGCGCAGGTTGTCGCGCTTCTCGGAACCGGACTGCTCACGGTGGCCCTCGGACTGCTGGCGTTCGACCTCGCGGGCGACGCGGCCGGGTCCGTGTTGGGCACGGCGCTGACCATCAAGATGGTTGCCTACGTCGGTGTCGCCCCGTTGATTGCCGCGGTCGTGGACCGGCTCCCGGAGAAGGCCGTCCTGGTGACCGCCGATCTGGTTCGGCTCGCGATCGCGCTCACCTTGCCGTTCGTGACCGAGACGTGGCAGATATATGTGCTCGTTTTCGTGTTGCAGTCCGCGTCGGCCACGTTCACGCCCGCGTTCCAGTCCCTCATACCCGCGGTGCTGCCCGAGCCCCGCGACTATACCCGTGCACTGTCGCTATCCCGGTTGGCCTACGACCTCGAATCGCTGCTCAGCCCGACCATCGCCGCCGTCCTACTCACGGTCATCAGCTACAACAACCTGTTCGTCGGCACCGCACTCGGCTTCACGCTCTCCGCCACCCTCGTGCTCGCTTCCCGTCTACCCCCTTCCAGTGAGGAGCCGGGCACGTTGACGTTCTGGCAGCGGCTCCGGATCGGAGTGAAGGTGTTCGCCCGCACCAAGACTCTGCGCTTCCTGCTGCTGACGAACGTCGTGGTGGCCGCCGGCACCGCGATGGTGCTCGTCAATTCCGTCGTCTACGCCAAGGGGCTGTTCGGGCTCGACGATGCCGCCCTGGCGATCACCCTTGCCTGCTACGGGGTCGGGTCGCTGGTGGTCGCGCTCAATATCCCGTGGATCGTGGACCGGCTCGGCGTTGTCCGCACGATGACCGCCGGCGCCGCCCTCATCGCCCTGGGGCTGGTCGCCGCGGTGGTCGTCACCGTCGCCGACACGACGTCTGGGACCGGCTGGGGATGGCTGCTGGCAACGTGGGTTGCCCTCGGCATGGGCACGTCGCTGGTGAACACGCCCTCGCCCCGCCTCCTGGCGGACGCCTCGACACCACAGAACCGGAACCTCGTCTACACGGCGCAGTTCGCCCTCTCACACGCCTGCTTCCTGATCACCTACCCGATCGCCGGATGGCTCGGCGCGATCAGTCTCACCGCCGCGGCCGCGGTGCTCCTAGGGATCGCAGTACTCACCGCCGCCGCGGCAGGCGGCTATGCCGCCGTGCAACGGCTCCGCACTCTCAGCGACGAGCCCGCCGCAGGGGCGGTCGCGAGGCGGTAGAGAGACGGCGCGGACATACGCCACGCTCAGTCTCCGGCTTGGCACGGTGTGCGACGCCCACTTCTTGCGACGGGTCCCCGGGAAGGATCGATTCCGAGCGAGCTGGCATCTTGGATGGACAAAATTGGTTCGCTCTGCACTCCCCGCAACGTGGACAAGTCTCGCGAGCCAGTCGTGCTTCTAAGAGGGACGGGTGGACAAGTCTGAGCGATCCCTACACGGGGGGTGGACACGGGAGCGCCCCGCCGGATCGTCTCGGCGGGGCGCTCGGGTGCAGCGTTATCGCGCCGTCCACCACCGCGGGCGCGCGGGACCGGCCGTCGGGATTGCGCCGGTGAGGGCGTCCGGAGTCAGTGGACGGGCCTGCCCGATCGTGAGCGGCACGGCCTGTTGCAGGTGCGCCTGCCGCTCCTTACTGTCCTCCCACCGGATGAGGTCATGGGGGGAAGCGAACGTGATCTCGACGACAACCTGGCGCCGGTGCCGTTCCGAGACTCGGACCTTCGACTCCCGGTAGGGCCGCGTCCGTTTGAGTGGTGGTCTTTCGCTTCGTTGCGATGATCAGCTGTCGTTAGTTTAGGCGGCGGTGATCTCGGGGAGTATCACCGCCTCGTC
>QFPM01000037.1 GCA_003248655.1 Microbacterium sp.
CGAGGAGGTGACCGAACCCGATCTCCAAGCCCTCACCGCCTGACCCCAAACCATCGAAGGATCACGAATCAGATACACCACTCAAAAGGACTTGACCGAACCGAGATGTTCCCGGAGGGATGACGGCTCTCGAACTTGTCCGGACGCTCGCGTCGAGTCGAGCGCTCTTTCGCCATGCGCAGATCATGAATGTGATGGAAGGCAGTACTCGGATCGAGACTGCCAACGGCGACTATATGCTGAGGGCCGGGATGTCGATCGCCCTAGGGGCAGACAGATGGTGCCGGATCAAGCCACAAGGCCGGGTGCGCATCTGGTCGATCTATGCAGATGAGCAGTTTCTTCGCATGCAGATGTCTTGGTTTCTTCCTCATCGCGAACGTGTTCACAGTGGGCTGCACCCCTGCGAATGGGATGGTACGGCAATAGTGTTGACTCCGGGGACTGCCGCCCTACGCAAGGTCGAGCCGCTGTGGCGTCAGATGAGCATCCTGAATGATGGTACCCATGCGCCAGAAGTAGCTGCGATCCACACCATTGAGCTGTTCGCTCGCTGGGTTTCCGGTGTTCTTCCTGTCTTCCTGGACGCTAGCATGTCACCGCAACCCATTCGCCCGTTGTGGCGGCCGATCGCTGGACGGCTGACCCGGCCACCCTCAGCTGGCCATGTCACCAAAGCGATTGACCTTCTGCGCGCTCGACTGGCGGAACCTTGGACTGTGAACTCTCTGGCAAACGAGGTCGCTGTGTCGCGCACCCATCTCACGCGTCTCTTTACGGCACACGCCGGCGCGCCTCCGATGCGGTTTCTTGCTGAGATTCGATTAACGGAGTTCACACGCTTAATCGAAGAAACAGATGTGCCTATAAGCGCGGCCGCCCGGCAAGTGGGGTGGGTGGATTCTCGCATCGCCTCCGCTCGATTCCGACGTCGATTCGGCGTATCCCCATCCGAGTTTCGGGAGACACCTCACCCGGCCGCGACCTAGGGACGTCCTGCGGGCAGCTCCAGCCGACGCACCTCCGCGCAGCGTGGCGTGATGCGTCATTCGTGCCCCGTCATGCGCGATGTGTACCGCAGTCGTGACAACTGCTGGACAGTCTGCCTCGACGTAGGTAGTCCGGAATAGACACGTCGGGTTCTTCAAGATGCCTGACGGTCACAGTCTCGATTCCTTGTCCGTCTCGTCTTCCTGATCCTCCCGACGCACCTCACGGTCGTAGGGCCACCCAGCGAGGGGTGGTCTCCGGATGGGAGGGAGGTCTGGCGATGGTGAAGGTAGGCGACGCTCGCGGGGCGCACGATCTGATCGAGCGGCGGGCCTCATCGGTCGCTGCGGTCTTCTCCCGGCTCGGCGGGGACGTGCCGCTACCGCTGGTCGCGCACGAGCTAGCCCGACACGGCGTGCCGGTGTTCCCGTGCGCGCCCGGCGGGAAGCGCCCGATTCCCGATCGAGGTTTCCACGAGGCAACCAACGATGTGAGACAGGTGGAGGCGTGGTGGCGGCATCGGCCTCATGCGAATCTCGCCATCCCGACTGGCGCAGCCTCGGGTGTCGTCGTCGTCGACGTCGATGTACACAAGGTCAACGGGTATCCCGCATTCAGACGCGCTACACGCGCCGGGCTGCTGCCGGAGCCGTTGGCGGTCGTTACCACGCCGACCGGCGGCAGGCATCTGTACTACCCAACGGACGCCGAACGTGAGCAGCGATCGTGGCAGGCGGGCCGGGCGGGTATCGACTTTCGGGGCGACGGCGGCTACATCATCGTGCCGCCCTCGCAGCGCCCCATCGACGGTCGCCGGGTGCCGTATCGGGTCGAGAGCATGGCGACGCGCCCTGTCGCGCTACTAGACGCGCAGCAGTTGCGTGACTTCCTCGACCCGCGCCCGAAATACGCGCCCGCGCCGGAACCGCCGGGCGGCTGGCCGCTGGACGTTGCCCGGCTCGCCTCGCAGGTAGCTCGCAAACCCGAGGGCGAACGCAACCTCGGGTTGTTCAAGGCCGCGTGCCGCATGGCTGAGCACGGACACTCACCCCGCGACGCGCTCAACGCGCTCGGCCCAGCAGCGGGCCAGTCCGGGCTGGGAGAGCACGAGATCACCCGGACAGTCGGCTCGGCGTATCGCCACGTCAGCACCTACGGGCCGCGCCGTCGCGCCCCGGTACGTCAGACGGGTTCCGGGTTCGCCCACACCGAGCCGCCTGTCTCGGTGAGTGGTCGGAGGCTGTGATGAGCGTGCGGCAACCGGCATGGGGTTGGGCGGTGGTGACCGCCGCGACCGGCACCGTGCTGATCGGTATCGGCGCGTTCTGGCTCTCGTTCATGGCGCTGGCCGATCTCGCGGCCCGGTCGGGTATCGCGCCGGGGCAGGCGTGGATCTGGCCCTTGCTCGTGGACGGCCTGATCGTAGTCTCCACCATCGCGGTTGTCGCACTCGATGGTCGCCGGGGTGCCTGGTATCCGTGGGCGTTGCTGATCTGCGGAGCACTCGTGTCGGTTGCTGCAAACGCGCTGCACGCGATCGTCGCCGCCGACGCCAGCGTGCCCGCCATGCTCGCCGCAACGGTCGCGGCCGTGCCGCCGCTGGTACTGCTCGCCAGCACGCACCTCACCGTCGTCCTCACACGCTCGACCACCGCGCCACCGAGCACGGCGCAGGCACCGCCCGAGCTATCCGCCGCGACCGAACCCATGGCCGCGATCGAGTCCGAAGCAGACCCGGAGGCCGAGCTGGTGCTGGGGCGGCGTGAGCGTGCCACTCGGCTGCGGGAGGCCGGCTGGTCGAACAAGGCCATCGCCGACGAGCTCGGCGTCCATGCCTCGACGGTGGGCCGCTGGTTTACCCCGCCGGTCAAGGAGCCGGAAACCACAACAGAGATGGAGACAACACCATGAACATCGACCCGCGCGAGCAGGCGCATGCCTACGACGACTGGCACGTCGAGGATGTGCCTGAACCGGAGATGCCGGAAGACCGCAGCGAGGTTCGGCAGGTGCCCGAGGCGGTCGCCGCTGCCGACGTGACCAAGCGCAAGGACACCACGGTCGAGACCCCCGCGACTGACGAGATGACCGGTGCAGCTGAGGCGGCAGAGGTCGAGCAGAAACTCGAGGAACACCGGGCGCGCGGTATCGAGTGGGTGCGGCCCACCGATCTCATCGCCCGTAACACGGCGTCGCTGGCCGGGCGGGGCATCGACATGGAAGTCGAGATGTCACGCAAGGCCCGCGAACCACTCGTGGCCGGGCTGCGGAACCTCAGCGACCGGGCCAGGCGGCTGTCGCCGCTGACGGCGTTCGGGCACGGTGCCCGGCACCACGCGCCGACGAGGGCCGCGGTCGGGAAGTCGTGAAGTGGTGAGTAGCGATGATTCGACAGCGAACGCCCGACCGCCCCCGACCTGTTGGGCATGGGAGCGCACCTGGCTGGCAGGAGGTGCCTACCATGACAACTCGCACAACCGAGCACGTACCGGAGGATTTCACTCGCAGCGAGGGCTTGCGTGCCCTGCTGAACCGACTGCACGAGGGCGGCCCTGGCGCTTGGCAGTGCGATCCGGTGGCCGCCGACCTGATGGCCTACGCCGCCGACAAGTACGGGGCGCTGGCCCGCAAGCACGGCCTCGACCCGTGGGAGGCAGCCAGTGCCGCGTTCGATGTGATGCGCACCAAGGCCGCCCGCACCGCGAACGATCCGTGGGGCGTGGTGACCCACGCGGTTCGCATCACCTGCATCGCCGAGGAACGCGGGCAGGGCCTGCTCTGTTCGGTGCATCAAGCCCGGCGTCCGCACATCTCCGCGTTCCACGACGCCGAGCGGCTGTCAGATCGAGAGAACCCGCTCACGGACTACCACACGGCGTTCCACGTTACCGACCCAGACCCGACTGGCACGGACGAACCGGCAAGCACGACGGCGTGCTGCTCGACAGACTCGGCGGTCGAAGACGCCATCGCACTGTTCACGCTGCTGGGCTGGCCCCCGCATGTCGCCCGCGCCGGGGTCGAGCACATCTGCCAGGCGCTTGCCCGGGCGGGCAGCCGCCAGAGCGCCTATGAAGCGCTGCGCCGCGACAAGCACGCCCGCGCCCTGCTCGACGTGAACAGCACCGCGTGGACAGCGCTGCTGAAGGCACTGCTCGGGCACCCCAGCCCGGCCTACGCCGCGACCGCTGCCGGGCGCGGCATCTTGCTCAGGCTGCTGATCGGCGAGAGCCTGCGCGCGCTGCTGCGCGACGACGATCTCGTGCTGATGATCTCGCTCGCGGCCCCAAAACGTGGGGGCCGGTCATGAGCAGGCATACCGGGCACATCGAACTCAACCGCACCGTCGAGTCCATCGTCGTCGGCAACCGTCACCGCACTGACTTGGGTGACCTGACCGCGTTGGCCGAGTCCATCGCCCGCGACGGCCTCCTGCAACCGCTGACGGTCACCATCGACGGGGTGCTGGTGTGCGGTGCGAGGCGGCTGGCCGCAATCAAGATGCTCGGCTGGCGCACGGTGAGCGTGTGGGTGCGCTCGGGCATCTCGGGCAGGCTCGGTCACCTGCTGGCCGAGCAAGACGACAACATGCTCCACAAAGACCTCACCCCGGTCGAGGCGGCTGCGCTCTACCGCGAGCTGAAGACCCTCATGGCCGAGGATGCCGCGCGCAGGCAGGCCGCGACACGGTTCAGCGCGGAGAACCAGCCCGGAAAGGACGGTGCGGGAAAGTTTCCCGCACCGTCCGAACCTGTGGGCCGTGCCAGCGAGCAAGCCGCCGCGATGATTCCCGGCGGCGCGTCGTACAAGACGCTCGACAAGATCGACTACCTGCGGCAAGTCACCGACGACCCCGACCTGCCCGCCACGGTGCGCGGCGACGCCGCTGCCGAACTCGAACGCATCGACGCCGGTGCCCCGGTGCATCCCGGCTTCGAGCGCATCCGCGCCGCCGTCACCGAGACCGCAAGCGAGACCACCGACCTGGAGGCACTCGCACGAGAGGCCGTCGCCCGCGCGCAGGCGGCACAGACCAAGCCTGCGCCGGTCACCTTCGCGGGCGCGGCCGAGCCTGCACGGTGGCCGGTGCGCGCGTTCGTCGCCACCTGGAGCGAGCTTGCCGACTGGTGGACGCACTACGACGCCGAGGTGCTGGCGAACGAACTCAGCGATGAGCAGATCGCCTCGTTCCTGGCGACCGCTGACGGCACCAGCACGTTCGCCGACGACCTGCGCACGGCGCGGCAGGCGTTGAGCAATCCGCGCAGGCACCTCCGGGCGCTCTGACCCTCGTCGGGTGCGCGGACGGCGCACCTGGGGGTCATGAAGACGACTCCCGATGATCCCGCCCGCACCCGCCGCCGACTGATCTCCTTTGTCTGCGCCGGCGTCGCGTTCCTCGTCCTGGCTGCGATCGGCGTCTACGGGCTGGTGACCGGCCCGAACGACGACGGCACCCGACCCGAAGCACCGGCAGCGCCTGCGCCCACCGACCCGACCCGGCCGACTCCGCGCCTGCCCTACATCGCCCCGTCGACCGACCCCGACGAGTTCGCGCGCGAGGCCGCGCACGTGCTGTTCACCTGGGATACCACCAGCGGGTTCCTGCCGCTGGATTACACCGCCGTGCTGCTGGACGTGGGCGACCCGACCGGGAACGAGCAGGCGGGCCTGGCCTCTGACATCGCCTCCTACCTGCCGTCGCGTGACGCCTGGGTCGATCTGCGCCAGTACAGCACGAGCCAGCACCTGACCATCACCGAAGCCTACGTGCCCGAGCAGTGGGCACAAGCGGTCGAACAAGCCCGGCCCGGACAACTCCCGGTCGGGGCGACCGCCATCACGATCGAGGGCACCCGGCACCGCGAGGGCATCTGGAACGACGAACCCGTGACCTCCGAGCACTCGGTGGCGTTCACGATCTTCCTCGCCTGCCCGCCCGACGACCCGCCGACCGGCAGCCAAAGCGAGACCAGCACGCCCGATGCGGGTGTCGTGCCGTCCTGCTACCTGCTGCGCCTGTCGATTCTCGACCAGCCACTGCGCTGAGACGGAGGCCATGACGATGAAGAAAGCAGTCATCGCCCTCGCCCTTCTGCTCCTGCTCGGCCCATTCATGGGCCTGCTGGGTATCGGCGTGCTGATGAACCCCTCCGCGAACGCCGAGTGCACCATCGACGGCTCCGGCATCACCGTAGGGAACATCCCCGACTCGTTGACCGCGACCACCGCGAACGGCGAGACCATCACGCTCAACCGGCAGCAACTCACGCACGCGGCCACCATCATCGAGATCGGTTCCGGCATCGACGGGGTGGGGCGCGACGGCATCCAGATCGCGCTCATGGCCGCACTGACCGAATCCAGCCTGCGGATGCTGTCGAACACCTCCGCCTACCCCGAGAGCGCCGACTACCCGAACGATGGCAATGGCTCAGACCACGACTCACTCGGCCTGTTCCAGATGCGCCCGCAGTCGGGGTGGGGAACGGTCGCCGACCTCATGGACTCCACGTATCAAGCGCGGGCGTTCTACGGCGGGCCGGACGGCCCCAACTACCCGAGTCCGCGTGGCCTGCTCGACATTCCTGGCTGGCAGCAGATGGGCAAGGGCGAGGCGGCACAGGCTGTCGAGGTCTCAGCCCACCCGGACAGGTACAACAACTACGAGCCGGTCGCGGCCACCATCCTCAGTGCCCTCACCGGCTCCGGCGGCCCGACCACCGCGACTGGCCCCTACCTGGTGACGACTAGACAAGTCACGGAGTCTTCGCGCGTGGTGTTCCCGCTGCCCGAGGGCACCTGGGTCGTCACCAGCGAGTTCGGGTATCGCAGCGACCCATTCACCGGCGAGACCTCCTATCACTCCGGTCTCGACCTCGGCGCAGCTGACGGCACCCCCATCCTGGCCGCCGCTGACGGCACAGTGACTGTGGCTGAGTTCTCAGGCGGTTACGGCGGTCTCATCATCATCGAGCACACCATCAGCGGGCAGACCGTCGCCACCGCCTACGCGCATATGTGGCAGCACGGCATCCACGTCTCGGTCGGAGATCACGTGCGCGCGGGCCAGCACATCGGCGATGTCGGGTCGAGTGGACGTAGCACCGGAGCACATCTGCACTTCGAGGTTCGACCCGGCGGCACCAACGGCGAACAGATCGACCCGGCAGCATGGCTGAACCAGCACAACGCCGCCGACCTCCCCGAAGCCTCAGTCGGGCCTCCCCACGGTTGCGCGGGCACCAACGGTATCGCCGGTGACCCGGCTCCATTCGACGGCGACGACCCGAGCCGGATGGTCGATGACCCGACGTCGACCGGGCAGATCACTGCCCGGATGCTGCACCTGTATGAGCAGACTCTCGCCCAGTTCCCCGACACGGGCTGGGGCTGCTACTCGCCCCGGCCCGGCACGCAGTCAGAGCATCCCCTGGGCAGGGCGTGTGATCTGACGTTCGGCAACGCGATCGGCCAGTATCCGGCCAGCGAGCAACTCGACTACGGCTGGCAGGTCACCGAGTGGATGCAGACCCACGCCGAAGCTCTCGGTGTCGAGTACCTGATCTGGCAGGGCAAGATCTGGTCGCTCTCGCGCGACTCCGAGGGCTGGCGTTCCTACAACGGCGGCGGGATGCACGACCCCGACAACGTGACGGGTGGGCACTACGACCACCTGCACGTCACGGTGAAGTAGCGGGGGTGCGTCATGGATGTATTTCCCGACTTCGATGGACTGGCCGGTATCGACGATCTACGGGAGGTCGTCGGGGCGCTGCTGATGTTCGCGCTCGTGATCGCGGTGCTGATGCTGATCGTCTCGGCGATCATCTGGGCGGTCTCATCGAGCACCGGCAACTATGCCGCCGCCGCCAAGGGCCGCGTCGGAGTGCTGGTCTCCCTCGGAGGCGCAGTCCTTGCCGGTGCCGGTGTCGCGTGGATGAACTGGCTGATTGGCATCGGCCAGCAACTCTGACGACTCCGGCTTCTTCTGAGCGCCCGCCCCTCTCTGGGGCGGGCGCTTTCGTGTGCGTGGCAGCGGAGAGCACCTGACGGCAGAACCATCCGTCCTCTCACAAAGGAGAACTGCCGTGATCGACATCGACCCCAACTCCAGTGGCTTGCCGGGTATCGACCAGCTGCGCATCATCGTCGGCGCAGTCATGACCGTGGGCTTGATCCTGTCGGTCCTGGCGTTGATTGTCTCGGCGATCATCTGGGCCTACGGGTCCAACTCTTCCAACCCGCATCTGGCCGGTCGCGGCAAGATCGGCGTCTTGATCTCGTGCGGTGCCGCCGTCGTCTGTGGCGCGTCGGTCACGCTCATCAACTTCTTCTGGGGCGTCGGCCAAGCCGTCTGACCCGCCCATCTACTCCGAACCACTAGGAGGCTCGTGATGGGCGTGTGCGATATCCCCGTCATCTCCACCGTCTGCGACGTCGCCGGTGAAGCCGCAGCGACGCTGATCTCGGCACCATTCGACTGGCTCGCCAGTGCGATGGGCGCGGCAGCCGCCTGGATGTTTGAGGCTGTCTGGACGGTCTTCGACACGACCACGATGGTCGACGTCACCAGCGGCGAGTACTTAGCCTCGATCCACCGATGAGCCTTCGGCTGGCCGTCCTGGCGTGACCGGTGCGAGATGATGCGCCGCGGGCAGGGGTGTGTTCCGGGCGTCGCATC
>QFPM01000045.1 GCA_003248655.1 Microbacterium sp.
CGCTGACCTGATGTCCATGGGCGTGGCGCGCTCGCACCGCTGTGCGACCGTGCGCGCAGCGCCAGCGCGGCTGGCGCGAGCCCGGACTGGAGAGGATCATGGATCAGGATGTCATCTTTGTAGGCTTGGACGTGCACAAGGCGACGATCGCCGTGGCGTTGGCGCCGGACGGGAGATCGAACGAGGTCAGGTTCCATGGCTCCGTGCCGCATCGGCCGGGCGCCATGGCGGACCTGGGCAAGCGGTTGCTGAGCAAGCATCCCGGCACCCGTCTTTCATTCTGCTACGAGGCCGGCTCGTGCGGATACGGCCTGGCGCGCGAGCTCACCGACGCAGGCCACGAGTGCGTGGTGATCGCCCCATCGTTGATCCCGACGCGGCCAGGCGATCACATCAAGACCGACAAGCGCGACGCGACCACGCTCGCGAAGATGCATCGCGCCGGCGAGCTGACATCGGTCTGGGTCCCGGACGCGAGCCACGAGGCGGTCAGGGACTTGGTCCGCGCGAGGGAAGCAGCGATGTACTGGCGCAACCGCGCCCGGCAGGCGCTCTCCAGCTTCTTGCTGCGGCACGGCTACCGCTATGGCGGCCGCAGCGCCTGGACCGCCTCATACTGGCGCTGGCTGGCGACGCTTAAGCTCGAGCATCCAGCCCAGCAGATCACGATGCAGGAGTACATCTTGGCGATCCAGGAAGGTGACGCGCGACATGATCGGCTTGTGAAGCAGATCGAAGGCATCATCCCGACCTGGTCGATGGCCCCGCTGGTGATCGCCCTGCAGGCGATGCGCGGCGTCGCGATGATCACCGCCGCCACGATCGTGGCTGAGATCGGCGACCTCGCTCGCTTCACTACGCCACGCAAGCTGATGGCTTACCTCGGCCTGGTGCCGGCCGAGCACTCCAGTGGCGCGAAGATCCGCCGGCGCGGCATCACCAAGGCCGGGAATCCCCGGGCCCGCCGACTGCTCGTCGAGAGCGCCTGGACCTACGCCAAGGCTCCGCGCGTCGGCCAGGAGATCCAGCGCCGGCAAGAGGGCGTCGAACTGGAGATCGTGAGGATCGCCTGGAAGGCGCAGCTGCGGCTGCACGATCGGTATCGCCGGCTAGCGGCGACGGGCAAGCCGAAGAACGTGGTGATCACCGCCATCGCACGCGAGCTGGTGGGCTTCATCTGGGCCATAGGCCAGCGCGTCGCCGCGCCGGCCGCAGCCTGATCTGCCCCAACGCCAATCCCTAGAAGGAGTCACGTCAAACGCGTCCATACGCAGTATCGGGGGCGGGGCCGGTAAGGAGATCTCTCGACCCCTTCGTGTGGCCGGTCATCGAACCGACGCCCGCCCGCTGACAGAGCAAGCTCCGAGACGAACACCGCGGTCCTGCGGTAACCAACCCGCGCATGAGTGTCTGATCTACCGTCGTCTTGAGCCCCGCCTCCGACCCTGCGCATGGACTCCAACGACAGCGCTCGGCCCATCGGCCGGGCGCTTCATCGTGCCTCTCAGCTTGACAAATGGACATGAG
>QFPM01000038.1 GCA_003248655.1 Microbacterium sp.
CACGCTCGACACCCGCGACGATCTCCGCGAGCACGGCGATGTCTGCATCGCTACCCGCGCCGGGAAGATCGGACCATTCGTTCATACCTTCGATTATGAACAGGGGGTCCGACATTGGCTTTCGGCGACCCATCTTGTCGATGTCGGAGGCGCCTGCTTACATCGGCTCATGGAACACGTGACCTCTTCTGACGGCACTCGCATCGCCGTGCACTCCGTCGGCGACGGCCCCTCGGTCGTGATCGTGAACGGCGCTTTCTCGACGACGCGCGATGCCGGCGAGCTGGCTCAGGCTTTCGCGGATGCCGGGCTGCGCGCCGTCACGTATGACCGCCGCGCGCGCGGCGACAGCGGCGACACGCGTTCGTTCGAGCCACAGCGCGAGGTCGACGACCTCTCCGCGGTCATCGCCTGGGCGGGCGGCGACGCCGCCGTCCTCGGCCACTCGTCGGGAGCCGTGCTCGCGCTCTACGCAGCGGCGCTGGGCGCGGGCATCCGTCGCCTCTTCCTGTCCGAACCACCGTTCCATTTCGGCCACGACGAGCCCGCCGCGGACCTGCCCGAGCGACTCCAAAGCCTGATTGACGAGGGGCATGACGCGGATGCCGTCGTGCTCTTCCAGCGCGAGGCAGTCGGGCTTCCCGACGAGGTGATCGCGCAGATCCGGCAGAGTCCCCTGTTCGACTCCCTTGTCCCGCTCGCGCAGTCGACCGTCTACGACGCGACGCTGACGCGCGCCGTGTCGACGCCGACCGCAGAAATGCTGGCGGTGGACGTGCCGGTGACGATCCTGTGCGGAGAGCAGACCTTCCCGATGCTGTCCGACGCAGCACGACGCCTGGCCGACGCATTGCCCGGCGCCGAGCTGGTCATCTCCCCCGAGTCGATCGGCCACCGCCTCGACGTCGGCGCGGCGACGCGCATCGTGCGGGAGCGACTTCTCGACTGAATCCGCCAATCCGATCCGCCGAGCGCTCCGAACGACCCCCAGAGGCGGCATCCGCCGCGTCCTGAATCTGGAGGTCCGTCATGCGCACGTCACCGAATCGCCTCGTCGCCACCGTCTTCGGCGCCGTCTACGTCCTGGTCGGGTTGCTCGGCTTCGCGTACACCGGCGACGTCGGCTTCATCGCGACCGAGGGCGGTCTGCTCCTCGGCATCTTCGCCGTGAACCCGCTGCACAACATCGCCCACCTGCTGATCGGCGGTGCGCTGCTCATCGCCGGGCTCACGAGCGTGCGTGCGGCGAAGGCCGTCAACGCCACGATCGGCGTGGCCTACCTGCTGCTCGGCATCATCGGGTTCTTCCTCGTGGGAACGGCGGCGAACATCCTCGCCCTGAACGTCCCCGACCACTTCCTGCACCTCGGATCGGCGATCGTGCTGCTCGCGGTCGGCCTCGGCGCCGAGCGTAACGCCCGAACGGTCGCGGCGTGAGCCTCGTCGCGGCGCCTGTGCGCGCGGGCCGAGCGACCGATGCCCTACGCAGCGGGCTCGCCCCGACCGCGTGGGGCGCCGGGCTCGTGCTCGCGGGTATGGGCGCCGCGGCGATCGTGGGGCAGGAGTCGACGATCGCGGCCCGTACCGTCGGCGTCGCGCTCGTCGGCGTCGCCCCCGCGGCGATTGCGTGGGGCGCTGCGACACTCCTGACGGGGCGGGCAGTCGCTCCCCGCGCGGCCATCGCCGTCATCGTCACGGCGATCGTCGGCATCGGCGCCCTCGCCGCGCTCAGCGCCGGACGAGTCAGCGTCCTCGCCGCCGCGGCGGCGACCGCGCTGCTCATCACCGTCGCCGCAATCATCGCCGCAGAGCACCGTCATCCGACGCCCCCATCACCATCCGTGCGGATGGTCCCACTCCTCATCGCCGCGGCGATCGTGGCCGTCGTCGCCACACCCGCCCTCGGCACGGTGCAGGATGCCGCGTTGCAGCGCGACGACGGCACGGTGATCGTCGTCGATCCCCACGAGGGGCACTGACAGCTCACCGCCGCAGGATGCGACGGGCGAGCCAGTTTCCGAAGAACTGAACGGCCTGCACGATCACGATGATGATCAGCACCGCAGCCCAGGTGACGACAGGATTGAACTGCTTGAAACCGTACACGATCGCGAACTCTCCCAGCCCGCCGGCAGCCACGGCACCCGCCATCGCCGTCATGTCCACGAGCGCGACGAGGATGAACGTGTACCCCAGCACGAGCGGTCCGAGCGCCTCACGCGGGATGAGCCGGAAGAGGATCCGCGACCGGCTGGCTCCGGCCGCGCGCGCCGCCTCGATGATCCCGGGACGCACCGTGAGCAGGTTCTGCTCGACGATCCGGCTGATGGCGAACAACGACGCCAGCGTGATCGCGAAGATCCCGAACTGCGGTCCGATACCGGGGATGCCGACGGCGCGTGCCACCGGCTGCACCGCCACCATGAGAATGACGAACGGTATGGGCCGGAAGAAGTTGACGAGCACGTTGAGGATGCCGAAGACAGCGCGCTGAGGGAAGAGGCTTCCCGCGCGCGTCGCATAGAGCGCGAGGCCGAGGAAGAGCCCGAGGACGCCACCGAACAGCAGCGCGAAGGTTACGACGTAGAGGGTCTCGCCGGTCGCGGCCCACAGCTCCGGCAGGAGGTCGATGAGCCTATCCACGATCTGCCTCCTCGACGATCGGCGCATGCGCGCGTGCCGCCTCGATCGCTCGCGCGACCGCGTCACTCTCCCCGGTCAATGAGAGCGTCAGGTGACCGAAGACGCGGCCACCGAAGTCGTTGATGCCGCCGTGGATCAACTCGAATCGGATGCCGTGAGCGGTGAGCGTCTCGAACACATCCGCCTGCGCGACGTCACCGTCACGGATGGTGAAGGTCACGATTCGCCCCGGATGCCGCTCGCGCAGGATGCGCAACTGATCGCCTCTCGGAACGTCGTCGATGATGCTGGCGACGAACTTCCGCGTGGCCGGTTCGCGGGGCGACGAGAGAACATCGAAGACCGACCCGCGCTCGATGATGCGCCCCGCCTCCATGACGACCACGTGGTCGGCGATGGTGCGGATAACGTCCATCTCGTGTGTGATGACGAGGATGGTGATCCCGAACTCTTTGTTGATGCGCTTGAGCAGCGCCAGCACTTCGTGGGTGGTGTCCGGGTCGAGCGCGCTCGTCGCCTCATCGGCGAGCAGAATACGCGGGTTCGTCGCCAGCGCTCGCGCGATTCCGACGCGCTGCTTCTGGCCGCCCGAGAGCTGTTCGGGGTAACTTTTCGCCTTGTCCGCCAGACCGACAAAGTGCAGCAACTCCGCCACCCTGGCGTCGACCTGGCGTCGTGGCCGCCCCGCGACCTCGAGAGGGTAGGCGACGTTTCCGGCGACAGTGCGTGAATCGAACAGGTTGAACTGCTGGAAGATCATCCCGATGTCACCGCGCAGGGTGCGCAGCTCGCGCTCACCGAGACGTGTAATGTCACGCCCGTCGATCTCGACGGCACCCGACGTCGGCTTCTCGAGCGCATTGACCAGCCGCAGCACCGTGGACTTGCCGGCACCGGAGTATCCGATGATGCCGCAGATCTCTCCTGCCGAGACCTCCAGGGAAACATCGTCGACCGCCACCACCGGTGGTGCTGATGTGGCCCGCGCGGGGAAAGACTTCGTCACCCCTGAGAGGCGAATGAGTGTCATGTGGCCTCCTCGATACATGCGTGTGCGGTCCGCCACTCTGACGGACCGCACACGCGCGACTGTTACTGGCTGGCGCGGATGTCGTCTTCCACGTCGTGAAGCGACGTGACGAGATCGTCGACCGAGGTCTTCACGAACACCGCCGTGCCGCCGGACGCCTCCTGTACGCCGTCGAGGATCGCCTGCGTGTTCTGGTAGATCTGCACGAGCTTCAGGTAGGTGGGGTTGTCCGCGTCCTCCGCCCGCGCGGCGAAGATATTGATGTAGGGGAACGCGCTGGAATCGGACGGATCGTCCTTCGCGATCGCGTCGTCGAAGCTCAGCCCGGCATCCTCCACGAAGTCGTTGTTGATGATGGCAGCAGCCACATCCGGTAGCGACGTCGCGGTGAATGCAGCATCCAACGCCTCGACCTTCACCTTGGACGTGTCCAGCACGTCGGCCACGGTGGAGAAGATAGACCCGCCATCCTTGAGATCGACAAGACCGGCCGACTGCAGAACGAGCAGCCCTCGCGCCTGGTTGGACTCGTCGTTGGGGACTGCGACCGTCTCACCCGCAGGGATGTCGTCGACCGAGGTGTACTTGGTCGAATACAGACCGAGCGGGTAGATCGCCGTCGAACCGATCGGCACGAGGTCGTCGTCGGCCTGCACGTTGTAGGTGGCGAGGTAGATGATGTGCTGGAACTGGTTGAGATCCAGCTCGCCGGCGGAGAGTGCCGGGTTCGGCTGCGTGTACTCGCTGAAGTCGACGAGTTCGACGGTGATGCCCTCCTCGGCGGCAGCCTCGGTGAACGTCTCCCAATACGGGTCTCCCGCGCCCACGACGCCGATCTTCACCGTCTCGGTCGTGGCGTCCGTGCCGCTCGCGGCAGGCTCGGCGGTTCCTCCGGCGCAGGCGCCGAGAACGAGGGCGAGTGGAAGGGCGAGGGCCGCGGCCGTCAGCCCCTTCCGAATGGATGCGGATCTGATTGCCATGGTGGTGCTCCTTGTGGTTCGGGCATCACGCGCGCTCTCAGGCGCCGAGCACGACGACGAGACGTGCTCACCTCATCGCGATGCTTCACCCAAGCTATGTTCGGGCGCGCGCGTCTCGCATTTTCGACGTAACACGCGGACACCGACGCTATGGGGCCGCGGGATGCGGAGGCTCGAGGCCGTCCTCGCCCGAGTACACGGTCGCGTACACGTCGACACCCAGCGCCGAGATCATGCCCGCAAGGTCAGCGGAGATGACGAACCCGCCCTGCACCGAGTCAGAGTCGCCCGACCACCAGATCCGGGCCTCGCAGTCGTCCGGCAGGTTGCCGATCCGACCGTATGCGGGGGCGCAGCGAACGAGAAGCTTCCCCAGCGCGATGGTTCCGCTCTGGTCGTCATCCGAGTTGTCGAACCGCCCTATGTCCAGCGTCCAAACATGGTGCGATCGCTCGTAAAGAGTCGGCACAGAAGGCCGTCGCGAGCACCCATGCCGCGCGCGATGAAAGGAAGCGACCGGGCGCGACCGACGACCTCGAGTCAGTCCTCGCGAGGGTGCAACGGGTTGCTTACGGCATCCAACGCGAGTCGCAGCGCCGGGAACGCTTCCGACACCGTTCGCCACAGCAGGTCGGCGTCAACGCGGTCGTAGTGGTGCACGACGAAGTCCCGGTTGCGCGCGGCCTGGCGCCAGATCGGCGCAGAGAATCGCTCGGGATCGGCCGAGACAAGGCGCTTGGCAAGGTCGCCAACGCGGTTGCTCAACGCCTCGCAGGCGAGCGGGAGCGCGGGATCTGCGTGGTACGCATCCTGCCCGCGTGCGACCAGCTCGGCGGCGCGATCGAGGATGAGCCTCAGATCGTGCACCCACCGCGTAACTCGGTCGTCCGTCACAGTGCAATCGCTTCGGCGAGGATGCCTGCATCACGCGCCGGATCGAGTGCTCCGGTTGAGGCCACCGAAACGGGTACGCCCAGCACCGCCTCAAGGTCGAGCTCGAACTGCGCCACATCGAACAGGGTCGCCCGGTCGGTGGGCGTCACGAGGATGTCGACGTCGCTTCCCTCCGCCTCCTGCCCCCTTGCGACCGACCCGTAGACGCGGACGTCGGCGAGGTGCGATGCCCACGCAAGGCGTTCGATCGGCCCGCGCAGTTCCCGCAACCGCCTGAGCGACACGACACGCGCGCCCTGGCGCGATGAGTAAGGCGCGAGGATCGCCTGCGGCGTGCGGTGTGAGCCGATGATGACGTCCTCGCCACCCTCTTTCTGGAGTTCCTTGATGAGGCGCGTCAGATTCGATCGCGCTTCACTCACGGAGAGCACATCCGCCATCGTTCCTCCTGTACAGATTTCTGTACATATTATGGGACCTGTCCGGAGCTCGCCGAGGAATCTCCGATGCCGATCCGCTCGATCGCGTACTCCCACGGGATTCGCTCTTGCTCGAGGCGCGCGTTGCCGTGCGCAGAGAGCAGGTTCAGCGCGGCCGACTCGCCCGCCGTCAGCAACGGGAACACGCCGATATTGGGGGTGGGGTCGTCGACCCACAGATCACGATGGGCGAACGCCGTCTCGGCATCCATCATCACCGACTCAGCGCGCACGCCGCGTGCACGCAACCGGTGCAGGATCGCGAAACCGTGCGAGTCGAGATCGCCCCAGTATGTGACCTCCTGCGCCCACGGCAAGCGCGCAATAAGGTCGACGCGATGCCCTCCGCCGTGCACGACGACTCCGCCCCGTACCGGAGGCATCGCCAGCACGGATGCCAGGTTCTCGAAGACGAACACTCGATCCGGCCGAATCTGCACGTTCGCCAAATCATCGACCGGCGCCGAGACGTCGTGAAGCCCTCCAAAGCCGAGCGCAAGGTCAAGCACTCGGAGACGAACGAGCGGCGATGGTTCGCGGAGGCCCAGGTCACTCGCCCCCGTCGCAGCCCGATGCATCGCCTCCACGAGGCCGCGTCGCTGCTCGATCCACTTCGTGTGGATGCCGCGGATCGGTAGCTCGCGCACGTGACGGCCCGATGACGGGTTCGACGACAACCAACCCAATACATCAATGAGGCGCGCAAAGTCGGCGTCCTCGAGCGCCGTGAGCGAGCGCGCATGGGTGCGCAGCGCCGCGTCGGCTTCGGATGAGTCCCCGATGATCGTGCGCACCTCACCCAGCCGAGAGGTCAAAGCTTCCCACCGATCCGACGCTCCGGCGACCGCGGCGATCGCCGCGGGTCCCGTGGCAACCAGCCGCTCGGGGACGGACTGCGTGCCGACCCGCGGCCACGACCTCTGCGTCCAGACAACCTCCACATCGACGCTCGCCGCGAACGACCTCCACGAGGTGACCCACTCGCGCGTGCCGTCGAGGTCCGCGAGGGCGCTCCGCTCGGTGGGCGGATGCAGCGGAAGGTCGAACCCCACGCCGGCATCGCCCGAGGCCGCCCATCCTCGCGCCTCGCGTTCGAAGAGGCGCCACGCGCGCTCGCGGGCCCGGTCGACGGTGACCGGCGCTGTCATGACGTCGGCACCGACGACGCAGCCGCCGATGCCGACGCCGCCACTGTGGCATCCGCGTTGACGTCCTCGGTGAAGACGACGTTCGCAAGTCGCGAGGCGCGTCGCTCGGGGTTCGACACGGCGGTGATCGCACCGACATAGGGCTCGAGCGTCTGCAGCAGCTTCTGCGGCGTCGCGAGGATCATGTGGAACCCGCCCGTCGATGATATCGTCGCGCGTCAGAGTGACGCTCGACGTCAGATGGCTGGAGCGCTGCGATTCGCTCATGCGGAGATCAGCTCATCGGCCTCAATCGCAACTCCTCGCCGGCGCAGCGGCCCGGGAGCCCGTCGGATGTCAGCATGCACAGCGAGCGGAGTGCCCGTGCGTTGTGGTTCCCAGATCGCGTCAGCATCACCGGCCCGATCGATCACCCAGTCGGGAACCGGCGCGTGCTCCTCCTCGAGGAGCCACTCGACCAGCCCAGCGATCGCATCATCCCAGCGAGTACTCGTCGAGGCCGGCTGCTCCGCCACCAGGATCACTCGATCGAAGGGAGAGGCAGCTCTGAGATCGATGGCGAGCTGAAGGAAGGCGCGGTAAGCGGCTTGCGGACTCTCGGCTTGCTTGATGGCATCCGCCGCCGCCGCCGCCGTCACCCGCCCTCTGGCGTTCACGGCCACGAACTCGACCCCAAGCGCACGAGCGATCCGCTCCGCGGTGGTGGCGGTTGGATCTCGGCGACCGTTCTCGATGACAGAGAGGTTCGCTGCGGCAATACCCGTGCGCTCGGCCAACCTACGAAGGCTCAACGACGAGTTCAGCCGCGCACGTTGCAGTATTTCGTGGATCACGCTGCCCCCTCTGTTATCTATAAAGATAACACTCGATGCGACGATACGACACTCTCAGCACACGTGAGGGGCTCCTCTCGCCCACAGCACCGCCAGGCGGCGCACACGGCAGACGTACCCCCGTTCGCTATCGTCGGGTCTGTGGAGATCGACGTGAGTTTCGATGTGCGCACCGACGCTCACGGGAAAGAGGCTCTTCACGAACGAGGGTGTAGTTGGGGTCTGAAGCCTCCGGCTTCGAGTAGTGATCTGGCGACATAGTTCGTGAGGTTGCGGAAGCCGAGTGCGG
>QFPM01000020.1 GCA_003248655.1 Microbacterium sp.
TCGGCACTCGCGCCGACCCTGAACTCGAGGCCCGAGCGACCGCCATCCTGGAGCAGATCAGCCCGCCACTGGCCGCTTGACAGCAATAGGAGCATCCACGCTATTGGACGCAACCCGTCCGCTCACCTTGTTTCCGCCAAGCCGTCACCGAGCAGCGGGAGAGGGATGACGAGGTGGGGCAGCTCAGGAAAGTGTCACGACAAAGTCGACCCGGACCACCCGAAACCTCGCGAACTACGTGACATCCAGTGTCATCTCACCGCGTTCCCGACAGCCGTCTCCGCCTGGCCCGCGGTCCCGCCGAGCGACGGGCCTGACTCAGGGAGTCAGCACGATCTTGCCCGGATGAGTTGCATTCCGGAGCGCGTCGACGGCATTGGCGGCGTCGACGAAGTCGTAGGTGTACGAGTGCGTTGAGCGGAGCGTCCCGGCGGTGAGCAGCTCAGCGAGTTCGCTGATGTCTTCGCTACTGGCCGATGCCATGAGCGTGATGACTTTGATGCGTCGCGCAAAAAGACCCCGGAGCGACCGAGACAGCGGTCCGAGGAACGTGCCTCCCTCTTCACCTCCACCCAGGATGAGTGTGCCGCCGGTCGGGATGACCCGCATCCACTGGGCGAGCGGCAGGCTCCCGGCGAAGTCGAGGACCACGTCGAAGCGCCGCGACGGGTCCGTGGGGTCGGCGCTCGTGTAGTCGATCACGTCATCGGCACCGAGATCGCGAACGAACGCCGCCTTCGATCCACTGCACACTGCGGTGACGTGTCCGCCGCGAGCTGCAGCAAGCTGCACGGCGTACGATCCGACGCCCCCGCCGGCGCCGGTGATCGCGACGCGTCTTCCGTGGACATCCCCCGCAGCGCGCAGCGCCTGCAACGCGGTGTAACCCGACATGGGCACGGCGGCCGCCTGCTCGAAACTGAGGCCTGGCGGCAGCGGTTGCAGCAGAGCTTCGCGCGCGCTCGCGCGCGTGGCCCACGAGCCGCGGGCCGACCCGAACACCGCGTCGCCGACCGCAAGCCCCGTGACTCCCTGACCGATCTCGGCCACGACGCCTGCGACATCCTGACCGAGACCGACCTGCTTGGGTGTCCGCAGACCGGTCGACAGCCGCATGACGGCGGGCTCACCGGACATCAGGTGCCAATCGGCCATGTTCACGCCGGCCGCAGCGACGTCGATGACGACCCGACCCGGCTCGGACGCCGGGTCATCGACCTCCTCGACGCGCAGAACCGACGTGTCCCCATACTCGCGACGCAACACAGCCCTCATCAGTCGTCCTCTCGACTAGGCAACAGCATTGTCATTCGGCGCCCCCGGGCTCGCGCGCGGGCCCCGGCCCGTACGCCTGCGAAGTGAAGACGGACTGCCACAAGCGCCGCGACTGCTCGATCACCACATCGCCCAGCGGGATCCCGATCACGGCATACCGTGCCGCGTCCTGCGGGTCTGCTCCGCGCACCATGTCGAGGTCGGCAAGGGCAGCGGCCCTCCCCGCGCCGACAAGCGCATCCACCCACGCCTGGAACGTCGCGCCCAAATAAGGTTCGCTGGCATCGACCGCGGCCGCGATGCGGCTGACCGAAGGGTGATGCCAGAGGGGGCTGTCAGGCTCGATGGAAAAAGACCGCCGCACGGCATCCTGGGTCTCTGCTCGAGCAGGCCTGGGCACATCACCCGGACTTCGAGCGGCATCCTGGGCCGCCGCGAGGACTGACGTCAGCGATCCTTCGGCCAGCGCAGCCACCACGGTCTTCAGCGTGGAGATGCTGACGCCTCCGATCGTGACGAGCGTGCGGATGAATCCCAAGCGCTCGACGTGCTCCCGGCCGTACACCGCACGGTTTGACGCGATCAGTCGACCACGGGGGACGAGGCCTTCTGAGATGTAGAACTTGATGGTCGAGGGGTGGACCCCACTGACGTCAGCCAACTGGCTCATCGTCAGCAGCACTTCATCTCGTTGCACGATGACCAGTGTGCCACATTTATAGACAGTGCCACTAACGGTTAGTTAGGCTGTCTGCATGACCACATCGACTGAATCGTTCGCCGCGAACACCGCGAGTGTTCCCGATCACCAGTACTCGGTGCGGCAGGTGTTGGCGATCTGGGCCGCGGCGACCATTCCGATGGCAGCGCTCGCCTGGATCGTATGGCCGCTTCTGAGGGATGCCACGGACGTGAACCCCGGGATGCTCTTCTGGCTCCTCATGGTGACGGGGATGATCTGGCAGTTCGTCCTCGCGGTCATCATCCTTCGCCGGGAACTGGGAACGCTCCGGTGGTCGGTCGTCGCGCCGCGGATCTGGGCGCAGCAGCCCAGGAACCCCCGAACCGGACTCCGTTCCCCGCGCTCGTGGTGGTCACTCGTGCCGGTCACTGTCGTGTTCGCTGCGCTCACGTACGTCAGCGAGTTGCTCACGCCGCTCTTCGACGGTCTCGGCTGGGTCGCCCCCGCGGGCACTGAAGTGCGACAGCTGGCACGCCCGGAGTTCGTCGGACAGTGGTGGATCCTGGGGGTCGCGATCGTGAGTTTCGCGTTCAACTACCTCCTCGGCGAGGAGCTGCTCTTTCGCGGAGTGCTGTTGCCCAAGATGCGGGGAGCATTCGGCAAGTGGGACTGGCTGGCGAACAACGTTCTCTTCACCGCGTACCACCTTCACAAGATCTGGGCGCTTCCGCTTGTCTTCCTGACCAGCCTCCCGTTCAGCTGGGCGGCCCGGCGCTACCGCACGATCTGGTTCTCGATCATCCTCCATGGCCTCGAAGGCGTCGTGCTGATCGTCATGGTCTCCGCCGTCGTCAGCGGCCTTCTGCCCACCTGACGATCGGCGGGGTCTGCCATCGCGCTGGGCGGAGCGGCGCTCTTCCTTGCCGTAGCCGCCCTGCTTGTGCACCGCTTCCAGCAGATCAGCGGCGTCCGTGTCGACGGTCTTGCCAGTCAGGTGTTCCTCGCGGGCGGCCCGACCTGAGTCCCTCCGAGTGATCGGTATATCTGCGTGATGCTCTCAGCGAGGCCACGAGGTAAGTGGGCGAGACGTGGAGCGGGTGGCTTGGGCACGCGGTTCCAGCCTGCACGCGACAGAATCGCCTCGAGTTCATTACTCCGGTCGCGACCATGAAGACATCATGCCGGGCGATTGCCAGGTCGCGAGAACGTGTTCGACATCGCGACGCTGAGTCTTCGGTGACCTCATCCGAGGCACCAGCGAGGACTGATGCGAGCCGCCGTCAGGTGTTCGACCTCATGGCGCGCAGCTCGCTACGCACCGCATCCCATTCCTCAACACTTTCTGACGCCCGCTCAAGCTCATCCAGGGCAGCGACAAGCGACCGGCGCTCATCGTCGCTGGGCGTGTAGACAGTCTCGTCGAGGTGGGTGGACAGGGCCTCCGCCACGACCTCCGAGCGGCTCTGGTGCTCGATAGCTCCGGCGCACTCGATCTCGACCAGCGCTTCGGGCGGAGTGATGGCTATCTTGCGAACCAGCATGTGAACCCCTTCGACGTTCTGGGAGAAGAGTACTAAGTCGAGCCGAAGGCGAAGTGAGACAATAGCTCCATGATCGCCACGGCCCTGCTCGACCGCGAGGCGATCGCGCGCGCCTGCGAACGGCACGGCGTGGCACGCCTCCGCATCTTCGGGTCCGCCCTGACAGAGCGCTTCGACCCCGCGAAAAGCGACGTCGACTTCCTCGTCGACTACAAACCCGAAGCGGAGCGCACCTTCTCGGCGCTGTTCGAACTGCGCGGCGAACTGGAACAGATCGTCGGAAGACCGGTCGATCTCCTCGACGTTCGCACGGTGCGCAATCCGTACTTCGCGAGCGCCGTGTTCGACTCGGCGCGGGACGTGTATGCGGCCTGAGACGCCGGCGCACGTCTGGGACGCGCTCCAAGCGTCGAAGCGGACGCAGGCGATCATCGATTGCCTCGCGCTCGACGACTACCTCGCGGATTGGATACGGCAGTCCGCGGTCGAACGACAACTCGAGATCGTCGGCGAGGCCCTCGTGCGGATCCGACGTGACGACTCCGAGACATCGGCTCGCATCCCCGACATTCACGCGATCATCGCGACGCGGAACGTGATCATCCATCGCTACGACGACGTCGACCACGTTCGAGTCTGGGCGATGCTGCAGCACGACATTCCCCGCCTCATCCCGACCCTCGAATCGCTTCTCGAGGAGTTCGGTCCGCCCGCACGCTGACGCGGCGCCAGACGCACCCGCGCGGAGACCCCGGCACCGAACTGCAAGGCTCCAGCCGCGACACGCCGCGCGAGCGGCGCCGGGCTCGGCGTGTCGGCATTCACGGCCTTGCAGTTGCGTACGCCCGACCGGCCGCCGCTACACCAGCTCCAGCACGACCCCGCCGACCGCGCCGACGAGCACGACGGCCCACGGCGGGAGCTTCCACGACATCAGCAGCACGAAGCACACGACGGCGAGCGCGAACGGCCCGGGCCCGGTGACGGCCGTCGTGAACACGGGCGAGTACAGGGCTGCCGCAAGGATGCCGACGACCGCCGCGTTCGCTCCGCGCATCGCGGCCTGCGCCCAGGCGCGGCGGCGGAAGGAGTTCCAGAACGGCAGCACCCCCACCAGCAGCAGGAAACCCGGCAAAAAGATCGCGACGAGCGCGATCACCGCGCCGAGCGCGCCGCCGGGGCCGACGCCCGCGATCGCGCCGAGGTAGCTCGCGAAGGTGAAGAGCGGGCCCGGCATGGCCTGCGCGGCGCCGTATCCGGCGAGGAACTGGGCATCCGTCACCCACCCCGTGTCGACCAGCCCGGCGTGCAGCAGCGGCAGCACGACGTGCCCGCCGCCGAAGACGAGCGCGCCCGCGCGGAAGAACGCGTCGAACAGCGAGAGCGACCCCGAGCCGGTCAGGGCGGCGAGCGCCGGCATCCCGACGAGAAGCAGCGCGAACAGGCCCAGGCACACGCCCGCGAAGACCCGGCGCACCGGGAACCGCAGCATCTCGGGCTCCGTCGACACGGCCCGGCGGCAGAACAGGATGCCCGCGGCGACACCGAGCGCGATCGCCGCCACCTGACCGAGGGTGCCCGCGAGCAGGATCACCGTCAGCACGGCCACCGCCGCGATCGCGGCGCGCGTCGGATCGGGCGTGAGGGTCCGCGCCATCCCCCACACCGCCTGCGCGACGACGGCGACCGCGACGATCTTGAGCCCCGAGAGCAACCCCTCGCCGACCGGGCCGACGAAGAGCGCCGCGCCATACGCGAAGGCGAGCATCAGCAGCGCCGACGGCAGCGTGAACGCGACGAACGCCGCGAGCGCGCCCCGGTATCCCGCGCGCAGCAGTCCGATGCCGAACCCCACCTGGCTGGATGCCGGGCCGGGCAGCAGCTGGCAGAGCGCCACCAGGTCCGCGTACTCGCGGTCGGTCATCCATTCGCGGCGCTCGACGAACTCCGTGCGGAAGTACCCGAGGTGCGCGATCGGGCCGCCGAACGACGTCGATCCGAGCCGCAGAAAGACCCGGAACACCTCCCACACCGGCGCTCGCATGAGCGAACGCTAGCGGACCGAGGTTACACACAGCTACGCTCGGACCATGAGCGAGAAGCCCACAGTGCTGTTCGTCTGCGTCCACAACGCGGGCCGATCCCAGATGGCCGCCGGATACCTCCGCCACCTCGCCGGCGACCGCGTCGAGGTGCTCTCGGCCGGCTCCGAGCCGAAGGATCAGCTCAATCCCGTCGCCATCGCCGCGATGGCCGAAGAGGGCATCGATATCGCGGGGAGCGCGCCGAAGCTCCTCACCGTCGACGCCGTGCGCGAGTCGGATGTCGTCATCACGATGGGATGCGGCGACGCCTGCCCGATCTTCCCCGGCAAGCGCTACGAAGACTGGGTGCTCGACGATCCCGCGGGGCTCGGCATCGACGCCGTCCGCCCGATCCGCGACGAGATCCGCGGACGCGTCGAGGCGCTCGTCGCGGGGCTGGCGCCGGAGGGGAGTGAGGCTGCCCGCGGGTCGTCTGCCCACCTCGCCGAGCGGTTCAACGCCCACCCCGCGACCTCCGTCGCCGGCCGCCCGCCCGCACAGATCGAAGTCGACATCCGTGAGATGCGCGAGGCGGGGGCCTGATCTAGGGCGACCGCGCGCGACGGCAGCTCACGCCTCGCGCGCCGCCGCGCGATCAAGAAGGGCCCCGCCGGCTCGGTCACCCCTGATAGCCGATGAGCCACGTCACGCCGAACCGGTCGCGCACCTGGCCGTCGTGATCGCCCCACGGTTTGAGCGCGAGCGGATCGATGATCTCACCGCCGTCGGCAAGCGCCGCGAACCAGCGCTCGAGTTCGGCAGGCGGCGCGGTGCCGAGGAGCGAGAACAGGATGCCGTGCAGCGCGAGCGGCTCGTCACCCGGCCCGGCATCCGACGCGAAAAGCTCGACCGGCCCCTGCAGCATGCCGTGCGCGACGGCATCCGCCGGCCCGTCGTCGCGGCCGAAGTCGGCGAACGAGTGCACGACGAGCTCGCCGCCGAACACGTCGCGATAGAACTCGAGCGCCGCGCGAGCGACACCGTCGAAGTGCAGGTACGGAGTGAGTCCGGTCATGCGCCGACTCTACGTCGCCGGTCGTACGGCGCAACCCCCGGCATCCGTCCTGTCAATCCCCCTGCGCATCGCGCCGCACACGCGCAGACTGCCGGAAAGACCAAAGGAGCAATCATGTCAGACCCGACCAACGTCGACACGCACGAGGATGCCGGCGCCGAGCCCACCACCGACCAGCTCACCGAGCCCAGCACCGAGAAGGAGCCGGGCGAGGAGCCCCTCGCGCCGAACCCCGCCGAGCCCGCCGCGCCGAACCCGGTCGAGCCGCCCGTTCCAAACCCGAACGAGCCGCTCCAGCCACCGCCCAGCGAAACGCCGATGCCGGCCGCTGACGAACCGAGCCATCAGGCGACGGGCGTCGGAGTTCTCGGCGTCGACGACGCCTGAGTAGCCGACAACCGACGACGACGAACGACCCGCCGTCAGCGCAGGGTCAGCGCCCCGCGCCCTCCAGCGAACCGGTCACCGGGCCGTTGGGGTCGGTGATGACGCAGCTGACGAGCCGGTCGTCGAGCTGGTTCCAGCTCTCTTCGGTCGGCGCGTAGTAGGTGTAGTCGAGCGTCGACTCGTTGTACGGGAGGCCGACGAAGGTCTCGAATGCCGGGTCGCAGCCGTCGTACACCGCGGTCTGCATCGCGTCGTCGCCGGGGAACTCGCCGTCGGGCAGTGAGAAGTCGTAGAAGACCTCGCCGTCGTGCGCCTCGGAGCACGGCACAGCGGTGATCGACTCGACTTCGCCCTCGGGCGTCGATCCGAGGCAGTCGCCTACCGCGATGGAGAACACGTCGAGGTCGCCCTCTTCGGTGATCTCGCCCGTGTCGTCGTCACGCGGCGGCTCCTTGTCCCCTCCGGCGACGGTCGAGATCAGGTTGGCGATCGAGCATCCGCTCAGCGAAAAGGTGCCGCAGAGTGCGAGCGCGACAAGCGCCGCGGCGGTCAGACGACGGTTCATGGTCCCCCCCCCAGGGTTCTCGGCGCGCCTGTACGCACCTTATGAAAGCAGTATGGAGCATCTGAACGCCGGATGCCGAGTCGGCTCCGCCGTGTCACAACTAGACTGAGGGGCATCCCCGGCATCCCGCGATCTCTTGGAGCACAGCCGCGTGAGCACCCCCGATTCTGAGGCCAAGGTCGCAGACACCGTCGAGAACGCCGTCGAGACCCCCGAGAAGGAGCAGCCGTACGCGGCGCTCGGCCTCAAGCCCGACGAGTACGAGCAGATCAAGGCGATCCTCGGGCGCCGGCCGACGAGCGGCGAGCTCGCCATGTACTCCGTGATGTGGAGCGAGCACTGCTCCTACAAGTCGTCGAAGATCTACCTGCGCCGCTTCGGCCAGAAGGTCAGCGACGAGATGAAGACGCGACTCATGGTCGGCATGGGGCAGAACGCGGGCGTCGTCGACGTCGGTGAAGGTTGGGCTGTGACGTTCAAGGTCGAATCGCACAACCACCCGAGCTACATCGAGCCGTTCCAGGGCGCGGCGACGGGTGTCGGCGGGATCGTCCGCGACATCATCTCGATGGGCGCACGGCCGGTCGCGGTCATGGACCAGCTGCGCTTCGGCGCGATCGACCACCCCGACACTCCCCGTGTCGTCCACGGCGTCGTGTCGGGCATCAGCTCCTACGCCAACTGCCTGGGCCTGCCGAACATCGGCGGTGAGACCGTGTTCGACGCGGTCTATCAGGGCAATCCCCTCGTCAACGCCCTCGCGGTCGGCGTCATGCGCCACGAAGACATCAAGCTCGCCAACGCGACGGGGGCGGGCAACAAGGTCGTGCTCTTCGGGGCGCGCACCGGCGGCGACGGCATCGGCGGAGCGTCGATCCTGGCATCCGACTCGTTCGACTCCACCGGACCGACCAAGCGCCCCGCGGTGCAGGTCGGCGACCCGTTCGCCGAGAAGGTGCTCATCGAGTGCTGCCTCGAGCTCTACCAGGGCGAGCTCGTCGAAGCCATTCAAGACCTCGGGGCCGCGGGCATCTCGTGCGCGACGAGCGAGCTCGCCGCCAACGGCGGGTCGGGCATGCGCGTCGACCTCGAGAACGTGCTGCTGCGCGACCCGACGCTGACGCCCGAAGAGATCCTGATGAGCGAGTCGCAGGAGCGCATGATGGCGATCGTCGCACCCGAGAAGCTGGATGCCTTCCTCGCGGTGACCTCGAAGTGGGATGTCGAGACGTCGGTGCTCGGCGAGGTCACCGGCGACGGGCGCCTGCAGATCTTCTGGCACGGCGAGCAGATCGTCGACGTCGACCCGTCGACGGTCGCCGTCGACGGCCCGGTGTACGAGCGCCCCGTCGCCTACCCGACCTGGATCGACGCGCTGCGCGACGACTCGGCATCCGCCCTGCCGCGCTCCGGCGACGCCGACACCCTTCGCGAGCAGTTCGTCGCGCTGCTGGGCAGCCCGAACCTCGCCGACACGTCGTGGGTGACGAACCAGTACGACTACTACGTCATGGGCAACACGGCGCTGTCGTTCCCCGACGACGCCGGCATGATCCGCGTCGACGAGGAGTCGGGGCTGGGCTTCGCGATCGCGACCGACTGCAACGGCCGCTACTGCCAGCTCGACCCGTACGCCGGCGCGCAGCTCGCCCTCGCCGAGGCGTATCGGAACGTCGCCGTCACGGGCGCCGTCCCCACCGCCGTCACCGACTGCCTCAACTTCGGCAGCCCCGAGAACCCCGAGGTCATGTGGCAGTTCGGCCAGGCGGTCGACGGTCTCGCCGACGCGTGCCTCGAGCTCGGTGTGCCCGTCACGGGCGGAAACGTCAGCTTCTACAACCAGACCGGCGACGTGCCGATCTACCCGACCCCGGTCGTCGGCGTGCTGGGGATCATCGACGACGTCGCCCGGCGCATCCCGAGCGGGTGGCAGGATGCCGGCGAGAACATCTACCTGCTCGGCGTCACTTCGACCGAGCTCAGCGGCTCGGCATGGGCCGAGACGGTGCACGCCCACCTCGGCGGACGGCCCCCGAAGGTCGACCTCGCGGCCGAGAAGCGCCTCGCCGAACTGATCCAGGCGGCATCGCAGCAGGAGCTCGTCTCTTCGGCGCACGACCTCTCGTCCGGAGGTCTCGCGCAGGCCCTCGCCGAAGCCGTCCTGCGTTTCGGGGTCGGCGCACGCGTGTGGCTGCGCGAGATCACGGAACGCGACGGTGTGGATGTAGCGACCGCGCTCTTCTCGGAGTCGACCGGCCGCGTGATCGTGTCGGTGCCGCGCGAGGAGGACGTCAAGTTCCGGGGCCTGTGCGAAGGCCGCGGCTACCCGGTGCTGCGCATCGGGGTGACCGATCCCGCCGCCGACGGAGACGAGCCCGCGCTCGAGATCCAGGACGTCTTCACCCTCACCGTGCCCGAACTGCGCACCGTGTCGACCTCGACTCTTCCCGCCGTGTTCGGGCCGACCGTCGCCGAGCCCGTAGGCTGAGTGCCATGAGCGACGACGACGAGTACCGCGGCATGACTGAGGCGCGCACGCGCCGCACCCGGATCACGGCGTGGATCGTGATCATCTCGCTCATCCTCGTCGGCGGCGGCGCGACCGTCCTCGCCCTGATCTTCGGCTGACCCGGCCACTCCCCGCCCCCTTTCAGTCATGCTGGATAGCATGACGCCGTGCCCTGGCTCGAGCTGCTCTGGATCGGACCGCCCGTGGTGATCGGTGCGGGCGCGGTCGGCTGGGCCGGCATCCGTCGTCGGCGGGGACGAGCGCGACGGCTCGCGTACGACGCCTCGCGCGAGGCGTTGCGCATCGCGAAGCGGGATGCCGCGTGGGCGCGTGCCGCCGTCCGGACCGCGCGCGCCGAGCTGACGCGCGCCCTGGCCGACCGAGCCGCGGGGCACGGTCGTTCGTCCGACGTGGCCGCTGCGCGGCGTGAACTCGATGCCGCGCAGCTCGAGGTGCGCGCCGCGGCGGCGGTTGTGCGTCTTCGTCAGGCGAACGTCGCGGCCGACCGCGCCGCACTCGCGGCACCGATGAGGACTCCCGATGACCTCCCGCTCGCGCGCGTGATCGCGGCGGATGACGCCGTCACGGCGCGGTGGATGGAGTACGAGACCGATGCCGCGCGGGTGATCGCCTTCCCCGCGATGGCCGACGCGCGCGTGCCCGAGGTGGCGGCGTTCCTCGATCAGCTGCGCGAGACGCGGGCCCTCCGCGGCGCCGCGAGCGCGCCGCGCGTGACGCCCGCCCAGTTCGGCGCGTATCGGGATGCCGTCGCTCGGCTCGTCCGTGCCTTCGACGCTGCCGAGGCCGAGGCGTGGCGGCGGGCGCGGGCATCCGGCACCGCCCCGGCGGGGCCTGGTCCTGACTCGCCGCAGCCGGGCGCCTGGATGACGGCGGCGCAAGAAATCGCACAGAACTTCACCCAGAACGTGCTCGTCCGCGCCGCCGAGGCCCTCGCCCGCGCAACCGCGCCCGCGCCGCGCAGCGGCGACCGCGACGACCGCGACGACGCGCGCTGACCCCGCTGCGCCCGCCGCTGATTCACGCCGACCAGCGCCGACGAGCACTCGCCCACGCGCGCACCGCCGGCGCTCGAGTTGCCGCCGCCGAGCACCCGCCACACCACCGGTGGTTGAGTAGCCGCCGCAGGCGGCGTATCGAAACCATCCCACGCCTCTTGACACTCGACGCGTTACGTGGTTACTTAGTCAAGTAACTAACCGATACACCGGGAGATCGAGTGATCGAAGAAGGTAAGGCGCTGTTCCTGCAGATCGCCGAGAGCGTCGAGGACTCCATCCTCGATGGGAGCCTCGAAGAGGACTCTCGCGCGCCCTCGACCAACGAGCTCGCCGCCTTCTACCGCATCAACCCGGCCACCGCCGCGAAGGGAGTGAACATGCTCGTCGAGAAGAACGTCCTGGTCAAGCGCCGGGGCATCGGCATGTTCGTCGCCATCGGGGCGCGAGAGCAGCTCCTCACCGAACGCCGCGAGGCGTTCGCCGACCGCTTCGTCGAGCCCTTGCTCGCCGAAGCCCGCACCCTGGGGCTCGGCCCCGACGACCTCGCCCGGCTCGTGCGCGAGCGCGCGGCATCCCTCACGGAAGGAACCTCACGATGACCGTCATCGAGGTGAACCACCTCACGAAGCGCTACAGCGAGACCGTCGCCCTGGACGATGTCTCGCTGCGCATCGAGGAGAACACGATCTACGGCCTGCTGGGCCGCAACGGCGCCGGCAAGACGACGCTCATGTCGATCCTCACGGCGCAGAACTTCGCCTCCTCGGGCGAGGTGCGCGTCTTCGGCGAGGACCCGTACGAGAACGCGCGCGTCCTCAGCCGCCTCTGCTTCGTTCGGGAGGGCCAACGCTACCCCGATGACGCGCTACCCGCGCACGCGTTCCGCATCGCGGCGCTGTTCTTCCCGAACTGGAGCCAAGAACTCGCCGACGACCTCATCGCCGCGTTCCAGCTGCCGATGAAGACACGCATCAAGAAGCTCTCCCGCGGGCAGCTGTCGGCGGTCGGCGTCATCATCGGGCTCGCCTCCCGCGCGGAGCTCACCTTTTTCGACGAACCGTACCTCGGCCTGGATGCCGTGGCGCGCCAGATCTTCTACGACCGCCTCCTCGAGGACTACGCCGAGCACCCGCGCACGATCATCCTCTCGAGTCACCTGATCGACGAGGTCGCGAACCTCATCGAACGCGTGATCGTGATCGACGACGGCCGCATCCTGCTCGACGAAGAGACCGACGAGGTGCGCGGACGCGCCGCGAACATCGTCGGCGACGCGGATGCCGTGGATGCCTTCACCGCCGGGCGCGAGGTGCTCCACCGCGAGAGTCTCGGCCGCGTCGCGAGTGCGACCGTCCTCGGCGCGCTCAGCGCCGGCGATCGACTGCGGCTCGCGGAGGCGGGCCTCGACGTCAATCCCGTCTCGCTGCAGCAGCTGATCGTCCGGCTCACCCAGCACCAGACCGCCGCCCCGGATGCCGCCCCGGCATCCCTCACGGAAGGAGCACGGCGATGAACCGCACCCTGAATGTCGTCCGCATGCAGCTGGTCAACCGCCAGACCTTCATCTGGGTGCCGCTGATCGTCCTCGGCGGCTCCCTGGTCATCTCGATAGCCATCTGGGTGATCCTCAACCAGGCGGGGGTCACCGCGAACATGTACGGCGGCGGCGCGCAGGCACCGCTCTGGTACTTCGGCGTCGTAGGTGTACAGGCGATGACCCTGACGTTCCCGTTCTCGCAGGCGATGAGTCTCAGCCGGCGGGAGTTCTACCTCGGCACACTCCTCACGGCGGCGCTCACGAGCGGCATCCTCGCGGTCGTGTTCGTGATCGGCGGATTGATCGAAATAGCCACGAACGGATGGGGCATCGGCGGCTACTTCTTCGCGCTCGACTGGCTGTGGACGGCGGGAGCACTCGGCGCGGGAGTCTTCTTCTTCGTCACCGCCATGTTCGCGTTCGTGATCGGGTTCTGGCTCACGACGATCTACAAGCGATTCGGCAACCTCTGGTTGACCGTCGTCATCGTCGGGATCGCGCTGGTCCTCCTCGCCGTGATCTGGGCGATCACCGCCGCGCAGTCGTGGCCGCAGGTGGCGACAGCGATCGTCGAGGGCGGCGTCGGCGGGCTGACCGCTGTCCTCGGCCTTCTGACGGTGGTCATGGCCGCCATCTCGTACCCGACGCTGCGGCGCGCGGTGCCCTGAGCGGGCGGCGGTTACTCGCCCTCGGCGGCCTCGGTGTGGTGGCGGATGACCTCGGCCACCACGAAGTTGAACCACTTCTCGGCGAACTCCGGGTCGAGGTCGGCGTCGAGGGCGAGGCTCCGCAGGCGGGCGATCTGCTGCTCTTCGCGGGCGGGGTCGGATGCCGGCATCCCATGCTCCGCCTTGAGGACGCCGACCTGCTTCGTGCAGCGGAATCGCTCGGCCAGCATGAAGATCAGCGCGGCGTCGATGTTGTCGATGCTCGCGCGAAGGCCGAGCAGTGTCGTACGCGGATCGGCTCCATCGGTCATGCACCGACCCTATCGCGGCCTAAAGTGTGAGCCATGAGTCCTCGACGCCCCGCGCGCGCCGCCGCCGCCGCTGAATCGCCCACGGTGACATCCGCCGAGCCGTTGCTCGGCACCGGCCCGGGCGGCGAGCCCCTCGAGGCGCCGGCGGGCCGCACCTTCTGGGGAAACCTCAACCACCCCTTCGCGGTGGGTTTCCTGGTCACGTTCGGCGGCCTCGTCGCGATCGCCCTCGGCATCGCGATCACCGACCTCGCCACGATCTGGATCTACATCGCATTCGCGCTGTTCGCCGCCCTCGGCCTCGATCCGCTCGTGCGACGCCTCGAGCGTGGCAAGGTTCCGCGCGCCTGGGGCATCGTCATCGTCTACGCGGCGTTTGCGCTCTTCCTCGTCGGCGTGCTGTGGCTCATCATCCCGACCGTGGTCGACCAGATCGCGCAGTTTGTGAGCGACGTGCCCGGAATGATCCGCGACTTCCAGAAGACCGACGCCTTCGCGTGGATCCAGGAGCGCTTCGGCGATCAGACGAACGCGCTGCTCGCACAGGTCCAGGCGTTCCTGAGCGACCCGGGCAACCTCGCGAGCATCGGCGGCGGCGTGCTGCAGGTCGGCGCGACGATCGCGAGCTCGATCTCAGGCTTCGTCATCATCATCGTGCTGAGCCTGTACTTCCTGGCATCCCTCGACCAGATCAAGGCGGCCTTCACGCGCCTCTGGCCGGCGCGCAGCCGCACCTTCGTCGGCGACATGACCGAGGAGATCACGGGTTCCGTTGGTTCCTACCTCGGCGGCATGGTCGTCCTGGCGTTCTTCAACGCGCTCTTCGCCTTCATCCTGCACAGCGTGCTGCAGCTGCCGTTCCCGATGCTGATGGCCGTCGTCGCCTTCTGCCTGACGATCATCCCGCTCGTCGGAACCGTGCTGTTCTGGGTCGTCGGCTCGACTATCGCGCTCTTCAGCAGTCCGCTCGGCGCGCTGATCTTCGCGATCCTCTACCTCATCTACATGCAGATCGAGGCATACGTCCTCACGCCGAAGGTGATGAGCAAGGCGATCTCGGTTCCCGGCTCACTCGTCGTGATCGGAGCGCTCGTCGGCGGCACGCTCATGGGCCTGCTCGGAGCCCTCGTCGCGATCCCGGTGACGGCATCCATCCTGCTCATCATCAAGAAGGTGTTCATCCCGCGGCAGGATGCCAAGCTCTGACGCAGCCCGTCAGTCGCGATCGGGGAGCAGGCAGGTCGGAGTCGGAGCGTCGACGCGGCGGCGCGCACGGCCGGGGACGCCGGTGCGCTCGTCGATCGTGAGCGCGGCCACCTCGCCGGAGCGCTGACCCGCGACGAGCAGCGTGTCGCGCACGACGACGTGGTGCCGGGGCCAGTCGACGCCCGCCTCGACGAGAGCCGTCGGCCGTATCTCGGCCCCCGAACCGCGCACTTCGAGGACCGCGAGCGTATTGGAGCCGCGCAGGCCCGCATAGACGAATCGGCCGTCGCGAGACAGGGCGATCTCGGCCGCGGCGTCGCCCGGTAGCGCGGCGGGCGACAGCGGCGCACCCGCGACGAGGCTCCAGGCGCCCGAGGCGTCGGGCGCGAGCACGAACAGCTCCCGCGACAGCTCCGTCACGACGAGCAGGTTGCCTGACGGATGCCGGCGAAGGTGGCGCGGGCCGGACCCGAGGGGCAGCGCGACCTCGCCGGCCGCGCGCGGCGCGGTGTCGCCGCCAGACCGCCAGAAGCGCACCAGGTCGAAGCCGAGGTCGGTCGTGACGAAGCCGCCGCCGGAGAGGAAGCGGGTCTGATGCGCGCGCGAAACGCGCGGCTCCCCCGCGGACACCGTGCGCATGCCGTTCGCGGCATATGGATCGTCCGCCGGGGGCAGCTCCGTCCGCGTGCCGAGCGCGCCATCGGCATCCAGCGTGATGCGCACGAGCTTTCCGTCGCCCCAGCAGGCGGCGATCAGCCCACTTCCGTCGGGCGCGACCGCGACGTGGCACACCGCCTCACCGGCGTCGACGGGCGCGCCCAGCGGCGCGAACGAGTCGGGTCCGGTGCGCCGAAACGCCTGCACGACCCCGCGCGCTTCAAGCGCCGCGTACACGACGTCGAGGGTCGGATGCCACGTGATCCACGACGGCGACGCGACCGCCACCGCGGCATCCGAGAGGCCTCTGAGTTCGCCGCCCGCGGACGCCTCGTCCGGCGCCCCCGCGTACATCACGCCGACTCCCGGCGCGTCGCCGCCCATGTCGGCGCCGTAGCCGCCTAGGAAGACGCGCACGTCAGTCGACCAGCTCGGCGGGGATCACGACACTCCAGAGGTCAGCGGCGGGAGATGATCATCCTATCCGGTGGGTTCCTCGGCTCCGCCGACGGCGAGCTCGCGCACGATGCGGACGCTCCCGGGCGGAACCTGGAGGGTCTCCACGACGTCCTCCCCCGTGATCAGCTCCCGACCTCGCGCATCGGCGCTGACGCTTTCCGCCGAGTGGTTCACAAAGAACAGGTACGACCCACTCGATCCGTGCCGACGAACAACCTCCAGGCGACCTGCACCGCCCCGGAACCCGGTGGCCGGCCGCACGCCGGCGGCCTCGGCGATCGTTGCGAGCAGATCCTCGTACGCCGCCGGCTCGGGCAGCGTGCCGAGGTACCACGCCTGACCGTCTCCCCACGCGTTCCGCGTCACCGCTGGGGCGCCCTCCGCCGGGCCATCCAGATAGGAATCGACGACGGTGGCCGTCGTCGCGGTCGACCGCTCGGACCACAGCCGCGCCGTCGCTCCGGATCTGAGGCGGAGCGACGTTTCCGGGGCTACCGGCGCGAACTCCTCGATCCGGATGCCCAGGGCTTCGCGGAACGGCCCCGTGTATCCGCCCGTCCAGACGCGGTCGTTTTCATCGACCGTCCCGCTGTAGAACGTGATCAACGCGGTGCCGCCGGAGGCGATCCATTCGGTGATGACGCGAGCATCGGCCTCTCGCACGAGGTGCAGCCCGGGAACGACGACAAGCGTGTACCGCGAGAGGTCGACGCCGGGCGCGACGATGTCTACTGTCAGCCCGAGCGCGTACAGCGCGGCGTACGCGGCATGCACCTGATCGAGGTAGCCGATCGATTGGGTGGGTCTCGATTCCGTCTCGGTCGCCCACCACGATTCCCACGAGTACACCAGGGCGACGCCCGCCTCGACCCGCGTACCCGCGACGTCCGCGAGCGCATCCACGATCGCACCCAACTCGCACACCTCGCGCCAGACCGCGGAATCCGTGCCCGCATGGGGCAACATCGCCGAGTGGAACTTCTCACTGCCCTGAACCGACGCGCGCCATTGGAAGAAGCAGACTCCGTCCGCGCCCCGCGCGATGTGGGTGAGCGAGTTTCGCAACATCTCGCCAGGTCCTTTGACCACGTTGAGGGGTTGCCAGTTCACCGCTCCCGTCGAGTGCTCCATGAGCAGCCAAGGCGCTCCATCGCTCACGCCGCGAGTGAGATCCGCTGCGAAGGCGAGTTCGACCGTGGGGTCGTTCAGACGGTGGTCGAGGTAGTGGTCGTTGGCGATCACATCCATGTCGTCTGCCCACGACCAGTAGTCGAGACTGTCGATGTGCGCCGTGAGCATGAAGTTGGTCGTCACCGGCGCCGCGCTCGAGTCGCGAAGGATCGCCGCCTCGCACCTGTAGTAGTCGAGGAGCTCATCAGAGCTGAACCGCCGGAAGTCCAGCACCTGTCCGGGGTTGCGCGCGGAGAGGGTCGCGCGGGGGGTGCCGATCTCGTCCCACGAGAAGTAGGTCTGACTCCAGAAGGCCGTTCCCCAGGCGTCGTTGAGTGCGTCGACGCTCTCGTAGCGCCGCTGCAGCCAGCGGCGGAACGCGACGGCGCTGTCCTCGCAGTAGCAGAGCGCGTTGTGGCATCCGAGTTCGTTCGAGACGTGCCACAGGGCGATGGCGGGGTGACCGCCGTATCGCTCGGCTACCGCACCTACCAGGCGAAGTGCGCTCTCGCGGAACGCCGGTGAGCTGGGGCACCAGGCCTGGCGGCCGCCGTGGTACCGCCGGGTTCCATCCGGCGCCATCGGCAGGATCTCGGGGTGTGCCCGGACGAGCCACGCCGGAGGTGACGCTGTGCCCGTGCCGAGGTTGATGCGGATGCCGGCGGCGTGCAGACGCTCCACGATGTCATCGAGCGCGCGGAAGTCGTACTCGCCGGCTCGCGGCTCGAGGTGCGACCATCCGAAGATGTTGATGGCGACGAGATCTACCCCCGCCTCGCCCATCAGACGGATGTCCTCGTCCCACACCTCGGGCGACCACTGTTCGGGGTTGTAGTCGCAGCCGAATGCGATGCCGTCGTGCGCGAACGCGCGCCGCCCTGTGCTCATGCAGGACCCGATCCACTCAGGATGCCGGTGAGGAAAGCGTGCTGCGTGAGCCACTGGTATCCCAGTCCGCCCTCGTGGGCGTTGTAGGGATACACCGTGATCTCGCTGCTCCCGGCATAGCGGTTGTAGGCGGCGTAGATGGTCGAGGGCGGACAGATGTCATCCATGAGAGCGACAGAGAACAGCGCGGGAGCAGAGGCGCGGGCCGCGTGATTGACGCCGTCGATGTAGGACAGCGTGTTCAGGACCCGCTCTTCCGCGCCGCGGTGCACGGAGAGGTACTGCACGATCTCCGTGTAGGGATCGCGCGCCGTGAGCTCGAGGGCGCGTTCGAAGTGGCAGAGGAACGGAACGTCCGGCATGACGGCGATGAGACCGTCGCAGAGCCCCGAGACGGCGACCGCGATACCGCCGCCCTGGCTGATGCCTGCCACGGCGACGCGGCGTGAGTCGACGATGGGGAGTGAGCGCGCGGCATCCACGGCGCGAACCGCGTCGGTGATCAGCCGGCGGTAGTAGTAATCGTGAGGCGACTCGATGCCGCGAGTCATGACCCCGGGGGTGGATGGGCCTGCGCCGTGCGGGTCGGGCGTCTGGCCCCCGGTTCCCCAGACGGACCCCTGGCCGCGGGTATCCATCACGAGATGCGCGAATCCGGCCGATGCCCACCGCAGATGCTCGCTGGGCAGCCCACGCCCGCCGCCATACCCTGCGAACTCGACCACCGTCGGCAGAGGCTCGTTCACACCGGCCGGAGTGACCAACCACGCGCTGATGGGGTCGCCCCCGAATCCGGGAAAAGTCACGTCGTAGACGTCGCACGTGGTGAACGGCGACGACACCGGCGCGCACATGACGTTGCCAGCGGCGGACCGCGCGTCGGCGAGCGTGTCACGCCAGAACACGTCGAAGTCGGCGGGTTCGCGAACCTCCGGTCGGAAGATCTCGAGCTGATCGAGAGGGAGGTCGAGTCGTGGCATGTGAGTGCTCCGTGTTCTGCGCCGGTCAGCCCTTGACGCTGCCGAAGGTGAGGCCGCTCTGCCAGTACCGCTGAAGGAACAGGAAGGCGAGCGTGAGGGGGATGATGGCTATCAGCGCACCCGTCAGGATCATCGCGTGCGTCGCGTACAGCTGCCCCGACCCGATCCCGGCGGTCGCCTGCAGATTCCACTGCGCGAGCCCGACCGTGAGCGGGTAGTACTGCGGGTCGCTGTAGACGAGCAGCGGCAGGAAGTAGTTGTTCCACGTGCCCACGAAGGAGAACAGCAGCACGGTCACGAATCCCGGCAGCAGCAGTGGCAGCGCAATGCGCGTGAAGATGCGGAACTCGCCTGCCCCGTCGATCCGCGCCGCCTCGATGAGCTCGACCGGAAGCGTCTCCTCCGCGAAGATCCACATCAGGTAGACGCCGAAGGGGCTCACCATCGAGGGCAGGATCATCGCCCACGGCGTATTGATCAGCTGCATCTTGGCGAGCATGAGAAACAGCGGCACGATCAGGATGGTGACGGGCACCGCCACCGATACGAGGATCACCGCGAGCATCGACTTACGCCCGCGGAAGTCGAACTTGCCGAAGGCGTAGCCGGCGAGGGTAGCGATGAGCGCAGCGCCCACAGCCGCGGTGATCGAGTAGAACGCGGTGTTGCGCAGCCACACGAGGTACACCCCGTCGACCGCCGTGAATACCGACTCGATGTTCTCCCACAGCGCGTTGCCCGACCCGAACCACAGGCCGAACGTCGAACTCAGTTCGCCGTTGGTCTTGGTGGCTGCGACGACGAGCCAATAGAACGGGATGAGGAAGTAGATGAGGGCGACACCGAGGACGGTCGCGAGGACGACGCGACTGCCGATGCGTCGCGCGCTGGTTGTGGCGGTGGTCATGCCGCGCTCCTCTTTCGCGTGAGCAGCAGGAAGATCGCGGTGAGTCCGACGATCAGTGCCGTGAGGGTGAAGGCGACAGCCGCAGCGAGGTTGTACTGCTGCGTGTTAGAGATCAGGTTGAACGCGTACATGTTCGGGGTGAAGGAGTTGGTGATCGCGCCGAGGGCGTTGGGCTTGAGGATCATCGGCTCGTTGAAGAGCTGAAGGGCACCGATGATGGCCAACACGGCGGTGAAGATCATGGTCGATCGCAGAAGAGGGATCTTCACGTGCCAGGCAATCTGCCATTCGCTCGCGCCATCGAGGCGCGCGGCCTCGAAGAGCTCGCGCGGTATCGAGCGCAGCGCGGAGTAGAAGATGATCATGTTCGCGCCCGCGGCTGCCCACACGGCGATGTTGCCGATCGAGAACAGGATGTTCCCGGCGGAGAGGAGGTCGGGATCGGGGAGGCCGAGAAAGCGCGCGATCTGCGTGAACACGCCGAAGGAGTTGCCGTACATGTATCCCCACACCAGCGCCGCGATCACGCTGGGAATGGCGAACGGCAGGAAGTACGCCAGCTGAAGGAAGGCCCGTCCGCGCAGGCGCTCACGATCGATGAGAAGGGCGAGCGCCAGCGCCAGCAGGAGCGTGACCGGTACGACGATGACTCCGTACAGCAGCACGCGCAGCACGCCGGCGATGAATAGTGGGTCCGCGAGCACGCGGGCGTAGTTCTCCAATCCGACGAAGGACTGGCCGCCGATGACCCGGTCTACGAACACACTCAGGTATGCGGCGTACGCGATGGGGCTGATGAAGAAGATGACGAACAGCAGCGTGAACGGAGCCAACAGGATGTAGGGCACGGCCTTCGTCATCGCGCGCCCGCGCCTCCGTGTGGCCTGCCCATCGGAACGTCGGCGCCGACCCGCGAAGCGAGCGGTTGTGGTGAATCCAGTCATGGTCTTTTCCGGGAGAGGATGAAGGGGTCGGCGCCGGTGCGGTTTCGCGTGTGGCGCCGACCCCCTGTCTCACTTGACGGTGTAGCCCTGGTCCTTCGCGTACGCGACCAGGTCCTCCTGCATCTGGCTCATCGCCTTCGGCAGGGTCGTCTGGTTCTGCAGCGCCAGGCCGACCGCCTCGATCTGCTTCGCCTGAGCGACATCGGCGAACGGACCCGGGTCGACCGGGGTGATGCCCTCACCCGACTTCAGGAAGATCTGAGCGAGCTGCTGGTCGCCGAAGAACGGCCACTTCTGGTTCTGCACTTCGTCGGATTCCAGGACGGGCTTGAACGTCGGGAAGTTGCCCTGCGCGTACAGCAGCTTCACCGACTCTTCGCTCGAGCTCAGCCAGCGGATGAAGGCCTCGGTCTCGGCCGGATGCTGGGACTGCTTCGTGATCGCGAACCCGGCGAGTCCTGCTTCGGCCGACGCGTTGTCCCCCTCGTTCCACTGCGGAAGGAGTGCGGCTCGCCACTGTCCGCTCTGGTCGGGGGCTGCCGCCTCGATCAGCGGGGTGTACCAGGTACCTCCGGTGAACGACGCGAACTGGCCGTTCGCGACTGCCTGGTTCCACTCCGGCGTGAAGTCCGCCACCCGGGCGACGAGGTCACGGTCGAGCAGATCCTGCCAATAGGCGGCGACCTTCTGCGTTTCGTCGTTGTCCCAGTTGACCGCGACGGTGGTGCCGTCCGTCGTGAACGGCTGCGAGCCGGCCTGCTGCAGCACACCGAACCAGTTCACGTCGAGGCTGGGGAAGTTGGCGAGGTACATCGTCGGGTCGGCCGTGTGCAGCTTCTCCGCCGCCGCTGCGAACTCGTCCCACGTCGTGGGTACGTCGATGCCGTACTTCTCGAAGACATCCGCCCGGTAGAAGTACATGTAGGGACCCCACCCCAGGGGGTAGAAGTAGTGTCCGCCGTTGATGTCGCCGGTGTCCCACGCCGAGGCGATGTGGTCATCCTTGAGGTCCTGAGCGCCGTAGGTGTTCAGATCGACCACCGAGTCCGTGGCCACGAACGAGGGAATGATCGACGCGCCGACGAAGAAGGCATCCGGCGCCCCGCTGCCGGCCTTGAGGGCGTTGCGGACCTTCTCGAACTGGACGGAGCCGACGCCCGCGTTGACGAACTCGACCGTCACATTGGGGTGCTCCTTCTCGTAGAGAGCGGCCTGTTCTTCCAGACCCGCACCCCACGTCCAGAGAGTGATGGTGACGGGCTCGTCGGACGACGCAGTGGGGCTGGTGCCGCCGCCACCGCTACAGCCGGTGAGCGCGGCGGCAGCGAGTCCGATCGCCGCGGCAAGGGCGGCGACTCGACGTCGATTGGTCATTTCTTCTCCTCTTCGAAAAGTTGACGTGCTGTGTGGGTTCCGGTTCACCACATGTGTGAACGTGAACAGATGAAACTAACGTTGTATGGCGCCAGGCCATCTGTGAACGTGAACACAATACGTCTGCGACGCTTTCAGGTCAAGACAGACGTGCGAATCTGTGCTCGTGCACATATGATGAACGCCGTGAGTGACGTAAAGCGGCGCGCGACGGTGAAGGATGTCGCGTCGGAGGCCGGTGTCTCTCGCGGAACAGTGAGTCGGGTGCTTAACGGACACCCGTATGTGTCGCCGCATGCACGCGACGCCGTCGATCGCGCCATCGCGAAGACCGGATTCGTCCCCAATCGAGCGGCCCGCAGCCTCGTGATGCAAAGCAGTCAAGCGATCGGACTGATCGTCCACGAACCGCACTCGCTGTTCGTCGAGGACCCGAACATCGGATCCATCCTCCTCGGTGCGAACGCGGCGCTATCCGAAGCGGACTACCAGCTCTCGTGCCTCATCGCAGACGGCGAGCGCGACATCGAGCGGCTCTCGCGCTATCTGAGCGGCGGCCTGCTGGACGGCGTCATCATCGTGTCCGCGCGAGTCGCCGACCCCATCACCCACACCATCGCGTCGCTCGGTCTGCCCGCGGTGTACGTCGGGCACCCGCGCGATATCGGAGACGCCGCATTCGTCTCGATCGACAACCGCGGAGCCGCGCGCGAGATCACCGCCCGCCTGGCCGCGACCGGCCGCCGCCGGGTCGGCATGATCGCGGCCGCACTCGATCGGGACTCCGGATCCGACCGTCTGGCCGGGTTCGTCGACGCCATGGGCGCCCGGTTCGACCCCCAGCTTGTCGAGAGCGTTCCGCTCTACTCCCACGCTGACGGCGCCGCGGGCATGCGCGCTCTGCTCGAGCGCGCACCGGACATCGACGGGGTGTTCGCCTCAAGCGACGCCGTGGCTGCGGGCGCGATCGACGTGCTCCGGGCCGCTGGCCGACGCATTCCGCACGACGTGGGCATCGTCGGCTTCGACGACAGCTCCTGGGCGACCCGCTGCGACCCCGCCCTGTCGACCGTCCACCAGCCCGCCGTCGAAGTCGGACGCGCCGCCGCTCAGCGCATCCTGGCCCAGCTGAGCGGCACCGCCGCTCCGCAGGGAACACTCATCCGTTGCCCCATCGTGTGGCGCGAGTCGGCGTAGCGCAGAAAGGCCGACGATGCCTGCGATAACGCGAGACTTCCACCCACCGTGCGGACCGGTCGCGGGTCGACCGGACGGCGAGGTGATCCGGGTCACCGGCATCCCGTACGCGACGGCAGCCAGGTTCGGCCTCCCCGAGCCGGTGCCGGCCTGGGACACGCCGCCCGCGGGCGAGTGGAGCGTCGCGTGCCCACAGCCGCCGACCCCGGAGGAGTTCCTCCTGTTCGGCACGCCCACACGACCCCTGGGCAGCGACGAACACTGTCTCAACCTGTCGGTCACTCTGCCCGCAGACATCGGCCCGGATGAGCGGTTGCCCGTCCTCGTGTGGATACACGGCGGGTCCTACCTCGCAGGCGCGGGCGACGACGAACTCAATGATCCGGCTCGACTCGTGGCGGAGCAGCGGATCGTCGCGGTGAGCGTGACCTATCGGCTCGGTGTCTTCGGATACCTGGCAGGAGCCAGCCGCCCAGCGCACCTCGGTCTGTGGGACCAGCTCGCTGCCCTCCGCTGGGTCCGCGCGAACATCTCCGCGTTCGGGGGGAACCCCGACGAGATCACCCTCGGCGGCCAATCCGCCGGTGCTGACGCCGTCGTGCGCGTGCTTGTCACCGAGGAAGGCGGAGCCTCGGTGCGCCGGGCGATCATCCAGAGCGCACCGTTCGGCATCATGTTTGGGCGAGATCGCCTGAACGCCGCCCTGGATGCCGGCATCGGCGCCATCCCCGCGGATGCCTCGACGGAGGACCTGCTCTCCATCGGCGACACCGTGACCGCCGTCGGGAGCCGATTCGGGCTCCGAGGTCAGATGCCGTTCTCCCCGCGCCTCGGAGCAGATCCTCTGCCGACAGAGGACGAGTTCGCGGCGGCCTGGCGAGAGCGCGCGTCGCACGTCGACCTCCTGATCGGCTACACGCGTCGCGAGACCTCGTTCTTCATTCCTTCGCTGCCGACGGCCTCCCGAATGGCGAACCTGCCCCTCGTCGGCAGACTCTGGGAGGCGGCGTTCGTCGCGGCGACGACGGGGAAACTCTACCGTCGGGGTACGCGGCGATTCGTGGGCGCGCACCGACGGGCGGGCGGCTCGGCCGCGTTCTACACGTTCACCTGGGGGGCGCCGGGCAACCGCTTCGGGGCGGCGCACGCCGTCGACCTCGCCGTGCTGTTCGGCCCCTTCGGCCCGCCCGAGGACGCGCCGCTGCTCCGCGGAGCGACGACCGAGGAACTGGATGCGGCAGGACGAGCGCTGCGTTCACTGTGGGGCTCGTTCATCCGCGGCGACGACCGGGCACGCGGCTCGCTCCCCGGCATCCTCACGTTCCGCGGCGCCGCGCGACGCGCACGTCAGTCGACGAGGTCGTAACGCACGACGACGGCATCACGGGCGGCGCCGACGCCGATCACCGAGATGCGCGTGCCGCTCATCGCCTCGAGCGCCAGCACGTAGTCCTGCGCCTCGAGCGGCAGGTCGTCGAACGTGCGGGCGCCGGAGATGTCCTGCTTCCAGCCGGGGAAGTACTCGAGCACGGGCTTCGCGTGGTGGAAGTCGCTCTGGTTGACGGGCACCTCGTCGAAGCGCTCCCCGTCGACGTCGTACGCGACGCACACGGGGATCTGGTCGAGGCCCGTGAGGATGTCGAGCTTCGTCAGCACGAGGTCCGTGATGCCGTTGATGCGGGTGGCGTACCGGGTCACCGGCGCGTCGTACCAGCCGACGCGGCGCGGGCGCCCCGTCGTCGTGCCGAACTCGAAGCCGCGCTTGCGCAGCCACTCGCCCTGCTCGTCGTGCAGCTCGGTCGGGAACGGGCCCGACCCCACGCGCGTCGTGTACGCCTTCACGATGCCGACGATCCGGTCGAGGCGGTTCGGGCCGACGCCCGAGCCCGTCGACGCGCCACCGGCGGTCGCCGACGACGACGTGACGAACGGGTAGGTGCCGTGGTCGATGTCGAGCATCGTCGCCTGGCCGCCCTCGAAGACGACGACCTCCCCGGCATCCAGCGCACTGTTCAGCAGCAGCCCCGTGTCGCAGACCATCGGCCGCAGGCGTTCGACATACGAGAGCAGGTCGTCGACGACCTCGTCGACCGTGATCGCGCGACGGTTGAAGATCTTCACGAGCAGGTGGTTCTTCTGGTCGAGGGCGCCCTCGACCTTCTGCCGCAGGATGTTCTCGTCGAAGAGGTCCTGAATGCGGATGCCGACGCGGTTGATCTTGTCGGCGTAGGTGGGCCCGATGCCGCGGCCGGTCGTGCCGATCATCCGCTTGCCGAGGAAGCGCTCGGTCACCTTGTCGAGCGTGCGGTGGTACTGCGTGATGACGTGCGCGTTCGCGCTGATCCGCAGCCGCGAGGTGTCGAGGCCTCGCGCGTTGAGCGCCTCGAGCTCGCCGAAGAGCACCTCGAGGTCGACGACGACGCCGTTGCCGATGACGGCGTTGACGCCCGGCGAGAGGATGCCGGAGGGCAACAGGTGCAGGGCGTACTTCTCGTCGCCGATGACGACCGTGTGACCGGCGTTGTTGCCGCCGTTGAACTTGACGACCCAGTCGGTGCGATCGCCGAGCAGGTCGGTCGCCTTGCCCTTGCCCTCATCGCCCCACTGGACGCCGACGATGACGATGCCTGGCATGCGCTGCTCCCCCGTTTGTCGGACGGTTACACCCCATCCTATCGGCCCGCCCCGCCACTACAGTCGAGGCATGACGCCCCTCGACCGGCCGCGCGCGACGCGCGTGTGGATGTTCCTCCGCCTTGCGATGGCCGCACTCATCGTCGCCGCGGTGATCGCCCAGCTGGTCGTCACCATTTCCGGCGCCGTCGAGGCGGGCCGAGATGTCACGACGACCGCCGTCAACTTCTTCAGCTTCTTCACGATCCTCTCCAACGTGTCGGCCGCCGTCGTGCTCACGTGGAGCGCGATCGACTACTTCCGGCATCCCACGGCGCAGCCCGAGTCTGCTGCGGTTGGCACGCTGCTCGTCTGCGTGACGACGTACATGATCGTCACCGGGGTCGTCTACAACCTGCTGCTGCGGCAGATCGAGCTGCCGCAGGGCACCACCGTGCCGTGGTCGAACGAAGTGCTGCATCTGGTCGGCCCGCTGTTCCTGCTCGCCGACCTGCTGCTCGCGTTCACCCGTCGACGCCCCGCGTGGAAGACGGTCGGGATCGTCGCGATCTTCCCGATCGTGTGGATCGCGTACACCCTCATCCGTGGCGGCCTCGTCACCAACCCGGCGACGGGCGACCCGTGGTGGTACCCGTACCCCTTCCTCAACCCGCACGTGGTCGCCGGCGGATGGGCCGGGGTCATCGCGTACAGCATCGGCATCGCCGTGGCGCTCCTGGCCGCCGCGACGGCGATCGTCGCCTGGAACAGGCGCCGCGGCATCCGCTGAGTCTCAGCCGCGGCGCCGGCGGCGCACGAGCAGCAGCACCGCGCCGGCGGCCAGCAGTGCCACCGCGAGCACCGGCAGCAGCCAGCCGAACACGCCGCCGGTGGCCGACAGGCCCGCGTCGAACGTGTTCGTGAAGACCACGGATGCCGCCGCGCCGATCACGACGGTGACCGCCGCTCCGGTCGTCGTCTCGCCTGCAACCGTCGCGGTCGTGCTCGTCGCCCCGCCGGTGTCGGTCTCGGTGACGACACACGTCGCGCCGACCGGCATCCGGTCGATCGTCGCGGTGAGCGCCTGCGGGCCGCCGATCTCGTACGACGCGTCGCGCACGACGAGACCGGGCGCGGGATGCGAGGTGTCGACGAGCGTGCAGACGACGTCGACCGGGAAGGTCTGCGTGACGTACCCCGCCGCAGTGCCCGCGAGCACCTTGCCGATCGTGAGCGACGCAGCGGCGAAGACGTTCGTGAACGCGACGGTGGTGGTCTCGCCGGTCGGAAGACCCGGCAGCGGCCCGATCTCGGCGATCGTCCCGTCGACCGGGTCGCCCGCCTCATCGCCCACGGACGTGACGGTCGAGGTCGACGAGGCATCGGCCGGGTCGGTCTCGGTCACGGTGCATTCCGCGCCCTGGGGCAGCTCGGTCCACGTGACGGTCTCGCCGTCGGAGATCTCGCGCGCCATGTCTTCGGCGGCCGTGACCGCGCCGCCGTTCCAGAGGCACACGAGCTCGACCTCGAAGGGCCCGAAGACGATCGGCTCACCGTCGGCGTCCACCGCCTCGCTCTGCACCGTCTTCGTCGCCGACACCTCGGCGAGGTCGAACGTGTTCTCGACCGAGAGCGCCGGCTGCGCCTGGTCGTCGACACTCAGGATCGTCGGGTCGGTCACGACGGTGAACGTGTAGCCGGCCGTCGCATCGTCGGAGACCGGGTTCCCGCCCGCATCGAGGATCGCGGTCGACGTCGCGCCGCCGGTCGAGGTCTCGGTGAGGGTGCACTCCGCCCCGGTGGGCAGGTTCTCGTACCGCGCGAGCGGCGCGTCGCGATCGACCGTTCGCACGGTTCCGTCGGGGATGTCGACGTCGAGGCCGTCGCGCACGCACGCGAGCGTGAACTCGTATGCGGCGGTGCCGAACTTGTCCGCGCCGTCGCCGGCGAAGGTCTTCGTCACCTCGAGCGATCCGGTGAGGTACCAGTTGGTCACCTCGACCGTGACCGCGTCGCCCTCGGCGGGAATCGTCACCCGACCGGTCGTCGTCTGCGTGCCGTCGTTCGGTGTGATGACGACCGCGTCGGCGCCCTGCAGATCGGGCTCGGCGACGGTGCACTCGGCGCCGGCGACGACGTCGGTGATCGTGGCCGTCCAGCCGTCGGCGGCGGCGAGCGCCAGCTGCGTGTCGACGAGCGTCTCGCCCGCGTACGTGCACACGACGTCGACGGTGAACGTCTTGTCCTCGCCGAACTGGGCCGCACCGGCGCCGGCGAACTGCTTCGTCACGACGAGCGCCGACGTGCCGTAGAGGTTCGTGTACGAGGCGGTGTTCGCGGCATCCGCGGCGCTGCCGGGCGCGAGCTCGGGGAAGACGACCGCGCGCGCCTCCTGGTCGATCTGCGGCGCGGTCGCGCCGGCCGCGCCGTCGACGTGCGCCGAGACGGTCGTGTCGTCCGCGGCGCGGTCATCGGTCTCGACGACGGTGCAGCGGGCGCGAGCGGGCAGGTTCTCGTAGGTGCGGAACTGGCCCGAGTCGAGCGTGATCGACGAGTCGAGCACCGTCTCGCCCTGGAAGGTGCACACCGTGCGGAAGCCGAAGCCCGTCGGCACCTCGCCCGCGTTCGAGATGACCGTCTTGCCGATCCGCAGTGCCGCCCACTCGTAGGTGTTCTGGATGCCGAGCGTCACCGTCTGAGTCGTCGACGCGACGGTCACGGAGGTCGGGTCGTACGTCGTGTCGACCTGCCCGGCATCCGCCTCTGCCACCGAGCAGACCGATCCGAGCGGGATGCCGGTGACCGTCGCCGGCGCCCCCTCGGCCACCGTCACGACCCCACCCGACGGCAGCGGCACGGCCGCGCCGAACCATGTGCAGCTCACGGTCGCGGTGAAGGTGTCGGGAACGGGGAACTCCTCGGGCGCGTCGACCGACTTCACGACCTGCAGCTGCCCGTTGGCGAACACGTTGGTCAGGGTCACGGCGAGCGGCGTCGCACCGGACCCGATCGTGTACGGGCCGGCGGGGCTGAACGAGTGCGACGTCGCATGCCCGGCATCCGTCTCGGCGATCGTGCACTGCGCTCCGGTGGGCAGGCCCGAATAGAGCGCCGTCCCCGCGCCGGTGATCGTGCGGCTCGCGCCGCCCGGGATCGCGACGGCGACCGTGGCGCCGTTGACGACGCGCGTGCAGCTGAGCTCGACCGCGTAGGCGTCGGTCGTGGCGGGCGCGAGGCCGTTCGCCGGGGCACCCGACAGCGCCTTGGTCACCCGCAGCGACCCGGTCGTGAAGGTGTTCGTGACGGTGCCCGTCGCGGGCGTCGTGTTGCTCGCCCCGACGACGATCGTGATCGGCGCGTTCGTCGAGTTCGCGCCGCCCCGGTCGGTCTCGGTGACTCGGCACGACGCGCCGGTGGGCAGGTTCTGCACGGTCCAGACGAGGTCGCCGGGGCTCGTCATCGTCTTGGTCCCCGTCCAGACGGGGCTCGGCGTCACGCCCGCGAGGGTGCACGTCATCGACAGGACGAAGTTCCCTGTCGCCCACTGCGATGCGCCGGAGATCGCCTTCGTCACGCGCACGGCCCCCGCGGTGTAGCGGTTGGTGAACGCCGCGCTCGTGCGCGCGTCGGTCGATCCGTCGGGGTACGGCAGGAGCTCGAAGGATGCCTGGGTGCCGGCCTGCGCCGATCCGGCGACGGAGTCCTCGGTGACGACGACCGAGGTCGACGCGGCGGACTGCGTGCTCGTCTCGGTGACCGCGCACTGCGCGCCCGCCGGCAGGTCCGCGAACACGCGACTCTCCCCCTGCCGCACCGTGAACGTCTGGTCGAGAGCCGTCTGGTCGAGGAAGGTGCACACCGCGCGGAAGCCGAAGTCACGCTGGGCGTACGAGATCGGCGTGCCGTCCTGGTCGACCGCGCCACCGTTCTCGACGGCTTTGCTGACCGAGAACCCGCCCGGAAGGTAGGTGTTGAGCGCCGAGATGGCGACGTCGCCGGGGGCGCCGACCGGGGCGGGATTCGCGATGTTCGCCGCATACGAGAGGCGGAGCGCCTCGACGGTGCCCGACGTCGTCGCGTCCGGGCCCACCGGGTCATAGGTCACGACGGTGCCCTGCGACGACGGGTCGCTCACGGCCTCGGCGATGCGGCACTCGGCGTACAGCGGCACGTTCACCCGACCCCACGTGCCGGTGCCGTTGTTGTAGCCGAGCACGGTGCCGTTCGCGGCGAGGCGCACGCGGCTGAGGCTCGCGCCGTTGGTGCCGACGAGCGGGACGTTCTGCCCGCCCGAGGTGCAGACGACGTCGAACGCGTAGCTCGTCGGGAAGGTGATGCCCCACGCGGGGTCCGCGCCGGACACGGCCTTGCTCAGGCGCAGCTCGCCCGCCGCGAGGGCGACGCCGACCTTGCGGGGTTCGAGCACGGCGCTCTGGACGTTCGCGGCGCCGTTGCGCCCCTGCGCCCCCGTGGCGAAGCTGTTCCACGCGACGGGGTCGATGCCGCCGTCACTCGCCGCGGTTCCGGGCCGATCCGCGTACCAGGGCGTGCGGGTCTGGAAGGTCACTTCGGCCTTCTCGTTGGGCTGCAGGGGGGATGCCGCGAAGTCGGCCTCGAACTTCAGCGCCCGGATCTGCGCCTTCGTGGCATCCGGAAGGCTCTCGGAGTACACCTGCCACATGGCCGGCCGCTGCGCGAGGTCGGCGGCGCACGCGGTGTTCGTCGTGCCGCCGGTGAGGCTCTGGATCTCGGCCTCGTTGCACGCGCGGTTGGGTACGACGGTCGAGTAGTAGATCGTGAGGCTGCGGTCGGCGCCGAGGTCCGCGGCGAGGCCGCCGGTGAACACCGGCTGAAAGCGTGACTGCCTGCCGCCGGAGAGGATCACGCCCGTGTCGCCCACGGCGGGGAGCACGTCGATGCTGACGACCTTCGTCATCGGGATGTTGCCGTTGTTGCTGAACTCGATCCGCCACTGCGACGTGCCGCCCGGCCGTGTGATCGGTACGCAGGGGGTGCGGAAGTAGCCGTCGCCGGCGTTGGCGGTGGCACAGTAGGTCGACCCGGCGGGGAGGCCGATGCCGATCGTGCCCAGGTCGTTGTAGTTGGCGTCGCCCGGCGCCGCGTCGGGGTCACCGGCGCCGACGCCCTTGACCGATTTCGAGGTCGACACGGGCGCCTGCGCGAGAGGGGTCGCGGTCGTGTTCGACGCGCACGACGGCGCATCCTGCGTCTGCGGCTGAGCGAGACCCTGCACGGTGTAGTCGCACGTGTCGAACACGCGGTCGCTCGTGGCGGTCACGGCGTTGTCGACGATCGTGCCCGGGGTGACGGGGGCGGGCTGCTGCCGGAAGACGAGCCTCGCCGTGATGACGAGCGCGGCGTTGGGCTGCAGCACGAAGCCCGGGGGCAGAGTGAACGAGATCCGACCGCCGGCATCCATCGACGCGGAGAACCCTGCCAGAGGCGCGCCGTTGAGAACAGCCGAGTAGATCGGCGTCGTGTCGTCGATGTCGCGGAAGGGCTCGGCGAGCAGGGGACCCTGGCCGTCGACCTCGACCTGGTCGACGAGGGTGAGACCGGTGATCGGCCACTCACCGGTGTTGCGCACGGCGATGGAGTACGGGATCTCGGCCCCGGGCACGAACGCGTCGCGGGCGGATGCCGCGGCCTCGCGACCGTGCGTCTTGCTGACCGAGATGCCGCCGGTGAGGTGGGTGAGCACGGTCTCGGCGCTGTCCGACGCGGTCGCCGTCCAGGGATTGCCCGGGGTCTCGTCCCACGCGCCGTCGGCATCGGCCACGACGGAGTCGGTGAAGTGGCCCGCGAGGGTCTCACCGGGCGCGGGGTCGAGCCCCGGCTGAGTCGACGGCACGGGCGTCGACTCGCCGTCGTCGGTGCCGTCGAAGACGAGGTTCTCGCGGCGGTCGGCGAAGAACGCCCCGCGCGCGATCGGGTTGCTGGGCCGCTCCCACTGCGCTCCGTCGGTGCGGCCGTAGTCATAGCGGATGCCCTGGACATCGGCGGGGGCGACGCCGAGAGCGGACAGCTCGCCGTCCAGGACGCCGGCCGGCACGATGACGCCGAGCGAAGGGCTCATCCAGCCGCCGACCTGCCAGCAGTCGGTGAGATCGGCGTCGCCGTCACAAGTCTGGACGAGGGCGCCCGTGCCGTCGAGCGCGTACTCGACACCCGTCAGCACCGAGAAGCGCACGCGATCGATCGGGCGCGACAGCACGATGGCCGAGAAACGCGAGAACTCGAACACGTTCCAGAATCGGGGGTCGTCGTCGGTCAGGGTCAGCCCGACGCTACGGACGGTGCCCGTCGGTCTGCCCTCGAGCGTGACGAAGTAGCCGTCGGGCGACTGCGTCTCGTCTCGGCTCGGCGGGGAGATGGACTTGTCGGCGGTGACGCCGTACGTGCCCTCGGCGAGCGTGACCGAGTCGCTCGCACGGGCGTTCTCGATGAGGTCGGCCGGCTGGTTCGCCGCATCGAGGTCGGGGCGGGCGACGGTCGCGATCGCATTGTTGTCGTGCGGGTCGCCGGCCGCGCGCGGCGCGCCCGATCTCGGCAGCTCGCGCAGCTGGTACTCGATCCGCAGGCTCGTGCTCGCGCCCGGCTCGATCATGGTGTCGAACCCGCCGTCCGCGTTGGGGGTGCCGGTGTGCAGCACCCGCACCGACACGACGTCGGCGAGCTCGGCCGGAGTCAACGCCAGCGCCTCGGCGATCGTGAAGTCGGTGACGCCGCCGATGGCGGGGCTCAGCCGCACGATCGTGAGATCGGCATCCGCCCCCTCGGGCACCGTGACGTCCGCGATCCTGTGGACGTCGAACTCGTTGAGGAAATCGCCGGTCGTCGCCGGCTCGGGGTCGGTGACGGTGAGCGTCGAGACCCGGGTGTTGGACTGGTTCGTCGCCGTGAGCAGCGCGGTGACCAGCGGGTAGTCCTCGGGCGGCGTCCCCGCCTGCGGGATGCCGACGACATCGACGTCGACGCTCGCCGACGGATCGTTCTCGTCGTAGTCGACCAGGCGCTTGGTCAGCGACACGACGAGGGGACGGTCGACGATCAGCATGTCGTCGGAGTCGAACGAGTCGTACACCTCGCCGCCCGGGGCGGTTCCCCGGGAGTGGACGGTGTTGAGGACGACTCCCGGCAGCCCGGAGTTGTACGTGTAGACGTGCGAGTCGCCGAGCACGGGGTTCGCCGGAGCCGAGCGCCGGTAGTCGCGCAGGGTGAAGGTCAGCGGGATGTCGCGGTCGAGTCCGTCGGTGGGCGCGACGCCGGAGCCGACCGGCGGGTCGAGAGTCGGGTTCGTGATGACGCTCGCCCGGTCGGCTCGCTCGGTGTACACGAAGCGGATGCCGACGGTGTCGTCGCGCTCGGCAGCGGTCAGCGTGTACCCGGGGTAGCCGCCGCGGCTCGGGTTCGCGGCGGTGAAGCCGTCGCCGAGCCCCGTCCAGACGCCGGCCCCGGTCAGGCGCTCGACGTAGACGGCGTCGAAGCGGATGGCGGGGTCGTTCGCCGAGCTGATCCGGCCGATCGCGGTCAGATCGAACGCGTCGTAGACGGATTGATCGAGGGAGATGGTGTCGGCATCCGTGGGGTCGGTGATGACCATGCGCTCGACGGGCAGACCGAACGTGCCCCAGCTGATCGTGGCGGTGGTGTCCTCGGCGCTCAGGGCGCCGACGTTGTCGGCGGGCGGATGCGTCCACGACTTCTCGACCATGTCGGGACCGCCGGGCCCGGTCGGCAGCAGGATCACGGCGTCGTCATCTATGCCGGTCACGGCCCCCTGACCCGTGTCGGGGTTCTCGACGATGCTCGACGCGACGTTGCCGATCGGACCGGTGACGTCGTTGCCGGCCGCGGGTGAACCGGGGTCGTCGCGGAGCGTCTCGCGGAGCGTCGCGCGGAACGGCGTGCTGACGTTGAAGCCCGGCTGCAGAAGCTCGCCCGCCTCCGCCGGCTCGAAGACGAAGCGGATGCCCGCGGCGTCGTCACGCAGGTTCGCGGGGAAGGCGGCGGTATAGGTGGTGCCGGCGGCGGAGGTCGCGAAGGACGTCCACTCGTCGGCATCCGCGTCGTAGTACTCGATGGTGAGGATGGCGTTCCCCGGCACGTCGATCGGACCGATCGCGGTGACGTCGAAGTGGTTCCAGAAGTCGCTCGTCGACGAGGGGTCGGCGGGGTCCTGCACGATGAGGTACTCCGCACCGATGCTCGAGGCGCCGGCCGGGTCGGTCTCGTCGTTGACGCGCCCCGTGAGACTGACCGATGTCGATGCGCCCGGCCGCGAGTACAGGTCGTCCCGAGTGATGTTCTTCGTGACGGTCGTGTAGACGCGCAGCGGCACGCGGGTGACGACCGCCCGGGCGGTGTCGTCGCGCACCGCGGAGTCGGCGTCTGTGACGGTCGCGAGGGTGGTGTTGGTCGAGGCGACCGGGGCATCTCCGGCGACGGGGATGCCTGTGACCGCGAACGGAGTCGACGCGTACGCCCCCGCGACGATGTCGCCGGCGAAGGAGATCGTGAACCCGACGACCTCGTCCGGGTCGGTGGCGGCGGGGAGCGAATCGAAGTCGGTGGAGGTGACCTCCTCGATCGTGCCGTCGGCGAGGGTGTAGGAGACGATGACGGAGGTGGCGGCCTCGGGCCATTCGATGCCGGAGGCGAACCCGCCGAACACGAGTCCCTGCGCCGCGAAGTCGGGCTCGCCCGGCGCGGGGTCCGCGATCGTGAGCTCGACGACGTCTTTGCCGCCGTTGTCGGCACGCAGCCGCACGGTGGTCGACTCGTTCGGCAGCAGCCGGTTGCGATCGAACGACTTCGTCACGCCGACGCTCGGCGGCACGTTCTCGATCACGACGGCGCCGGATGCCGTATCGGTCGCGGTGCGCCCGTCGACCGCGACGGTCGCCTCGACGACGTTCGTGACGGTCGTCGGGGTGCTCTCCGGAAGGGTGTCGACGGCATCCGTCGTCACGGTTCCGAGACCGATCGACGCGTAGTCGCCGGGGCCGTTCGCGGGGGGCAGCTGCACACCGGGACTCGAGGCGGTGAAGGTGAAGACCCACTGCGCGACGGTCGACGTGTCGATGCCGGCCAGCGGGATGCTCGCGGCCGGCGCGGGGAACGTGCCGACGGTCTGGGTCACGCCGTCGGTGTCGACGTAGCCGACCGCGACCTGGTCGGCCCCGGCGGGCGGCGCGATGGGGCCGAGCGTCTGCGTCTGCAGGTACTGCATGTTCGCGCTGCCGGTGGCCGGATCGACGAGAGTGAGCGAGTCGACGGGACGATTGGAGGTGTTCCCCGCCCCGATCGTGAAGTCGACGGGCTTGCCCGGAACGGCGGGGATCGGTCGCCCCGTTCCGCCCATGTTGTCGTCGGCCGACTTCGTGGCATCCACCGAGAGCTGCTCGGGAACGACGATCCGGATGGTCGATCCGTCCGACGCGGACAGCTCTCGATCCGTGCCGTCGGCCGTGATGGTCGCGGTGTTGACGAGGTCGCCGAGATCCTGCGCCTGCTGCCACGTGATGTCCGCGGGGATCTGCACGTTGACGTTGATGTTGACCGAGCCGCCCTCGCTGAGGCCCACGGCGCCGGTGCCGTCTTCGACCTGGGTGAAGGCGATGTCGACGAGGCCGGCCGCGATGTCGCTGTCGTTGCGGCTGATGCCGGGGGTGCCGGCCGACACCGACTGGAGGATGAGCGGCGCCGGCACCGGATCGACGACGCCGGCGTTGAGGCAGAAGCCACGCTGTCCCGAGCAGGCCACCGTGATCGTGTACGAGAACTGCGCGCCCGGCGCGAAGGTGCGAGTGCCCTCCGAGGCATCCCCGATGTACTTCTCGATGTCGACGCGAGAGAAGCCGTCGTCGTCCGACGCGGCGACGGCGACGGCGGGCAGGAGGGCAACAGCGAGAACGCCGGCGACGATTCCCGCGAGCCAGCGCGGCGCTCGGATCGTCGGGCGGGGCCTGGGGGTATGGCGCGCGCTCCTCACCTCACCCACCTAACCACAGCGTCCCCGCCGCCGTAAGGAGCGACGCCGTGAGTATCTTCCCGCGCTCACTAGACTTGAGTCCCATGTCGAAGGTCCTCCAGTCCCTGCCCGTCGGCGAGCGCGTCGGCATCGCCTTCTCGGGGGGTCTCGACACCTCGGTCGCCGTCGCGTGGATGCGCGACAAGGGCGCGGTGCCGTTCACCTACACCGGCGACCTCGGCCAGTACGACGAGGACGACATCGCATCGATCCCCGGTCGCGCCCTGCAGTACGGCGCCGAGGGCTCGCGGCTCATCGACTGCAAGCCGCTCATGGTCGAAGAAGGGCTCTCCGCTCTTTCGTGCGGCGCGTTCCACATCCGCTCGGCGGGGCGGACGTACTTCAACACGACGCCGATCGGCCGTGCCGTCACGGGCACGCTCCTCGTCCGCGCGATGAAGGAGGACGGCGTCGACATCTGGGGCGACGGGTCGACCTACAAGGGCAACGACATCGAGCGCTTCTACCGCTACGGCCTGCTCGCGAACCCCGCACTGCGCATCTACAAGCCCTGGCTGGATGCCGACTTCGTCACCGAGCTGGGCGGCCGCACCGAGATGAGCCAGTGGCTCGTCGCGCACGGGTTCCCCTACCGCGACTCGGTCGAGAAGGCCTACTCGACGGATGCCAACATCTGGGGCGCGACGCACGAGGCGAAGACCCTCGAGCACCTCGACGTGTCGCTCGAGACCGTCGAGCCGATCATGGGCGTGCGCTTCTGGGACCCCGCCGTCGAGATCGAGACCGAGGACGTCACGATCGCGTTCCAGGAGGGTCGACCGGTCGCGATCAACGGCACCTCGTTCGACGACGCCGTCGCGCTCGTCCACGAGGCGAACCGCATCGGCGGGCGCCACGGCCTCGGCATGAGCGACCAGATCGAGAACCGGATCATCGAGGCCAAGAGCCGCGGCATCTACGAGGCGCCGGGCATGGCACTCCTGTTCCTCGCGTACGAGCGACTCGTCAACGCGATCCTGAACGAAGACACCCTTGCGACCTATCACGAGCAGGGTCGGCGCCTCGGGCGGCTCATGTACGAGGGGCGCTGGCTCGAGCCGCAGTCGCTCATGCTGCGCGAGTCGATCCAGAAGTGGGTCGGGTCGACTATCACCGGCACCGTCACCGTGCGCCTGCGCCGCGGCGAGGACTATACGATCCTCGACACGGTCGCCGCCCGCTCGTCCTACGCGCCCGAGAAGCTCTCAATGGAGCGCGTCGGGGATGCCGCGTTCGGTCCCGTCGACCGGATCGGCCAGCTCACGATGCGAAACCTCGACATCGCCGACTCGCGCTCGCGGCTCGAACAGTACGCGGAGCTGGGCCTCATCGGAGGTGCGACGGCAGCGCTCGTGGGTGAGCTGACCCCCGGCGTCGCAGCCGGGATCACCGAACACGCGGCCCCGTTCGACGCCGACCGCGAGCAACTCGCCGAGGCCGTCGACGAGGCATCCGAGTCGGCATCCTTCGACTTCGGCGCCGACTGACCGGCAGGCAGGCTCGTCAGAAATTCGCCCACGGCGTTCGACCCAGCGTAATGGTAGCCTGATGGCATGAGGACAACCATGGATAAGGCCGGCCGCATCGTGATCCCGTCGGCGATCCGCGAGCAACTCGGGCTGGTTCCTGGACCTGTGGATCTCTTCGTGGACGGCACCGGAGTTCGTATCGAGGTCGATGCCCATGACGAGCTCATCGAACGGAACGGCCGACTTGTCGTTCCCGGGTCCGGAATCCCGATCGATGCAGACGACGTCCGAGAACTGCGCCTTGCTGCCCAGCGCTGACCCCTTGCTCGACACGAGTGCGGCTATTGCGCTCGTGTCAGAGGACCACGCTCGGCACATCGATCTGCAGCGCGTCTGCAGAGGATTGACGCTCGGGCTTGCCGGTCACGCACTCGTCGAGACCTACTCAGTCCTGACGCGGATGCCCGGCGGGGCCCGCATGACCGCGCGCGCGGCGGCTCGACTTATCGAACACGAGTTCCCCACGTCGATTGCTCTGACGGACGACCTCGCTCGTTCGGCACCCGCGATCCTCGCGGCAGCAGGCGTCGCCGGTGGTGCTGTGCACGACGGCATCGTCGGCCTTGCGGCAAGATCCGCGTCACGCACGCTGTTCTCCTGCGACCGCCGCGCAGCGAGCACGTACGCGGCACTCGGCGTGGACTTTCGTCTTGTCTGACACGTCCGCGCTAACTTGCACAACGTTGTGCAAGTTAGGTGTATCATCGAGCAGGTGCGAAAGAGCCTGTCCGTCTTCCAGCGTGATGTCACGCGGATCGTCCGTCAACCCAAGACGTGGATCATCGTGCTCGGCGTGCTCCTCACCCCGGCCCTCTACGCGTGGTTCAACATCACGGCCTTCTGGGACCCGTACGGCAACACGCAGAACATCGAGGTCGCCGTCGTCAATCTCGACCGCGGCGCCACCTCCGACGAGACGGGACGGATCGATGTCGGCGCACAGGTCGTCGACCAGCTGAAGGACGACGACCAGCTCGGCTGGACGTTCTTCGACGACGAGGATGCCGCGCTGCGCGCGGTCCGCAGCGGTGACGTGTACGCAGCGATCATCATTCCCGCAGACTTCAGCTCCGACCTCATCAGCATCACCTCGGGAGATTTCACCCAGCCCGCCCTGCGCTACTACGTCAACGAGAAGGCGAGCGCGATCGCCCCGAAAATCACGGACGTCGGAGCCTCCGAGCTCGACCGGCAGATCAGTAGCGCGTTCATCGAACAGGTCGCCGAGGCGGCGACGACGGCGCTCAAGGATGCCGGCGACCAGACCCAGCTGAAGCTGCTGAACGCGAAGAGCGACACCCTGTCGGCGGTCGATCAGGCATCCGCCACCCTCGACGAGGCGCGACAGAACGTCTCGGCCCTCCAGAGCGGGCTCGAACAGTCGCGCGGCGCGCTGGGCGGCACGACGCAGACGCTTCGCGATACGTCAGCGACTCTCGATGACGTCCAGACCGCGATCGCGCAGGCGCAGCAGCTCATCGGGCAGGCGCAGCAGGACATCGTCACGTTCACGGATGCCGCGACGACCGCTTACGTCCAGGGTGCGACGCTGCTGGCCGACGCCTCGGCCGAGGCGAACGTCTCGGTCTCGCGCGTGACGCAGGCGCTCGGGCGGGCTTCGACGCGGATCGACGGAGCGATCGAGGATGTCCGCGACGTCGTCGACGCAAACGCGCAGGCGATCGAGCAGCTGCAGGCGATCGTGGATGCCGGCGGCCTCGACCCCGCCACCGAGCAGCGTCTGAACGACGTCATCGCGGCGCTCGAGCAGCAGAACGCGACGGACCAGCAGCTTCTCGACGATCTCCAGGCGCTCAACACCAACACGGCCGCGACCGTCGAGGCGGTGCAGGATGCCGCCGACGCGCTCGACGCCGCGGTGCAGAACGCCCAGGCATCCGCTACCGATCTGCGCACCGCGCTGACCCAGACGATCCCGCAGCTCACGAGCGCGATGGCAGCGCTGTCCTCGAGCGCCGGCGCGTTCTCGACGGCGGTAGACGCGCAGCAGACGCAGCTGGCTCAGGCCTCACAGCTCATCGACGCGCTCGACACCCAGCTGGGGGCGACGATGGACGCCCTCGCGAGTCTCGACGGCACCCTCGCCGGCATCCAGACGGGCGTGGCCGATGTCCGCACCGACGTGCTCGCCCTCGGCTCGGCCGCCGCGTGGGGCCAGCTGGGTACGATCACCGGGCTCGACCCGCAGCAGATCGCGAGCTTCATCGCGAGCCCCGTCGATGTCGCCGAGAACGTCGTGTTCCCCGTCGAGTTCTACGGATCGGCGATGGCGGCGCTGTTCACCAACCTGTCGCTGTGGATCGGCGCCTTCGTGCTCATGGTGATCTTCAAGGTCGAGGTCGACACCGAGGGTGTCGAGCCGATCACCGTGGGCCAGGCCTACGGAGGACGCTTCCTGCTGCTCGGAACCCTCGCCGTCGGTCAGGCGCTGATCGTCTGCATCGGCAACCTCCTGATCGGCGTGCAGACGGTCAACGCGCTCGCGTTCGTGGGCACCGGCGTGCTGATCTCGCTCGCGTACGTGAGCATCGTCTACGCGTTGTGCGTGTCGTTCGGGCACGTGGGGCGCGGGCTCTGCGTGCTGCTGGTGATCATGCAGATCCCGGGGGCGTCGGGGCTGTATCCGATCGAACTCATGCCGTCGTTCTTCCGCAGCATCTACCCTTTCCTGCCGTTCACCTACGGCATCGACGCCATGCGCGAGACGATCGCGGGCTTCTACGGCGGCGCCTGGTGGCGCGCGATGGGCGCGCTCTCGATCTTCGTCGCGCTCGCGTGGGGCCTTGGCCTCGTGCTGCGCCGGCGCCTCGCGAACCTCAATCTCGTGTTCAACCGCGAGATCCTGGCGACCCCCCTGCTGATCGGTGAGGACGTCCAGGTCACGGGCGGGGGATACCGGCTCACCGACATCATCCACGTGCTGAACGACCGCGGCCACTACCGTGACCGACTCACGCGCCGCGCCGCCGCCTTCACGCACCGGTATCCGACTCTCCTGCGCGTATCGCTTCTCACCGGACTCGCGGGCATCACGATCATCGGCCTCATCGCCTGGCTCATCCACGAGCAGAGCGCGACGCTGCTGTTCGTGTGGCTGCTGTGGTGCCTCATCGTCATCGCCTTCCTCGTGTCGATCGAGTACATCCAGCAGAGCTTCGCGCTCGCCTCCGAGGTCGCCGCGCTCGACGACGACCACCTGCGCCAGGCCATGCTCGCGGCGGGGCCGTGGCGCTCGCGCTATCGGAACGCGGCGACGGATGCCGGGGAGGCAGCGGAAGCGGCGGACGACGAACACCCGGCGGACGAGCCCGCTGCTGCGGCTCCTGCGGAGCCCGAAGCCGACGCGCCGGAGGACGACGCGCAGAGTCTGTTCGCGGAAGTTCTCGCCCCGGAACCCCAGGAGCCCTCGCCCGACGATCCCTCACCCGACGACGCGGCCGAGCGGCCCGAAGACCAGACCGACCAGCCGGAAGAGGGTGAGCGCGCGTGAACGGCATCCTGCACCTCATCCGTCGCGACGTGCGGCACGCCGTCAGCAACGTGATGGCCATCATCGTGATCTTCGGGCTGGTCGTCATCCCCGCGATCTTCACGTGGTTCAACGTGCTCGCCAGTTGGGACCCGTTCGCGAACACGAGCCAGCTGAAGGTCGCCGTGGCGAGCACCGATGAGGGCTACCAGAGCGACCTCATCCCCCTCCGGATCAACGTCGGCGAGCAGGTGCTCTCGCAGCTGCGCGCCAACGACGACCTCGACTGGGTCATCACGTCCGAAGACGACGCGATCGACGGCACGAGATCGGGACGGTACTACGCCGCGATCATCCTGCCGCCGAGCTTCAGCAAGGACATGCTGACGTTCTACGCCGACGGCGCGCAGCGCACCCAGCTGGCGTACTACACCAACGAGAAGAAGAACGCCCTCGCGCCCAAGATCACGGGGCAGGGCGCCACCGGCGTCTCGGCGCAGATCAGCGAGGTCTTCACCGAGACGCTCAGCGACGTCGCGCTCAGCCTCATCTCGTCGCTGTCGGACTACCTCACCGACGGCGACACGCAGGCCGCGCTCGCCCGCATCGAGGCGCGCGTCAGCGGCGTCGCGACCCAGCTGCGCGCGGGCGCGCAGACCGCCGACATGTTCACGACGCTCGTTCAAGGCACGATCCCTCTCGTCGACAGCGCGTCCGCGCTCATCACCGGAACGGGCGCCTCGCTCGGAGACGCCGCGGATGTCGCGGGCGGCGGCATCGCGGCAGCGGGCGACCTCGCCGACGTTCTCCAGTCGGCGACATCGTCCATCGGCATCGCGCTCGAGCAGACCGCCCAGGGATACGAAGCCGTCGGCGACAGCGTCGATCAGCTCTACGAGAGCATGGACACGCTCACCGCGAGCCAGTCGGCAACCCTCCTGACGCTCGCCGATCGCGTGCAGCAGCAGATCGGCGCCGCGCAGGCCCTGCGGACGACGCTCGTCGACGAGGTGCGCCCGCAGCTGCCGCCCGCGACACAGCCGGCGCTCGATGAGGTCGTCGCCGGGCTCGACCGCTCGATCACCCGGCAGCAGGCCGTACACGACGAGCTCGTGAAGGCGGCATCCGACATCACCGCCGGCAACGCCGACGCGCAGGCGTCGCACGCGAAGGTCAACGACCTCATCGCACAGGCCGCCGCGGCCCTGCGCAGCGCGGAGGACTCGTACACCGGCTCGCTCAAACCGCAGCTCGACCAGCTCGCGGCGACGCTCGCGCAGATCCAGGATGACGTGACGTCGATCAGAGGAGATCTCGCCCAGGCATCCGGAGCGCTCACCTCGTCGTCCGGCTCGGTGCGCTCCGTGCTGCAGGGGGCCGAGGCCATGACGAGCGACCTCGCGACGGCCCTCGGCGCGTCGGCCGACAAGCTCGACGGCGTGCAGCAAGCCATCGCGAAGGCTGCCGACACGGGCGACCTCAGCGCGCTGAGCGAAGCGATCGGCTCCGACCCGAGCGCGCTCGCGACGTCGTTGGCGGAGCCGGTGCGCGTCGACCGGACCGCCGTCTTCCCCATCGTGAGCTTCGGCGCGGGCATGGCGCCGCTGTACACCGCGCTCGCGCTGTGGGTGGGGGCGCTCCTCATGACGGTCGCGATCCGCGTCGACGTGAAGCGCGGCGCGGTGCCCGGCTTCGACGACCTCTCCCCGACGCAGAAGTACCTCGGTCGCTACGGGATCTTCGCTCTCGCGGGGCTCGCGCAGAGCACGCTCGTCACGCTCGGGCTCATCCTGTTCGTGCGGATCGAGCCCGCGCATCCGTTCCTCCTCGTGCTGGCCGGGTGGGTGACATCGCTCGTGTTCACGCTGCTCATCTACACGCTCGTCGTCGCGTTCGGCAACGCCGGAAAGGCGCTCGCGGTGCTCGTGCTCGTCATTCAGGTCTCGGGCGCGGGCGGCGCGTACCCCCTCGAGATGCTTCCGCAGTGGTTCCAGAGCGTCAGTCCGTTCCTGCCGGCAACCCACGCGATCGCCGCGATGCGCTCCGCGATCGCCGGCGTGTACGGCGCCGACTTCTGGATCTCGCTCGGCCTGCTGGCGGCGTTCATCGTGCCCGTGCTGCTCCTCGGCCTCGTGCTACGCCGACCGCTCATTTCGTTCAACCGTGGGCTCGTCGAAGCCCTCGAATCCACCAAGCTGATGGGATGACCCGATGAGAAGGATGCCGGCATGAGCCCCCTCGCGGCCCCCGCCTCACGGCGGCGCGACGCGACCGCGAACCGTGCGGCACTGCTCGCCGCCGCGCAGTCGATGCTCGCCACCGACCCTCACGCCTCGCTGGATGCCATCGCACACGCCGCGGGGCTCTCTCGACGCGCGCTGTACGGGCACTTCGCCGACCGCGAGAGCCTGGTGCGCGAGATCATCGCCGTCGGGGCGGGTCGCTTCAACGCCATCGCGGAGGAAGTCGACGACCCCGACCCGCGCGTCGCGCTCGCGCAGATGGCCGTGCGGCTGTGGCGCGAGGCATCCGCCGTGCGCGCGACGGCGAACATCGCTCTCGACGACGCGCACGTCGCGGGGACGGTCCGCGCGCTCGCGCCGCTGCGTCGCCGGGCGCGCGAGCTCACGCACGAGGGCGTTGCGTCGGGGGCGTTCCGCGGCGACCTGCCCCCCGAGCTCCTCGCGTTCCTGATCGAAGAGACGGCGCGGGCGACCCTTCGCGAGCTGCGCCTGACGACGAGCGACGCGGCCGCCGTCGTCGTGCGAGTGGTGCTGAGCATCGCGGGACTCTCGTGGCGCGAGCAGGAGCGGCTGCTCGCCGGGCACCCCGAGCTCACCGGGCACCCCGAGCTCACCGGGCGTATCGAGGCCGCCGGCGTCGCCTGATCGGGCGCTGGCCGCCCGGGCATCCTGCGTCAACCCCTCCGCCGCGTAACGCCCGCTCGCCTACCATCGAGGAAACCGCCGAGTCCGCCGAGTCCGCCGAGGAGGCCCGATGGCGACCGCCAGTGTCCGATTGTTCGACTGCACGCCCGACGACGTGTTCGCCGTGCTCGGCGACGGATGGCTGTATCCGGCGTGGGTCGTGGGCGCATCGCGCATGCGAGGCGTGGATCCGGAGTGGCCGGCGGAGGGCGCCCACCTGCACCACTCGCTCGGCGCGTGGCCGGTGCTGTTCGACGATGACACGCAGCTCGTCGAGTGGTCGCCGCCGCACCGCGTACGTCTGCGCGCGAAGGCGGGGCCTCTCGGGCGCGCCGTCGTCGTCATCGAGGTCAAGCCGCGCGGTGACGGGTGCGTCGTGCGCATGGGCGAAGAGCCGGTGGGGGGCGTGGGGGCGCTCCTGCCCCGGTTCGTGTGGGCACCGCTGCTGCACTGGCGCAACGAGGAGACTCTGCTCCGGCTGGCGTTCTTGGCCGAGGGGCGGCGGCGCGAGCGTGCGGCGGGCGAGAAGACCGCGCGGCCGACCGTGCCCGACCCCGCCGACGGTACGCCGGCCCCGGATGCCGTCGCCGACGTCGCTCAGGCGACGGATGCCGCGGCCGCCGCCGGTCGCGGTGGGCGCGAGGGCGACGCAGAACCGGACGCGGACGCCGACCGCGGGGCCAGCCGATGACCGATGTTGAGATCGTCGGCTCGGGGCCGAACGGCCTTTCCGCCGCGGTGACCCTCGCCCGCGCGGGCCTGTCGGTGCGCGTCTACGAGCGGATGGCGCAGCTCGGCGGCGGCGCGCGCACGCGCGAGAGCGTCGCGCCCGGGTTTCGCCACGACACCTGCTCGGCGGTGCATCCGCTGGCCGTCGCGTCGCCCTTCTTCCGCGCGTTCGGGCTGGCGCGACGCGTCGAGTTCCTGACGCCGGAGGTGTCGTTCGGGCATCCGCTCGCGGCATCCGACGGCGGATCGGGCATCGCGTACCGCGACCTCGACCGAACCGTCGACGGGCTCGGCCGCGACGGCGCCGCCTACCGCCGCCTGCTCGCGCCGCTCGCCGAGCACTCGCTCGAGGTCGCACGATTCACGGGGTCGTCGCTGCTGCGGGTGCCGCCGCATCCGATCGTCACGGCCCGCTTCGGGCTGCGCGCGCTCGCGCAGGGAAGCCCCCTGTGGAACGCCGGGTTCGAGGGCGAGGTCGCCCCCGCGATGCTGACCGGCGTCGCGGCGCACGCCATCGCGCGGCAGCCGAGCCTGGTCGGCGCAGCCGCGGGCCTCGCGTTGCAGGCACACGCGCACGCCGGCGGGTGGCCGATCCCGCGCGGCGGGTCGCAGGCGATCTCCGACGCGCTCGCCGACGACCTCCGTGCCCACGGCGGCGAGATCGTCACCGACCACGAGGTCAGCTCGCTCGACGAGCTGTCGGCGCGCGCCGTCATCCTCGACGTGACTCCGCGCGCGCTCATCCGGCTGGCCGGCGCACGGATGCCGGCGGCCTACCGCCGACGCCTCGAGCGCTTCCGCTACGGCGCCGGCGCCTCGACCGTGCAGTTCGCGCTGTCGGGGCCGGTCCCCTGGAGCGACGAACGACTCGCGCGCGCGGGCACGCTCCACGTCGGGGGCACGCGGGCGCGCATCGCGGCGGGCGAGCGCGAGGTGCTCGCGGGTCGGCACGCGGCATCCCCTTATGTGCTCGTCTCGCAGCCGTCGGTGTTCGATGACACGCGGGCGCCCGCCGGCGGTCACGCCCTGTGGACGTACACGCACGTCCCGACCGGGTCGACCGTGGACCAGACGGATGCCGTCATCCGCGCGATCGAGGAGTTTGCCCCGGGGTTCCGTGACGTGATCATCGCGTCGCATGCGGAGACTGCCGCCGAGCTCGCCGAGCGCAACCCGAACTACATCGGCGGCGACATCGCCGCCGGCGCGGCGACGATGCGGCAGCTGCTCGCTCGCCCCGTGCTCAGCCTCGACCCGTGGCGGACGCCCCTGCCCGGGGTCTACCTGTGCGGCGCGTCGACGGTGCCCGGCCCCGGCGTCCACGGCCAGTCGGGCTGGTTCGCGGCGCGAAGCGCCCTGCAACACGAGTTCGGCATCCGCCGCACCCCCTCCCTCTCCCCCTGAGCCCCGCCCCCTGCCCCTGCCCCTGCCCCCTCGGCGACGCCCCCATCCCCACATTGACTGGGCGCAAACCCAGGGAATGGATGCCCGATACCCCGCGAACGCGCCCACTCAACCCCCGCGCCGGGGAGCCCTGGCCCATGAGGTACTCACCACCCCAAACTCACGTTCGATGGGCGCAAACCTAGGAAATGGATGCCCGATACCCCGCGAACGCGCCCACTCAACGCCCGCGCGCGGGTCTGGGAACTCACCCCCCGCGCGCGGGGCACATGGGTGACGTCCCGCTGAGTGGGGTGACGTCCCGCTGAGTGGTGGAGTTTCTCAACACCGTGCGGGTCAGTTGTTCTGATTATGCCGCAGTGAGTTCGGGGATGCTCACCTCCTCGGGT
>QFPM01000021.1 GCA_003248655.1 Microbacterium sp.
CACCCTCTGGCGGGTCCGACAACTGAAGGGTGGCGTCCTCGAATGGACCTCACCCACCGGCCGCATCTACCGCGAAGACGCACCCGCACCACCTATCGCGTTCATGCCCGCACTCGTCCACGACTCAGGGCCGGCGCCGTTCTGACGGGCACGCGCTGACGTCGAGCGGGCGAGTGCGCTGCGGGTGAGCGAGTCGCCGCGCCGTGATTTCGATACGCCGCCTCAGGCGGCTACTCAATCACCGAACAAGGGAGCGGCGGCGGGCGCCCGGGCTCCGGCAACGCGAAGAGGCGGCCTCGCGGGTGGGGACCCGGGAGACCGCCTCTTCGGCGCGCGGCTTACTGGCCGAGCTGGCTGGCGAGCTGCTCGTCGGTGGACTGCAGGGCCTGAGCGGCCTTCTCGAGGAAGGACGCCATGCCCTCGATGCCCTGCACGGTCTTCGTCGCACCCGTCGTGAACTCGGTGTACGACGCGTCGAACGCGCCCGACGCGCGGGTGGTGGTGAAGCCGTCCTGCACGAGCTGCGCGACCAGCTGGCGCAGACGCTGCAGGTTGGCCTCGAGCTCGCTCTGACCATCGCGCAGACGCCCCGCGGCGCTGTTCATCTGGTCGTAGGTGACATTCAGATTGGCCATGAGAGGCCCCCTTCCAGTTGTTCCCGGCCGGTTGACCGGGGAGTCTTGTCGAGATCGACGATAGGCGAGTGCGCATCATCTGCACATGGGGAGCACTACCCATCCGCCGCGACGAGCGGAAACTGAATGCGCACGGTCTTGCCGCGATGCGCCAGGATGCCGCGTCCCACGGGAAGTTCGCCGCGCACAAGCCGCGGGAACGGAGTCTTCAGGACGACCTCGCCGTCGATCGTCTCGGGCTGCAGCACGACCCCGCGCCGGGCGGACTTGATCTCGCCGAGCAGGCCGAAGTTCGTCGTCCACTCGCTGAGCTCCCCGACGACGACGAAGAACACCTCGCCGCGCCCGGCGCGCTTGATGAGCGCCGACAGGTTCATCTCGATGATCGACGACGCGAACTCGCCGATGCCCTCTAGCACGACCAGCGGCACCGCACCGCCGTCGGCGACGGCATCCGCGGCCTCCTCGACAGCGGTCATGACCGCCATCGCGGCCGAACCGGTCTCGGCCGTCGCCTTCCAGTGCAACGCGGATGCCACCGGCGAGCGCCGGTCGCCGATGTAGAACGCGGGCGTCTCGGGGAAGGCCCGCACGGTCTGCAGCGCGATCGCCGCGGCCGCGTTCGAGCGGCCCGCACCGGGCGTGCCGGCGACGATGAACGTGCCGGTCGGCTCGATCCCGAACGGCCCGAGATCGAGGTCGGAGAGCCCGATCGCAACCCCCGTCGGAGTCGTCGCGGGCAGCACATCGGCGGAGTACTCGGTCGGCAGCGACCGGATCGCGGGCGCCTCGGCCGTGCCGCGGCGGACCATCGCCTCGGCCATCCGCTCGATCGCGATCGACTGGTCCTTCGTCGAGGGAGTGCCGCCGATGACGGCGATCTGCGCCTCGTGATCGTCGATGATCGCGCGCCCCGGGGGCGACGTCGGCGACAGCACGTCGCGCGGCACCCCGAGCAGGGCATAGCCGTCTTCGTCGGCCATCCGCAGCACGACGCGGCGCTGGATCATCGCCTGCAGCGACGTCGGCACGCTCTGCCCGCGGTCGGCCGTGAGCGCGACATGGATGCCGAGGCCACGCCCGTCGGTCAGCACCTGCTGGAACGCGCGATAGGCCTCGGCGCGCCCGGGGATGCCCTCGAACGCGGCCCGGAACGCGGGGAACCCGTCGACGAGCAGCAGAATGCGCGGCTCGTCGGGCGTGCCCGCGAGCGAGCGGTACTCGGTGAGCGTCGACGCGCCGGCCGCGGCGTACGCGTCGCCGCGGCGGTCGAGCTCGGCGCGCAGCAGCCCGAACAGGCGCTCGATGCGCTCCGTGTCGTCGCCCGAGATGACGGCGCCCACGTGCGGCAGCGCGTCGAGCATGCGCAGGCCCCCGGTCGCGGCATCCAGCCCGTACACGTGCACGGGGCCGCCGCGCGGCGTGATGCCCGCCGACACGGCGAGGGTGCGCAGCGTGACCGACTTGCCCGATCCGCCCGTGCCGAAGATCGCGAGGTGCCCCTCGGTGTCGGGCTCGAAGAAGAACGGCACCTGATCCTGACGCTCGGGCACATCGACGACGCCCATCACGAGCCGGGCGTCGGTGCGCTGCGACAGCTTCGTCTGGTCGAAGGTCGCCGCGAGCTCATCGAGCCACGGGCGGCGCGGCGGCGCGATGCGGGCGAGCTGCGCGGCATCCCCGAAGCGGGCGACGAGTAGCTGCTGGTCGTTCGGGCCGAGGTCCTCGGTCTCGACCTTCGCCTCGCCCGTCTGCGGCTTCTCCCACGCGGGCGCGTCACCGAGGCGGAACGGACGGATCTCGACGGATGCCTCGGGCTCGGCCCGCAGGCTCCATCCGCCCGAGTACGCCGACTGGAACAGGCTCATGCGCCCGGGGCCGGTCTTCGCGATGCCGCGACCGGGGATGCCGGGGTCGAACAGCGCCGCCTCTTTCGAGCCGATGACGTCGTCGGAGTCGGACTCATCCGCCATCCGCAGCGCGACGCGCAGGTTGGTGTTGGCGCGCAGGTTGTCTTTGATGACTCCCGCCGGTCGCTGCGTCGCCATGATGAGGTGGATGCCGAGGGAGCGCCCGCGCTGGGCGATGTCGACGACGCCGTCGACGAACTCGGGCACCTCTTTCGCGAGCGCGGCGAACTCGTCGATGACGAGCACGAGCGCGGGTGGGGCGTCGGGGTCGGCGGCCTTCTCGAGCTCGAGCAGGTCCTTCGCCTTCTTGCGGTTGAACAGGTGCTCACGGTGGTGGAGCTCCGCCCGCAGGCTCGTCAGCGCACGGCGCACGAGGTGCGGGCTCAGGTCGGTGACGAGGCCGACGCAGTGCGGCAGCTGCACGCAGTCGGCGAACGCCGACCCACCCTTGTAGTCGACGAAGAGGAACGTGACGCGTTCGGGGCTGTACTCCGCTGCCATGCCGAGCACCCACGCCTGCAGGAACTCGCTCTTGCCCGACCCGGTCGTCCCTCCGACGAGGGCGTGCGGACCCTGTTGGCGCAGGTCCAGGTGCAACGCCCCCTGCGCGCCCTGGCCGACGAGCGCGCGCAACTTCGGCTGGTAGCCGGTGCCCGAGCGGGTCGCGCGGATCGACGCATTCTGCGTCCAGCGGTCGATCACGGCATCCGCGCTCGTGGCCATCTCGGGGCCGAGCAGCTGCACGAGCGAGATCGTGCGGGGCACATCTCCGGCATCCTCCGCGATGTCGCCGAGGTCGGTGATGCGGGCGAGCGCGCGAGCGACGACGTCGAAGCGCGCGGCATCGAGCGCCTCGACGCGCAGCGGCGCGATCACGGTGCCGAGCCGCACGAAGTGTGCGCTCGCAGCGGCGTCGGCGGGCACCTCGACCCACGTGCGGCACGACGCCGGCAGGGCCTCGGTGCGGGCCGCGAGCCAGATCGGCAGGATGCCGCTGCCCGCCGCCCGCTCGCTCAGCTGGATGAGCCGGCCGCGATCGACCGCGGCATCCGGCGCGATCACGACGACGATCGCGGGGAGCGGCACCTCCTCTTCGCGGCCGCTCGACTCGCCGACATCGGCCCCGGCCGCGGTCGCGGCATCCGTCGCTTTGAGCGCGCGCAGGCGCCGCAGCTGCTTCGTGCGGGTGTCGACGAGCTCTTCGAGGCGCGCGAGCAGACGCGAGCCGGTCGCCGCGTTGTCGGCGATCGGCGCGGTGCCGAGCGCGTCTTCCGCGGCCCACGTGTGCGGTAGCCACTTGAGGCCCGCGATCGCGTCGCGCGACGACGGGCCGACGAACGCCGCGAGGTGCACGTCCGACGGCGCGTGCAGGGCCGCCGTCTGCGCGAGCAGGGCACGAGCGGTATCGGCGACGCGGGCCGGCTCACCCGCGATGCCGAGCGCGCCGGCCTCCGTAAGCGACTCGAGAATCGGCACGTCATCGACGTCGACGAACGCCGCGACCGCCTCGTCGAGGCGTTCGACATACGACGGGATCGCGGCGTCGCGCTTGCTCGACTCGGCGACCTTGTTGCGGCTCGGGGCGGTACCGTCGCCCAGGCGCAGGTGCAGGAACGACCAGTGCTCGGGGCGGCGAGTCCACACGAGCGGACCTGCGGCGAGCGCGTCGGCGCAGATCGGATCGAGCTCGGGCACCTCGCCGCGGCGAACCGTGCGCTCGGTCTCGCGCTCCGACTCCAGGCGGCTCGTCAGCCGCTCCAGCTGCTCTTCGAACCGCTGCTTGTCTCGATCGAGCTGGGCCTTGGCCTGCAGCCGCGTCGTCACCCAGGTGCCCAGCATGAGCAGAGGGGATGCCGCGACGAACACGAGCGCCATCGGGTTGCGCATGACGGCGAACAGCACGGCGCCCATGAGCACGGGCGCGATCATCGCAAGCCACGGGAACATCTGTGGGGCGGGCGGGGCGGGCAGATCGGTGCCCGGCAGCTCCTCGCCGAGGTAGCGCGCCTCGACGCGCGGCGAGCGCACGAACGGCACCTGCCGCCACGTGGAGGGTGCCGCGGCATCCGTGCGCGTCGAGATCTGTACGCGGGTGTCGCCGAGCACGGCGTCGATCTCGCCGTCGGCGGCGGTGAGATAGGTTACCGGCGCGCCATCGACGAGGATGCCGTTGGCCGAGTTCAGGTCGATCAGCTCGGCCCGCCCCTGGCCCACCTCGAGGCGCGCGTGCCGCTTCGAGACGAGCGGGTCGTCGAGCACGATGTCGCACGCGGGATCGCGGCCGATCACCACGACAGCTCGGGTCAGGGGCACCGTCGTGCCGGCACCCGGGCCCGAGACGATCCGCACCTCGCCGAGCGACTGGCGAGGCTGATAGCCCGCAGGGACGACCCGCACCGCCGAGCCCGCGCCCAACTGCACGTGCGCGATGCTCGCCGCGGCATCCAGCACCTCACCGGGGCCCTGTGCGATCGTGCCGAACGCTTCGAGGGTCACCTCGTGCGCGGCGGGCGTTCCCGCGCGGCGCGGGTCGAGCTCGGCGATCGTCTGCGCGAGGTCCCCGACCGTCGCATCGGCATCGGCGGTGATGACGAGGTCTTCGGGCTCGCCGCCCGGGCGGACGAACGTCGTGCGCAGCTTCATGCGACGTCGATTCCGTCGTCGTTCGCGTCGTCGTTCGCGCCGTCGGACCGGCCGCCGGACTGGCCGTCGGACAGGCCGTCGGACAGGCTCTCGGGCTGATCGAGGAGCGGCAGGTCGTCGCGCGTGACGATGCGCGACGAGACAGCGTACTCGACGAGGCGCACACGGCGGTTCGTCGCCGACGACACGACTCCGCCGCGCAGGCCCGGAACGCCCTGCCGGTCGAGCTTGTCGCACACGTTGTCGAGCTTGCGGTTGAAGCGCGTGAGGGTCCAGCCGAGGCGCTGCGCGGCGGCGGCCGAGCTCGGCAACTCGCTCATGCCCGTGCCCTCGCGGCGCAGCACCGGCTCGGCGAGGGCGACGATGATGATCTTCTGGCTCGGAGTGAGCGGCACCGCGCCGATCGTCGACTCGCCGTCGAGGGTTTCGCGACGCGTCTCGCGGAACGCCGGCTGCGCCGTGTGCACCGACAGCTCATACGTCGTCGGGCCTGCGCTGAAGACGACCGTCGTCACGCCGAATACGATCGGCAGGCGCGCGCCGGGAGCGAGCTGCGCCTGCACGCGCCCCTCGGTGTCGGTGACGGTCGCCGACAGGCGACTGCCGATGTTCACGAGCCACCACAGCCCGCCCGACTGCTCGATCGACAGGAAGTGCCGGTGCAGGAACCGGTTCTCGTCGATCGCGAGATCACCCTCGCGCCCGATCGTGAAGCGGGTGCCGGGGGCGACCGTGAAGTACTCCCCCGCGAACTCGACGGTCAGATCGCTCGCCGCGGCATCCGCTGTTCCTCCGGATGCGGGCGGGACAGTGTCTTCGACGTCGCTCACGGGGTGCACTCTCGGATCTCTTTGCTCGACCTCGCGTCGGCGCGCACGAGGGTCACGCTGATGCAGGTGGTGCCGCCGGGATCGGCCGGCAGGGTCACGGTCGCCTGGTCGATGCGCGCGGCCGTGCCGTTGCCCTGCAGCGTGTACGGATACCAGATGTAGCCGTCGCCCGGTTCGGGGTCGGGGTTCGTCCAGGTGAACACGACGTTCGCGCCCTGCACCGTGCCCGCGAGGCCTTCGACGGCGGGCACGAGATCATCGACCGGATCCTGCGGAGCGACGGATGCCGTGTTCACGGGAGCCGGCGCGGGCGGGCGGAAGAGCCCCGCGACGGCGGCGACGCCGACAAGGACGATCACGGCCGCGGCGACGGACAACCCGATCCACAGGCCGCGGCGGGACCGCGGGGTCGCGGTGGCGGGTGGGGCGTGAGCGGGCGCGGGCGGCGGCGCGGGCGCTGCGGGCGCTGCCGGCGTTGCGGGCGTTGTGGCGAGGCTTGAGGCGGGAGCGCCCGCCCGCCCGATCTCGACCGGGGCGCGGTTGCTGCGAGTGTCGTCGGGAGCGATCGACACGGGGCCGCGCAGAACCGTTCGCTCACCGGTGTCTGCGAGGGGCTCCGCCCCGGCATCCGCGGGAGGGTCGTACTGCGGACGATCCTGCGCCGGAATCTGCTCCGTGCCGCGGGTCTGCTCGCGCTGTGCGGTGGGTCCGGCGGCAGGGTTGGTGTGCGGTTCGATGCTGACGATCCCGCGCACGCGGGTGAGCTCGCCCTCGGCGTCGTCGCCCTGATCGGTGGGGGCGGCGTCATCGAGGATGTCGATCGGGGTGACCGAGTGCGCCAGCTCGATCTGCACGCGCTGCAACGCGCGGCCGAACGCGATCGCCGACTCGAAGCGATCGCCGGGGCGCTTCGCCATCGCCCGCTCCAGCGCCGCCTGCAGCGACGGCGGCACGTCGGCCCGGTCCATGCGGGCGAGCGGCTGCGACTCGATGCGCTGAATCAGATCGGCGCCGCCGTTGCGTCCCCCCGGGATCTCGAACGGCGACCGGCCGGCGAGCAGCGTGTAGACGGTGGCGCCGAGCGCGTAGACGTCCGACGCGACACCCGACCCCGGTCCGTCGCCGAACGCCTCCGGCGGCGACCACGGAATCGACATGCCACCCGACGACTGATCTGCCTCGGCCGTCGTCGCGATGCCGAAGTCGGTAAGCGCCGGGCGGTTGTATTCCGTTACGAGAATATTCGCGGGCTTGATGTCGCGATGCAAGATGCCAGCGCGATGCGCAGTCTCGACGGCCGCCGCGACCTGGATGCCGACCCGCAGCGCCTCTGCCACCGACAGCGCTGCGGAGCGCGATCGCACCTGCAGGTTCGGGCGCGAGCAGTACTCCATCACGAGGTACGGACGACCGTCGTCCGACACCCCCGCCTGGTAGATCGTCACGATCGCGGGATGCGTCGACAGCAGCGCCATGACGTTCGCCTCGGCGGCGAACTGCTCGACGGCATCCCCCGTCATCCGCCCTTCGAGCATCACCTTGACGGCGACGCGGCGACGTGGAAGGTGCTGCTCGTAGAGGTAGACGTCGGCGAAGCCGCCCGAGCCGAGCACGTCGACGTAGGTGAAGCCGGCGAGCGCGGGCGGCGGCGCGGGCGGCCGCTTGGCGCTCACGCGAGGTCCTCGAAGGTCACGGTCACGCCGTCGCCGAGGTCGAGCACATCGCCGTCGACGACCATCGTCGGCTCGCCCGGGTGCAAGCGCACGGGGTCGGCACCGCCGCGCAGCAGGATCGTGCCGTTCGTCGTGTGCAGGTCGGTGACCAGCACGTGCTCACCCTCGGCGCGGATCTCGACGTGGCTGCGCGAGATGTCCTGCTCGGGGCTGTCGACGGCGACGAGGGTCGGCAACTCGGACCCCGACGTGCGAGTCGACTTGGGCCGGCGGCCGATCACGACCGGTCGTTCGAGCTCGACTACCCGCCCCGACGAGAGCACGATCCGGCCCCGCGCGGGCCTGCGGCCCGGGACGTTGTCGGTGGATTCGTAGTGCTCGCGCTCCGCGGCGCGCAGCGCCCGCGCCTCGGCCACCGACACCGTCGCGCCGTCGTGGTCGCCGAGCGCGGCGGGGGTGGGGGTGGGGGTGGGGCTTGCGGCGCCGGCATCCGTCGGCAGTTCTTCGGAGATCTGCACTTCTTCGGAGCCTGCGGCCGGGTTTGCGTCCGAAGATGTGGAGATCTCCGACGTTGTGCTGCGCGCAGCGGGGGCGGGATGCCCGGCATCCTCGCCCTCGTCCTCTGCCGTCGCGGTCGCAATCGCCGCCGCGGCGACGGGCCGCGCGACCGTCTCGCCCCACAGCAGGTCGTACTCGTCGACGGGAGGCGCCTCGGTCTCGGGCAGCCACGTGTCAGCGGAGTCGCCCGCTGCGGTCGTGGTCGCCGTCGTGCCGCCGACACCCGCGGCATCCTGAGCATGCGCTTCTTCGGAGATCTGCACTTTTTCGGAGACCTGCGCCGCGTTGGCGTCCGAGGAACTGTCGATCTCCGAAGATGTGACGACGGATGCCGGGGGCTCGGGTGCGGATGCCGCGGATGCGGAGGCCGCGGATGCCGGAGGCGCGGCGGGGACAACAGCACTAGCGGCAGCCGGCGCACCCACACCGACACCCGCACCAGCGGCAGCCGGCACACCCGCACCTACACCGACACCCGCACCCGCACCCGCACCCGCACCCGCACCCGCACCCACACCCACACCCACACCGAGGGTCGCGACGACGAGATCGGCGACGACGACGCCCGAGCGCACGGGGACGGCGGCGTCTTCGGCGGCTCCGCCCTCCGGCGCGATCGTGACTCGGGTCGCCGCGGGGACGAAGCGCTCCGCCCACGTCGCGACGCTCTCGCCGGTGACCGCCTGCGTGCCCTCCGGGGTGTCGATGATGACCTCGATCGGGCCGCGGACAGCGACGCGCAAGCCCGTGGGCTCGGCGACGGCGAGCGCGAACGGGGGGATCGCCGCGAGCGACGTGCCGAACGCTCCCGTGAGCGCGTCGAGCACGGCGCCGATTCCGCCGTCGCCGACGCGGCGCCAGACGGCATCCGCGGTTCGCTCGGTCACGTCGGGGGCGAGCAGCGCGAGCGCCGCGCCCTCGACGGCGACCCACCACCCGCCGCCCCGCGCGGGGCGATAGTGCACCTGTGCATCGCCGCTCATGACGTTCCTTCCACGCGGGGACGGGTGTCGCCGTCAGCGCTACGAGCGCCGGCGGGCGCCGTGTCGAACACGTCGTCGTCGTTGCCGCTCACCGCGAGCGCGTCGACGACGATGGCCGTCACGTTGTCGCGGCCGCCGTGCAGCAGCGCCTCGTGGATGAGGCGGGTCGCGGCATCCTGCGGATCGGATTCGTCATCGAGGATGCCGCGCAGCTGCGCCGCACTGAGCTCGCCCGACAGGCCGTCCGAGCACACGAGGATGCGGTCGCCCGGCTCGGCGGGAACCATCCAGTAGTCCGCTTGGCCGTCGCTGCCCGCACCGATCGCGCGGGTGATCTCGTTGCGGCGGCTGTCGGTGCCGGCCTCGGCGCCGGTGAGAACGCCCGCGTCGACGAGCTCCTGCACGACGGAATGGTCCACACTGATCTGCTCGAGCAGGCCGTTTGCGAAGCGGTAGGTGCGTGAGTCGCCGACGTTGACGGTGAGCCAGTATCCGATGCCGCCGACTTCGGCGATGACGACGCCCGTGAGGGTCGTCCCGGCGGCGCGGCCGTCGCCCGCGATCGCCTCGACCCGCGCGCGAGTGCGGCGAAGCGCCGCGCGCACGTCGTCGATGCCGAGGCTCGGCGCGCCCGCCAGCAGCTCGAACTCCGCGACGACCGCGGCGCTCGCGCGGTCGCCCGCGTCGTGGCCGCCCATGCCGTCGGCGACGAGGAACAGCGGCGACGCGGCGAGGTAGGAGTCCTCGTTGACGCGGCGGCGAAGCCCGGTGTGGCTTGCCGCGCCCGCGCGCACGACAATCGGCGATTCGGTCACGGCGCCACCTCGACGGTCACATGCCGGTCGCCGAACTCGAGCACGTCGCCGCCGCGCACACGGGTGCGTTCGCCCGGGCTCACCGTCTGACGCTGCGCGCCGCGGCGAATGACGACGCCGTTGGTCGAATGCCGGTCGATGACCCAGAGGGCGCGCTCGGTGCCCGACCCGCCGACTGCGCCGGACCCGCCAGGCCCGCCGGCATCCGCCGCCGTGCCCGACCCATCCGGCACCAGCTCGAAGTGCGTCTTCGACAGCGACAGCGTCTCGTCGCGGACGGGCGAGACCATCGCCCCCGTCTCGGGCGCGGGATTGCGGCCGAAGAGCGTGCGCCCGTAGAGCGCCTGACGGGTGCCGTCATCCCAGACGAGCCGCGCGACGGGCCGCTCGCCCGTCGACAGCCGCGTCTGCTCGAGCGGGTCGTCCAGAGCAGGAACGGATGCCGGTGGCGCCGGCGGCATGACCGGGGCAGGTGTCGCGGGTGTCGCGGGCGCGGCCGAAGGCGCGGGGGTCGCGGGGGTCGAGTGCGCGGGGGCCGGGGGCGCCACGGGCGCTGCCGACGGGGCATCGACGACGGGGATGCCGGGCGCCGACTCGGCCGGCGGAGCGTCGAGCAGGGCAGGGTCGGAGATCCCGGGCACGAACGAGATCAATCCCGCGGTCTGCACCGGAGTTCGCGCTGGCGCAACAGGCGCCCCCGACCACCGCGCGAGCTCGGTGTCTTCCGCGACGGGCAGGATCGGCGCGGGCGGAAGCACGTTCGGGATGGCCGGCCCGTGCGCCGACGGCGGCCATCCGGGCGTCCCCGCGGCATCCATATCTTCGGAGATCTGCGCATTCTCGGAGCGACGCGCCGGGTTAGGGTCCGCAGAACTGCTGATCTCCGAAGTTGTGACGTGCGCACCCGGCGCGCCGACGTGCGCACCCGACGCTCCGACGCGGGATGCCAGGGGCGGCGCCACGGCGCCACGCCCGGTGACATCCGCCATGACGGTGCGCGAGACCCTGTCGTGCCAGCCGCGCCGCCACGGCGACGCGTCGAACAGCGGCGAGAACATTCCGACGACGATCGCCCCACCGAGGCCCCAGATGAGGTTTCGCACGAGGGCGCTGACGAACCCGACCGGCGCGCTGGCTGCCCCAGACCCGGATGCCCCGGATGCCCCCGCGCCGGCTGTCTCAGAGCCCGCGCCGCCGGCATCCGTCTCGCGACCCAATCGCAGTCCGAGCGCGCGCATGCCGAGCGATCCGCCGCCGCCCTGCATGAGCGTGTACACGACCAGCCACGCGCCCAGCACGGCATAGGCGCACAGGCCCGCGACGGCCAGCGGGAAGGCGCCCTCGGTCGTGACCGAGATGCCGGCGAACGCGCTCGCTGCCGCGAACAGGATGACGAAGGCCACGCCGCCGTCGATGAGGTACGCGCCGACGCGGCGACCGATCGCCGCCGGTCGCAGGGTCGGCACCAGGGCCGAGGGTCCGGGGCTCGCGCTCACGCTGACTCCCCCGCGTCGTCGGTGGCGCCCGCGCGCGTCCACGGCCAGCGCAACGCGCCGCTCCGGCGCAGCGAGCGCAGGCTCAGCCGTGCGCGCACGCGCTGCCAGCTCGTCGTGGACTCCTTCATCCCCCCGACGATATCGTCCACCTCTTGCCAGAACGCGTCGATGTCCTCCTGCGCGGGATCATCCGGGCCGTACACGTCGAGGTCGGCGCGCGCGGCGAGCGCGGTGACGCGAGACTCGTCGAAGGCGGCACCGACGGCCGCGGCGCTCTCGGCCCGGGTCACTCCCGCGGCGACAGGAACGCGCAGATCGACGGCCGAGTCGACGAGCTCGTCCCAGCCGCCCGAGATGCGGTCGGCGGCGCGCGCAGCGGCGCGGCGGCGCGCGCGGCGGGTGCCCTTGATTACCCCCATGACGATGAACGGCGCGGCGAGCAGCGCCACGATGCCGAGCCCGATCCCGCCGAACAGCAGCACCGGCCCGAGCCACTCGATGCCGCTCGGCTGCTCGTCATCCTGCTCGCGATCTTCGGCGATCGCGGGCGGCAGATCGGCGGGCTCCTGCGCGGGCGGCGGCGGCTGCAGCACCTGCGGCTTGGGATTGGCCTGCGGCTTGGGCGTCTGGTCGTTCGGGACCTTGTCTTCGTCGGGCGTCGGGTCGAACGGCACCCACCCGTATCCCGCGAAGGCGATCTCGACCCACGCGTGCAGGTTGTCGCCCGTCGCCGTGAAGACCTCGCTGCGCTCATCATCCTTGTTGGGATGCCAGCCCATCACGACCCGCGCGGGCATGCCGAGCTGCGTCGCCATGAGCGCCATCGCGACGGCGTACTGCTCGTCGTCGCCGACGAGCTGGTCGCTCGCGAACATCGCCGTGATGCGGTTGGCGCCGTGGCCCGAGAGCGAGATGACGTCGCCCTCGAGGCCGTGGCTGAAAAAGCCCTCGCTGCGCAGCCAGCTCTCGAGCGCCCGGGCGCGCTCGATCGGCGTCTCGGCATCGGCCGTGGCTTTGGATGCCAGGTCAGCGATCTTCTCGGGGATGCCCTCCTGCGTCGGCATCTTCAGTGCCGCGAACGGCACGTCGGCGAGCGCCGCATCGCTCGGCAGCGTCGACACGACGGTGCGAAGCGTGTACTCGTCGCCGGGCGCGAGGCCGGCGGGCACGACGGCGGTTCCGGTCGCATCGTTGAAGTGCGCCGAGCGGGCAAGCTCCGACGCGCGCGAACCCTCGAAGTCGAACTCCGTCGCCGACCCCACATCGGGCAGCCACACGCCGGTGAGCTCGTCGATGTCGAACGTCAGCTCGACCGGGGTGCCCTTGGCCTCCGGAGACATGTTGGAGCGGATCGGGGTGAACGCGCTCGACGAGCCCGCGCCGTCGTCGGCGACGTTGAAGACGATGCCGTTGTAGGCATCCATCGTCGCGAGGCGCACGCGGGCATCCTCGGGAAGGCCCGACACCGTGAACAGGGTCGTGTCGGCGTCGTCACGCACGTAGCCGCGGTAGGACTGCAACGGGCTCGGGTACTGCGTGATGTCGAAGGGCGGCACGATGAAGTCGCGCAGGATGTAGCGCGGCACGGGCGGCGCGGCGAACGCGGCGGTCGCGATACCCGCGCCGGCGGCGACCGCGAGCACGGCTCCGCCCGCGACGAGCCGGCGCAGGCGCGAGCTGCGCACCGACGCGGCATCCGAGGTTCCCGCCGACTCGACGCGGACGGCCGCGCCCTCGCCGTCCCACGCGTGCCGGAGGGCGAGCCAGACGACCGCGACGGCGGCGAGCGCGAGGCCTTCGACGAGCGGCGCGGTCGGCTGCGCGACGCCGAGCAGGATGCTCGCGACGAGCACCGCAAGCGCGGGCAGCAGCGCCCACGCCGCGGGGCGTGCGCGCAGCGCGAGCGAACCTGTGAGCACGGCGCCGACCAGCAGCAGGATGAACGGGACGATGAGATGCCCGTCGGATGCCGCGACGGGCGGCACCGTCGTGAGCAGCTGCTTCCACGACGTGACGGTGCCGACGGCGAGCTGGCGCAGCGTGTCGAGGGTCGGGATCACTCCGACGAGGGCCGTATGCGGCAGGGCGAGCGCCCCGCCGAAGACGAGGTAGGCGCCGAGCGTCGCGCCCGAGAGGCTCAGCACGCCCCACCGCCAGCGCGCGCCCGCGTAGGCGATGCCGAGGCCGAGGGCGAGGCCACCGACGGCGGCGACGAGGTACTGCGGGCCGTCGAAGCTCGACGAGAACCCGACGACCGTGACGGCGAGCAGCAGCGCCGTCGCGATGAGGTCGAGCGCGACGACGCGCGGAGCGCGCCCGGTCATGCGAGCACCTTCCGCACGGCGCGCGGCAGCTGGTCGAGCGCGCCGACGGTGACGACGTCGGCCTCGCCGATGCGCTTGAGGGCGGGGGCGTCCGTGCGCGCGTCGGCGACGACGACGAGCGAGCGGACGCCGTAGGGCAGGCGCGAGCAGGCGAGGCGCAGCTCCGCGGCATCCGCCTTCGATCCCGTCACGAGCACGACGACGGCGGCCTGCGGGGCGTGCGCGGCGATCGCTCCCGCGAGCGCGACGATGCCGCCCTGGCGCGGGCGCGAGTGGCCGAGCAGCGACAGCTCGTCGAGGAAGCGGCGCGGGCTCAGCGAGCGCACGGGGCCATCCTGCGTCCGCGCGTCGAGCACGCGCGAGTCGCGCAGGGCGCGCAGCCCCACCGAGCCCGCCGCCGAGATGGCGAGCTCGAACTCCCCCGCCTCGCGGTATTCGCCCGGATGCGTCGACAGCCCCACGACGAAGTGCGAGCGGCGCGTCTCTTCGTACTGGCGCACCATGACCTCGCCGACGCGGGCCGTCGACTTCCAGTGCACGTGCCGCAGGTCATCGCCGGGCTGGTACTCGCGCAGCGCGTGGAACGAGACGTCGTCGCGCGCGAGGTGCTGCGCGGGGAGTCCCTCGAGGTCGCGCAGGTGCCCGAGCGAGAGCCCGTCGAGCGCGGTCGTCTGCGGGTGCACGTAGAGCTCGACCGCCTGGCGGCGGTCGTGCGTGCGCTCGAACAGCCCGATCGGGTCGCCGCGGCGGACGCTCACCGGCCCCACCTCGAGCACGCCTCGCGCACTCGTCGGGATCGCGAAGACCTCTTCGTGTTCGGCTCCCGGGCCGAGCCTCGGCACCTGGAACACCCCGCGCCCGTGGCCGACCGGCAGCACCACCTCGGCGGGGAGGATCGTGCGGGCCGTCCGGTTGACGAGCGTGAGTCCGCCGACCGCGCGCTCGCCCACGACGACGCGCGTGCGGGTGAGGTCGAGTTCGATGTCGTACGTCGTGCGGCCGAAGAGGAACCCGAGACTCAGCACGATCACGACCGTCACGACGACCGCCGCGATCAGGAGTTCCTTCCACCCGAACGCGAGCGCGAGCCACCACAGCACGGCAGCTCCGACCAGGAACACCCAGCCGAGCGGGCGGATCACCTCGAGGATGCGGCGCAGGATGCCCGCGGCCACCCGCCCCCACGTCTGCGCGCGCTCGCGCCACACCTCCGCACGCGTCGCAGCGCGCGGCGCGACGAGCGACGTGTCGTCGCCCTGCTCATCGAGCTCGCTCGGCGCCTCGACGCTGTCGGTGACGGAGGGTGCGGCGCTCATCAGCCGGCGGCTCGCGAGAGCGGAGCTTCGACGGCGGCGAGCGCACGCTGCACGACGGTCTCCGCCGTCGTACCGGAGAACTCGGCCTCGGGGTCGAGGACGAGACGGTGCGCCCACACCGGCACGGCGAGGGTCTTGATGTCGTCGGGGATGACGTAGTGGCGACCCTGCGACGCGGCGTACACCTTCGCGACGCGGATCATCGAGATCGCGCCGCGCACCGAGACGCCCAGACGCGTGGCATCCGAGGCGCGCGTCTGCTCGACGAGCTGCGCTGCGTAGCGCGCGACGGCGGGGTCGATGTGGACGGTCGAGGCGAGGTCGGCCATGTCAGCGACGGCGCCGGTCGTGATGACGGCCGACAGGGATGCCGAGGGGTTCCGGTCGACGGCGCCTACGAGGATCCGCTCGGTAACGGCGAGGGTCGGGTAGCCGATCGAGATCTTCAGCATGAACCGGTCGAGCTGCGCCTCGGGCAGCTTGTACGTGCCCGACTGCTCGATCGGGTTCTGCGTCGCGATCACGAGGAACGGGCGACCGACCTCGTGCGCCGTGCCGTCGACGGTGACGCGCGACTCCTCCATGACCTCCAGCAGCGCCGACTGCGTCTTCGGGGATGCCCGGTTGATCTCGTCGGCGAGGACGATCGAGGCGAACACCGGCCCGCGGTGGAACTCGAAGCGGTGGTTCTGCTGGTCGTAGATCGTGACACCCGTGACATCCGACGGCAGAAGATCGGGCGTGAACTGGATGCGGGTCGACGTGCCCTGCACGGATGCCGCGAGGGCTTTCGCGAGGCTCGTCTTGCCGGTGCCCGGGGCATCCTCGAGAAGCACATGGCCCTCCGCGAGCATCGCCGAGAGCACGAGGCCGACGACCTCGCGCTTGCCCAGGAGAGCGCGGTCGACGTTGTCGACGAGGCGCGTGAAGGTGTCGCGGAACCACGCCGCCTGTTCCGGTGTCATGCTCATGTCTGCTGTCTTCCCTGTTGTGCCTGGTGTGTCTGCCCGCCCACGTGAACCGCGTGGGCCGCTAATTTCGTGGCCAGTTGCGTTTCTCGGTGTCGACCGTGTCGCCCCAGCCGTTGATGTCGACCCAGACGTCGTAGCCGTCGGCGCCGAGGTAGCAGCTGAGCTGCTGCGATCCGCTGCCGCCGCTGAAGTCGACCGGGTTGTTGTACGTGCCGACGCGTCCGCCGCCGTACTCGCACGCGACGGTGCGCGATCCGATGTCTTCGGCGTTGCGCCAGTTGACGACGAAGTAGTAGCACCCGTTGACGCACCCCGCCGCCGCGTTGAGCGCGCCGCGCGTGACCCACACCTGCGGGTCGGGCTTGGGGTCGCTCGTCGCCGTGTCGGATGCCGTGGTCGTCTGCCCTGCCGCGGTCGTCCGCACCGAGAGGGTGCGCGTCGTGCTGTAGCCGACGCTGTAGCTCTCGCTGCCGTTCGCGGCGACCGTGCGCCATCCGCGTCCGTCGCCGGTGTTGATCTGCGTCGTGATGTCGCGGCCGTTGCGAGAGGGCGAGGTCCAGCTCATCGTGATCGTGCGGTCGCCGCCGTTCGCCCGGGCCGTGGGGTTGCCGATCGGACCGTACGGCGAGACGGCGTTCGAGGTGTTCGAGGCCCCGCTCGCGAACTGCGACCCGTCGACCGTCGACACGGCGCGCACCCGGATCGTGTAGGTGCCGTTGTTGTTGACCTGGCCGTTGCCGATCGTGCCCGACCCGTTCGTGCCGCCGGCGACCCAGTCGCTGCGCCAGCCGCCACCGCCCACCGAGTACTGGTACTGGATCTCGCCCGCGGCGGCGCCGTTCGCCGCTCCCGCCGTCCAGGTCACGCCGACCTGGTTGTTCCCCTCGCTCGCGGCGACGCCCGTGGGCGCTCCGGGCGCGGTCACGCCGCGGCGGGGTGCGGAGGTGGGGCTGTACTGACCCGGGCCGGCCTTGTTGGTCGCGCGCACGTCGAAGGTGTAGCTCGTCGTCGAGGTGTCGACCACGACGGCCTGGCTCGTCTGGCCGGCCGGCACCGCCACCGTGCGGACGACGGTCGCGCCCTGCTTGATGCGCAGCTCGTACCCCGAGATCGCATCGCCGTTGTTCGCCGGCTGGTTCCAGTTGACCTGGATCTGCGCCTGCTGGCCGACGGGGTCGAGCAGTGTCGTCGTGGGCGCGTTCGGCGCCGACGGCGGCGCGGCGGGCACCATCGTCGCCGACCAGGGGCTGAACTCGCTCGGCTCGGGTGCGCGGTTGTGGGCGCGCACACGCACCTGATAGGCGACGCCGTTCTCGAGGCCCTCCCACGTGAGGCTCGTCGCCGCGACGCCCGTCTTCTGCACGATGCCGGAGGGCGGAGCGGGCGAGATCTCGAGCGTGTACGACTCGATGGGCGAGCCTTCCGTCCGCGGCGCGACCCACGAGACCCGCAGGCTCCGGTCACCGAAGGCGAGCGTCGGCGGCGCGGGGGTGTCGGGGCGCACGTCGGGCCGCGCCGTCTCGGACTGCGGCGAAGGATCGGAGGTGCCCACCTTGTTCGTCGCGGTGACGGTGAAGTTGTACTCGACGTTGTTCGTGAGCCCGTCGAGCGTGCACGTCGTCGAGGCGCACTGCTTGAGGTAGCCGCCCGCGAACGACGACACGGTGTAGCCGGTGATGGGCGATCCGTTGTCGATCGGCGGCGTCCACGAGAGCACAACCGTGCGGCTCTGCACGCTCGAGACGACGGGCTTGCCGGGCGCGTCGGGGCGCCCCTGGACCGTGATTCGGATGCGGCCCTCGACGGCGCGGTCGGGATCGTTCGTGGCATCCGTCACCCGGTAGCGCACGACGATGACGCCCACGTAATCGTCGGCGCTCGTCACTTCGACGCGATCACCGACGACCGAGACCTGCGTCACCTTCCCGCTCTCGGGGACGGCGCTCTGGATCTTCAGCGGGGTGTCGGGGAACGGGTTGACGTCGTTGGCGAGCACGGCCACAGACTCGGTCGAGCCCTGGTCGGACTGCTCGATGACGTCGTCGTTCGCGCTCGCGAGCTGGCGCGTCGACGCGGTCACCGTCACCGAGATCGTGGCCTCGGCCGGTTCGGTCTCGCCGTCATCGGCGGTGACCGTGAGGAGCGCACGCGTTCCCTTCGGGGTGTCGGCGGCGGCCGAGACGCGCAGCGTGGTGCCCTCGACCTCGGCGGTCATGCCCTGCGGCGTCGAGCCCTTGATGCGGAACGTGAGGTTGCCCTGGTCTTCGGGATCGGGGTCGGTCGCGAGCGCGGCGAGGTCGAGCGCCGCGGCATCCTCGCCCGGAGCGACGTTCATGGAGGCGCCGGTCATCGTGGGCGACTGGTTGTCGGGCGGCAGAACCGTGATGGGGATCGTGAGCGTGGCCTTGCGCCCCTCGGGGTCGTCGGGGCCGGTGCCGTCGGTGACCTCGAAGGTGAGGGCGTCGGTGCCGAAGTATCCCTTCACCGACGTGTAGACGAGAGTCTTCTGGTCGGAGAAGAGCTGATCGCCGTTCGCGTGCGCCGCCGTGACCTTCGCCGCCTCGGTGATGATGACCGTCTTGCCCCCGGCGGCGCGCACGTACTTCGACAGGGGCAGTTCGATCGTCTCGCCGCTTTTCACCTCGACGGCCTTCGTCGAGATGAGGTTCGGGCCGAGCTCTGCCAGGGCGGGAACGCGGATGAAGGCGGATGCCGTCTGGTCGTCGGCATCGGTGACCGTGTAGGTGATGAGCTGCGGTTCGTCGGTTACCGTGACCTTCACGTCGCCGCCGCGATGCACCTGGGCGGTGCCGGCGCCCGCACCGAGCACGACCGTCAGCGCGCTCTTCGTGCCGTCGGGGTCGTCGTCGTTCTCGCGCACGTCGACGACCGCGGTGCCGTCGTCGTCGACGTCTTGCGCGCGCACACGGTCGTCGCGGGCGATCGGGCGCTGCAGCGGCACGTCGTCGTCGACCGTGATCTGCACGCTCGTCGACGAGCGCAGGCCCCGGGCATCCGTGATCGCGTACTCGACCGAGGTGTTGAGCTCGCGATCGGGGGCCGTGATGAGCAGGTACTTGCCGCTCGTGCGCGCCGAGAGACCGGCGACTCCGTCCGGCAGCGTGATGGCGTCGTCGGGCGCGAAACCGAAGGCGTCGCCGTCGGGGTCGGAGTCGTTCGCGAGCACCGGCACCGCCACCTCGCGGCCGGGGCGCATGACGACCTGGTCGCGCACGGCGTAGGGGGCCTGGTTGGTGGATGCCGCGGGCGCGATCCCGATCTGGATGGGGGCCGTCCCCTCCTTGCCGAGCCGGTCGCGCACGCGATAGGTGAAGGTGTCGACGCCGACCGACTCGTTGAACGCCTCGTAGGTGAAGAAGTTCGCGCCGGTTTCGACGATGCGGCCCTTCTTCGGGGCATCGGCGATGCCGACGAGCTCCACCGAGTCGCCGTCCTCGTCGATGCCGTCGAGCGGCACCGGGATCTCGACCTGCGAACCGCTGAGCGTGCGCGCCGTGAGGTCGCGAGGCCGCGGAGCGGAGTTCGCCTCGTCGTTGCGCGGCAGGATCTGGATCGTGATGTAGCCGGCGTCGCGCTGCCCGGTCGTGTCGACCGCCTCGTACGTCGCGTACACGGTCTTCGGCTCGGTGCCTGCGCGGAAGCGCACGGTGTCTTCCGAGACGAACGCCTCGCCATCCGCTTCGTCGATCAGCGGCGGCACGAGCGCCGATTCGACGTGGATCGTGTCGCCGTTCGGGTGGTAGTCGTTCTCGAGCACCGGGATCGTCACGGTGTCGCCGACCCGGACGACGACCTGATCGTCGTTGGCGACCGGCGGGCGCAGGCGCGAAGGGGCAGGCACGGGGATGACGACGATCTCGCCGTCGGCCGAGCGCGATCCGTTCGAGATCGTGTAGCCGATGCGCACCTGCTCGTCGATCGAGGCGAGGTCACTGATACGCACGGTCTCGTGGCCGAGGACGGCCGCCGCGACCCCCGTTCCGGGATCGACCGTGACGGACTGCACGACGAGGATGCCGCCCGCGGGATCCGTGTCGTTCGAGAGCACGTTCACGAGCACGTCTCCGCCCGCGGGGAGGAGCGCGACATCACGCACCGCGATGGGCGGCAGGTCTTCGTTCGACTCCGGCAGCACATCGACGCGCACGAGCCCGCGCACCGAGTTCGGGCCCGCCGACACGAGGTACTGCACGTAGTAGGTGCCCGCCGTCGGAGCGGTGAACGAGAACGTCTTGTCGGCGTAGTCGGGGACGATCGTCGCGCCCTGCGTCTCGTCGACGCGCGTGAGGCGCAGCTGCTCGCTGCCCGAGCTCGTGTCGTTCGTGAGCGGGGCGATCGTCACGGTGCGGCCGACGCGCGTCACGACGTGGTCGGCGTTGGTCACCGGCACGGTCGTGCCGAGGGGGCGGATGTCGTAGCGCGCGACGCCCGCGCCGCGCTCGGAACCGTCCGAGACGGTGATCGGCATGTCCTTGCGGCCCTGCACGCCGCCGATCGCCCGGTAGGTGATCTGCCCGTCGGAGGTGAAGTCGGCCTCATCGCCTCCGTCGGGGGCGGCGTCGTACAGGAAGATGTCGTCGCCGTCGGGGTCGATCCAGTCGGGCAGCACGTTGTACGACGCGGTGCCGCCGGATTCGACCGTGATCGGGGTGACGCGCTTCTGCACGGGCGGGGAGTTCACGTCCGGCCCGTGGACGGTGAGGGTGACGGATGCCGTGGCCTCGCCCCCGCGCCCGTCTTCGACGGTGTAGCGGAAGGTCGTCGACCCGCTGGCATCCTCGGGCGTTGTGATCTGCAGCGCCGCGCCGTTGTGGATCGGCTCGATCGTTCCGAACGTGGGCACCTGCGACACCGCCGCGACGAGCACGTCGCCGTCGGCATCCGTGTCGTTGTCGAGGACGGGGAGGACGGTGGTGCGGCCCGGACGGATGCCGTACTCGTCGTCCTGCGCGATCGGCGGCGTGTTCACGTCGCTGCGCTCGGGGAGGCTCGTCTGCACCGTCTCTTCGGTGGTCTCCTCCTCTTCGTCACCCTCGCCCTCGGGCGGGGTGATGTCGAGCCAGTTGTCGACGCGCTGCATGGCGTCGGAGGCCATCCAGGCGGCGCCGCCGAAGACGTCGTTGAGCACGACGACGTCGCGATTCACCCGGAAGCGCAGCTCGCTCGTCGGCTCGAGGCCCTCGATCTCCTGCGCGAGGTCGTCGCCGTCGCCGGGGCAGTCGCGCACGAAGCGGCCCGAGCCCGACCAGGCGCCGTACGCGCACCCCGCGACGAAGACGGGCTCGGCGGGCGTGCCCTTCGGGCCGCCGCTCGGGGTTGTGACCGGGTCGCCGCCGCCGAGCGGCACCCGCACGAGGTCGGTCGGGGTCGCGAGGGTGAGCGCGTCGGCATCCGCCGAGGGCTGCTGCAACACGGCATCCGCCGGCACCTCGACGCGCGAGCCGTCGCCGCCGTAGAGGGTGTTCGTGTCTTCATCGAGGACGAACGGCGTCGTGCCGACGACCGTCATCGACAGCGTGTGCTCGGTCTCGACGCCGTCGAGGCTGCGCGACGACTTCTCAACGGTGATGCCCTCGTCGCCGGGGCCGTAGGTGCGCAGCGTCGCGTCTTCGGCGGATGCCACGTACACGGTGCCGTCGACGCCGACCGTGACGCGGGCGTTCTTGCCTTCGTCGGCGACGGGTTCGGCGCCTTCGGCCCCGATGCCGCTGACGGCGCTGAACGGGGTCGCCCAGAGAGCTCCCGACGGTTCGAGCACGGCCACGGTCGACGCCCCGAGGGCGACCGCCGAGCCGGGCGCGAGCTGCGCCGAGTCGGAGAGGATGACCCGCGCCGGGTCGACCGACGCGATCGACGATCCGACCGTGTCGACGACCATGACGTTCGAGCCGCTCTGCAGGATGTCGTACTCGGAGGATGCCGCCCGCAGACCGCCGTCGAGCACGCGAGACGAGTGGTTGAAGTGGCCCACCAGCAGGCTCGACTGTTTTGTGACCCAGACGCCGCCGTCGTGCAGGTCGACCTCGGTCGTGGGCTTGCCTTCGTAGACGAACGCGAAGAACCCGACGGTGACGGCAGCGACCGTCACGACGCCGGTCGACAGCAGAGTCTTCGGGCGCGCTCGCAGCCACGCGAACGAGGTCATCGTCGGCTCGGCTCCCCTCCGGGCTCGTATTCGTTTGCGTGGCGTCGGGACCTGGTGCTGAATCAGGCGCACACGTCGTGCAGACCCCGCTAGCCTACGTCACCGCGTCGCAGAGCCTGAACTCCCGCCGATGGGGAGAACTGCCCATGGGCACGTTGTGTGCGTGCCGGCGCCGAGGCGGCCGATGTCTCCCGCGTGCTGATCCGAACGGCAAGGCCTCCGGGGCGACACGCCGCGGTTCGGTGCTGGATGCCCGGCGAGTCGCCTCCACCGCCGTGCAGTTGGGTCGCGGGAGGGTAAGCGTCACCCGCCGACGTAGCGGGCGAGGTGCTGCGCGGTGAGCGTTGTGCCGTCTGCGACCAGGGCGGCCGGGGTGCCCTCGAAGACGACGCGTCCGCCGTCGCGGCCGGCGCCCGGGCCGACGTCGATGATCCAGTCGGCGTGCGCCATGACGGCCTGGTGATGCTCGATGACGATGACCGAGCCGCCGGCATCCACGAGGCGATCCATGAGCGCGAGCAGGTTGTCGACGTCGGCGAGGTGAAGGCCGGTGGTGGGCTCGTCGAGCACGAACACCGCCCCGGGCTTCGCCATCGAGATCGCGAGCTTGAGGCGCTGACGCTCACCACCCGACAAGGTGCTCAGCGCCTGCCCGAGGGTGATGTAGCCGAGGCCCACGTCGATCATGCGCGCGAGCGTCGTGTGCGCGGGGCCCGTCGCGATGAACGCGGCCGCCTCGTCGGCGCTCATCGCGAGCACCTCGGCGATGTTCCTGCCGTCGAGCGTGTACCCGAGCACCTCGTCGCTGAATCCCGAGCCCTCGCACAGGTCGCACCGGGTCTCGACGCTCTGCGTGAAGCCGAGGTTCGTGATGATCACGCCGAGCCCTCGGCATGCGGGGCACGCGCCCTCGGAGTTGGCGCTGAACAGCCCCGGCTTCACGCCGTTGGCCTTCGCGAAGGCGGCGCGAATCGTGTCGAGGATGCCGGTGTACGTCGCCGGGCTCGACCGGCGCGACCCCTTGATCGGCGTCTGGTCGACGACCACGACATCGGCATCCGCCGGCAGCGACCCATGGATCAGCGACGACTTGCCCGACCCCGCAACCCCCGTGATGACGGTCAGGATGCCGAGGGGCACATCGACATCGACATCCCTCAGATTGTGCAGGTTGGCTCCGCGGATCGCGATCGCCCCGGTGCGCTCGCGCGTGGTCGGCTTCAGGCGCGCCCGGTGGTCGACATGCCGCCCGGTGACGGTGTCGGAAGAGCGAAGGCCCGCCACATCGCCCTCATACGTGATGCGGCCGCCGTGGCGTCCGGCGCCCGGGCCGAGATCGACGATGTGATCGGCGATCGCGATCACCTCGGGCTTGTGCTCGACGACGAGCACCGTGTTGCCCTTGTCGCGCAGAAGAAGAAGCAGCTCGTTCATCCGCTGGATGTCGTGCGGATGCAGGCCCGTGGTCGGCTCGTCGAAGACGTAGGTCATGTCGGTGAGGCTCGAACCGAGGTGCCGGATCATCTTGGTGCGCTGCGCCTCGCCGCCCGAGAGCGTGCCGCTCGCCCGATCCAGCGAGAGGTAGCCGAGCCCGATGTCGACGAAGGAGTCGAGCGTGGCACGCAGGCCCTCGAGCAGCGGCGCGACGCTCGCGTCGTCGATGGATGCCGCCCAGGCCGCCAGATCGGTGATCTGCATCGCCGCGGCATCCGCAATGCTCACCCCCGCGATCTTCGACGACCGGGCCCCCTCGTTGAGCCGCGTGCCGTCACATGCCGCACACGGCATGAACTTCACAGCTCGGTCGACGAACGCGCCGATGTGAGGCTGCAGGCTGTCGCGATCCTTCTGCAGCATCGACTTCGTGACCTTCGGGATGAGCCCTTCGTAGGTCATGTTGGTGCTCGCGATGCGGACCTTGGTCTGCTCGCGGTACAGCAGGTCGTGGAGCTCCGTCTCGGAGTAGTCGCGGATGGGCTTGTCGGCGTCGACGAATCCCGACTCGGCATAGACGCGCACCATCCAGCCGTCGGGGGTGTAGCCGGGCACCCGGATCGCTCCGCCGGCGAGCGACAGCGACCGGTCGAGCAGCTCGTCGAGGTCGATGTCGCTCACCTGTCCGAGCCCTTCGCACGCGGGACACATGCCACCCGTGACGGTGAACTCTACGTGTTCGGTCTTGCCCTTCGAGGTGCGGTCGCCCGCGGCGGTCACGCTCGGCACATTGAACGAGAACGCCTGCGGCGACCCGACATGCGGCTGCCCGATGCGACTGAACAGCAGGCGCAGCATGGCGTGCACGTCGGTCGCGGTGCCGACGGTCGAGCGAGCGTTGCTGCCCATCCGCTCCTGATCGACGACGATCGCGGGGCTGATGTTCTCGAGCGCGTCGACGTCGGGGCGGCTCAGCTGGCCCATGAACTGCTGCACGAACGTCGGGTAGGTCTCGTTGATGAGGCGCTGCGACTCGTTCGCGATCGTGCCGAACACGAGGCTCGATTTGCCCGACCCGCTGACCCCGGTGAACACGGTCAGCCGGCGCTTCGGGATCTCGACGTCGATGCCCTGCAGGTTGTTCTCGCGCGCCCCGACGACGCGGATCACTTCGTGTGAATCGGCGACGTGAGCGCTGCGTTCCGGTGCGGATGCCATGGCGACAGTCTGCCCTCCTGGGCCGCCGCGCGGGGCCGGGTGGTGGCCGCGCGGCTAACTCCTCCACATCGGGCGCGAGAGGCGAGGGCTGCCCCGAGATCCCGTGGCCGCCGCGCCGCGGCGACCCCGGATGGGAGGAGTTAGCCACACGGTCAGCCCGCGAGGCGGGCGGCGATGCCAGAAAGCGCGAGCTCGAGCTGGCGCGCGAAGCGGGTGTCGGCGGTGATCCGTTCGTGTCGCGCGATCCGCGCGGGGTCCGAGGCCGACGCGCGCGGGTGACCTCACGGAATGGTGAACAGGACGTCAGCCCCCGAGGGGACCGCCGCCGTCACCCGCTTCGCGTCACGCGGATGCCGCGCGGTGGCATCCGACGAGGTGGCCGTCGACCATGCCCGCCGACTGCATGAGGGCGTACATCGTGGTCGAGCCGACGAAGCGGAACCCCGCCGCGCGCAGCGCCTTCGAAAGGGCATCGGATGCCGGCGTCACGGCCGGCACCTCGCCGAAGGAGGCGGGGCGCTCGGCGGCCGTCCGCGGCGGGGGCGCGAACGACCACATGAACGCGTCGAGCTCGCCCGGCGCCATCGCGGTGACGCGCTGTGCGTTGCCGATCGTCGCGAGGATCTTGGCGCGGTTGCGGACGATCCCGGCATCCGCCATCAGCCGCTCGACGTCGCCGTCATCGAACTCCGCGACCACCGCCGGGTCGAACCCCGCGAACGCCGCGCGGAAGCCGGGGCGCTTGCGCAGGATGGTGATCCACGACAGCCCCGCCTGAAACCCCTCGAGGCTCATCTTCTCGAAGAGGGCGCGGTCGCCGTGTAGCGGCCGGCCCCACTCGTCGTCGTGGTAGCGGCGGTACTCGGGGTCGTCGCCAACCCAGCCGCAGCGCGGGATGCCATCTGGTCCGATCCGCAGGTCGCTCACGGGGCCAGCGTATCGAGGGCGTGAGACATGCGGCTGGCTGCCACTCGCGACGCCAGCGGCGAGAACGGGGCCGCACTCACCCAACCCGAATGAGGAGGCGGCCCCGTGAAGGCTGGCGCACCCGCAGAAGCCGATCTGGCGGGGCTGCCTCGCGAGGCCTTCACTCTGTAAGTGCCCGCTCGAGCCGATTCGTTACACGGCCCAGCTCATCGTTACCGTTTCGTGTTCTTCGGGCGCGAGTGCAACCCGTGAAGGTCAGCGCTTCTTCGCCCGCGACTTCTCCGACACGGGAGCCTCACCCGACGCGGCGAGCGCCGCGAAGTAGGCGCGGGCTTCGTCCTGGCGGGCCTGCTCGGCGCCGGAGGCGATGGGAGCGCGCACGTGCTCGGGCGCGAAGCCGTAGGCATCCACCAGGTCTTGCGCATGCGGGCGCAGACGCAGCGCGAGGCGGTCGATGTAGCGCGAGACCGAGGCCGCGCGCTGCGTCGACAGGCGACCGTTGATGATGTACCACGCGAGGTGCTTCTCGATCAGGTGCATGCCGAACAGGTCGCGCAGCCACGTGAGCACCTGAGCGGTGCCGGCATCCGTGATCTGCGCGATGCCGTCGGTGAACGCCTCCCACTGCAGCAGCTCGCCGTGCGCGCGGGCCGCCTCGATGAGCTCGGCCTGGTTCGCGTTGAAGATCGCGGCGGCCTCGGCGGGCGACGCCTTGGTCGCGGGGCGGAGGCGCGCGGCGATGTCGGCGATCATCTGCTGCACGCGGCCGGCGAGCAGCTCGTGCTGCTGCTCGGCGCGCAGGCCCAGCTCGACCGACCGGGCGGTCGAGCCGAAGTCGGCGACGGCCTGGCCGAGACGGCGCAGGCCAGCGCCGTGGAACACCTTGCCGGCGGTCTGCTTCGCGGCGAACGAGGCGAGCTTGGCGGCATCCGCGCCCTTGAACTGCGTCGCGTAGTCAGCGAGCAGCCGCTTGCCGACGAGCTGCAGCAGGATGTTGTTGTCGCCCTCGAACGTGACGTAGACGTCGAGATCCTGGTGGAGGCCGACGAGCCGGTTCTCGGCGAGGAAGCCCGCCCCGCCGCACGCCTCGCGCGCCTCTTGGATCGTGGCGAGCGCGTTCCAGGTCGACAGAGGCTTCAGGGCGGCGGCGAGGGTCTCGAGGTTCTCGCGCTCGTCGGGGGTGTCGTGGGCGCCGGAGAAGACGCCGTCGAAGGTGCGCAGCAGCTCGTCGTTCGCGAAGAACTGCGCGTAGTTCTGGGCGAGGAGGGGCAGCAGGCGCCGCTGGTGCTTTCCGTAGTCGAGCAACACGACCTCGTCGCTGCCCGCGCCCGAGTCGAACTGGCGGCGCTGGTTCGCGTAGGTGAGGGCGATGTAGAGCGCGAGGGCCGTGCCGGTGGTCGCGGCGCCGTCGAGCGAGACGCGGCCCTGCACGAGCGCGCCGAGCATCGTGAAGAAGCGGCGGCCGGGGCTCGGAATGTCGCTCGTGTACGTGCCGTCGGCGGCGACGTCGCCGTAGCGGTTGAGGAGGTTCTCGCGCGGGATGCGCACGTGATCGAACGCGAATCGGCCGTTGTCGATGCCGTTGAGGCCGCCCTTGACGCCGTCATCCTCGCTCTGGATGCCCGGGAACAGCTGTCCTGCGTCGTCGCGGACGGGCACGAAGAAGCAGTGCACGCCGTAGTTGACGCCGCCCGTGATGAGCTGGGCGAAGACCGTCGCGGCGCGGCCGTGCAGGGCGGCGTTGCCGAGGTAGTCCTTCCACGCCCCGCGGAACGGGGTGTTGATGACGAACTCCTCGGTCTCGGGGTCGTACGTCGCCGTCGTGCCGATCGCGGCGACGTCCGAGCCGTGACCCGTCTCGGTCATCGCGAACGCACCGGGGAGCCTCAGCTCGATCACGTCGCGCAGCCACTTGTCGTGGTGCTTCTTCGTGCCGAGCTGGTAGATCGCCGAGCCGAACAGTCCCCACTGCACGCCCGACTTGATCTGCAGGCTCGGGTCGGCGAGCACGAGCTCCATGAAGCCGGCGAGGTTCGCGCCGTTGTCGTTCAGGCCGCCGTACTCCTCGGGGTAAGCGCGGCGCGAGCCGTTGTTCTCGACGAGCAGGCTCAGCTGGCCGAGCACCCGCTCGCGGTGATCGGGAACGCTCATGCCGTCGACGCGCCAGAACGCCGGATCCTTGATCATCTCGCGGGCCTCGCGCCGCGTTTGCCCCCACGTGCCGAGGAGCAGATCGGTGACGGTGTCGACGTCGATGCGCGCCTCGTGCGCCTCGTCGGCGGTGTGCGCGGCCGTCGGAGCGCCGCCCGCGGGCGTGCGCTTGCTCGTGGCGGGTTTCTTCGTGCGGACGACGGCGTCGGTCATGGTGGACCTTTCAGCTTGCGGCTTCTGGCTTCGGTGGGCGTGCGTGGGTTGCGTGGGGATGCTTTGACCGTAGATCGTGCACAGGGCCGTGCAAAAGGCGTTGGATGCCGTCGACAAAATCGCGCGGCGGCGTCCCCCGGCATCCTTGTGCGAAACCGAAACCCACGAATGGTGAGACTCAGTCTCATTCTACCGCGGGCGGGCGGATTGGGGCGGGAGGGGCGCTGCGTCGGTCGGGGGCGCCGGGTCGCGGGTGCCCTGTCGCCGAGTTGCCTGTTCGTGCGGGAATGGACGCGAGATTCCCGCATCACGTGGCAAGTGGCGGTGCGGGGCGCACCGCGGCGGGTCAGCTCGCGGCGGCGATGACCGCGAGGACGGCGTCGCCGTACGCCTCGCGCTTCTTCGCACCGATGCCCGTGATGCCCTCGAGCGCCGCGACCGACGCGGGGCGCTCGACGGCGAGCGCGCGCAACGTGGCGTCGCCGAACACGATGTAGGCGGGTACTCCCTGCTCTTTCGCGACGCCCGCCCGCCACGCCCGCAGGGCCTCGAACAGGTCGCGGTCGCCGTCGGCCACGGCATCCGTCGCCGCTGCCTTGCGGGCGCGAGATCCTCCGCCGGAGCGGCCGAGCACGTCACGGCGGAGCGGCACGGATGCCTCGCCGCGCAGCACCGCCGCCCCCTCCTCGCCGACGGCGAGAACGCCGTACTCGCCCTGCGCGACGATGACGCCGCGCGCGAGCAGCTGCCGGATGACGCTGCGCCAATCCTGGTCGCTGAGGTCGGCGCCGAGCCCGTACGTCGCCAGCTGATCATGCCCCTGCTGGCGGATGCGGTCGGTCGACGCTCCGCGGAGGATATCGACGAGGTGGCCGGCGCCGAACGCCTGATTGCGCTCGCGCTTGAGCCGCACGATCGTCGACAGGAGTTTCTGCGCGGGCACGAGCCCGTCCCACGTGTCGGCGGGCTGCAGGCACGTGTCGCAGTTGCCGCACGGGCCGGACTCCTGCCCGAAATAGTTCAGCAGGTTCTGGCGCCGACACGAGACCGTCTCGCACAGGGCGAGCATCGCGTCGAGGTGCTGGCCGAGGCGCTGCTTGTACGCGCGCTCGCCGGGCGACTGGTCGATCAGGCGGCGCTGCTGCACGACGTCGCCGAGGCCGTACGCCATCCACGCGACCGACGGCTCGCCGTCGCGGCCCGCGCGACCGGTCTCTTGGTAGTAGCCCTCGACCGACTTCGGCAGGTCGATGTGCGCGACGAAACGCACGTCGGGCTTGTCGATGCCCATGCCGAACGCGATCGTCGCGACCATCACGACGCCATCTTCGCGCAGGAACCGGCCCTGATTGCGGGCTCGGATGCCGGCATCCAACCCCGCGTGATACGGCAGGGCGTCGACTCCCTGCGCGCGCAGGTACTCGGCGGTCTGCTCGACCGACTTGCGGCTGAGGGCGTAGACGATGCCCGCCGCGCCGTCCTGTTGCGAGCGGATGAACTGCAGCAGCTGGCGTCGCGGATCGACCTTGGGCTCGATGCGGTACTGGATGTTGGGGCGGTCGAAGCTTGCGACGAAGTGCCGGGCCTCGGGAAGGCGCAGGCGCTCGGTGATCTCCTGGTGGGTCGCGCGCGTCGCGGTCGCGGTGAGCGCCATGCGCGGGATGCCGGGGAACCGCTCCGCGAGGTCGCCGAGGGCGAGGTAATCGGGGCGGAAGTCGTGGCCCCACTGGCTCACACAGTGGGCTTCGTCGATCGCGATGACGCTGAGCCGACCGCGCTGCAGGAGCGCCGTCGTCGCGGCGTTGCTCAGCCGTTCGGGGGCCACGTAGAGGAGGTCGAGATCGCCCGCGAGATACGCCTGTTCGACGCTCGCGCGCTCGGCGGGCGACTGCGTCGAGTTCAGGTACGCGGCGTTGACGCCGTTCGCGACGAGCGCGTCGACCTGGTCGTGCATGAGCGCGATGAGGGGGCTCACGACGAGGCCCGTGCCCGGGCGCACGAGCGCGGGGATCTGGTAGGTGATCGACTTGCCGCCACCGGTGGGCATGAGCACGATCGCGTCGCCACCCGCGACCACCTGCGCGACGATCGCCTCCTGATCGCCGCGGAACGCGTCGTAGCCGAATACGTCCTTCAGGACGGCGCGCGGGTCTTCGCCGGTGCGGTCGCGGCCGAGGCGCGGGCGGGGCGGGGCGGATGCCTGCTGCGGCGCGGAGTGGTGTCGCGGCGGGGCAGACGGTGGTTGCGCGGATGCGGGTTGCGCGGTTGCGGGTTGCGCGGATGCGGGTTGCGCGGTTGCGGGTTGCGCGGATGCGGGTTGCGCGGATGCGGGCGGTGCGGGTGCCGCCGCGGCCGTGGCCGCCGTGGCGCGCGCGAGGGCGCCCGCGTAGCCGTCGAACTCGGGCGGAGGCGGCGCGTCGTAGTCGTCGGGCGCATCGAGCTCGTCGACATCCCACGGCACGTCCGCGTACGGGTCGTCGAAGGTCGAGTGGCTCACCCGTCCAGGCTAGCCGGGGCGTCCGACACGGGGGCGCGCCATCCACATACACGGCGGGGCGCCGGCATCCGGATCACGCGTCGGTACTAGGCCAATGCGGACGCGATGTCGGTGCGCGCGAAGTCGTCGCCGACGTAGAGCAATGGCTCGCGCCGCTCCTTCGCGAGCGCGTAGGCGAAGCAGTCGCCGAGGCCCAGGCGCGCCGGGTGGCCCGACCCCTTGCCGTAGTCGCGGTAGGCCTGGCGCGCGATCGCGGCCTGCGCGGCTGTCAGCGGCACGATCTGAAGTGAGAGCGCCAGAACCAGGTCATCGAACCGTGCGATCGCCACTGGATCGCGGCCGCCGTCGATCACCACTGAGGCTTCGACAAGCGTTGCGGAAGAGATCGCCGGAGCCGAGTCGCTGACGGCTGCGGCGATAAGCCGCGGCGCCGCAGGCTCGTTCCGCACGATCGCCACGAGCGCCGAGCTGTCGACGATCACGCCGGCAACCCCGTCTCCTCGTCGTAAAGCTCACGCTCGAACGCCCGGAGGTCGATACCAGCGAATGCCTCTTGCGCGGCTGCAACCGCTGCGTAGATCCGCTCTGCGCGAGCAGCCTTCTCGCGTTCCTCTTCAAGCTGTTCGAGGCGCGCGCGCACCGCCATCTCGACCGCGGAGGTCTGGCTGACACCGAGGCGCCCGGCGAGTTCGCGGACCGCCGCGTGGACATCCTCGTTCTTGATGTTGAGGCTCATGGCACCGATTCCACCCTCTCTTTCTACCTTTCTACCATCCCGTGTCGGAGGCCCCGTCTATCGTCGGCGACATGAGAGAAAACGTGCCCCGAACCTGCAGGGGAGCAAGACATGTCCGACATCATTCCGCCCGCGCTCGCGGCGCACTTCGACCAGGAGGATGCCCGGATCTCTGACCAGATCCGTCGCTACGGCGTCTCGATTCAGATGGTCGGGGGTGGCCAGTGCTCGGTGCCGGGCTGCTGCTCGCCGGCGAGCGAACGACCGTTCGCGTACACGATCGGCCTCTTCGGCATCGGCCACCCTGAGCTTGCCGTCGTCGGACTCGACACGCCGTCGTCGAGTCGGGCGCTGAACGCCGCCGCGAACCTCGTGCTCGACGGCGGGCGGATCATGCCCGGCGTCGAGATGAAGGTTCCCGGGTGGGCGGCGCGCATCCTTCCCGCGGAGGTGCCGAACCCGGGTGAGATCGCGTACAACGCGAACGGCCACTACTGGCGGCCGGCCGAATACTCCGTGCCGCTGCTACAGCTCATGTATCCCGACCGGCGCGGCCGGTTCCCCACCGATCCGTCGTACTCGGGATCACGCCGACGGCAGCCGCTCCCCGGCGAGTGGGATGCCCGATGCTGACGACCTCAGCACCATTTCGCCGCGACGGTGGTCACGACCGTGAGGGTACGAGCCGTCGCGTCGGGCAGCAGCTTCGCCGCGCCGAGCGGGTCGACGACGCCAGCCTGATAACCGGCGCGCAACAGCGCATGGACCGCGCGCCCCCGCACCACCATGTCGCCCTTCTCGTTCGAGGTCGCCTCGATGGCGGCCGCGCGCGCGGGCGTCGGCGGCTGCTTGAGGAGGTAGACGTAGTGGCGTGCGAGGCCGGGGTGGCGTGCGTTGAGCTGCGCGGCGTCGGCTGCGAGCGCCCGGAAGTCGGTCGCGGAGAAGACGGTCGTCGGCACGTCGAATCCGCGATCCGCGGCGAATGCCCGCTCGAGAGCCTGTTCGATCTTGGGGGACGCGCGCATGCGGGTGTCGAAACGGACGTTACCGGTGTTGATGTGCGTGTCGACGTCTTCGAAGCCCGCCTCGGCGACGACCCGCTGGATGTCGGCCTTCGGGAACACCCGCTTCGATCCGAGGTTGATCGCGCGCAAGAACGCGAGGTGGATCGCCATCGCCCCATTGTGCCCACTTTCACGGCGAGACACAGCCGGTGGGACCACATCTGATGCGCCATCCCTAAGTGCTACGATGTAGCACATGGCGACAGCAGGCATCCGAGAGTTGAAGCAGAACGCATCGGCGATCGTGGCCCGCGCGGCTGCAGGTGAGTCGATTACCGTGACCGATCGCGGGCGCGCGGCGGCACGGCTCACGCCGCTCGAGAAGACGACCATCGATCGCCTCTACGCAGCGGGACTTGCGACACCGCCTCGCCGTTCGTTCGCGGACCTGGAGATGCCGACTCGTTCGGCAGGGCTGTCCGCCGCCCTCGCCACGATGCGCGGCGAGGAACGCTACTGATGCACTACGTCGATACCTCCGCGCTGGTGAAACTTGTCAGCCTCGAAGCGGAGACAGGTGCGATGGTCGCGTGGGCCCAGTCCGGTGTGGAGGTCGCTACGAGTGACATCAGCCGCACGGAGCTGATGCGCGCCGTGCGGCGCGCGGATCCAGCGCTCGCAGAACGTGCGCGTGATCTCTTGCAGCGGCTGACTCTCATCACGGTGACAGCTGACGTGTGCGACGCGGCCGGGAGGCTCGATCCGCCGGAGCTGCGCAGTCTCGTCGCCATCCACCTTTCCGCAGCTCTGCAGCTCGGCGACGACCTCGAATCGGTCGTCACCTACGACGAGCGGTTGGGGGCCGCCGCTCGCCTTCTCGGCATCCCCGTGAGCGCGCCCGGGTGAACCGGCGACAACTCCGCGCCGTGCTCGACTAGAGCCGCACGACCTCGGTCACGCGCACGATCGCGGCGCCCTCGTCGACGGATGCCGCGAGGTCGACTTCGGCGCGGATGCGCCAGTCGTGGTCGCAGGCCGGGTCGTCGATCGTCTGCTCGACGCGCCAGATACCGGCGCCGGCATCCGTCTCGTCGATCGAGATCAGCCGCGGCGAACGGGCCGGCCCGCCGGTGAGGATCTCGTCGTGCTCGTCGTAGTAGCGGTCGAGCGCGCCCGGCCAGTCGATGTCGGGGTCGAGAGCGACGAGGGCGTCGTCGTCCTGAAGGGCGGCCAGCTGAACGCGGCGGAACAACTCGTTGCGGACGAGCACCGTGAACGCCCGCCGGTTCGCGAGCACCGACGGCGGGGCCGGCGGGACGACGGGAGCATCGTCTTCCGGGAGGTGCGCCGCGGCATCCACGAGCGCCGACCACTCGTCGACGAGGCTCGAGTCGACCTGCCGGACGAGCTCGCCCAGCCACTCGATGATGTCCATCAGCTCGTCGGTTCGTGCCTCGGCGGGGACGGTCTGGCGGATCGCGCGGTACGCATCCGACAGGTATCGGAGCACGAGCCCTTCGCTGCGCTGCAACTGATAGAACGAGACGAACTCGGCGAACGACATCGCCCGCTCGAACATGTCGCGGACGACCGACTTGGGACTCAGCGCGAAGTCGCGCACCCACGGCTGGCTCGACGCGAACACCTCGAAGGACTGCTCGAGGAGCTCCGCGAGCGGCTTCGGCCACGAGATACCCTCGAGCAGCTCCATCCGCTCGTCGTACTCGATGCCGTCGCGCTTCATCGCCGCGACCGCCTCGCCGCGGGCCTTGAACTCCTGTTGCGACAGGATCGCGCGCGGGTCGTCGAGGGTCGCCTCGATGACACTCACGACATCCAGCGCGTAATGCCCGGTGCCGACGCCCCGGGCCACTCTGGCTGCGCCCGAACTCCTCCACTTTTCGTCAGGATCGCCCGAATCGGACGTCTCGGACGAAACATCGTCCGATCTGGAGGAGTTCTGGACGTCGTCGTCGGGCGACAACAGCTCGATCGCGGCGAGCGCGAAGGGCGAGAGGGGCTGGTTGAGCGCGAAGTTCGGCTGCAGGTCGACGGTGAGCCTGATCCACGGCATCCCCCCTGCGTCGTCGCCACGCCCTCCCCCTCCCCCGCGAGACTGCAACTCTGCACGGTTCTGGGGCTCAAAAGCGTGCACAAGCGCAGTTTCGCGGGGGGTGGGCGCGTCGCGGGGTGGCGGCGCGTCGCGAAAGGCGGATGCCGCGGACCCATCCCCATCCCCGCGAGACTGCAACTCTGCACGGTTCTCGCCCTCAAAAGCGTGCACAAGCGCAGTTTCGCGGGGGGTGGGGGTGGGGGTGGGGCGGGCGGCGGACGTTTCGGGGGTGGGGGTGGGGGTGGGGCGGACGATCTCGACGATGCCGGCATCCACGAGGGTGCGGAAGATCGCGATCGCGCGGCGAGCGAGGTCGTACTGCCGCGCGCGCGGCTCATGGTTGTCGAAGACGAGCGAGCGCACGTTCCCGAGCACGTCGCCACCGCGCCCGATGACGCCTATGAGCATCGCGGCGGTGAGCTTCAGCTGCGGAACGAGCGGCTCGGGCTCGGCCACGATGAGGCGCTCGTACGAGCCTTCGCCCCAGTTGACGACTCCCGTGGGCGCCTTCTTGCGGACGATCTTCTTGCGCTTCGCGGGGTCATCGCCCGCCTTCGCGAGGGCGACGGCGTTCTCGATCTCCCACTCGGGCGCCATGACGACGACGTTGCCGTGCGGGTCGTATCCCGCGCGGCCCGCGCGCCCGGCGACCTGGTGGAACTCCCGCGCGCTCAGCTGGCGCATCTTCGTGCCGTCGTACTTCGACAGCGCCGTGATCACGACCGTGCGGATCGGCACGTTGATGCCGACGCCGAGCGTGTCGGTGCCGCAGATCACGCGTAGCAATCCCCGTTGCGCGAGCGTCTCGACGAGGCGGCGATACCGCGGCAGCATGCCGGCGTGATGGACGCCGATGCCCGCACGCACGAGCCGCGACAGCGTCTTGCCGAATCCCGTCGTGAAGCGGAAGCCGCCGATGGCGTCCGCGATCTCGTCGCGCTGCTGCCGCGTCGTGAGCGAAGCGGATGCCAGCGCCTGAGCCCGCTCGAGCGCCGCCGCCTGTGCGAAGTGCACGATGTACACCGGCACCTCGCGCTCGTCGACGAGCATGGTCAGCACCTCGTACACGGGCCGGCGTTCATACGAGAAGTGCAACGGCACGGGGCGCTCGACACCGGTCACGCGGGCGACCGGACGACCCGTGCGGCGCTCGAGATCGGCCGCGATCGGCGTCACGTCGCCGAGCGTCGCCGACATCAGCAGGAACTGCGCCCCCGGCAGGAGCAGCAGCGGCACCTGCCACGCCCACCCGCGCTCGGGGTCTCCGTAGTAGTGGAACTCGTCCATCACGACCTGGTCGACCGGGGCATCCGCGCCCTGGCGCAACGCGACGTTCGCGAGGATCTCGGCCGTGCAGCACACGATCGGGGCATCCGGGTTGACCGACGAGTCGCCCGTCACCATGCCGACGTTCTCGGCGCCGAAGATCTCGACGAGCGCGAAGAACTTCTCGCTGACCAGCGCTTTGATCGGTGCGGTGTAGTACGAACGACCTCCGGATGCCAGGCACGCGGCATGCGCCGCGATCGCGACGAGCGACTTGCCCGTCCCGGTCGGGGTCGACAGGATGACGTTCGCACCCGAGACGAGTTCGATGACCGCCTCGTCCTGCGCCGGATAGAGCGTCAGCCCGCGCGACGCCGCCCACCGCACGAAGCCGTCGTACACGGCATCCGCCGTCGCGCCCGTCGGCACGAGGTCGAGCAGGTCTGCGGAGGTCACCCCCCGAGTCTGCCAGGCGGAGACTCGCCCCGAAGGATGCCGGCGCCCCCTCACTCCCCCGCGAGTTTGGCGGTGACGACGCGGGCGGCGGCGGCATCCACGAGCGCGGCGAACGCCGGGTCGGACTGCGCCTTGGCGAGCACGGCGTCGTACATCTCGGGGTACACGGTCGGGTCGGCCGAGACGAGGACGACGTCGACCCCCGCCGTCAGCGCGAGGATCGCCCGGTCGGCGGGCGACCAGGCCGAGGCGGCGACCGCGGCCGAGAGGTCATCGCTGAAGATGACTCCGTCGAAACCCGCCGACGTCCGCACGAGCGAGACGACCGTCGGCGAGAACACCGCCGGGGCGGACGGGTCGATGTTCTCGTAGATCGCCGTCGACACCATGACGGCCGAGGGCCCCGCGGCGGTCAGCGGCCCGTAGACGGCGATGTCGGGGCCGGATGCCGTCACGGTCCTGTCGACGACGTTCACGCTCGTGTCGGTGTTGGCGGTGACGTGCCCGAGCCCGGGGAAGTGCTTGAACACCGGAAGGACGCCCGCGCTGCGCATGCCGGCGGCGAACGCCCCGGCCTTCGCCTGCACGGTGGGCCCGTCGTACCCGTACTGGCGCCCGAGCGCGCCGATCGGCGGATTGTCGAAGCGGGTGTCGTGGCTCGTGACGATGTCGGCGACCGGCGCGAGGTTGACGTCGACGCCCGCCGCGGCAAGCTCCGCGCCCCACTGCGCGGCCTGCGCCTGCAGCTGGTCGGCGGGAAGGTCGGCCTGCCGGATCGCGTACGGCATGTCGCTGACCCCCGGCCCGCGGATCACCTGCACCTCACCGCCCTCCTGGTCGGTCGCGACCCACAGCCGGATGCCGCCGGTCGGCCCTGTGCCATCCGGCATCCCCGGGGTTGCCGGCGCGAGCGCCGTGAACTGCGCGACGACGGCGGCGACGGCTGCCGAGCCCGCGGTCGTGCGCCCGTGCAGAAAGATGCTGCCCGCGTGGCGGTCGGTGATCGCCGCGAGCGTCGCAGGGGTCGCCGCCAGCACATCGGTCCCCACCATGAACAGCTGCCCGACGCGCTGCTCGAGGCTCAGCGCCGCCAGCGGGTCGGGGGTCGGCGTGGGAGTGGGGGATGCCGGCGCCGCCGACCCCGACCCCGAACCGGTCGGTGTCGGCACGGGGCTTGCGGCTGGCACACAGGCCGTCGTGGCGGCGGCGAGCGCGAGAACGAGGGCCGCCGCGGCGGCCGCTCGGGCACGGATACGGCGCACGGCATCCATCATGTCGGTCGCGACGCGGGTGCGAAAGAGCCGTCGGCGCGGCGCGGGCGCGAAAGGGATGCCGCGCGCGCCGGGCCACCGAGCACCCCACCCCGCTCGCGCGGCCGATAACTGCACGCGCGGCTCATTTTCCGACAGCGCGCGCACTTTTCGACAGCGCGAGAGCGCGACAGCGCGACAGCGCACCCGCGCACCCCCAGCGACGACGCCGCCCGTCACACCCGCTCGGGCGCGTGCAATCGTGTGAGGTACTTGTCGACGCCGCGCGGTGCGCCGCGGCGGTCGAGCAGCGAGACGCCGACGGTGACGGCGGTCGCGAGGGGGATCGTCCACGCGGCCGGTTGCGCCAGGTAGAGCGGTCCCGCGAAGACCGGACCGTTGCCCTCGATGCCGAAGCTCGTGATGGCGGGAACGGTGATCTCGGGGCGAACGATGACGATCGCGCCGGCGAGCATGACGATGACGCCGATCTTCATGAACGTCGACAGGTAGTCCCGCGGGGCCATCAGCAGCCACACCGGCAGGGTCGCGGCGATCATGCCGTAGACGATGAGGATCCACGCGATGACCGACTTGTCGAGGTGGAAGATCGCCTGGCCCCACTCGGTGCCGCCGACCCAGCCGCCGGCCACGATCGCGGCCATGAGCAGCACGAAGCCGATGATCGAGACCTCGCTGACCTTGCCGGGACGCAGGTACCGCAGGTAGACGCCCATGAACAGGGCGATCGGGATCGTCATCGACACGCTGAACACGCCCCACGGGCTCTCGCCGAGCGCGTTCACGACGACGAGCGCGAGGATCGCGACGATGATCAGCATGATGAGCAGCGACGCGATGATCGCGGCGGTGCCGCCGATCTTGCCGAGCTCCTGCCGGGCCATCTGCCCGATCGTGCGACCGCCGCGGCGCATCGAGAAGAAGAGGACCGTGTAGTCCTGCACGGCGCCGGCGAAGACGACGCCGACGATGATCCAGATCGTGCCAGGGAGGAAGCCCATCTGCGCCGCGAGCACCGGGCCGACGAGCGGGCCGGCGCCGGCGATGGCGGCGAAGTGGTGGCCGTAGAGGACCCGGCGGTCGGTCGGGACGTAATCCTTGCCGTCCGACTTCACCTCGGCCGGGGTCGCGCGCCGGTCATCCGGGCGGGTGATGTAGCGCTCGATGACCTTGGAGTAGAAGCGGTACCCGATGAGGTACGTGCAGACGGCCGCGAAGACGAACCAGATCGCGTTGACGGTCTCGCCACGCACGACAGCGAGCATGACCCAGGCCACGCCGCCGAGCAGCGCGATCGCGACCCAGACCGCGATCTTCAGCGGCGTCCAGCGGTGCGACGCGGCATCCTGCTCGGGGGTGATCGACGTCGGGGGAAGGGTCGGATCGGGGACGATCTCGGGATTGTCGGCGACTGTGCCGCGACGGGATGACGGGGTTGTCATGATGGCTCCTCACAGGACGCGTCGTTGCGCGACCCCAGGGTAGGAACCCGCGCCCACGGCGGGCCAGGGGCAGGCGCGGCGGATGCGACGAGCGGCGGGTGGGGTGCGACGAGCGGCGGGTGTGTGGGCGGGTCGGGTGCGACGCGCGGCGGGGCGGGTGCGACGCGCGGCGGGGCGGGTGCGACGCGCGGCACCTGGTGGAACACGGATGCCGGCGCCTACGTTGGAGAGGACACCACCATCCGAAGGAGCAGCGATGTCCGAGAACGTCCAGGTCGTCCGCAACGATGCCCGCGAGCAGTACCAGATCACGGTCGACGGCGTCGTCGCGGGAGTCGCGGAGTTCGTGCCCGATTCGTCCGGGCGGCTCATCTTCCCGCACACCGAGATCGACCCCGCGTTCGGCGGGCGGGGCCTCGGTTCGGTGCTCGTCGGCGAGGCGATGGCGGATGCCGCGGCGCGCGGCGAGACCGTCGTGCCCGTGTGCCCGTTCGTCGTGAAGTACCTCAAGAGCCACGATGTCCCGGGGCTTGAGATCAACTGGCGCCCGCGCGATGTCGAGGTCGCCGAAGAAGCCCCCACCGACGAGAAGCTCCCCGCCGACGAGGGCGTCGGCCGCGCCTGACCCCCGCCGGGCCGGGCGTGCCGGCGCGGCGCGGGGCGCGGGCTTATCTCCGGCCGTTGCGCGCGAGCGCGCGAGTACGCTGGATGCCGTGGCCCGGAACCCGATCCTGACGACGCGAGTCCTGCTCGTGTGCGCGGCGATCGGCGTGGCCACCGGCATCCTCGGTGGCTTCGTCGGATTGCTGACGCCCGTGCTGCTCGCGACTCCGCTCGCGATCGCGTACGGATTCCTGCTCGGGGCGCACGTGCTCCCCGGGATCATCGCGCAGGAGGTCCTGCGCCTGCCGCTGGTCGCCCTCATCTCCCACGTCATGGCCGCGCTCGTGTCGTCGGCGTTCAATCCGGCGTGGGCGGGGCGATTCATCGGGACGGCGCTGCTGTTCGGCGCGATCCAGGAGGGCGTCGCCGCCCTCACCCGCTACCGCGCGTGGGGCGCGTGGCGCTTCTTCATCTCGGCGACCATCATCGGCGCGATCGTCGCCGTCGTCGTGTTCTTCGCGGCCGACCTCGGCAAGCTCGCGCTCTGGGCACAGATCGCGTATCTCGCGCTGTCGGTGCTCGGCCCCGTCGCCTGGACGGCCGTCGGGCTGTCGATCGGATCCGCCTTGCGCCGCGCCGGCGTGGCCCGGCAGACCGCGGGGCGCTGAGCGCCCCGTCCGCGCGAGCGGTCGCCGCTTTGTCGGGCGAGTAAGGGTAGCCTAAGCTGGGCGGATACCGTCTCCTGATCCGCTGGGACCTCCCGTGACCTCTGCCCGATCCCGAGCGTCCGCCGCGGCATCCTCCGGCGCCGCGTCGGCGCCGCTGCTGCGGGTTCGCGACCTCGGCATCCGTCACGAGGGCGCGAGCGTCGAGGCGCCGTCGGCGGCGAGTTTCGAGGTCGCGCGCGGCGAGGTCGTGCTGCTGCTCGGGCCGAGCGGCGCGGGCAAGTCCACGCTCGCGCTCGCGCTCAACGGCCTGATCCCGCACGCCGTGCCGGCGACGGTCTCGGGCTCGGTGCTCGTCGACGGGCTCGACGCGGCGACGACGCCGGTGTCGGAGCTGAGCACGCGCGTGGGGATGGTGTTCCAGGACCCAGACGCGCAGCTCGTGACCGGGACGCTCCTCGACGAGGTCGCGTTCGGTCCGGAGAACCTGAGGATGCCGGTGGCCGACGTCCTCGCGCGAGCCGAGGACGGGCTGCGTCGCGTCGGGCTCTGGGAACGGCGGCACGAGAACCCCGACCGCCTCAGCGGCGGCGGGCGCCAGCGACTCGCGATCGCGTGCGCGCTCGCGATGGGCTCGCCTCTGCTGGTGCTCGACGAACCGACCGCGAACCTTGACCCGGCCGGCACCGAGGAGGTCTACGCCGCACTCGCCGAGCTCATCACGGTAGGCGACCGCGCGATCGTGCTGATCGAGCACGACCTCGACGCCGTCGCGGCGATCACCGACCGCGTCGTCGTGCTCGATCACGACGGCCGCACCGTCGCCGACGGCACGCCCGGCGAGGTGCTACGCGCCCGCGCCGACGAGCTGCACGCGATGGGCGTGTGGCTTCCCGTTGCGACGCTCGCCGCGCTACGTCTGCGGGATGCCGGGTGGGCGCTCGACCCGCTTCCTCTCAGCCCCGACGAGCTGCGTTCGGCGCTCGAGGCGGCGAGTGCCCCGGCATCCGCCGCCCCAGCGCCGGCCGCCACGGCGCCGGCCGCCACGGCGCATAACTCAGGCAGAATCGCCACTCAGCGGGTCGAAACGGCCACCGCCGCCCCATCCAGCCTGAGTTATGCGCCGCTGATCCGCGTGCGCGGCCTGCGCACGCGACGCGGCAAGACCGAAATCCTGCACGGGATCGACCTCGACGTCGCCGCGGGCGAGTTCGTCGCGATCGTCGGGGCGAACGGAGCGGGCAAGACGACGCTTCTGCAGTCGATCGCGGGTGTCGTGCGCGTGCCGCGCGGGCAGGTCACCGTCGGCGGGGCGGATGTCGCGCGCACCGACCTGCGCGCGCTGTCGCGCCGCATCGGGTTCGTGTTCCAGAATCCCGAGCATCAGTTCATCGCCGCGACGGTCTACGACGAGTTGGCCCACGGCCTGCGGTTGCAGGGTCTTCCCGAATCCGAGGTGCGCGAACGCGCGAGCGAGGTGCTGCGCCGGTTCGGTCTCGAGGGCAAGGCCGAGGTGCATCCGTTCCTGCTGTCCGGCGGGCAGAAGCGGCGTCTGTCGGTGGGCACCGCGCTCGTCGCCGGGGCGCCCGCCCTCGCCCTCGACGAGCCGACGTTCGGCCAGGATCGCGCCCGCGCCGACGAGCTGCTGGGCCTGCTGCAGGGCCTCAACCGGGATGGGACGACCGTCCTCGTCGTGACGCACGACATGCAGCTCGTCACCGAGTACGCCCAGCGCACGATCGTCGTCGCCGACGGACGCATCGTCGCGGATGCCGCCACTGCCGACGTCCTCGCCGACGACGCCCTGCTGCGCTCGGCCGGGCTGCGGCAGCCGCCGCTTCGCCGCGCGTTCGCCGGTCTCACCCGGCATCCGTCGCTCGCGGGCGTCACTCGCCTGAGCGATCTGCCGGCGGCCGGAGCCGCCTCGTGACCGCCGCGACGCTCGACCCGTACGCCACCGCAACGGCGCCCGGCCGGTTCCTGTTCGCGCTGAATCCGCTCGCGAAGTTCGTCGCTCCCCTGCCGGCGATGCTCGTGCTCGTGTTCGTGCGCGACCTCGCGACGCCGCTTGCGTTCATCGCGCTCGCCTACCTTGTGCTGCTCACGGGAGCGCGACTGAACGCCCGACTCGCGCTCCTGCTCGGGGTCGCGATCCCCGCCGCCGCCGTCGTGCTCGGCATCGGGATGTCGCTGTGGACCGACGCCTCCCGCGTCGACACCTCGGTGACTCTGGTACGCATCGGCGAGTGGAGCCTCTACGGGGGCGCGGTCGAGATCGGCATGGCGACGGGGCTGCGGCTCGCGGCGATCGTCGCGCTCGCGCTCATCGCCGGTCTCACGACGAGCGGACCAGACCTGGTGCGCGCGTCGGTGCAGCAGCTTCGCGTTCCATACCGCATCGGGTATACAGCGCTCGCGGCGTTTCGATTCGTGCCGCGATTCGCATATGAGCTCGAGCTGATCCGGCAAGCGCACCGGGTGCGCGGGTCGCACGGCGGCCGCGGACCGTTCGCGGCGGTCGCCCGCTGGTGGGGTTACATCGTGCCGCTGCTCGCCGGAGCGATCCGGCACGCCGAGCGCGTGGCGCTCGCGATGGATGCCCGCGCCTTCGGCGCCCACCCCGACCGCACCGAGCGTTACCTCGTGCCGTGGCGTGTGCGCGACACGATCTTCGTCGCGCTGTTCTGGGTCGTGAGCGCCGGCATCCTCGCCCTCTTCTTCCCCTGGACCCACTGATGCCTCACACCACCCCCAACCCCCGCGAAACTGCACCTCTGCACGCTTTTGAGCCCCAAAAGCGTGCAGGAGCGCGGTTTCGCGGGGCGGGCGGGGGCAGGCGATTGAACGAAAGGATGTTGCGTGGCCAAGTTCTCCAGCCTCGTGAAGCCCGCGTCGCAAGACCTCATCCACCTCGAGGTGTTGCGCACGAAACGGCTCGGCCCGCACTGGATGCGCGTCACCCTCGGCGGGGGCGAGATCGACAGTTTCGTGCCGCTCGGGTACGACCAGTGGTTCCGTATCTTCCTGCCGCTGGGCGGTGACGACGGCCTCGAGCGCATCCCGGCGAAGGCGAACCGGATCTTCGGCTACCTCAAGTACCTGCGTATTCCCGACGGCGTACGTCCCGTCATGCGCAACTACACCGTGCGCGCATATCGCGCGATCGGCGAGTCGGGCGGGGCCGAGATCGACGTCGATTTCGTGCTGCACGGCACGGGTCCGACGGCGGGACCCGCGTCGCGATGGGCGGATGCCGCGGAGCCCGGCGAGTCGGTCGTCATCATCGACGAAGGCCTCGCCTTCAACCCCGAGCGGGGGACGCAGCGCGTGCTCCTCGTCGCCGACGAGACCGGCGCACCCGCCGTCGCGGGGGTCTGCGCGTCGCTTCCCGCAGATGCCACGGGGGTCGCGATCATCGAGGCTCCCTCGGCCGACGACGTGCTGTCGTTCGACGCACCCGCGGGCGTCGAGGTGCGCTGGATCGTCCGCCCCGACGGCGTCAAGCCCGGCACGCAGGCCCTCGCCGCGTTGCAGGAGCTGGCGCTCCCGGCATCCGACACGCACGCCTTCATCGTTGGCGAGCAGTCGCTGCCGACCTCCGCGCGGCGCCACCTCGTCGCCCAAGGTCACGACAAGGACCGCATCAGTTTCATCGGGTACTGGCGCCTGGGCGCCGCGTCGCCCGCGCCCAAGTCGCAACGGGCACAGTCGCAACGCGCACAGACCACCACGGAAGGAGCCCACTGATGGGCAAAGTCACGACCGCGTACCTCCTCACCTGCGCCGCTATCGGCGTCGCCGGCGGCATCCTGCTGTGGGGAGCCGGCTGGATCTCGACTGTCCTCACCCCGGTCGCCCCGATCGCCTCGATGGCCTTCGCGGGACTGTGGCTGCTTCCTGCGACGATCGCGCTGCGCCTGCTGGAACGCCCGCTCGCGGGGCTGCTGACGGGCCTGCTGTCGGGCCTGGTCGTGTTTCCGTTCCTCGGAGCCGCGGTGTGGTGGGCGTTCTTCGCCGAGGTCGGCTTCCTGATCGTGCTGTACCGGTGGTGGAGCGTGTGGCAGCACTACGCCGGCGCGGTCGTCGTGGGTGTCGTGTACCCGGTGCTGTCGGCGGAGTTCTTCAACCTCTGGTCGATGCCGACCTGGGCGCAGATCGCGTTCTTCGCCGTCACGCTCGCGAGCTGCCTCGGGGGAACCGCCCTCGGCATCCTCATCGCCGATCGCCTGCGCGCCGCGGGCGTCGCCCGTCTTGCGCGCCGCCGCCCGGCATCCCCCGCCGAGGCGCCCGCGGCAGAGGCGCCCGCGGCCTGACGCACCCGCGCCTGAACGACAGAGAGCGGATGCCGGGGGCGGGCACCCCGGCATCCGCCCGTCAGGTCAGCGCTTGCCGACGATCTGGCGCGACACGAGGTCGCGCATGATCTCGTTGGTGCCGCCGTAGATGCGGTGCACGCGGGCGTCGAGGTAGGCGCGCGCGATCGGGTATTCGGTGATGTAGCCGTATCCGCCGTGCAGCTGCACGCCGGCATCCAGCAGTTCTGCCTCGCGGTCGGTCGTCCAGAACTTGACCTTCGCGGCCTCTTCGGCGCTGAGCTTCTTGTCCTTGTAGAGCAGCAGCGCGCGGTCGACGTAGGCCCACATGACGTCGACGGTCGTGGCCATGTCGGCGAGGGTGAAGCGCGTGTGCTGGAAGTCGGCGATCCGCTCGCCGAACGCCTCGCGGCTCAGGGTGTAGTCGCGCGACCAGACGAACGCGGCCTCGCCGGCGGCGGCCGCCGCGACGCCGATCGACAGGCGCTCGAGCGGCAGGTTCATCATGAGCTGGATGAAGCCGAGCCCCTCCTTGCCGCCGATGAGGTTCTCTTCGGGGACGAAGACGTCGGTGAAGCTGAGCTCGGCGGTGTCCCACCCGTGGAAGCCCATCTTCTCGAGCTTCTTGCCGTGGTCGAAGCCTTCCATGCCGTTCTCGAGGATCAGCAGGCTGAACGCGTCGGGACGGTTGCCTTCGCCGGTCTTGACGAAGGTGACGACGATGTCGGCGGTCTTGCCGCTCGAGATGAACGTCTTGGCGCCGTTGACGATGTAGCCGCCGTCGACCTTCTTAGCGGTCGTCTTGATGCCGCGCAGGTCGCTGCCCGCGCCGGGCTCGGTCATCGCGAGCGCGCCGAGGATCTCACCGGTCGCCATGCCGGGGAGCCACTTCTCCTTCTGCGCCTGCGTGCCCATGTGGACGATGTAGGGGACGGCCAGGTCATCCTGGATGCCGAAGGCGCCGGCCAGCGAGCCGTGCCCGGCCGCGATGACCTCTTCGAGCACGATCGCGCGGAAGCGGTAGTCCTGCAGCATGCCCGCGCCGCCGAACTCCTCGGGAACGGACAGGCCGATGATGCCCGACTCGCCCGCCGCGAGCATGGTCGCGCGGTCGATCTCGCCGTCTGCCTCCCACTGCTTGCGCTTCTCTTCGGTCGCGTAGCGCTTGACGAACTCCTTGACGACGTCGCGGAACGCCTCGTGGTCCTCGTCGTAGATGTCGCGCTCCATAGTGCGCCTGCCTCTCGTTTCTCGTCGTCGAGTGTGTGAAGGATGTGGGATGCAATCCCAACCTTCATGGTACTGGGTTTCATCGCGATGTGCCGCGGGGATTCGGGCCGTGAAAAACGGATGTCGGACCCCCTGTTCATAATCGAAGGTATGAACGAATGGTCCGATCTTCCCGGAGCGGGTAGCGATGCAGACATCGCCGTGCTCGCGGAGATCGTCTCCGCACGGGTGCGGGTGCATGAGATGGCGTTGCGGTCGATCGCTGCGGAACTCGGCGGTGTGCTGCGGGTGACGGACAGGACGGTGCAGGCGCGTATCGATGAGGCCCGGGATCTGGTGGAGAACTACCCCGCCACACTGGTCGCGTGGGAGGCGGGGCGGATCACGCGGGGTCATGTGCGGGTGATTCAGGATGCCGGATGCCCGGTCCCTGCGGAGCGTCGCGCCGAGTACGAGGCTTTGGCGGTTGCCAGGTGTGAGGGTGATACCCCGAACCGGGTGCGGGCGGGGATCGAGATCCTCGCGGAACGCCTGACGGAGCGCTCGTTCACCGAACGCCATCGGGACGCCGCGACGGGCAGGCGGGTGCGGGTG
>QFPM01000046.1 GCA_003248655.1 Microbacterium sp.
ATGCGACGCCCGGAACACACCCCTGCCCGCGGCGCATCATCTCGCACCGGTCACGCCAGGACGGCCAGCCGAAGGCTCATCGGTGGATCGAGGCTTAGGTCTCGAGCGGTAGTTAGCTCATCGCGAAGTGAGGCTGCGATCGACGGATTAGCCCTCTGCGCCAGCCGCTGCGATGAACGAGCGATGAGTGAGGCGACGTGTTCCTTCACGTGTTCCTTGTGTCCCTCGAGATATCCCTCGACCTGCGTAACTCGTCGCGATCCGATGAATGCGTCGAGATCTTGATCAAGAGCAACGATCAGCATCGTCGCTTGGTTCCAAAAACGACCCCACCAGATCTCTTCGGGGAGATCGGGCAGTCCAGTCCCCGAGCCATGAAGATACTCGTTTCGACCCGCGCTAATGCGGGTTGCTTCACGCTGCGAGAACGGACGAAATGCGCGTTCAGATCGAGCCCAAAGGGTCTTCGCCGCGACGGTCTGTACGACAGTGTCGTCGTAGGCTATGACTCCGAGTGCTGCCAGAACGTGCTTACCATCGGTGTCCGGCGGGATGATCAGGAGCGGAGAGACTCTTGCGAGTGCAGCCTTCGCGAGAAGCTCGAGTGCAGCGGCTGCCCAGAACGCCCGCTCTTCAAAGTCGCGAGAACCATCCGCAACGAGAGCTCGGTTAATGAATAGTTTCGCTTTCGTCCAGAGCTCTCGATGTTCGGGAACGGGCATCAGCTGTCCAATCCTGTGATGTATGCCACTCGTCGAATGACTCGCGTTGATGCGTCGACGGCGGCCGCGCGAGCGTGGAGCGTACGTCTATTCGCGAGGACAAGAAGCAGGTTCGGCTCGGACCATTCATGGACGATGGCCCGAGTGGCGAAGTCGTTGATCTCGTCGGTTGCCTGCAACGCAAGTGTGTCGGCCGGCGTCATACAGCCAGGGTCGTAGCGCCAGCGACCCTCGGGGTCTACTGCTGTCGCATAGAACGCCCGCCGCCCAAACGAGGCTCGAAAAATGCCGTGCGATTGAGCATGCGTCGGAGTCGAGGGAGTGTAAAGGAGCGTTGGCGTCTGCGACGGAACAGCGGCGGCTAGAACCACAATGTCGGGCATTGCCCGGAGATGGGCCCCGTCGGTATGAAGCGGTTGCTGTCCGGTCCCGACCATCGCGCTCAACGAGCGTGGTGGCGCCGCGTCGGCTGGTAGGGGACGTAACTCGGCCACAGTTGCGTCGCCTCGTCGGATCGGTACAGAACTCCAGTCGGCGGCGGACGCCGCTTCCAGTACTTCTTCCATCTCTCCATGGCCTACGGCCCATCCGGTCGCAACGGCTGACTGCGCCAGGGTTCGCATGTCGAGCATTGGGTGCCTTAAGCCTCGATCCACCGATGAGCCTTCGGCTGGCCGTCCTGGCGTGACCGGTGCGAGATGATGCGCCGCGGGCAGGGGTGTGTTCCGGGCGTCGCATCC
>QFPM01000022.1 GCA_003248655.1 Microbacterium sp.
CTCCGCAGCGATCGACCGCAACGCCATCTCGTGCGCCCGCACCCGTGCGGACGAGTCCGCCGCCTGCGACGCCGCGAGCTGACCCGCCCGCGCGAGCAGCCGCACCTGCGCGACCTGCGCCGCCGTCAGCTGCGTCTCGACACGCTCGACACCCGCCACGATCTCCGCGAGCGCGGCGATGTCAGCATCGCTACCCGCACCGGGAAGATCGGACCATTCGTTCATACCTTCGATTATGAACAGGGGGTCCGACATTGTGATCGGAACCCTGGTCTCGATACACCCGCGGCTACGCCGCGGGCACTCGACCACCGGGGGCAGGCGGGCAGCGAAGCCCCCTGTGCCATCTGGCCCACCCCGGGCGGGGGGTCAGCGCTCAACGAGGATGCCGTCGGCATCCGCCCACACATGCGCGCCGGGGCGGAAGACGACGCCCGCGATCTCGACGGTGACGTCGACCTCGCCGACGCCGTCCTTCGCGCTCTTGCGCGGGTTCGAGCCGAGCGCCTTGAGCCCGAGCGGCAGCGCGCCGATCGCCTCGCGATCGCGGATCGCGCCGTGCACGATGACGCCCGCCCAGCCGTTCTCGACGGCGGATGCCGCGATCAGGTCACCCACGAGCGCCGACTCGAGCGAGCCGCCCCCGTCGACGACGAGCACGGCTCCCGCGCCGGGCGTCGCGAGCGTCGCTTTCACGAGCGCGTTGTCGCGGTGACAACGGATCGTGCGCACCGGCCCGTCGAACGCGGTGCGCCCGCCGATGTCATGCAGCTGCAGCGAGAGCGAGTCGAGCTCGTCGCCGCGTTCGTCGTAGAGGTCGGCCGTCGCGATGGTCATGACGCCCACGCTAGCCGCCGCCGGATGCCGGGGGCACCGGCATTCGGGGGAAAGATCTGGCGACATTCGCCGAAACGAAAGCGCGAGGTGGGAACATGTGCGGTATCCATACGGTTGGATAGATCAGGCCGACGACGTCCCTGTACCGCTTTCGTCATCCGAAGGAGTCGCCATGAGCCCCGCCGCCACCCGCATCGCCCCCACCGAGGCGCCGATTCTCGACGTCCTCGCCGAGCGCTGGAGCACGCGCGTCTTCGACCGGACGGTGCCGATCGACGAAGAGGCGCTCGCGAGCGCACTCGAGGCTGCGCGCTGGGCTCCGTCGGCGAGCAACACCCAGCCGTGGCGGTTCATCGTCGCGCGCCGCGGCACCGACGCTCACGCGAAGGTGTTCGAGGCGCTGATGGGCTTCAACCAGGCCTGGGCAGGGGATGCCGGGGCGCTCGTCGTGTTCGCGGCGTCGGCATCGCTTGACGGAAAGCCCCTGCCGTGGGCCGCGTACGACACCGGCCAGGCCGCGGCGCACTTCACGGTGCAGGCGCACGCGTCGGGGCTGCACACGCACCAGATGGGCGGATTCCACCGCGACGCGATCGCCGAGGCCTTCGGCTTCGATGACGACCTCACCGCCCTCGCGGTCATGGCCGTCGGCACGCTCGGCGACATCGATTCCGCGCCCGAGGCCCTTCGCGAGCGCGAGCTCGCCCCCCGCACCCGCCGCCCGATCGCGGAGTCGGTGGTCGTCGACGACTGACGGCGCTAACCCGCCGCCGGCGGGTTCAGGTCGGGGTGCGTGATGATGACGAGCGAGTAGGGCGCGCCGTCGGCATCCGGGGCGCGGTCCTTGTACTCGGCGAACAGATCGTGCACGCGGCGGTCGAGCTCGGCCTTGTGCTCGGCGTTCAGGCGCAGGCCGAGCCAGCCCAGCTGAACCGTGTCGGGGTCGGCGAGGGCGACCTGCTGGCGGACGGTCTCCATGAGCACGGGCACCTGGTCATCCATCGGCGCGTTCCACGAGCGACCGGTCGCGAGGTACGGCACCTCGCGCGCGCCCTGCGCGCCCGCGCGCTCGGGCTGCGCCTCGAGAAAGCCCGTGTCGACGAGGGTGCGGACGTGGTGCAGCATCGTGCCGGGGTTGACCTCGAGCAGGTCGGCGAGCTCCTTGTTGGTGCGCGCCTCGAAGCGGCACAGCCGCAGCACCCGCATCCTCAGCGGAGAGCTCAGCGCGCGTGAGGCTGCCCGCGCCTCGTGATCGTCCATGCGGGCATCCTATCGCCGGCGATTGACTTTCCCAATCGATCGTCCATACTGATTGACATGTCTCAATCGGATGCCGTGGACGCGGCCACCGCGCCCCCGCCGCCCGCTCCGGGCTCGCTGTGGCGCGACCGAAACTTCCTGACGCTGTGGACGGGTCAAGCGTTCAGTCAGTTCGGTGCACAGGTGTTCGAGCTCGCGCTGCCGGTGCTCGCGGTGCTCCTGCTGCACGCGACCGAGGCGCAGGTCGGGTACCTCAACGCCGCGGCGATGGCCGCGTTCCTCGTTGTCGGGCTTCCCGCGGGGGCATGGATCGATCGGTTGCGCAAGCGCCGCGTCATGATCTGGGCCGACGGCATCCGCGCTCTCGCCCTGGCGGCGATCCCGCTGCTGCACCTGTTCGGGCACCTCGAGATGTGGCACCTGTACGTCGTCGCCCTCATAGTGGGGGTCGCGACGGTGTTCTTCGACGTGTCGTATCAGAGCATCGTGCCCTCGCTCGTGCGACCCGATCAGATCGCCGAGGCGAACGGCAAGCTCGAGTCGACGAACCAGATCGCGGGGCTCACGGGCCCGGCGATCGGCGGCGGAATCGTCGCGCTGCTGTCGGCGCCGCTCGCGATCCTCACGACCGTGGTGACCTACGTGATCTCGCTCGTCGCGCTGAGCTTCACGCGCGACCACGAGGTGCTGCGAGCCCCGGAAGACCGCGCGCCGCTGCACCGCGAGATCGCCGAGGGACTGCGGTGGGTCTTCGGTAACCCGCTGCTGCGCCGCATCGTCGCGACGACCGCGATCTCGAACCTCTTCTCGACGCTCATGTTCACGCTCGTGCCGATCTTCTACCTGCGCATTCTCGGGTTCTCGCCCGCCGTCATGGGGCTGCTGTTCTCGCTCGGCGCGGTCGGCGGGCTGCTCGGCGCGATGCTCACCCCCCGCATCACGGCACGGATCGGCGAGGCGCGGGCGATCCCGGTGAGCGCGATCGCGTTCTCGCTCGCCGTGGTGCCGTTGCCGCTCGCCGCGCTGCTACCGCAGTCCGCCGCGTTCGCGCTTCTCGTCATCCAGTCGTTCACGATGAGCTTCGCCGTGCTCGTCTACAACATCACGCAGGTGACGTTCCGCCAACGAATCACGCCGCCGCGCCTGCTCGGGCGCATGAACGCGTCGATCCGCTTCTGCGTGTGGGGCGTCATGCCCCTCGCGGCGCTCGCCGCCGGGTGGCTCGGCACGTGGATCGGAACCGTCCCCGCCCTGTGGATCGGTGCCGTCGGCAGCCTGCTGTCGGCACTGCCCGTCGTGATCGGCCCTTTCTGGCGGATGCGCGAGCTACCGACCGCGTAGCTAGAAACGCGCGGCGGGGGGCGGCGGGGAGTAGGCGGCGGGCACCTGAGGCGCCGACTCCTTCGACCCCCGCACGATCGAAGCGATCGCGAACACCAGCGCGGCGAGCCAGGCGACGAACGCGATCGCACCGCAGAGCAGGAAGATGATCATGCTCGTGTCATCGGACATCCCGGTCCAGTTCGTGAGCGCCGAGCCGACGACTCCGTCATCGCCGCCGTCGGGGACGGCGAGGCCGGAGAGGAACATCGGTACCCAGACGGCGATCATGGATACGGCGTAGCCGGTGCGCACGGTCGCGCGCTGGCGCGCCGGGCTGTCGAACAGGGCGATGACGGGCGGCACGAGCAGGCCGATCACGAAGGCGATGCCGTAGATGGCCCCGAACACGACCCACCACCCGAGCGGCGCTCCGACGAGCCCGCGACCGATGACGACCCAGATAGGCAGAAGCACAGCGAGAATCCACTGCGCGATGAACACGAACCGGCCGAACGAGGCGAATTGCATGCTCCGACCGTAGCGGGTCAGTCGTCGAGAAGCTCGGCTTCGATCACGTCGTCATCGACGGATGCCGGCGCGCCAGCGCCAGGCTCGGGCGCCCCGCCCCCGGAGGTCAGGACGAGTCCCGACCCCGAGGCATCCACATCCACGCGCACCACGTCGCCGTCGCGCACGCCGCCCGACAGCAGCGCCATCGCGAGGCGGTCCTGGATCTCCGACTGGATGAGGCGACGCAGCGGCCGCGCCCCGAAGAGCGGGTCGTAGCCGCGCTCGGCGAGCCAGGCACGGGCATCCGGGGTGACGGCGAGGGTCAACCGGCGCTCGTGCAGACGACGCTGCAGGGCATCGACCGACAGCTCGACGATCTGCGCGAGGTCGACCTCGGACAGCGCGGAGAACATCACGACGTCGTCGAGCCGGTTCAGGAACTCAGGACGGAACGCCTGCCGCACGAGCGCCATCACCTGCTCGCGCTTCGTCTCGGGCGACAGCGTCGGGTCGATCAGGATCGGCGAGCCGAGGTTCGACGTCAGGATCAGGATCGTGTTCGTGAAGTCGACCGTGCGGCCCTGACCGTCGGTTAGGCGTCCGTCGTCGAGCACCTGCAGCAGGATGTCGAAGACCTCGGGATGCGCCTTCTCGACCTCGTCGAGCAGCACGACCGAGTACGGGCGCCGACGAACGGCCTCGGTCAGCTGACCGCCCTGCTCGTAGCCGATGTAACCCGGAGGAGCGCCGACGAGCCGCGCGACGGAGTGCTTCTCGCCGTACTCGCTCATGTCGATGCGCACCATGGCACGCTCATCGTCGAACAGGAACTCGGCGAGCGCCTTCGCCAGCTCGGTCTTGCCGACACCGGTGGGCCCGAGGAAGAGGAACGACCCGGTCGGCCGGCCCTCGTCGCTGATGCCCGCCCGCGAGCGGCGCACCGCGTCGGAGACGGCCTTCACGGCATCCTTCTGCCCGATCAGGCGCTTGCCGAGCTCCGCCTCGAGGTGCACGAGCTTCTCGCTCTCGCCCTGCATCAGCCGCCCGACGGGGATGCCCGTCCACGCCGCGATCACGGCGGCGATGTCCTCGTCGGTGACCTGTTCGTTGACCATGCGCTCTTCCGTGGTGTTTGCCTCGGCGCGCTCGGCGTCGGCGATCTCCTGCTCGAGGCGCTTGATCGTCTCGTACTCCAGACGCGACGCGCGCGCGTAGTCCGCTTCGCGGAGCGCTCGGTCGCGGTCGATGACCGCCTGGTCGAGCTGCTTCTTCAGCTCGCCGACGCGGTTCAGACCCGCGCGCTCGCGCGCCCAGCGGGCTTCGAGCACAGAGAGCTCCGCCTCCGCGGCATCCATCTGCTCGCGTAGCTTCGCGCGGCGTTCCTTCGACGCGTCGTCCTTCTCCTTCTTGAGCGCAAGGTCTTCGAGGCGCATGCGGTCGACCTGGCGGCGCAACTGGTCGATCTCGACGGGCGACGAGTCGATCTCCATCTTGAGGCGGCTCATCGCCTCGTCGATGAGGTCGATCGCCTTGTCGGGCAGCTGGCGCGACGGGATGTAGCGGTTGGAGAGGGATGCCGCGGCCACGAGCGCGCTGTCGCTGATCGTCACACCGTGGTGCGCCTCGTAGCGGCCCTTGAGGCCGCGGAGGATCGCGATCGTGTCCTCGACGCTCGGCTCGCCGACGTACACCTGCTGGAACCGGCGCTCGAGCGCGGCATCCTTCTCAATGAACTCGCGGTACTCGTCGAGGGTCGTCGCGCCGATCAGGCGCAGCTCGCCGCGGGCGAGCATGGGCTTGAGCATGTTCGACGCCGCGACCGACCCCTCGCCACCGCCCGCCCCCATGAGCACATGCAGCTCATCGATGAAGGTGATGATCTGCCCTTCGGAATCGGTGATCTCCTTCAGGACGCTCTTCAGGCGCTCCTCGAACTGGCCGCGGTACATCGCGCCCGCGACGAGGGCCGAGATGTCGAGGCTGACCAGCTCTTTGTTCTTGAGCGACTCGGCGACGTCGCCCGCGACGATGCGCTGCGCGAGCCCCTCGACGACCGCCGTCTTGCCGACGCCGGGCTCGCCGATGAGCACGGGGTTGTTCTTCGTGCGGCGGGTCAGCACCTGGCTGACGCGGCGGATTTCGCTGTCGCGACCGATCACCGGGTCGAGCTTTCCCTGGCGCGCCCGGTCGGTGAGGTTGATCCCGAACTGTTCGAGGGCGCTCTTCGCTTCCTCCTGCCCGGGCTGCGGGGTGGCGTTCACTTCTTCTCCTTGAGACCTGTCGACTCAAAGTTGAGTCGTTATGGCTCAACTTTACCAGACGAGGCGCATGGATGCCAGGGCCTGGCCGTCGCGCGCCGTGTCAGGCGGCGGGAGCCTCCGGCGCGCACGCGAACCGCGCGCGGTAGGCCGTCGGCGTCGTGCCGAGCGTGCGCGTGAAGTTCTGGCGGAGGACCGCCGCCGAGCCGAACCCGCACTCGTACGCCACGGCATCCAATCCGAGCTCGGTGCGCTCGAGTAGCCGCTGCGCGTGCAGGATGCGCTGCCGCGCGAGCCACGCCGCGGGAGTCGTGCCGAAGTCGGCCTTGAACCGACGCGCGAACGTGCGCGGAGACATGTGTGCGCGCGCCGCGAGCTGGTCGACCGAGAGCTCGAGCCGCAGGTTCTCGAGCGCCCAGTGGGTCACGGGAGCGAGCGACAGCGAGGTGCTCACCGGCAGGGGCGCCTGGATGAACTGTGCCTGACCGCCGTCGCGCTGCGGCGGCACGACCATGCGGCGAGCGATCGTGTTGGCCATCTCGGCGCCGAGTTCGATCCGCAGCAGGTGCAGGCAGGCATCCAGCCCCGCCGCCGTGCCGGCACTCGTGATGATGCGCCCGTCCTGCACGTACAGGACGTTCGGGTCGACGTCGATCTCGGGGTACATGCTCGCCATCGTGTCGGCGTAACGCCAGTGAGTCGTCGCGCGCCGACCGTTCAGCACACCCGCCGCGGCCACGACGAATGAGCCGCTGCAGACGGTCAGCAGCCACGCCCCCCGCGCGACGGCGCGCCGGACGACGTCCGTCACCCGCTCGTCGACGGTCACCCACGCGTCGCGGGGGATGGGCGTGATGACAACGAGGTCGGCTTCGTCGGCGAACGACAGGTCGTCCTCGACGTTGAGCGAGAACCCGAGGTTGCTCGGCACGATGCCCGGCTCGGGCGTCACGATGCGGAAGTCGAAGTTCGGGATGCCGTCGTCCGACCGATCGAGCCCGAACGCCTCGCACGCGAGACCGAACTCGAACGGGGCGAACCCGGGCAACACAACGCAGGCGACGGTCTTCATGGCAGAAATCGTACCATCATGCGCAGTTCTGCCACTCGTGGCAGAATCAAGGCGTGCGTAGCGTTTCTGCCATGATCACTGTCCTCGTCATCCTCGGCATCCTGACCGTCGTCGCGTCGGCGGCGACGATTCGCGCGCTGCGCACCGACGGCTACCGCCGCATCCCGACCGACTGGACGCGCCTCCCCTGAGACTGCACGGAGTCCGGCGTGGCGAACTCCTCCATCTCGGGGTTCCACCCGCGATCGAACCGACTCGCCGGGCGCTCTCGGCACGGATTGGAGGAGTTGCGACACCCGCCGCTCGGAGGGTTGCGAACGGCAGTCGCACGAGCGCTGCGGTAGGGCGGCGAACGGCAGATCTACGAGCGCCGCGGCAGGGTGGCGAGCGCGTCGAGCAGGGCGTGCGCCGACCGCTCCCACGAGAAGCGCGCGATGTGCGCCGTGCCCGCGGCGACGACAGCTTCCCGCACGGCGGGGTCGTCGAGCCCCCGCACGGCGGCGGCGAAAGCCTCGGCGTCCTTCCCGGGCACGTAGAGCGCGCCGCCGCCCGCGACCTCGCGGAAGATCGGCATATCGGTCACGACCGCGGGCACGCCCAGCGCGAGCGCCTCGGCGACCGGCAGCCCGTACCCCTCGTCGAGGGATGCCGACACCAGCACCGCCCGATCGGCCAGGAGTGCGGCGTACTCGGCATCCGTCACTCCGCCGTGGAAGACGACCTGCGCACCCGCCGCGCGCGCGATGGTCGACAGCTCCGCGCGGCGCGTGAGCGAGATGCGCGAGAGCAGGTGCAGCGTGCGGCCGGGCAGAAGCCCCGCCGCCCAGATCAGCGTCTCGACGTTCTTGTAGGGCATGAACGAACCCATGTAGACGAGGTTGTCGGCGCCCGGGACGACCTCGGTGCCCGCAGGCAGCAGCTCCGCGAGCCGCTGCGGTGCGTTCGGTACGACGACGACGGGCCGTTTCGTCAGGTGCACGCGCGCGAACTCAGCGGCGCTCGTCTCGCTCACGGTCGCGACGATGTCGGCCGCATCGAGCGTCAGCCGCTGCGGCACGTACGACAGGTGGAACAGGCGCCAGCCGACCCGCACGTACCACGGCAGGTCGCGCGGCGGCGTGCGGTGGCGGTAGTAGATCGTGTCATGGAGGGTCAGGATGAGCCCGAACCGGCGCCCTGCCGAGCCGATCGTCTGCATGGGCGAGAACACGGCATCCGCCCGATAGCGGTTGAGCAGCACCGCCGTCAGCGGCTCGCGCAGCGCGGTCGGCGCGTGGATCTTGAGCGTCCGCGCGCCCGCGGGAAGCAGCGCGACCTGCGCGTCGTCGTGGATCAGGAAGACGACGTCGACGCCCCGCTCCGGCGCCGCGGCGAACACGGCGGCCGCGAGCTCGGCCGAGTACCGGCTGATGCCGTCGTGGAAGTCGGTGCGGATGTATCGCGCGTCGAAGAGCAGGCGGAGGGCGGTCATCCGTCAGGCCTCCAGCGGCTCGCCGCGGTAGAGCTTCTCGAACGTGTCGAGCGTCTTCTCGATGTCGTGGATCTCGACGCCGTCGAGAGATGCCTGCTGCATCCGCAGGTACTCCTCGGGGGATGCCGTCAGCACGCGCCGCAGCTTGTCGGCGAGGTCGTCGACGTTCCCCGGCTCGAACAGGTATCCGTTCTCACCGTCGTGCACGAGGTGCGGGAGCGCAACGGCGTTCGCCCCGACGACAGGAAGGCCGGATGCCATCGCCTCCATCGTCGCGATCGACTGCAGCTCGGCGATCGACGCGATCGCGAAGACGTCCGCCTTGCCGTACGAGGCGCGCAGCTCGTCCTCGGGGACGCGGCCGTGGAAGCGCACACCATCTTGGATGCCGAGGCGCTGGGCCGTCTGCTCGAGGTTCCGGCGCTGGTCTCCCCCGCCGACGACGTCGAACGTGATGTCGGGGATCTCGGGCACGAGCTTCGCGACGGCGGCGAGGATGACCTCGACGTGCTTCTCGGTCGTGAGACGTCCCACGAACAGCACCCGCGTGTGCGCGCGCGGCGTGAGGTCGGGGGTGTAGTTGCGCTTGTCGATGCCACAGCTGATCGGGATGACACCTTCGATGTCGATCGTGTTCTCGAGGAACTCCGCCGCCTTGCGGGTGGGCGTCGTCACGGCGCGCGACATGTCGAATGTGCGCTTCGCGTCATCCCACGCGAGCTTCACGACGATCTTGTCGAGAAGGGGCGGCAGGGTCGTGAAGTCGATGACGTTCTCGGCCATCACGTGATTGGTGGCGATCACGGGGATGCCGCGCTGGCGGGCGATGCGCGTGAGCGCTCGGCCGAGCACGATGTGCGACTGGCTGTGCACGACATCCGCGGGCACTTCGTCGAGGATCCGGCGCGAGTAGTGCTTCGCCATCCAGGGCAGCACGAACCGCAGCCAGTCGTGCGGGTAGTAGCGCCACCCCGGCGGGCGGTGCACGGTGAGCTCCTGGCCCTCGATCGTCTCGCGGAACGTGCCGTGGTCACGGTGTCTGACGCTCGGCGTCACGACGTGCACGTCGTGACCGCGGCCGACGAGACCCGCCGCGAGGCGCTCTGCGAAACGCGCGGCACCGTTGACGTCGGGCGCGAAGGTGTCGGCGGCGATGACGATCGTGAGGGGCCGCCGCTCTGCGGCGGGATCGCCGCCCGCGGGCGGTGTCGCGGGGGAGGTCACGAGAGGGTGGCTGCCTATCTCTGCACGTCTGTGGAACGTCGGTGTCGAACGAGTCGACGCGGGCGAGTCTACCCGAGGCCCCGCCTCGCGCCCCGGTCCGCGCCGCGCGTCGGGCGGGGAGCTCTCCCCATCGAGATCAAGCCCGCCGATCTGGCACTCGCGGACAAGGTGCTGGATGCCAGGATGGATCGGTGAGTCCTGCCGCACGCGACCGGATCGAGCGCCTGTCGATCCGGATCGACTACGCCCTGATCGCGTCGATCGTGCTGTGTTTGCTGATCCCCGTGATCGCGCAACTCGTCGCGGCCTTCGTGCACGGACTCACGACGGGCACGTGGCTGGAGGCACAGGGCCTCTACACGGAAGGCGACTTCACGCTGTGGGACACGCAACTCTGGCTCGCGTGGGTGCCCGTCGTACTCCTCGCCGCGTGGGTCATCGTCACCCTTCCGGTGCCGCTGCGCCGCCCGGGCGTCGCGGGCAGGTTCAATCAGCTGATTACGGCCGTCGGTGTCCTCGTCGCGACGGTGCCCCGTGTGGTCGGTGGGCTTGCGTCGCCAGACATCCCTAACTGGGGAACCGAGAGCATCTTCGTCGTGATCCTCGCGATTGGGGGCCTCATCGTCGCCCGCATCCTGCTCGGCTGGCTACGCCTGGTACCGAGGTCCTGGCGGGTCTACCTCGACGAGAACGGCAACGTCGTCAAACCCACCCCGATGGGCCGAGCCCGGAGGCGCAACCCCCTCGCGGACGTCCCCCAATGACCATCGCCTCGCGCGCCCACTCGGGGTACCGTGGCACCCTCACGGCGCATGCCGACGGTGCGCCGACGGTGCCAGGATGGGCGGCATGACGACGTCCGATTCCTCCCCGCAGACGACCGCGGCTGACGAGCGCGCCGCCGGGCGCACGCAGCGCCGACGCGCGCCGCGGCGCGCGCTGTCTCAGCTCGCCACGACCGGGCGCGATCCGCTCGGCATCCTCGCCGCGCAGAACGAGACGCGCCTTCCCGAGCTCGTGCCGCTGCGCGCCGAGCGCATGGCGGCGAGCGCTTTCGCGTTCTACCGCGGCACGGCGGCGCTCATGGCCGCCGACCTCGCCGCAGGACCGAGCTCGGGCATCCACGTCGCGTCATGCGGTGACGCGCACGTCGCGAACTTCGGGTTCTACGCGTCGCCGCAGCGGACGCTCGTGTTCGACCTCAACGACTTCGACGAAGCGGCGTGGGCGCCGTGGGAGTGGGACGTCAAGCGCCTCGTCGCGAGCATCGTCGTCGCCGGTCAGGCCACGGCGCGCGATGACGCCGTGACGCGGGATGCCGCCGAGGCGGCCGTGCGCCAGTACGCGACGGCGCTGCGGCAGGGCCAGCTCGCGCCGCCCATCGAGCGCTACTACCAGCACTTCGACGCGGCCGGCGGGCTGCGCTCGGGCAGCAAGGACGCCCGGCGCACCCTCCGGGCCGCGATCGCGAGCGCGCAGAAGCGCACGGGCGAGAAGGCGACCCGCAAGCTCACGGTGCTGGGCGAGGACGGCCGGCGGAGGTTCGTCGAAGAGCCCCCGACGATGACCCACATCGGCCCCGAGCTCGAGGCGCGCGTCACCAGCTCACTCCACGAGTACCTCGCGACGACGCGCGCCGACATCCGCCTGCTCGTCTCGCACTACACGGCGACCGACACGGTGCGCCGGGTCGTCGGCGTGGGCAGCGTCGGCACGCGCTGCTACGTGACGGTCCTGGTCGCCCGCGACGGCAGCGCCCTGCTCATGCAGACGAAGGAGGCGGGGCGCAGCGTCCTCGTCGAATACGGCGGATGCCCGCAGTCGCCCGAGATCACCGAGTTCGTCGCGCAGACCGGCGAGGGCGGCCGCGTCGTCGCGTTGCAGCGCATTCTGCAGGGGGTGTCGGATCCGCTCCTCGGGCACTTCCGCGGGACGTCGCACGACTACTACGCCCGCCAGTTCCGCGACATGAAGGGCGGGATCGACGCCGAGACGCTCGATGACGCGACCTTCCGCCTGTACGCCAAGGCGTGCGCGGCCGTGCTCGCACGCGCCCACGGCCAGTCGCCGACGGCGGGGCAGGTCGTCGGCTACATCGGCGACGCCAAGGCCGTCACCGAGGCGATCGTCGAGTGGTCGTACGCGTACGCGGCGCTCTCGCGCGCCGACTACGACGCGTTCGTCGCCGCAGCGGGGTAGACCGCGCTCGGTTCGGTTGCCAGTTCGTGCGGGTATCGGGCATCCATTCGCGCACGAGCTGGCAACCGGGGTCAGTAAGGCACGCCGGCGTGCAGGATCACGTTCGCGAACGGGGTGAACTCCCCCGAGCGCACGAACGCCCGCGCGCCCTGCGACAGCGCCTTGAACTCGAGGTGCGGCACGAGCCGAACCTCGACGCCGATGGCCGCAAGCCGCTCCGCCAGCACGGCGAACACGTCGGGGTTCTCGCGCGCCATCTCCTCCGCCGCCGTCGCGCCCTCGACCTGGAGCTCGGCCAGCACCGCATCCAGCACGTCGACGAACGACGGGATGCCGGGGCGCAGCGCCAGGTCGATGCGTTCCACATCGAGTGGGATCGGCAACCCGGCATCCGTCACGACGATGAGGTCCGTGTGGCCTGTCGCCGTGATCGTGCGCGCGAGGTCCGGGTGCAGAATGCCCGGCGCACCGTCGAGGCGACGCATGTCAGACGTTCACGACGCCGGCGAGGTTCACCTTGATGCCGATGCGGTCGAACATCGCGGCCTTCGCGATGAGCGCCTTGTCGGCGGTCTCGGCATCCGGCGCGTAGACGACCTGCGCGTGGTTCGCCTTGTGGCGGGCCATGAACTGGTCGCGCGTGATGCCGTGCAGGACGACGTGTGCGATGGGCCACTCGGGGTTCGTCGCGCTCTTGCGGCGCTGGGTCTCCGCCTCGGGCAGCTCGACGACTGTCCCACGGAACACATCCGCCTGCAGGATGCCGTCCTCGATGAACACCCGCGAGAGCACGACCTCGCCGGGCTTGGAGACCCCGTTGATCGTCGCGCCGCCGGCGGGGAAGAACACGTGCCCCTGCCGCCAGCCCTCGGCCTTGTCCCAGCCGCCGAGATGCGACGCGGGCACGGAGCCCGAGATCTCGTACACCCACACGAACTCGCCGTCGAACTCCTCGCCCCAGCGCACGTCGTGCAGCGTGTTGTCGGGCACGAGGCCCATCGCCGTCCAGACCCGATCGGTGATGAGCGCGTCGACCGCCACCCCCTCGTCGACCTCGTTGAAGTGCGGGAACGCGCGGCCCGCGTGCAGTTCGCGCTTGCCGTCGCGCGAGAACACCGGGGGCCGCTCGGTCGAGTTCAGGATGCCCTCGGCGAGATCGGATGCCGGCACGACATCCTTCAGACCCTGCTGGTACTGGATGCCGACGGCATCCAGTCCGAAATCGTCCGCGATGCGGAGGGCCGCGATGTACATCTTCAGCTGCCACTGCACCTGCTCGCGGGTGAGCTCGGTCGCGGCATCCTCGCCGTAGACGAAGGTCATGCCGTGACCCGTCAGCCAGTCGTAGGCGGCGTCGGCGTCGGCGTCGGGCACGACGCGCATCTCCGCGAAGAGGGCAGACTGCGACAGCCGTTCTTTGTAGATGCCGAGCGGGTTCAGCAGCTCGTCGTCGAAGATCGCGTTGTACATGCCCATGCAGCCCTCGTCGAAGACTCCGATGATGGCCTTGTCGGTGAGCAGCTGGTCGCCGAGGGCTTCGCCGAGCTGCTTCTCGGGGCTGTCGGGCAGGGCCGGCAGGGCGCGCACGTGCGACGCGTCGTGCGTGATGCGGCCCGTCTCGGACCACTCCGCGAGACCCTTCGCGAACCACTCGTCGTCGAAGTCGACCGACCAGATGGTCGCGTAGTCCTTGCCCATCTTGGTGAGGCTCGCGTTGAGGTTCAGCAGGCCCACCAGGCCCGGCCAGTCGGGCGCGAAGTTCGCGACCGTGAGGATCGGGCCCTCGTGCGTGCGCAGCCCCGCGAGCACGTGGTGCGAGTACTGCCAGTTCGAGATCGCGACGACCAGCGGCGCGTCGACAGGGATGCTCTGGAAGACCTCGAGGCCCATCCGCTGGCTCGAGATGTAGCCATGCCCGGTTGCGGGGTCGACGCCGAAGGGCCGGATGACCTGCCATCCGAGGCCCTCGAGAGCACCGGTGACGGCCGCCTCGAGCTCGACCTGCACGGGCCAGCCCGCGACGTTCGCCGACTCGCGGAGGTCCCCCGAGGTGATGAGGTAGGCGGTGTGAGGGGCGGATGCCGGCCGCTCCGCGACCGTCGGGAGGGTGTAGGTCATGGTGTCTCCTGGGGTGTGTGGTCGGTGGTGCCCCGCACGGTGTCGCCGGGGAGGAGGTGCGCAGAGCCGGAGGCGTGATGCCCCCGCAGGACGAGTCGGTCGAGGTCGAGTCGCCCGCCGAGGAGCGTGAGCGCGATCTCGTCGCCGGTGATCGCGGCGGTGCCCCATCCGTCGCCGGTCGTGAAGAGGAAGGTGCCATCGGATGCCGGGTCGAACGACAGCTCGCGCGTCGCACCGTCCCACTGCGCTCCGCTGAAGGCGAGGAGAAGCCCCCACGACGCCAGCGAGCGGGCGTAGTGGTTGCCACACTCGATCTCGTTCCACGGGCTGCGCGCGCCACCGTCGTACCGCGCGCGAAGCACCCGTTCGACGTGCAGTGCCTCGTCGCGAAGACCCGCGAAGGCCAGGGTCGTCGCGACCTGGTGCTCGACGCCGGTCCACACCTCGTCTGAGTAGACGAACGGGATGACGGGGCGCCCGCCGCGCGGCCAGGATGCCAGGAGCAGACCGCCCTCGTCGTTCAGCGCGTACACGCGCTGCGTGCTCTCGTGCGTCGTGAGGTCCTCGCGCAGGTTGTGGCGCACGATCGCGACCAGCGCGCTGCGCAGATGTTCGCGCGGCAGCAGATCGCCGAGCCCGCCGAGGTAGGCGTGGAACTGTCCGAGCAGCTGGTCGGACAGCACGCCCTCGCCGTACTGGTACCGATGCGCATCGACGTCGTCGATGACCTGCCGGTAGTACTCGCCGTTGTAGAGCAGGCGGTCCATCGCCTCGGCTACGGTGTCGGCGCGCGCGCGCCAGTCGGCGGCGAGCGCGGCGTCGCCGAGGTGCTCCGCCATCCGGATGCCCGCGCGCAGCGCCGCGAGGAACATCGAGTTCGCGAGCGGATCGATGCCGTGGAACTCGATGTCGTACGTGTTGTGCAGCTCACCGTCGATGAGTCCGTCGCCGTCGCGATCCCACTCGCGGATCGCGTGCGCGAGCGTGCGCACGGCTGCGGGCCAGAGCTCCCGCAGGAAGGCGTCGTCGCCGGAGAATCGCCACTCACGGTGGAGGCGGAGGAACGTCCCGAGCTGCCCGTCGACGGCGGGGGTCATGAACCACGCCGGTGCGTCGAACACCCGGTTCGAGCGGAACTTCTGCGCCCCGTCGTCGTCGGTCTCGAGCAGGAACTCGACCCGCCGAGCCGATCGCTCGAGCTCGGGGAAGAGCCACGCCACCGTCTGCGCGTACGACCAGACGTGGGTGCACGTGCCTTCGCACGACCCGCCGCGATCGAAGGACCCTTCCCACGCAAGGAAGACCGGGCCCTCGCCGAGGGCGGGGTTCGGCGTCTCGACGACGAAGCACGTGGTCGAGCGCGCGGCGGCGATGTTCGCGCCGACGGCATCCGCGACGACGGGGTCGAGGCCGCCGCCGTAGAGCGCGTCGACGAACGCGGTCGTCGACGCCTCGAGCTGCGGGAGGCGCGTGTGCAGATCGGCGGCGGCGGCCCAGGCGTCCGGCCACAGCGTCGCATAACGGTTGCGCACCACCTCGCCGCCGTGCGGGTCGTCGAAGATGATGTGGCCGAGCCAGCCGCGGTGACGGTTCGGGAAGCTCCACGAGAGCACGAACTCGAACGTGCGCGTCTCACCCGGCGCGAGCTCGTGCACGATGCCGAGGGATCCGGTCCGCAGCCTCGGGAGCTTCTCGAAGAGCTGCTCCTCGGTGAGCTCGCCGCCGGTGTCGGAGTCGGCGAAGAGCCCACGCGGACGATCTTCGAGGGTGGCGCGCGGCTCGGGTGCGAGCAGTCCGTCGTCGCTGAAGTCGGTCCAGAACAGTCGCGCACCGTCGGGCCAGAAACCGACCGCCCACTGCGGCTTGACCGTCGTCGAGGGGTCGGTCGTCGTGAGTGACATCGTGCCGTAGCCGAAGTCGTCGCTCGGAAGCGCGACGCCGAAATGGAGCCCGCGCACGTCGCCCTCGTCGCGCCAGGCGACCGTCTGCGCCGCGCGCATGCCGAACGGACCTTCGCCGCGGCCCGCAGTGTGCGTGAGGGATCCCGCGATCGTCACGGCGACGGGAACGTCGGCCGGGTTTGTCACCGAATAGCGCAGGACGGCGGCGGGGATGCCGGAGGCATCGGCATCGAGGGGCACGAGCGGGGTGAACGCCCGTAGCGACACCTGCACGGGCAGCACGTCGTCGAAGAAGTCGATGTCGACGACCGGGTACTCGCCGTGCATCGTCGCGCCCGCGAGGCGCGGAAGACCCGCGAGCCGGTCGAAAGCGTACCCCGCGTCCCAGTCGTGGCGCCCGGTCATCCGCGCTTCGAGCACGCGGGCGACAGCCGCCCCACCGGCCGGCTTCGCGTGGATCGCGAAGAACGAGTACGGGTTGATGCGGCCTTTGTCGGGCAGGTTCTCGAGCTCCCAGTCGCGCAGTTCGCCGCGGGCGCCCAGCGACACGTTGCCCGTGCCGATTCCGCCGAGCGGGAAGGCAGCGCGTTCGGCGGTGTGCGGGATCCCGCGCGCACGGCGGGGGCTGTTCGCGGCGCTCACGAGGCCTCCCGCTGCCTGTCCGCGAGCTCGTGCGCGAGCTGCCGCGTGCTCGCGTAGAGGCCGAGGTACTGCGCGAACAGCTCGTCGTAGAACGCGGTCGTCTCCGCGCGCGGCTCGATGCGGCGGACGACCGGATTCCACACGTCGATGCGTGCCGCGCCGAGCACGGTGGATGCCGCGAGGAACGCAGCCCCGTAGCTCGCGCCGATCGTGGTCGAGGGGACTTCCTGGACGAGACCCGTCACATCCGACACGATCTGCAGCCAGAGGTCACCCTGCGTGCCCCCACCGACCGCGACGATACGGCGGATGTCGGCGCCCGCCGCCCGCATGGTCTCGACGTTGTGACGCACCCCCATGGCGGTGGCCTCGAGCGCCGCCCGATACAGGTGTCCGCGCGTGTGCGAGAGCGTGAGCCCCGCAACGACGCCGCGCGCGTCGGGGTCGAGGATCGGCGTGCGCTCGCCCGCGAAGTACGGAAGCATGACGAGTCCGTCGGCGCCCGGACCGGCATCCTGCGCTTCGGCGAGAAGCGTCGGGTAGTCGGCACCGGTCAGGTCTTTCAGCCACGCCGTCAGCGCGCCCGAGGTCGCGAGGCCGCCAGCGAGGTTCCGCGTTCCGGGGAAGGCCCCGACGGTCGTCCACATCGAGGGCGTGCGTAGCGTCTCGTCGCCCGTCGCGACGAGGAACATCGTCGTGCCGTACATCAGCATGAGGTCGCCGACCTCGTGGGCGCCGACGCTCACCGCCTCCGACCACGCGTCGATCGTTCCGGTGATGACGGGCGTCCCGGCGGGGATGCCGGTCTCGGCAGCCGCGTCGGCGGTCACCGCGCCGGCGACATCGCCCGCCCAGGCCAGTTGGGGCTGTTCGATCCCGGGGGCGTACCGTGCCCAGAGGTCGTCGTCCCAAGCCTCGCGCTCGACGTCGTAGAGGGGGCTCATCTGACTGGCGGACTGGTGGTCGAGCGTGTACGCGCCGGTCAGGTGACGCCCGAGCCACGAGGCCGGCATGAACAGACGACGCGCACGGGCGTACGCGTCGGGCTCCTCGTCGGCGATCCATACGACCTTGGGTCCGCCCGCCTGAGACGTGAGGCGCGAGCCGCCGATGCGGACGACCTCGTCCTCGCCGAGTTCGGCGGTCATGCGCGCCCCCTGCTCAGTGGCGCGCGTGTCGACGCCGTAGAGGATGGCGGGGCGGACGGGCCGGTCGCCTTCGTCGGCGAGCAGGACGCACGGTCCCATCCCGCTCACCCCGACCGCGGTGACCGCGGCATCCGGCACCGCGGAGAGCAGCTCACGCGAGAGAGCGACGAACTCGGACCACCACACGTCGGCATCCATCTCGACCCATCCACTGTGGGGACGGGAGACCTCGTGAGCCCGGGTCGCGGTGGCCAGGATGGCCCCGTCGTCGGCGACGAGCACGCCTTTCGTACTCGACGTGCCTACGTCGACGCCGAGCGTGGCTCGCACAGTCATGCGTCCTCCTTGATCGCGACCGAACGCGACAACTCTAGACGAAATCGATTTCACGAGCAACAGACGACATCGGCGCGACCGGTGAAACCGTCGTGAAACGGCTCTCGCGTCAGCGGGTGGGCACGCGCGCGGGCTGGACTTCGTTGCGCAGCACGATCGTGCGCGCCGGCTGGTCGTCGCCGGCAATGCGCTCGAGCAGCATCTTGGCCGCGGTGACACCCATGTGCCGCGCAGGCAGCCGCACGACGGTGACCGCGGAGGGCGAGAGCGTCGTGAACGGCAGGGAGCCGACGACCGCGACCCCGAAGGTAGGCGGCGTCAGCCCGTGCTCGGTGAGCACCTGGATCGCCCCGACGCCCAGCAGGTTGTTGGCGGCGACGACGGCATCCGGAGGCTCGGGCAGAGCGAGCAGCTCTTCCATGACATCACGCCCGCCGTCGACCCGGAACGTCGTGTAACGCAGAAGCTCTTCCACGTCGGCGCCGGGGAAGTTCCGCAGGATGACCGAGCGCCAGCCCTGCGCGCGCTCCTGCGCGGTCTCGATCTCCTGCGGGCCGGTGATGCAGGCGATCCGGCGGTAGCCGGCCTGGACGAGGTTCTCGGTCGCCGCCTGCCCCGCCGGGCGATTCGACATCATGACGCCGTCGATGTCGTAGCCGGTTCCGCGGTCGACGGCGACGACGGGCCGCCCGGTCGCGAGCAGCAGGTCGAGGTTCGTGTGGTCGCTCGAGGCCGCCAGGATGACCCCCGCCATGTGCTCGGAGATCGCGATCTGCAGGTAGGTCGCCTCCTTGTCGAGCTGGGAGTCGGAGTTGCACAGCACGACGGAGTAGCCCGCCTCGCTCGCGACATCCTCGACACCGCGCGCCATCTCGGTGAAGTAGGGGTTCTCGATGTCGGGGATGACGAGGGCGATGACCTCGGATTCCTGCTTGCGCAGCGTTCGCGCCGTGCGGTTGGGGGTGAAGCTCAGCTCGGCTGCGGCCGCGCGCACCGCCGCGGCGCGCTCGGTCGACACACCCATGCCGTTGAACACGCGGGAGACCGTGGCGGGCGAGACGCCCGCCAGTTTCGCGACCTCGTAGATCGTCGCCATTGGTCTCCTTTCGCGCGGTGTGCGCGATGACGTCGGTGCGCCGGCGCGCGTTGACATCTTTCGTGATGCCACCATACAGTGAGGACAGCGGTGGTGAAATCGATTCCACCGACGAATAGATCGCATCCGACCACGAGGAAGTATCCGCGATGCCCGCACCCGTCCCCTCGCCCGACCTCTCGTCGATCGCTTCGCTGCGCCCCGGCATCCAGACACGATCCATCTCGCCGGAGAACTTCGACGGCGCCGTCGGCGGCGGCGGACGGGCAACCGAGGGCACCGGAGCCTCGTGTGCGCGCGACCTGGGGCCGGGCTGGAAGATCTCGCCCTCGGTCGACGTGAAAGCGGGTGAGACGTTCGAGCTCGCGAACATCGCGGGCGCCGGCAAGATCACGCACATCTGGATCACGACGCACACCGACAACTGGCGCACGCTCCTGCTGCGCGCCTACTGGGACGGCTCGGACGAGCCCGCCGTCGAGGTCCCCTACGGCGACTTCTTCTGCAATGGATGGGGCGTGTTCGCACAGGTGAACTCCCAGGCGATCGCCGCCAACCCGCACGGCGGGTTCAACTCCTACTGGCCGATGCCGTTCCGTGACGGCGCGCGCCTGACCATCGAGAACACCTCCGTCGTCGACGTGCGCATCTACTACCAGGTGACCTACGAGATCGGCGGCGACTACACGGGCGACGGATACTTCCACGCGCAGTGGCGGCGCTCCAACCCGCTCGATGAGCTCGTGCCGCACACGATCCTCGAGGGGATCGAAGGCGCCGGCCAGTACGTCGGCACCTACATCGCGTGGGGAGTGAACTCCAACGGATGGTGGGGCGAGGGCGAGATCAAGTTCTACCTCGACGGCGACACCGACTACCCCACCATCTGCGGCACCGGCACGGAGGACTACTTCGGCGGTGCGTGGAACTTCGACATCCCCGGGCAGGGCTACACCGCGTTCTCGACGCCGTACCTCGGGATGCCGCAGGTCATCCGCCCCGACGGCCTCTACGACTCGCAGCAGCGCTTCGGCATGTACCGCTGGCACCTGCTCGACCCCATCCACTTCGCGACGGGGCTGCCGAAGGTCGATATCCAGGCGCTCGGATGGCGCAGCGGCTGGCGCTACCTGCCGCTGCGCGACGACATCGCCTCGACCGCGCTGTTCTACCTCGACCGCCCGACGGCGCGGCGCCCGAAGACCCCGAGCGCCGACGACCTGGAGGTCCACCTAGGAACCGCTCCGGTTCCCGACATCGGCTCGACGCCTCCGCGCGCGCCGCAGGACTGACGTGCGCCGCGGCCGCGCAGCGGCTGTCCTCGCGGCGAGCGCGGCGCTGCTGATCTCCGGGTGCTCAGCGGACGGTGCGCCGCACGGACAGCTCACGGCATCCGTCGCCGAGAAGAACACGGCGGTCGGCGTCTCGGACGGTGACCTGTGGCCCAGCTGCTGGTCTGATGACGACGCGCTCTACGCAGCCAACGGCGACGGCGCAGGATTCGGCTCGAAGACGAGCGACATCGTGATGAACCGCATCACGGGCACCCCGGCATCGGGCGACCTCGCCGGCGAAGCGCTCGCCTACGGCGATCAGCTCGGTCAGGTGTGGTCGGGAGGCGACTTCACGCGCAAGCCGACCGGAATGCTGTGCGTCGGCGGCATCCTCTATCTCGCCGTGCAAGACCTACGCCACGACTTCAACGCGGCCCCCGCGGCGACGATCGCCCGCAGCGACGACCACGGTGCGACCTGGATGTGGGATGCCAGGGCCCCGATGTTCTCGGGCGGCGTCTTCACGACCGTGTTCTTCCTCGACTACGGGAAGGATGCCGCCGACGCGCCCGACGCCGCCTACGCCTACGCGTACGGGCTCGACGGCAACTGGCGCGACTCGTTCGACGACTCCGTCGCCGACCCCACCGAGCTCTTCCTCGCGCGCGTGCCGGTGGCATCCGTGCAGGACGCGTCGACGTGGGAGTACTACGCGGGTGAACCGGGCGACGACGAGCCCACGTGGACGGACGACATCGCGCAAAAGCGTCCCGTGCTCATCGACGAGCGCCGCGCCCACGAGCTGAGCCTCGTCTCGCAGGGCGGCGTCACCTACCTGCCGAAGCTCGACCGGTACGTCTACACGTCGTGGAGCGAGTACACCTTCGAGTTCCACCAGGCACCGGCACCGTGGGGGCCGTGGACGCCGTTGCTGTCCGAAGACTTCGGCGTCTACCCGTGGACCGACGCTCGGCACGGCGGGTATGCGACCACGCTGCCCTCGAAGTACCTCTCCGCCGACAACCGGACGGGATGGGTGCAGTCCAACGTCTGTCCCTGCGCCCCGGCCGGCATGACCTCGTACTGGTTCGGGCTGCGCGAACTGCAGCTGGAACCGAAGGGATGACCATCGCCATGATCGATGTGCTCGTGGTGGGTGCCGGGTTCGGCCGGGATTTCCTGCACCTGTATCAGTCCCACCCCGCTGTCGGCGCCGTGGGTCTTGTCGAGCCCGACGCGCTCGTGCGCCGCGAGGTCGTCGATGCCTACGGGCTCGACGGCGAGTACGCGAGCCTCGACGACGCGCTCACAAGCGGACGGTGGGATGCCGTGCACCTCTTGTCGCCTGTCCGCTTCCACGTCGAGCAGACCCTGGCGGTGCTCGAAAGCGGACGATCGTGCGCGAGCGCGGTGCCGATGGCGACGAGCCTGGACGGGATCGCCCGGGTGCGGGACGCCACGGCATCCGCCGCCGGCTGCTACATGATGATGGAGACCGCGCTCTATCAGCGCGAGTACCTGCACGCCCTGCACCTGCGCGACTCGGGCGCGCTCGGGCGGATCACGTACCTGAGCGGTGCGCACATGCAGGATCTGGACGGCTTTCCGCCGTATTGGATGGGTTACGCGCCGATGCAGTACGCGACCCACATCGTCGCGCCGATCCTGGGCCTCGCGAACGCCCACGCCGAGAGCGTCGCGTGTCTCGGATCGGGCGAGCTCCTTCCCTCGCACCGCGGTGACGGGTCGAACCCGTTCCCGCTCGAGACAGCCCTGTTCCAGCTGGACGGCGAGACGCCGCTGGCCGCACAGGTGACGCTGTCGTTCTTCGAGAACGCGCGGGCGTACACCGAAGGGTTCAACGTGTACGGCGACATGGGGGCGCTGGAGTGGCCGTCGGTCGAAGGCGAGCGGGCCGTCATCTACACGGCGGGCCCGCAGGACGGCGCCCGTCGCGGGCGCCCCATCTCGCGAGACGAGATCGACGTGCCCGACCGCGTCGACACGCTCCCGCCGGAGTTGCGGGCGTACGTGCGACCGGGCGTGTATCAGCCGCCCGGGGATCGTCCGACGCTTCCGGTGCACGCGTGGCACGGCGGATCGCATCCGCACCTCGTGCGTGAGTTCGTCTCCGCGGTCACCGGCGGACGCGAGAGCGCGATCGGGGCTGCTCGGGCGGCATCCATCACCGCCCCCGGCATCGTTGCACATCACTCCGCCCTGCGCGGGGGTCGGATGCTCACGATCCCGCGCTTCTGAGCGTGGCCGGTAGATTCGACACGGTCGAAGGGAGCGGTGAGGTGAGCGGTGTGACGCGGATCTCGCGGTCCAACGCGCGGTTCCAGCAGTGGGAGGCGCTGCTGCACAACCGCAACAAGCGGCTTCGGCTCGGCGAGTTCCTCGTGCAGGGGGTGCGGCCCATCTCGCTGGCGATCGAGCACGGCTGGACGGTGCGCGCACTGCTGTACGACCAGAGCCGCACGCCGTCAACGTGGGCACGCGAGGTCCTGGACCGGGTCGGTGGCGAGCGGGTCTCGCTGACGCCCGATCTGCTACGGGCGCTGAGCGAGAAGGATGAGGATGCCGCCGAACTCGTCGCCGTCGTCGAACTTCCGCCGGACGACCTCACGCGCATCCCGGTCGGTCCGGGCTTTCTCGGCGTCGTCTTCGACCGCCCGTCGGTGCCGGGCAACATCGGGACGATGATCCGGTCGATCGACGCGTTCGGCGGAGCGGGGTTGATCGTCACCGGTCACGCGGCCGACCCGTACGACCCCAAAGCGGTGCGCGCGACGACGGGATCGCTGTTCGCAGTGCCGACGGTTCGGGTCGCTTCGCACCGCGAGGTGCTCGCGTGGGTCGACGGTCACCGGCGCTCGGGGGTGGAGTTCGCCATCGTCGGTACCGACGAGCACGGCTCCGTAGAGATCGCCGACGTCGACCTCACCGTGCCGACGCTGCTCGTGATCGGCAACGAGACCGCCGGGCTCAGCGCTGGGTGGCGCGAGTCGTGCGACCTCATGGCCCGGATTCCGATCGGGGGTGCGGCAAGCTCGCTGAACGCGGCGAGCGCCGCAACCGTGACGCTCTACGAAGCGGCCCGCCAGCGCGGACGCCGCTGAGCCGCAACCCGCTTGCGATCACGCCGCGACCGGATCGAACACGCGGAATCCGATCGTCTCGGCGACCGCGCGCATCGTGTCGTCGTGCGTGACGACGGTCGCGTCGATCCCGGTGTGGATCAGGGATGCCAGGTGGATCGCGTCGAGCGTCTTGATGTGCGGGACGATCGCCTCGGCTTCCGCCAGGATCACATCGTCGATCGGCACCAGGCTGAGATAGTCGACGATCTCGTCGCGCGAGGCGAGTGGCTTTCGATCCCTCCGCAGCACGCGCGTGAGCTCGGTTCGCAGCAGTCGCGACGAGAAGACGACCGCATCATCGTCGCCGGTGACCTCGTCGAACCACCGTGCGGCTGACACATCGCCATAGAGGATCCTCACCGCGACCGAAGAGTCGAGGTAGAAGTGCTCTGTCACCAGTCGCCCTTCATGTCGGCGATGAGCGCGTCAACCGTGTCGGCCGACTCCACCTGCAACGGCGGCAGGCTGCTGGTGCGCGCCGGTCCGCGCCGCCGTGGCGGCACGAGGGCAGTCACCGTTCCCGGCGGCACGATGCGGCCGACCTCTCGATTGTGGCGGGTGATGCGATAGGTCTCGCCTGCCCCGACCGCAGCCAGCGCTTCGGTCGGGTTCTGGCGCAATTGACCCACCGTGATGGATTTCATGCCCTCACCCTACCTCTTTGTCTACGTTTGTCTACTTTTCCCGCGCGTAGCGCAACGTCACGATCTCGAACGCGCGAAGGTCGAGCTGAGCGGCATCCCCATCGATCGGTCGCTCCTGCAGATCCACGCGGCGCGCACCGGTCGTGGCGAAGCCCGGCACGACGATCGCGGACGCGCGGCGACCGAGGGATTCGTAGAGACGCACGATGACGTCGCCCGAGCCGTCTTCGGCGAGCTTGACCGCCTCGACGACGACGCCCTCCCCGTCGACGCGCATGAGCGTGTCGACCGATACCGCGCCCGCCTCGCGCAGCGGCAGGTTCAGCCGGTACCCCGCCGCGATCGCGGCAGACACGTCCCCTGCGACGATCGAGTGCCGGAACGTGTGTTCACCCTGGTCGGCGGTCGGGTCGGGGAACAGCGGCGCCCTCAGCAACGACTCACGCACGGTCGTCGTCGTTCCGCCGTCCGCGCGGGTGCGGCGGCTGACGTCACGCCCGTAGATGCGGTCGTTGGCGACCGCCACCCCGGCCCCCGCGTCGGCGACGTGCACCCAGCGGTGCCCCGAGATCTCGAACCGCGCCATGTCCCACGAGGTGTTCGCGTGCATCGGGCGCGCGATGTGCCCGAACTGGATCTCACTCCGACTCTCTTCGGCGTGCACGTCGAACGCGAACGCCAGCTTGAGCAGCTTCTGCCGCTCGTGCCAGTCGACGTCGGAGCGGATGTCGAGGGCGGTGCCGGCGTCGTCGATCGCGAGCACCTGCCGCACCGTCGAGCCCCCGACGCGCAGTGAGACGTGCACCTCGTCACCCACGAGCACGGCGCCGTCGACGGCGACGAGATCCAGCGGCATCCGCTGATACGCGGCATCCACATCCCACGCGTCCCAGGCGTTCGGGGTGTCGCGGAACACCTGTAGCCGGTTCGCGCTGTCCCCGCGCGGAATGTACTCGCGGCCCGCGGAGACGAACGAGACCACTTCGCCGCGACGATCGACCACAACGGACAGGTCGCTCGTGGTGAGCTCGAACCCCGCCTCGGTCGCACGCGCCGTGCGCGGCGCCCGTATCGGCACGCCCGAGGCCATCGGCGACACACCCGCGACGGCGACCGGCGCCGCGTTCACGAACACGGCATCGGGCCCCTCGCCGAGCCTCTGCAGAGCATCGGTGATGACACTCTCGAGCACCTGCTCGACGCGCGCGTACTCGCGCTCGGCCTCGCGGTGCACCCACGCGATCGATGAGCCGGGCAGGATGTCGTGGAACTGCTGCAGGAGCACGGTCTCCCACGCTCCGCGCAGTGCAGCGGCGGGGTAGGGTGCGCCGGTGCGGACGGTCGCGGTCGCCGCCCACAGCTCCGCTTCGCGCAACAGGTGTTCGCAGCGCCGGTTGCCGCGCTTGGTGCGCGCCTGCGACGTGTAGGTGCCGCGGTGCAACTCGAGGTACAGCTCGCCGCGCCATGTGGCGCGCGGCACATCCTCAGCCTCGACGGCCGCGAAGAACTCGGCGGGCGCGCCGAGTTCGACCACCGGCGAACCCTCCAGCGACCGGGTACGCAGGGCGGTCTCGAGCATCTCGGCGGTCGGCCCGCCGCCCCCGTCGCCGTACCCGAACGGCACGATCGAGCGGTCGGTGAGCCCCTTCTCGGCGTTCTGCCGTTCGGCGCGGGCGAGGTCGACCGCGCCGAGATCCGACCCGTACGTGTCGACCGGGGGCAGGTGCGCGAGCAGGCGAGTGCCGTCGATGCCCTCCCAGTCGAACGTGTGGTGCGGGAACCCGTTGGTCTCGTTCCACGACGTCTTCTGCGTGACGAAACGATGGATGCCGGCGGCCACGGCGATCTGCGGCAGCGCCGCCGTGTAGCCGAACGAGTCGGGCAGCCACACTTCGGTGCTCGAGACGCCGAACCGGTCGGCGAAGAACCCGATGCCGGCGATGAACTGACGCGCGAGCGCCTCACCGCCGGGCATGTTCGTGTCGGATTCGACCCACATGCCCCCGACCGGGATCCAACGGCCTTCCCGCACGCGGTCCCGGATGCGGTCGAACAGCTCCGGGTAGTGCTGCTCCATCCAGGCATACTGCTGGGCACTGGAGGCGGCGAAGACGAAGTCGGGGTAGCGCTCCATCAGTGCCAGCACGTTGGAGAACGTGCGCGCGCACTTGCGGACGGTCTCGCGCACCGGCCACAGCCAGGCCGAATCGATGTGGGCATGCCCGACGGCCGTGACCCGGTGCGCGCTCGTGACCGCCGGCGCAGCCAGAACGGGCGCGAGCACGGCGCGGGCGGCATCCGCCGTCTCGGCGACGTCGTCGGTGTCGACGACGTCGGCCGCCCGCTCCAGCGCACGCAGGATGCGCGCGCGCCGCGTGGATGCCCCATCGAGCACACCCGCGAGGTCCAGCAGCGTGTGCCAATCCCGCTCCAGGGCCGACACCGTGTCATCGATGCGCAGCAGACGGATGCCGCGGAACACGTACAGTGGCTCATCCCCGGCCGTCGCGCGGTCACCGAGCGGCGTCGGGCGGAAGCCCCACTCGCCACCGATGTCGGGGTTGGAGGCCGCCTCGACGTAGAGCGTCGCGCTCTGGCCGGGGCCTATCGTCAGCGGCACCCGCGATCCGCGGGGCTCGACGGCGCGGACGATGCGGCCCCCGGCATCCCACACGAGACCCTCGGCCTGGAAGCCGGGCGCACTGCGCGTGAACCCGAGGTCGACCTCGAGCACGACGGATGCCGCGGCGGGCCACCCCGCAGGTGGTGCGGCATCCACCCGCATCCACGTCGTCGCCCACGGCGCGCCCCACGGCGCACCCACCGGCAGCGGCGCGTACGCTCCCGCGAGCGCCTCGGCGAATGGCACCGGCTCGCCCGGCGCGACCCACGCCGTCGTCTCGAGGTCGATCGATTCGGCGACGACAGCCGGCACGATGTGCTCGTGGTACAGGCGGGTGATACGGCCGAGGATCAGCCGGTCGGTGTCATGCATCGGCGTTCTTTCCGTGAGGGTCGCGGGCGTCGTCGGCAGCCCCGTCGTCGCGCCACGAGTGCCACAGCGCGGCGTAGCGCCCGCCGGCCTGCAGCAGCTCGTCGTGCGAGCCGAGCTCGACGATGAGCCCGCCCTCGACGACCGCGACGCGGTCGGCGTCGTAGGCCGTGTGCAGGCGGTGCGCGATCGCGATCACCGTGCGGCCGCGCAGCGCCGCCGCAAGCGCCGACTCGACGGCCCGCGCCGCAGTCGGATCGAGCAGCGAGGTCGCCTCGTCGAGGATGAGCGTGTGCGGGTCGGCGACGACGATCCGCGCGAGCGCCAGCTGCTGCTCCTGCGCGCCCGACAGCACCGCGCCACCCGCTCCGATCGTGGTCTCGATGCCGTTCTCGAGGCTCTGGACCCAGGCGTCCGCACCCACCTGCACGAGCGCGTCGAGCAGCTCGGCGTCGGTCGCCGTCTCACGCCCCAGCCGGAGGTTATCCGCGACGGATGCCGCGAAGACATGACTCTCCTGCGACACGAGCAGCACCTCGTGCCGGCGCGCCTCGAGAGCGAGCGCGGTGACGTCGACATCGCCGACGGTCACCCGACCCGACGTCGGCGCGTCGATGCCCGCGAGCAGCCGCGCGATCGTCGACTTGCCCGCGCCCGATGAGCCGACAACCGCGAGCCGCTCCCCGGGAACGGTCTCGAGACTGACGCCGTGCAGCACCTCGCGATCGGCGCGGTAGCCGAAGCGCACGTCGTCGAGGCGGAGCGTCGCCGAGGTGGGCGCGGCCGCCGCTTCCGCGGGCTCCTCGCGCAGCTCGGAGACGCCCAGCACGCGGGCGAACGCGGCAAACCCGTGCTGCAGCTCGTCGAGCCAGCGCATCAGCGTCTCGAGCGGCGTGACGAGCTGCGTCGCGAAGAGCGTGACGCTCACGACCGCGCCGACCGTGACGATCCCCTGCGTCGCAAGCCAGCCACCCCACACGAGGGCGGCCGCCACGGGGATCGCGAACGCGACGTTCGACCACGGTAGGAACACCAGCTGCAGGTGGATCACCGGCACGGTAGCGCGCCAGAAGCCCGCGATCGCCTCGTCGGTCTGGGCATCCCGGGCATCCGCGAGACTCAACGCATCGACCGTGCGAGCACCGGCGACCGTCTCGCTCGCGGCGCCGAAGATCGGGCCGTACGCGGCGCCCTCGGCAAGGTAGACGGGCGTGGCGCGCGCCAGCAGCCACCGCACCAGCACCACCAGGATCGGCGCGGCGAGGAGGAACACTGGCGCGATCAGCGGCGAGACGACGAACCCCGCCACGACCGTCAGCGCGATCGTGACAGACGCGATCAGGATCTGCGGCAGCGCGAAGCGCACCGTCGATGACACGGCCGCGACGTCCTGCGTCGTGCGGTTGACGAGCTCGCCTGTGCCGCCCTCCTCGATCGCGCCCACCGGCAGGTAAAGCACGTCCGCGATGAAGTCCTCGCGCAGCTCGGCGAACACGCGCTCACCGAGCACCATCGTGAGCCGGGTGGCGACCAGCACGGCAAGAGCCTGAGCGGCGACGCTCGCGATCATGAGCGCCCCCAGGAGCGACACCTCGGCCGCATCCGCTCCCGAGATCAGGCGATCGATGAGCCTGCCGACCACCCAGGGCGGCACGAGACCCGCGACCGCGGCGAGCGCGAACAGGGCGACGATGAGCGTGAGGGCGCGCGACTCCGCCCGAACGATGCCGCCGATCCGCTGACGCACGGCGGCGCCGGATGCCACCGGGAACACACTGCTCACGTGAGCCCCTCCCCCCGCATGACGAGCGCGCGATAGTGCGGGTCGGCGTGCACGAGCTCGTGGTGAGTGCCGTACCTGTCGACGACGCCGTCCGACAGAACGGCGACGCGGTCGGTCTCGGTCAGCACGAGCGGGCTCACCGTTGCGATGATCGTCGTCTGCCGCGCGCGAGCGGCACGGATGCCGGCGGCCATCCGCGCCTCGGTCGCGGCGTCGACCGACGACGTCGGTTCGAGCAGGACGAGCACCTCGGCATCCGTCAGAAGCGCTCGCGCGACCCCCAGTCGCTGACGCTGGCCGCCCGAGAACTGCACCCCGCGCTCGCCGACGGCGGTCGCGAACCCGTCGGCGGCGCCGTCGAGAACGTCACGCGCGTCGGCGGCCTCCAGCGCCTCGCGGAGGGCTCGCTCGCTCCGGCGCTCGTAGGGGTCGAGAAGGGCGCGAAGAGTCCCCGAGAACAGGTAGGGGACGGCGTCGGCGACGACCACGCGGCGTCGCACCTCGGCGAGCGGCAGCGTCGAGGACCGGGCTCGATAGAGGTGCACGGGCCGATCGGCCTCGTCGGGCACGAGGCGGGCGAGCCGGTCGGCGATCTCCCGGACGCGAGCGGGATCGGCGCTGACGATCCCGAGGATCTCGCCCGCCCGGACGTCGAGACCGCTGTGCGCGTCGCTGACGGCGGGCTCGGCGCCCCCTGGCACGTTGGAGGGTGTCGCGGCGGTGGGCGCCGCAGCAGTCACCGGTCCCGGCGGGACGAGCGGCTCGATGTCGAGAAGCTCCACGATTCGCGCCGCGCCGACGCGCGCCTGCACGCCCGTCGTGATGGCCTGAGAGACGAGCGAGACGGGCGTCACCATGAATCCCGCGTAGCCGTAGAAGGCGACGAGCTCTCCGACGCGCAGCTGGCCGCGGACGACCAGGAGGGCGCCGATCCAGGTGAGCCCCACGACGAGCACGCCGCTGACCACGAGCTTGAGTGCTTCGGCGGCCGACAGCGGCCACGCGACGCGCGTGCCGAGCACTCGCGTCTGCGCCGAACGCTCGCGGTACAGCTGCAGGAAGCGCTTTTCCCCGCCGATGCCGCGGAGCACCCGGATGCCGCTGACCGAGTCGGTCGCGACGGTGTTCATGCGCTCGAGCGCTGATCGGTAGGCGCGCTGCCGCCGATGCAGCGGCTTCGCCAGAAGCAGGAGCGCGACGGAGAAGAGCGGAACGCCGACCAGGACGATCGCGCCGAGCAACGGCGAATCCCGCAGCAGCAGCCAGCCGATCACGGCGTACGCGACGAGGGATGCCGTGAGCGCGCCGATCATGATCGGCAGGAACGCGATCGCCGCGGCATCCGACATCGCCATCGTCACAACGCCGCCCGCGGGGATCTCGCGCTCTGCGGCCGTGCCGTTGCGGGCGACCGTTCGGGTGACGAGCTGATTCACCCGCGAGAAGCCGCGCCGCCAGTTCAGGATGCCCGCGCGATCGCGCAGGCCCTGGATGAGCGAGTGCTGCAGCTGCAGCCAGATGACGACGGCGATCCAGACGCCGAACGCGGCGGCATCCTGCGGCACGATGCCCTGATCGATCACCCGACCGATCGCCCACGGCGTGAGGGCGAGTCCCAGCAGCCAGACGATGTCGTAGCCGGTGCCTGCCGCGATGGAACGCCACTGACGCCGACAGATCCACCAGAGAAGACCTGTCGGCGTCAGGGCGTCCGGGGGAGGCTCGTAGGGCTCCGGGATGCCGCGCATCGTCAGCCGGGGCTCATTTCAGGCCGGCCATCTTGATGTTGCCGATGATCTGGCGCTGGAAGATCAGGAAGATGATGATGACGGGCGCCGCGGCGAGCGTCGAGCCCGCCATGAGCAGGCCCAGTTCGGTCGCGCGCTCCGAGCGGAAGGTCGCGAGATACTGCTGCACGACGTAGCGCTCGGGGCTCGTGATCGTCAGGATCGGCCACACGTATGAGTTCCAGTAGGCGAGGAACGCGGTGATGCCCATCACGACGAACGGCGGCTTCGACAGCGGCAGGAACAGGCGCAGGAAGATCTGGAACCGCCCGCATCCGTCGAGCATCGCCGCCTCTTCGAGACTCGCCGGAATCGACAGGTAGAACTGGCGGATGAAGAAGATCATGCCGGCGCTTGCCGCCCCGGGGATCACGAGCACGGCAAGGGTGTCGAGCATCTCGAGGCGCGTGACGACGATGAAGCTCGTGAGCAGGATCGTCATGCCGGGGATGAACATCGTCGTGATGACGACGACCCAGATCGTGCGCTTGAAACGGAAGTCCAGCCGTGCGAAGGCGTAGGCCGCGAGCGAGTTGACCGTCAGCGCCAGCAGCGTGAACAGGACGGCACCGAGGAGGGTCCACCCCATGGTGAGCATGAAGGTCGGGTCGCCGAGGATCTGCGCATAGTTCTCCCACTTCCACACCTCGGGGAAGAACTGGAAGGGCGTCGCGAGCACCTCGGTCTTGGTCTTGAAGCCGGCGATCAGCATCCAGGCGAGGGGGAACAGCGCCGCGAGGATGAAGACGATGCCCACGATCGCCTTGCCGACGGCAAACGCCCACCACTTGCCGTCGTGCTGGACGCGGCGCTTCGTCACGCGCGCGGTGTCGACGGGAACGTCCCGGGTGATGACGGACATCAGTCGACCAGCCTTTCGGAGTTGACGAAGCGGAACACGAGCGCCGACACCGTCCCCAGCACGACGAACAGCAGCAGTGCCGCCGCGATCGAGTAGCCGACGTTGATGTCGTTGCGGAAGTGGTTGAAGATGAACAGGTTCGGCAGGGTTGTCGAGTCGAGAGGGCCGCCGCCGGTCATGACGAGGGGCAGCTCGAACTGCTGGATCGCCGCGACGAAGCCGGTGATGAGCAGGTACAGGAGGATGTTCTTCATCTGGGGCAGGGTGATGAACAGGGTCTTCTGCCCCCAGTTCGCGCCCTCCATCGCCGCCGCCTCGTAGAACTCGGTCGGGATGTCGACCATGGCCGCGACCATGATGAGCGAGGTCAGGCCCATGCCGAGCCAGATGGCCGGGACCGCGATGGCCAGCAGCGCCCACGCGGGATCGCCGAGCCACGCGACCGGATCGATGCCGATCTTGCCGAGCAGCCAGTTCAGCAGGCCGCCGGAGTAGTTGTAGATGAGCGCGAAGATGATCGAGGTGATGACGCCCGAGATGATCGTCGGGATGTACACGCTGACCTTCAACACGCTCGCGAAGCGGCGCGAGACGCTCACCACGAGGCTCGCGAAGAAGAAGGCGAGCACGAGCATGACGGGAACGGTCATGAGCACGAACAGGAAGCCTCGGCCGATGGATGCCCAGAACAGGGGATCGGTCAGGACGTTGGTGTAGTTGCGGAACCCGACGAACTGCGGGTCCTTGTAGAAGCTCCAGTCCTGGAAGGACAGGAACCCGGCGTAGACCGCGGGCCAGATGACGAAGATCGCGAGCAGTACCACCGCGGGCACGAGCAGCAGATACGCCATCCGCGTGTCGCGGTACCGTGCACGCTCCCGCGCGCGCCGCCTGGCTTTGCCTTCCGGAACGGTCAGGGTCTCGGTGAGTCCGTGCTCACCCATCGACTGCATCGTCGTCATCGTTCACCTCGCGGCTGTTCATGGGTTCGGGGGCTGGGATGCACTCCCAGCCCCCGGACCATTGTCATCAGTTCTTCGGAGCCTTGCTCGGAAGATCCTGCTGCTGGATGACCTTGTTGATCGCGTCCTCCGCGGTCTTGATCGCGTCATCCGGGCTGGCTGCGCCCTTCATGACCGACTCGATCGCGGTGCCCACGGCGAGCGAGACGTCCCACGGGTACGTCGGCTCGGGGATGGCGTCGGGTGCGATGTCGTTAGTGACGATCGCCGACCACGGGGCATCCGCAGCGGCCGCATCGTCGGCGACGGCATCCTGCACCGACTGGCGGACGGGAACCTTCGTGAACTGCGTGTTCACGAAGAACGGGACGACGTTCTCGGGGTCGCCCGCGATCGCCCACTCGAGGAACTTGCCGGCCGCCTCAGCGTTCTTGGTCTTCGCGTCGATGACCCACTTGAAGTTACCCATCGTGGTGGCCGTGTTGCCGACCGCGTCATCCGCGTCCGGGAACTTGCCGACGCCGGTCTTGGTGAGCAGATCCTTGTAGTCGGAGCCGATCTCGGACATCATCCACGAACCGGAGACCTTGAAGGCCACCTTCTGCTCGCCGAAGTCCTTGCCCTCGACATAGGCGCCGAGTGCCTGCTTGGGCATGTAGCCCTTGTCCCACAGCTCCTTGTAGTTGGCCATGAGCTGGCGGTAGCCGTCGGTGTCGATGTCGGGCGCCGTCCAGTCGTCCTTCAGCGCCAGGTGGCCGTTGAAGTTGTACTGCTGGCCGACCGACGACCAGGCGAAGGTCACCGCGTCTGCCGCGGGCGAGATGCAGTACTGACCCTCCTGCAGCGTCGGCTGGATCTTGGCGCACGCCGCGAACAGGTCGCTCCACGTCGCCGGGCCGTTCTCGGCGTCGACGCCGGCAGCCGTCAGCATGTCCTTGTTCCAGAAGAGGACCGCCTGCGGCTCCTGCAGCAGCGGGTACGCGTAGAACTTGTCGCCGATCTCCGAGATGGACTGCGCTGCCGGAAGGATCTGGCCGAGAGCGTCGTCGGAGACGATGCCGTTGAGCTCGTGGAGCTGGCCGGCGTTGACGGCATCCTGGATGGAGCCCGCGTGCGTGTACACGTCAGGCGCCTTGCCGGCGGCCTGAGCGGCCTTCATCTTCTGGTCCCACGCGTCAGCGGGAACCTCGGTGTCGACGACCTTGATCTCGCTCTGGGCCGCGTTGAACTTCTTGACGATGTCGGCGTACCACTCGTTCTCCGTCGGGGTGAACGTGCGGTGCCAGAACTGGATCGTCGTGACAGAGCCCGACTCTCCACCTCCGCCGCCTCCTCCGCTGCAACCCGCGAGCAGCAGGGCTGCTGCGGATGCCGCTGCGATCGCGGCGGTCAGCGTGCCGATTCTCTTGTGCATTGGTCCCTCCTTCAGGAACACGGCTCTTCTCTGAGCCGACACTCGGTGCTCGGGATGCCCCGTGCGGTTTCGAGAGGCGGACGGTGCGTCTGCGCCGCGGATCGCCGTTGATCTCAATACAGGCAGACTAGAAGAAATCGATTTCAAACTCAATCCTTCGTGTGGGGCGTTTCGCCACTTCTTCGCGGCAAGCTGGTTGAGCCGATGCTCCCGCGCCCCGGATTTCCGGTGGATACGGAGGGTGCCATCAGTTTGTATCGATTTCACAACGGGTGCTTAACCAGATCGATCGAGAACCAGAACACGTTGTACGGCCCCCAGAGCGACAGCGTGAAGTAGAGGGTGCGGCCGTCGTTCGCGACATAACGGGGGTTGAGGTAGGGCGAGTAGAGGCCCGGGTAGTCGGTTGCCGAAACGAGTTCGATCGCATCGCCCCACGGCCCCCAGGGCGTCAGTCCCTCACGGATGTAGGCGTTGCCGGCATCCGAGTAGGTCATGACCCACCGCTCGAGGTACGTGGACCACATGACCGAGAGCTCACCGATCGTGCCGTCCACGATCGTCTCGGCCGCCGTGAGGTCGTCGCTCCAGACGGCGGCGCCGGAAGAGTCGGTGCCGGTGAAGTAGCTGTCCGCCGCGGCGTCTTCGACGGCTGCCGTCGTCGCCTCCACGCGCATGAGCTGCACCCCGCCAAACCGGCCCGAGGGGATGCACCAGAAGTAGATGTACTCGACGCCGTCGTCCCTGACGTGCTGCGTCGCCACCTGCACGAAGTTCGAGTCGCCGGGCCAGCGCGGACCGTCGACCGGCTGCCAGCTCACGCCCTGATCATCCGATTTCACGAGGGCGGCGTAGGTCGAGTCCCACTGCCCCGCCTCGCCCCAGTAGTTCACCGACATGTACGAGACGTAGAGCGTCTCGCCGATCGCGAACCCGTACGTCGGGATCTTGGTGACCTCGCCCGCGCCGTCGTTCGGGTCGTGGTCGCCTTCGATGAGCGCGCTCGCGAGCCCGACGTCGTCGACGGGTGCCCAGCCGTCGAAGGTGATGCCGTCGGAGGGGTCGTCGTCGGTCGTCCAGGCCGAGACATTCGAGCGCCAGAACCCGCCCTGACCGCCGTACGAGTCGGGGTCGCGCTCGCCGAACGTGTCGCCGAAGAAGAAGTACGTGCGGTCGCCGATGTTCGTCATCGAACCGAGGTCGGTACCCGCGACGCCGACGGATGCCGTGTCGTTGATCGCGCCCGGCCCGGTCAGCTGCGCGATCTCGGTGAGGTTCTCGACGCCGTCGAGCACGAACGGCTTGTCGCTGTCGGTGTTCACCTCGGGTATTGCGGAGGCTCCCCCCGCACAGCCGGTGACGGATGCCGCCACTCCCGCGACCGCGATGGCCGCTCCGATTCTGGTGCGCTTCGTGGCCATACCGCTGCTCCTCGCATCGTCGCGTTCCGGCAGGCTAGCATGAAATCGATTGCAAGGGATGGGGCCCGTGGGCGCCGGCCGAACGTCAGAAGGTGATGAGCTGGCGCAACTCGCCGCCGGCGGCGAGGCGGTCCATCGCCTCGTTGAGCTCGCCGAGACGGATACGACTCGACACGAGCCGCTCGAGCGGCAGCCTGCCGCTCCGCCAGAGGTCGACATAGCGCGGGATGTTGCGGGCGGGCACGGCGGAGCCCAGATAGCTGCCGATCACCGTGCGAGCCTCGCCCGTGATCGTCAGCGGCGACAGCGACGCGCGGGCATCCGGCGCGGGAAGCCCGACCGTCACGGTCGTGCTGCCCGGGGTCGTCAGCGCGAACGCCGTCTCGAACGCGCGGGCGCTGCCCGCCGCCTCGATCACGACGGATGCCCGGATGCCGGCATCCAACGCCTCCTGCGGCGCGAGCGCCGAGGTGGCCCCGAGCTCCCGCGCGAGCTCGAGCTTCGCGGGCACGGCATCCACGCCGATCACCTCGTGGCCCTCGGCCACCGCGACGAGAAGCGCCGCCATGCCGACGCCACCGAGCCCCACGACGATCACCCGCTCGCCCGAGGCGGGCCGCCCTGCGTTGATGACCGCCCCGCCGCCGGTCAGCACGGCGCAGCCGAGGAGCGCGGCGATCTCGGCGGGCACGTCGGCATCCACCTTCACGACCGAGGTGCGGCTGACGACGGCGTGGCTCGCAAACCCCGAGACGCCGAGGTGGTGGAAGACCTCGCCTCCCGCCTCGCCGTGCAGGCGGATGCCGCCACCCACGAGCGTGCCCGCGCCGTTCGCGGCCGAGCCGACCTCGCACGGCAGGCGGCCGTCGGTGCGGCATCCCGCGCACTCGCCGCATCGTGGGAGGAACGTCATCACGACCCGGTCACCGATGGCGAGGTCGTCGACGCCGTCACCGACCTGCTCGACGATCCCGGATGCCTCGTGGCCGAGCAGCATCGGCGTCGGGCGCACGCGGTTGCCGTCGACGACGCTCAGGTCGGAGTGGCAGACACCCGCGGCGTCGATGCGGACGAGCACTTCGCCCGCCTGCGGCGGGTCGAGCTCGAGTGTCGCGACACGAAGCGGGCGCGTCTGGGCGAACGGCTTCTCGGCGCCCGATACCTCGAGCACTGCGCCGGTGATCTGCATGGGGGACCTCCTCGTCGCCCTCGACGTTAGTCCACCCGGCAGGGCGTCAGTCGTCGCTGTCGGGTAGCGGCAGAGGCCGCCACAGCACGACCTCGGTCGCGCGGCGCACGCGCGTACCGTGGCGGAGCGTGACGACCGAGCCGCTCGGTCCCGCCGCGAACACGCGGGAGCGGCGGCCCAGCTCGTCCTGCAGACGGCGCTCGAGCTCGGCGACCTGACGCCGCAGCATCCGCGTCTCGTTCTCGAGCTCGATGAGGCGCGAGATGGCGGGCAGGCTCATGCCCTCGGCCGAGAGTGCTGCGACCTCGCGCAGCTGCTTGACGTGCCGCAGCGAGTACCGCCGCGAGCCGCCCTGCGTGCGCCCGGGCACGACCAGGCCGAGCCGGTCGTACTGCCTCAGCGTCTGCGGATGCATCCCCGCGAGCTCCGCGGCGACCGCGATCGCGAAGATCGGAGCCTCCTCGTCGGGCTGCTCAGCCATCGCGCACCTCCCGCGTCGCGGGCACAGGAGATGTCACGGGCACAGGATGCCAGGCAGGCATCCTGCCCTGCGTGCGTGAGATCTCCTGTATCCGTGACATGGCGGAGGTCACTCCCGCGCCTTGCTCATGAGGTCGGCGCGCGGGTTCTCCTTGGGCTCGAGCTCGTGGAAGCGCTCGAGCGCTTCGCGCGCGCGCTCGTCGAGGTGCGCGGGCACCGCGACCTGGACCTCTGCGAGGAGATCGCCCGTGCCCTTGCTCGTCTCGACCCCGCGGCCTTTGACGCGCAGCACGCGCCCCGACGGGGTGCCGGGCGCGACGCGGAGCTTCACGGGGTCGCCGCCGAGGGTCGGTACTTCTATCGTCGCGCCGAGCGCGGCCTCGGTGAAGGTGACCGGCACGGTGACCCGCAGGTTCAGTCCGTCACGCGTGAACACCGGATGCGGCCGCACGCTCACCTGCACGACGATGTCGCCTGTCTCGCCGCCGTCCGGCGAGGGGCGACCCCGCCCGCGCAGGCGGATCTTCTGCCCGTCGGAGACGCCCGCGGGAATCTTGACCTTGAACGGCTTGCCATCTTCGCCCGCGAGGGTGATCGTCTCCCCGCGCACGGCGGTCTGGAAGTCGAGGGTCGTGCGCGCAGTGACATCCGCCCCGCGCTGCGGACCGCCGAACCCCTGGTATCCGCCGGTCGACTGCCCGAACCGGCCCGAGCCGAAGCCCCCGCCACCGCGCTGCTGGCCGAACATCGCGAACAGGTCATCGAAGTCGGCATGCTGGTACGAACCGCCGCCGCGCCCTCCGCCGAAACGGCTGAAGACGTCCTCGAACCCGCCCGCGCCGCCGGATCCGGGCGCCTGGAAGCGCGCACCGCCCGAGCCCATCGCGCGGATCTGGTCGTACTCCTCGCGCTGATCCTTGTCGGAGAGCACCGAGTACGCCTCGCTGATCTCCTTGAACTTCGCCTCTTTCGCGGCGTCGCCCTGCGCCTGGTCGGGGTGGTACGTGCGCGCGAGCTTGCGATACGTCTTCTTCAGGTCGGCGTCGGAGACGTCCTTCGCCACCCCGAGGACCTTGTAGAAGTCCTTGTCGAACCAGTCCTGACTGGCCATGGACACCTCCTCCCGTTACTCGGCCGAGCCCGCGACGACGACCTTGGCCGGTCGCAGCTCGATCGTTCCCAGGCGGTAGCCGACCTCGACGACATCCAGAATCGTGCCGTCCTCGACACCGCCGGGGTTCGGCGCGTGGAAGATCGCCTCGTGCTGCTGCGGGTCGAACTTCTCGCCCGGCGCACCATAGGTCTCGATCCCGAGGCGCCCGACGATGCCACGCAGCTTCTCCGCGATCGCGGCGAGCGCCGACCCCTCGGCGAGGTCGCCGTGCTTCTCCGCCCGGTCGAGATCGTCGAGCACGGGCAGCAGGCTCGTCGCGACCGAGCCCTTGGCCCGCTGGATCTCGAGCTCGCGCTGATCCTCGGTGCGGCGGCGGTAGTTGGCATACTCCGCCTGCAGCCGCTTGAGGTCGAGCAGCAGGTCGCGGTCCTCTTCCGAGACGTCCGCGACGGCAGCCTCGTCGGTCTGCTCGGCGTCGAGGATGTCGTCGACCGTCAGGGAGTCCTCCTGCGAGTCGGGGCCGGACGCCGTGGCATCCGACCCCTCATCGCCGGGGACTTCGTTATCGAAGTCCTTCGTCATGATCCGATTCTCTTACTTCTTGTCCTCGTCGTCGTCGACGACCTCGGCGTCGATCACGTCCTCCTCGGGGTTCGGCGTCTCGCCGTTGCCCGGGTCGCCCACCGTGGGGTCGGCGGGCTCGCCCGCGGCCTGCTGCGAGGCGTAGATCGCCTCGCCCAGCTGCGACTGCGACGCGTTGAGCTTGTCGAAGGCCGTCTTCACTGCATCCTCGTCCTCACCCGCGAGCGCCGCCTTGAGGGCGTCGACATCGGCCTGGACGGAGTCCTTCACCTCGGCGGGGAGCTTGTCCTCGTTGTCCTTGATGAGCTTCTCGATGGAGTACGACAGGGTCTCGGCCTGGTTGCGGACCTCGGCCTGCTCGCGGCGCTTCTTGTCTTCCGCGGCGTGCTCCTCGGCCTCGCGCACCATGCGCTCGATGTCGTCCTTCGGCAGCGACGAGCCGCCGGTGATCGTCATCGACTGCTCCTTGCCGGTGCCCTTGTCCTTCGCCGAGACGTGCACGATGCCGTTCGCGTCGATGTCGAAGGTGACCTCGACCTGCGGGATGCCGCGGGGCGCCGGCGCGATGCCGGTGAGCTCGAACGTGCCGAGCGGCTTGTTGTCGCGCGTGAAGTCACGCTCGCCCTGGAAGACCTGGATGGCGACCGACGGCTGGTTGTCGTCGGCGGTCGTGAAGGTCTCGCTGCGCTTGGTCGGGATGGCGGTGTTGCGCTCGATGAGCTTCGTCATGATGCCGCCCTTGGTCTCGATGCCGAGGCTCAGCGGGGTGACGTCGATGAGGAGGACGTCCTTGCGCTCGCCCTTGAGGACACCGGCCTGCAGGGCCGCGCCGACGGCGACCACCTCGTCGGGGTTCACGCCCTTGTTGGGCTCCTTGCCGCCGGTGAGCTGCTTGACGAGCTCGGTGACCTGCGGCATGCGGGTCGAGCCGCCGACGAGCACGACGTGGTCGATGTCGCCGACCTTGATGCCGGCCTCGGCGATGACGTCGTTGAACGGCTTCTTCGTGCGGTCGAGCAGGTCCTTCGTGAGGTCCTCGAACTTCGCACGCGTCAGCGTCTCGGACAGCGACACGGGGCCCGAGTCGGTGAGCGACAGGTACGGCAGGTTGATCGAGGTGCTCGTCGAGGACGAGAGCTCCTTCTTCGCCTGCTCCGCGGCCTCCTTGAGGCGCTGCAGCGCGATCTTGTCGCCCGAGACGTCGACGCCGGTCGTGTCCTTGAACTGCTTGATCAGGTAGTCGACGACGCGCTGGTCCCAGTCGTCGCCGCCGAGGCGGTTGTCACCCGCGGTCGCTCGGACCTGGATGGTCGAGAAGTCGTCGTCCTTGCCCACTTCGAGCAGCGACACGTCGAACGTTCCGCCACCGAGGTCGAAGACGAGGATGAGCTCGTCCTCCTTGCCCTTGTCGAGGCCGTACGCGAGGGCCGCGGCCGTGGGCTCGTTGATGATGCGGAGGACGTTGAGGCCCGCGATCTCGCCGGCATCCTTCGTCGCCTGGCGCTCCGCGTCGTTGAAGTACGCGGGAACCGTGATGACGGCATCCGTGACCGAGTCGCCGAGGTAGGTCTCGGCGTCGCGCTTGAGCTTCTGCAGAATGCGCGCGGAGATCTCCTGCGGCGTGTACGCCTTGCCGTCGATCGCCTGGGTCTTCCAGTCGGTGCCCATGTGGCGCTTGACCGACGCGAGCGTGCGGTCGACGTTGGTGACGGCCTGGCGCTTGGCGGTCTCGCCGACGAGCACCTCGCCGTCCTTGGTGAACGCGACGACCGACGGGGTCGTGCGGAAGCCCTCGGCGTTGGCGATGACCTTCGGCTCGCCGCCCTCGAGGACGGAGACGACGGAGTTCGTCGTCCCGAGGTCGATGCCCACTGCACGTGCCATGTGTTTCTCCTTGTTCGTGAATCTGAAGTCTGTTCGGTGCCGCGGCGCAGCCGCGGTCTCTGTTCGGTGATCGAGTGCCGCGGCGCAGCCGCGGTGTATCGAGATCCGAGTTGAGTCGCAAAGGCTCAACTTGTGATGGATGCCACGTTACCCGGGCATCCTGCGTGTGTCAAGCGAACTTGATATGAATCGGCTCAACTTTGCCCGTGACGCCGCGCGGCGACGGGTTCAGCGCGCGAGCGCGTCGGCGATGCTTTGCGCGGCGACCCGCAGCCGGGGCACCGCGCGCTCGATGAGTTCATCGGTCATCCGTGTGAGCGGGCCCGACACCGATACCGCGTACGACGAGGCATCTGTGCCCGTGATCGGCACCGCGACGCAGCGGACGCCGAGTTCCTGCTCCTCTTCGTCGAGACAGTATCCGCGGGTGCGGGCGAGGGCCACGGCATCCAGCAGCGCCCGGCGATCGGTGAGGGTGTGCACGGTCCGCGCGGGCAGTGCCTCCCGCGCGACGAGGTCTGCGGCCCGCTCGGGCTCCAACGCCGACAGCATCGCCTTGCCCACGCCAGTGCAGTGCAGGTCGACGCGCCGGCCGACCTCGGTGAACATCCGCATCGCGTGACGCGAGGGCACCTGGGCGACGTATTCGGCCTGTCCGCCGACGAGCATCGCGAGGTTCGCACTCTCGCCGAGGTCGTCGACGAGCTCTTCGAGGATGGGCCGCGTCAGCGCGCCCAACGCGGGGGTCGCTGCCGCCCCGAGCGGCACAAGCCGCGCGCCGAGTGCGTATCCGCCGCGGTCGGGCAGGCGGCGCACCACCCCCAGCCCCACGAGGGTGGCGAGCAGCCGGTGTGTCGTCGACTCGGCCAGCCCGGTGGCCGCGGCGAGCGCGGCGAGCCCCGACGAGCCGCCCGCGGCGGCGAGCGCATCCAGCAGCGCGAAGGACCGCGAGACGGATTGAACGGACGAGTCGGGTATGCTCATGGTCATTCCACCATACAGGACTTGCATTCCGCATTGTGGAAGTATCGATGGGATGCCGAGGAGACACACATGACGATCGCCGACACCACCACCCGAACCGACCGCGCCGGCCTGTCGGTCGACAGCCTGCTGCTGCGCTACGTCGACGACGACGTCCTGCCCGCCGCGGGCCTGGACTCCGACGCGTTCTGGAGCGCGCTCGCGGCCGTCGTCGCCGACCTCGGCCCGCGAAACTCCGCCCTTCTCGCCGAGCGCGACCGCTTGCAGGCCGCCCTCGACGGCTGGTACCGCGACCACCCGGGCGTCCCCGGCGCGGGCGCCGCCGGCCCCGACCTCGAGGCCCACAAGGCGTTCCTCCGCGAGATCGGCTACCTCGCGCCCGAGCCGGAAGACACCGCCTTCCAGATCAGCACCGAGAACGTCGATGCCGAGATCGCGACCCTCGCCGGCCCCCAGCTCGTGGTGCCGGTCACCAACGCCCGCTTCGCCCTCAACGCCGCCAACGCCCGCTGGGGGTCGCTGTATGACGCCGTGTACGGCTCCGACCTGATCGCCGACGAGGGTGCGACCGCGAAGGGCGCAGGCTACAACCCCGCGCGGGGCGCCGCCGTCGTCGCGCTCGGCCGCGAGTTGCTCGACACGGCAGCTCCGCTCGCGGCCGGCTCGCACGCCGACGCGACCGCGTACACCGTCGAGGGCGGTGCCCTGGTCGTCGCCCTCCGCGGCGGCGAGACCACCGGGCTCGCCGACCCTTCGGGCTTCGCGGGGTATCTCGGCGACCCGGCATCCCCCACCTCGGTCCTCCTCGTGCACCACGGGCTGCACCTCGAGGTCGTGATCGACCCCGCCAGCCCCGTCGGCGCGCACGACGCGGCGGGCGTGAAGGACATCGTCCTCGAAGCGGCCGTGACGACGATCATGGACCTCGAAGATTCCGTGTCGGCGGTGGATGCCGAAGACAAGGTCGTCGGCTACTCCGTCTGGCAGGGTCTGCTGCGCGGCGACCTCACCGACACCTTCGAGAAGGGCGGCAAGCCCTTCACCCGCTCGATGAACGGCGACCGCACCTACACGGCGCCGGATGGCTCGGCGCTCACCCTGCACGGCCGGTCGCTCATGCTCGTGCGCAACGTCGGCATCCACATGTACACGGATGCCGTTCTGGATGCCTCGGGCGCCGAAATCCCCGAGGGCTTCCTCGACGCGTTCGTTACGGCGGCCGCGGCGATCCCGAGCCTGCGCCGCGAGACGGCGCTCGACAACAGCCGCACCGGGTCGCTGTACATCGTCAAGCCCAAGCAGCACGGGCCCGACGAGGTCGCCTTCACGGTCGAGCTGTTCGGCCGGGTCGAAGAGGCGCTGGGGCTCGCGCCGCGCACGCTCAAGATCGGGATCATGGACGAGGAGCGCCGCACCTCGCTGAACCTCGATGCCGCCATCGCCGCGGCATCCGATCGGGTCGTCTTCATCAACACGGGGTTCCTCGACCGCACCGGCGACGAGATCCACACCTCGATGGCGGCGGGCGTCTTCCGCCGCAAGGGCGAGCTGAAGGGCCGGCCCAACATGGTCGCGTACGAGAACGCGAACGTCGACGCGGGCCTCGCGCACGGCTTCCCCGGCCACGCCCAGATCGGCAAGGGCATGTGGGCGATGCCCGACCTCATGAAGGCGATGTACGAGTCGAAGGCCGCGCAGCTCGAGGCCGGCGCGACGACCGCGTGGGTGCCGTCGCCGACGGCCGCGACGATCCACGCGGTGCACTACCACCAGGTCGACGTCGCCGCCGAGCAGCAGAAGCTGCGCTCGCGCACGCGGGCCGGCATCGACGAGATCCTGCAGGTGCCGCTGGACCCCACCGCATCGTGGACGCCCGAGGAGGTCGCCGCCGAGCTCGACAACAACGTGCAGTCGATCCTCGGATATGTGGTGCGCTGGGTCGATCAGGGCGTCGGCTGCTCGAAGGTGCCCGACCTCGAGAACGTCGGTCTCATGGAGGACCGCGCGACCCTGCGGATCTCGAGCCAGCTGCTGGCCAACTGGCTCGGCCACGGCATCGTCACGCGCGACCAGGTCGAGGAGGCGCTGGCGCGCATCTCGCCGATCGTCGACCAGCAGAATGCCGGGGATGCCGCGTACCGCCCGCTCATCGCGGCTGACGGCACCGAGTCGCTGGCGTTCCAGGCCGCACGCGACCTGATCGTCGAGGGCGCGGCGCAGCCCAACGGGTACACCGAGTTCATCCTGCACCGCTACCGCCGCGCCCAGAAGGCGGCCGACCGCGGCTGAGCCGCGCGCTCGCGCCCGCTCCCGCGCCGATCCCAACTGCAAGGGATCGTGGGCGGCGCGCCGGGTCAGATCCCTGGCGCGCGGCGTGTCGGCGCGGATGCCTTGCAGTTAGGGCATGTCTGACAATTGCCGGGTCCAGGCGATGACGGCGTTGAGGATGACAGCGGCCCGGTAGGTGATCGCGAGTTTGTCGTAGCGGGTGGCGAGT
>QFPM01000023.1 GCA_003248655.1 Microbacterium sp.
CCCGAGGAGGTGACCGAACCCGATCTCCAAGCCCTCACCGCCTGACCCCAAACCATCGAAGGATCACGAATCAGATACACCACTCAAAAGGACTTGACCCCGATCATAGCTGAGGGGGCCCACGATAGGATCGAGCTATGAACGACCACGCCGTAGTGGTGCGACTTCGCCAGGCCGCACTCGAGCTGGCGTCGGCGAGCCCCGACGAGAAGCTCACGGTCAGCAGCATCTGCGCGGCCGCCGGCGTCTCCCGCGACGATTTCTACAGCGCGGCCTCCAACCCGATTCAGCTGCTGGGCGAGGCTCTCAGCGACGAACTGCTGTCCGCGCTGGCCCAGGCGCCCGACGAAATGCCCCAGGGCGAGCGCTTGCGCATCTCGCTCGGCCACGTGGCCCGGTGGAACGCGATCTACCGGGGCCCGCTGCACAGCGAGCTGATCGCATCCCTTCAGAAGACGCTCTTCGCCGCGCTGCGCAGCACCAACGAGGAGTTCCGGCGCCGGCATCCCGACCTCCTCCCCGACGGGGTCTCCGCCGACGACGACTTCGCCATCTCGTTCCTGGCCTCTTATATGGCGGGCGGCTCGATCGCGTCGATCGCGTTCTGGCTCGAGGATGCCGACGCCGACATCGAGGGCGACATCGACCGGATCGTCGAGCTGTCGCGGGCTGTCGCCCCCGGGTTCATGGCGCCGCTCTGGTCGCAGTCCTGAGCGGCGGGTCGTCGCCGACGGCATCCGGAGCGCTGTTCAGGACAGCCGCTCGATGACCATCGCCATGCCCATTCCGCCGCCGACGCACATCGCCTCGACGCCGAACCGGCCGTCGCACTGCACGAGGGCGTTGATGAGGCTGCTGGTGATGCGCGCGCCGGTCATGCCGAACGGATGCCCGAGCGCGATGGCGCCGCCGTTGACGTTGAGCCGGTCGATGTCGATGCCGAGCGCCTGCGCCGATCCCAGCGCCTGAACGGCGAATGCCTCGTTGATCTCGAACAGGTCGATGTCCGACAGTGACAGACCGGCGGAGCGCAGGGCCGCCGGGATCGCGGTGACGGGGCCGAGTCCCATGATCTCGGGCGACAGGCCGGTGACGGCGGTCGAGACGATGCGCGCGAGCGGGGTGATGCCGAGCTGCTTCGCCTTGACGTCGCTCATGACCACGAGCGCGGCGGCACCGTCGTTGAGGGGGCACGCGTTGCCGGCGGTGACGGTGCCGTCCGGGCGGAAGACCGGCTGCAGCTGGCTGACGGCGTCGAGCGTCACGCCGGCACGCGGGGAATCGTCGGTGGAGACCACGGTGCCGTCCGCGAGCACGACCGGGGTGATGTCCTTCGCCCAGAATCCGTCGGCCGTGGCCCTCTCGGCGAGATTCTGGCTGCGCACGGCGAATTCGTCCTGCTCGCGGCGGCTCATGCCGATGCGCTGCTGCACGTTCTCGGCCGTCTGGCCCATCGAGATGTACGCGTCGGGCAGTTCGCCGGAGTCGCGCGGGTCGGCCCACGGCTCCGCCCCGCCGGCGGCGCGACGCGCGGTGCGCGCGATCGCGTCGGCGAACAGCGGGTTGGTGAGGTCCACGCCGGGGACGCCGTCGCTGGTGCCGCGGGCGAATCCGCTGACCAGCTCGACGCCGGCCGAGATGTACGCGTCGCCCTCACCGGCGCGGATCGCGTGGAAGGCCATGCGGGTGGTCTGCAGCGACGACGCGCAGTACCGGGTGATCGTCGTGCCGGGCAGGTGGTCGTAGCCGAGCAGCACCGACACCCGGCGGCCCATGTTCGCCCCCTGCTCGCCACCGGGCAGACCGCAGCCGAGCAGGAGGTCGGTGAGGTCGGCGGGGTCGAGCTCGGGCACCTTCGCCAGGGCGGCGCGCACCATCTGCGCGGACAGGTCGTCGGCGCGGGTGTCTTTCAGCGATCCCTTGCCGGCGCGGCCGATGGGCGAACGGGCGGTGGAGACGATGACGGCTTCGGGCATGGTTGGTCCTTTCAGAGGGGCAGACGTGCGACGTCCGGTCGCACCGGTCGGAACCGGTGCGACCGGACGTGTCGCTTCAGGAGCGGTGCTTGGCGGTGGCCTCGCTCAGCGCCTCGCCGGCGGCGAGGTTGCTGAGCACCTCAGCGGCGGCGATCTCGTCGGTCGCGGCCAGCTTGTCGAAGCCCGTCATCGGCGGGTACTTGTACTTGCCGAGGAAGAAGATGATGATCGCGCAGACCACCAGGATGCCGATCAGCAGCGGCATCACGCCGGCGTACGAGCCGGCGGCGTCGAACGCGGCACCCATCAGCAGCGGACCGAGGGCCGACGTGATCATGAACACCGACTGCAGAACGCCCAGGATCTTGCCGAACGACTGCATCCCCAGGTAGCGGGTGACCGTGAGCGGGAGGAGGTCGCTCTCGATGCCGAACGTGAAGCCGATGAACGCGACTGCGGCGGCAGCCTGCACGAACGGCGCGTGCAGCAGCAGGATGCCGACGATCGGCGCGAGGATGATGATCGGCGCGATGATGCGCACGTGGATGCGGTCGATGAGGAACCCGCCGAGGAGGCGCCCAGCGAGCGAGGAGAGGCCGAGGACGGTGAGGAGCAGCGCCGCCTGCGGAGGGGTGAGGCCCTCGTCGGTCATCATCGGCACCAGGTTCACCTGCAGGGCGATCAGCACCATGCCGACGGGCCCGAGGCCGAGGATGATCTGCCAGAACTGGCGCGTGCGCACGGCCTCGCGGAAGGTCAGGCCGGGAAGCGCGAGGCTGACGTTGGAGCCCGTCTCGACCGTCGACTCCGCGAGTCGGCCGCGGTTGTGGCGCTCGGCACGGCCGCGGACGAACAGCAGCACCATGATGGTGCCGAACACGGCCGGGATGAGTCCCAGCACGACGTAGGCGCCGCGCCAGCCGACGCCGGCGATGAGGAACCCGGCGAGCAGGGGAAGAAGGGAGGCGCCGACAGCGGTGAGGGCGGCGTGGATGCCGGTCGCGAGGGCGCGCTTGTTGTCGAACCACGACACGATCGCCTTGGTCATCGGAAGCATCGTGCCCGCGCCGAAGAAGCCGAGGAAGAAGTACGGCAGATAGTAGAGGGCGACAACGGGCGGGGTCAGCGAGATCGCGACCACCGACAGCCCGTAGAGGATGAAGCTCGGGACGAGCACGTAGCGCACCGTGAAGGTCGACAGCAGGCGTCCGACCAGCAGCATGCCCACGGCCACGCCGAGGGCGCCGACGGTGTATGCGCTCGTGACGATCGTGCGGCCGAAGCCCATCTCGAGCGAGATCGGCACGACGAACAGGCTCAGGGTCGACAGGCCCACCGGGCCGGGGCCGACGGCGCTCGCGAAACCACCGCCGATGACCACCTGCCAGGGGCTGCGCCGACGGCGACCGGTGTCGGGTGGGCTGGAACTCATCGTGGGTGCGACGGCATGCATATGCTCTGTCCTCCTCATCGAGTCGTCGGCCGGAAACTCACCGTTGAGTATCCATTCAAGCCGAACGAGCCAAATGTATGCGCGGCGCGCACATCCCGCAAGAGTCAAATTCTAGAATCTTCTCTCTTGACGCCGGGTGGAATCGATGCAAGGGGCGACCGCCCGGCATCCTCACCGCATCGGTAATGCGAACTTTCCGCGTCATGACGGGGCATCCGCCCGGTATGCACGACACTCCGCGCCGCACCGCCGCCTCCTCTGGAAGAGCCGCCGATTCCACTGAGCCGGCTTGCGGCCCGGCCACGCGATCCTGCTAATGTATACATTCACCCGATGGCGGGAGAGCTGACGGGTCGATTGACACGGTGCAGACGAGAGGCGGTGACGACGTTGTTCCGCTCCCTGCGCATCCGCGGCTACCGCATCTGGTGGATCGGGATGACCGCGTCGAACCTCGGCACGTGGGTGCAGCGGATCGCCCAGGACTGGCTCGTGCTCACCGTCCTCACGAACGAGGACGCGACCGCCGTCGCGGTCAACATGGTGCTGAACTTCCTGCCGCCGGTCGCGCTGCTGCCGCTGACCGCACTCGTCGCCGACCGGTTCGACCGGAAGAAGACGCTGCTGGTCACGCAGAGCATCCAGGCACTGCTCGCGATCGCCCTCGCGGTGCTCACCCTCACCGGCACGATCGAGCTCTGGATGGTGTTCGGGCTGTCAGCCGCGCTCGGGATCACGTCGGCGTTCGACCAGCCGGTGCGGCAGACGTTCGTCTCGGAGCTCGTGCCGATCAGCAGCATCGGCAACGCCATCGCACTCAACCAGATGTCGTTCAACGCCGGCCGGCTCATCGGCCCGGGGCTCGGCGGCCTGCTCGTGGCGGTCGCGGGGCCCGGCTGGGGATTCGTGGTCAACGCGGTCGCCTTCGCCGGGACGATCATCGCGCTCGTCATCATCCCGGCGAGTGCCCGCGACATCCCGGTCCGGCTTCCGACCGCGGGCGGGGTGGGCAAGGCGTTCTCGTTCATCAGATCCAGAGGCGACGTCGCGGTCATCTTCGTGATGATGTTCTTCGTCGGGCTGTTCGCGCTCAACACCCCGCTGTACATCGCGACGATGACCCGCATCGAGTTCCATGTCGGGGCGAACATGCTCGGCTACCTCACCTCCGCGATGGCGATCGGCTCGCTCACCGGCGCCCTGATGGCCGCCCGCCGCGGCCAGCCAACGCTCAAGCACCTCACGATCGCGTCCGCGGGACTGGGCGCCGCGTTCCTCATCTGCGCGATCGCACCCGCCCTGTGGTTCTTCGGCGTCGCGCTCGCATGCCTGGGCATGGGGGTCATGACGACGACGGCATCCGCCAACGGCCTCATCCAGATCGCGACGCCGCCCGAGCTGCGCGGCCGCGTGATCGCGATCTACCTCGCGAGCCTCAGCGTCGCCTCGGCCGTGGGCGCGCTCATCGCCGGCCCGATCATCGACGTGTTCGGACCGCGCTGGGCGATGGTGGCGGCGGGGACGGCATCCCTCATCGCCGTCACCATCGTGCTGGTCTGGCTCGCCGTCGCGCGCAGCTTCCGGGTGCACTGGAACCGCAGCCTGCGCTGGCCGCTGCGGTTCGCTCCCCGGCCCGACCCGGGCACGTGACGCCGACCCGCGGCGGCCTCAGAGGGCCGGGGCCACCGTGCGGTCGGCGCCCACCGGGCGTTCGCGGTGCTCGCGCAGCACCACGAGCGAGCGGGATTCGAGCGTGATCGCCGTGCCGGGCTCGACCGGCGCACGCCCCACCAGCTGGCCGCCGGTGTCGACGAGCACATCCCACGTGGGCGAGCGCCGCACGTCGGGCATCCGGAAGTCGATCGGGGCGTCTCCCGCGTTGAACAGCACGATGAAATGCTTGTCGACGATCGGCTGACCGCGGCTGTCGCGCTCGCGGATGCCCTGCCCGTTGAGGAACATGCCGACGGCGAGCCCGAAGCCCGACTCCCAGTCCTCGCGCTCCATGAGCGTGCCGTCCGGACGCAGCCAGGCGATGTCGTTGCGGTGCGCGCCGGGGTCGAGCTTCGCCGCGGCCGCGGCATCCGGATCCCTCGGCTGAGCGGGGCGGCCGTCGAAGAAGCGGCTGCGCCGGAAGGTGGGATGCTCCCTCCGCAGGCGCGACAGCGTCGCGGTGAACTCGACGAGCGCGGAGTCGGTGTCGGACCAGTCCACCCACGTGGTGTCGTTGTCCTGGTTGTAGCCGTTGTTGTTGCCGCCCTGCGTGCGGCCGAGCTCATCGCCGTGCAGCAGCATGGGCACGCCCTGGCTGAGCAGCAGCGTCGCGAGGAAGTTGCGCTGCTGCCGCGACCGCAGCGCCAGCACGGCGGGGTCGTCGGTGTCGCCCTCGACGCCGCCGTTCCACGACCGGTTGTCGTCGGTGCCGTCGCGGCCGTCCTCGCCGTTCGCGTCGTTGTGCTTCTCGTTGTACGAGACGAGGTCGCGAAGCGTGAAGCCGTCGTGGGCGGTGACGAAGTTGATGGATGCCACCGGGCGGCGGCCGGAGTGCGCGTACAGGTCGGATGACCCGGTCAGTCGTGACGCGAACTCGCCGAGCGCCTGAGGCTCGCCGCGCCAGAAGTCGCGCACCGTGTCGCGGTAGGCTCCGTTCCATTCGGTCCACTGCGGCGGGAAGTTGCCCACCTGGTAGCCGCCGGGACCGACATCCCACGGCTCGGCGATGAGCTTCACCTGCGAGACCACCGGGTCCTGCTGCACGAGCTCGAAGAACGCGGCCAGCTTGTCGACGTCGTAGAACTCGCGGGCGAGGGTCGCGGCCAGGTCGAACCGGAAGCCGTCGACGTGCATGTCGAGCACCCAGTACCGCAGCGAGTCCATGATCAGCTGCAGCGTGTGCGGGTTGCCGACGTTGAGGCTGTTCCCGGTGCCGGTGTAGTCGGTGTAGAACCGCTTGTCGTCGTCTTGGAGCTTGTAATAGGCGCGGTTGTCGATGCCGCGCATCGACAGGGTGGGCCCCAGGTGGTTGCCCTCGGCGGTGTGGTTGTAGACGACGTCGAGGATCACCTCGATGCCGGCCGAGTGCAGCGCCTTGACCATCGCCTTGAACTCCTGCACCTGGTCGCCGCGGTGGCGGTCGCTGGCGTAGGTGTTCTGCGGGGCGAAATACGAGATCGTGTTGTAGCCCCAGTAGTTCGTGTGGGAGGCGACGGTCCGCCTTGCGGCGGTGATGGCGAAGCACGGAGCCGATCAGGTCGCTTCGCTGCTCCCTTCAGTTCAGACGAGGGTGAATCTCGACGCGGTGAAGGAGTTGGGATTCCTGCTCTTCCACGAGGCAGAGAAGAAGCGCGACACCAAAGACGCGATTCTCTTCAACGGGCTGGTGAGTGCGTGGGGTGACGTGAACGAGCAGGCGCGAAATCACGCCGGTACCCCGCGAGCCGTTCAGCAGGCGTTCGACTTCGATGAGGATGGGGACTGAGTTCGATGGCGATGAACAACCGTGATCGCGTGGGCAAGGCCTTCGACCTGTTGTCGGAGGGTCTGCTTGATTCCGTCGACGAAGTGATGACCGCCGCCTACGGCACTTCGGACTGGCCCGCAACGTGGGCACAAGAAGACGCACAGCGACGGGGCGGGCCGGCACGAACGCTGACGAAGCACGACGTCCAGGTGCAGCTTCGCGCGATCACCGAACAGGGCTACCGCTTCAAGGACGTGCTGTCGCGTGCGCAGCAGGGGTTCGGCTCAGAACTGCGCGAGACGCGCAATCTGTGGGCGCACAACGAGCCTTTCAGTTCTGATGACGCAGCGCGCGCGCTCGACACGATCGAGCGGCTGCTCCACGCCGTCGGCGCGGTCGACTCCGCCGAGGACGTCCGCAAACTCCGGGTCGACCTGCAGCGCACGGTCTTCGAGGATCAGACGCGCAAGCAGGTCAAGCGGACGACGGTGACCCTCGACCCGGGTTCGGGTCTGCGGCCCTGGCGCGAGGTGATACGCCCACATGATGATGTGGCGCGCGGCGAGTTCACGGCATCGGAGTTCGCTGCCGACCTGCATCTCGTTCGAACCGGTCAGGCGACGAGCCCCGAGTATGGCGACCCGGTCGAGTTCTTCACACGCACGTACCTCACGGAAGGTCTTCGGGATCTGCTGTCGCGTGCTCTCCGACGCGTGGGCGGCGGGGACGGGAACGCGAGCCCGGTCGTCAACCTGCAGACGAACTTCGGTGGCGGCAAGACCCACTCGATGCTCGCCCTGTACCACCTGTTCAGCGGCACGCCTGCGAAGGACTTCCCGCAGGAGCTGCAGGAGCTCATCGCTGAGACCGGGAACCCGGATCTTGCTGCGCTGGGAGTGAAACGCGTCGCACTTGTCGGCACGTACTTGAAGGCGGGATCACCGCTTATCAAGGATGACGGGACCGAGGTCCGCACGCTCTGGGGCGAGCTCGCCTGGCAGCTCGGCGGCCGCGAGGCCTACGACCTGATCGCTGAGGACGACCGTGCCGGGACGAACCCGGGCGAGGCGCTGCGCACGCTGACCGCGAAGTACTCACCGGCGCTGATCCTCATCGATGAGTGGGTCGCGTACGCGCGGCAGCTCGTCACGGACAAGGAGCTTCCGTCTGGCTCGTTCGAGACGCAGTTCACATTCGCGCAGTCGCTGACCGAAGTCGTTCGGTCGGTGCCTGGTGCGATGCTCGTTGTCTCGATCCCGGCATCCGACACCGGTGATGCGGGCAGCGGAAGCGACATCGAGATCGGTGGTGCAAACGGTCAGCTCGCGCTGGAACGGCTGCAGAACGTGATCCGTCGTGTCGCGGACCAGTGGAGGCCGTCGAGCAAAGACGAGTCCTTCGAGATCGTTCGCCGCCGGCTGTTTCAAGCGCCGAACGCCGAGGGCCTGACCACGATCTCCGCCGTAGCACGCAGCTTCGTCACCCTGTATCGGAGCAACACTGCTCTGTTTCCGCGCGATGCCGCGGCCCCGAGTGACGACTACGAGCAGCGCATCCGGGCGTCGTACCCGCTACACCCCGAGTTGCTGGATCGTCTGTACGAGGACTGGTCCACGCTGGAGCGGTTCCAGCGCACGCGCGGTGTGCTCAAGCTCGTGTCATCGATCGTGCACGAGTTGTGGGCCTCCAACGACACTTCTCCGCTGATCCTCCCCGGCAACGTGCCGCTGGAGGCGACGACCGTCAACACCGACCTCACCCAGTACCTCGAGGACCAGTGGAAGCCCATCATCGACTCGGACATCGACGGCCCGGGGTCAATGGCGCAACAGATCGACCTCGACCGCCCCAATCTGGGGCAGCGGTTCGTGACGCAGCGGATCGCGCGAACGATCTTCATGGGAGCTGCCCCGAGGATCAAGTCGTCGCGGAAGGGCTTGGACAAGCAGTACGTCTGGCTCGGAACAGCGGCTCCCGGTGACACGCTCGGCAACTTCGGCAGTGCGATCGAGCTGCTCGCGCAGCGGTCGACGTACTTCTACGAGGAACAGGGCCACTACTGGTTCGACACTCAACCGTCGGTGACGAAGACCGCGAACGACTACGCCGAGCGACTCCGCGAGGACGTGGAGACCGTGTGGAACGAGATCACGGAACGGCTCCGCAGCGAGGAACGTTCGAGGGGCGTCTTCGATCGGGTGCACGTCGCGCCGGCATCCAGCGCCGACATCCCGGACCTCGAAGACGCGCGCCTGGTGATCGTCCACCCACGCCACTCGCGGCGGAAGTCGGACGGTGCCGACTCCTCAGCCCACCAGTGGGTACGCGACGCGATCGAGACCAAGGGCGCAAGCCAGCGCATACACCGCAATACCCTCGTCTTCCTTGTCGCAGACAAGAGCGAGCTGGAGAGCCTGGAAGCCGCCGCGCGCAGCTACCTCGCGTGGAAGCGCGTGCAGGCCACCAGCGAGAGCCTCAACCTGTCGGTGCAGCAGCGCAAGCAGACCGACGACTGGGTCATGCGTCTGGATCGGACCGTCTCGGATCGAATCCGCGACACCTTCGTGTGGGCGGTCTACCCCGAACAGTTCGACGCCACCAAACCGTTCGAGCTGATCACGGACAAGGTGCCCGACTCGAGCGGCCGCTCCCTCGCCGAGCGCGTCGGCGCCAAGCTGTCCCGCGACGACCAGCTCGTCACCGAGCTCGGTGCGCCAATACTCGGTGCCACACTGCACCAGGAACTCGGACAACTGTGGCGCGATAGAGGCGAGATCAGCGTCGGCGAACTGTGGGGCTACTTCACTCGTTACGTCTATCTGCCCCGCCTCGTTCGCCGCGAGACCCTCGACTCCGCGATCGAGCGCTCGCTGAACTCCGTGCTCGTCGACGGCGAGAAGTTCGCGATCGCGACGGCGAAGGACACCGACTCCGGTCGCTACCGCGGACTGATCGTTCCGCCTGCGCACAACGCCGCGCTCCAGGTGACAGACAGCACGCTCCTCGTGGACTGGAACAAGGCAGATGAGCAGGCGTCCGCCGATCGTGCCGCTGCCGCTCGAGAAGCCGCCCGGCGCGCAGCAGAGGAGGGCGCCGCGGAGCTCGGCCCGGTGGACATCGTCCTGATCGATGACGAAGCCGACGAGGAGGGAACAAGCGAAGAGAGCTTCACGCCGCGACCCCCGAGCCGCTACTTCGGCTCCGTGAAGGTCGACCCCGACCGGTACTCGCGCGACATTGGAAACGTGACTCGCGAGATCATCGACCGCCTCGCCGGTGCGGGCGCCAAGCTCGAGATCACCATCGACATCCAGGCCAGCAAGAGCGACGGCTTCGACGAGGGCGAGGTGCGCACGATCTCCGAGAACGCGCGCGTTCTCAAGTTCGACCCGAGCTCCGGTTTCGAGAGTTGACCGCGCAAGCCGCAATGGCGCATGAGCTGTGCGTCGAACCAACATCAGAACGGAAGGAGCCTCGGGGATGAGGATCGAATCAGCAGTTGTAACCAACTATCGCTGCATCGTCGATAGCGGAGAGTTCGGCGTTGAAGCGGACAAGACAATCCTGGTCGGGATCAACGAGGCAGGTAAGACAGCGCTGCTGAAAGCGATCCAGCTCGTCAGCCCGACCCCAGACACCCCCAACATCGACTGGCTATTCGATGCACCAGCACCGATGGTTGACGACATCCGACGTGGGAATCTGGAGCGCGCGGAGATGGCAGTCGCGAAGGTCGTTCTGACGCCCGATTCAACCGACCTCGAGGGACTTGCTCTCGCGAACAGCACCGATGTCCGGTTTGAGATGACGGTGTGGCTCAGCGGCAAGCGCACATACCGCGTCACGGGGCTGCCGCCTTCGCCCTCGCTCGGGGACGTTGACAAGAGCATCGTTCGGCTCACGAGTGCGATGTCGAAGCAATCGAGCGAGGACGCGAAAGCGGCCGCGCAGGCACTGACTGCCTGGCGGGCAGATCGGAGCCAAAGCGATCGGATCAGTGGAGAGATCGCAGATGAACTCCGCAGCCACCTCGATGCGCTCCTGCCGCTGTTCGCGGACGGTTCTGCCGCCGAGGGCTACTGGGATGCGCTGGACTCGGTCGTCAAAGAGGCGACGGGACGGGACGATGTTGGCAAGCACCTTCTGTCCAAGTTGCCACCGTTCGTCTACTTCTCCTCGTACTTCTCTGTGCGTCCACGCATACACCTGAATCGCCTTGCGGAGCGTGAGGAATCCGGCGAGATTGACCTCGACTACGACTTCGGCAACCTCCAGCTACTGAAGTTCCTCGGATTCACAGCTCGCGAGCTGTCGGACATGGACTCGGACGCTCCTGAGAAGGGCGTCAATTATGACAGCGATGTTCAGGAGCAGGAGCGATACAAGGCCGCACTTGCCGCGCATGAACGTAAGCTCACCGAACGCAAGCGTGCGCTGCAGACGGCTGGTGCTCGCCTTACAGCTGATATTCGTCGCGTGTGGAACGACGACTCGCTGACGCTCCGACTCGACGTCGACGGGCAATACCTTCAAACGCTCGTCGAGGATGAGCTCGGCATTCCCGTCGAACTCGACCAGCGCAGCGAAGGCTTCCGTTGGCTCGTATCGTTCTTCGTCGTCTTCCATGCGCAGGCAAAGGACGATCTCCGGAACGCAGTCCTGCTCCTCGATGAGCCGGGCCTCAGCCTTCACGCGCTCAAACAGCAAGAGTTCCGCAAGACCGTGTCCGCCTTGGCGGAGGGGAACCAGATCATCTATACGACGCACTCCCCCTTTATGGTGGGGGCGGACGAGCTGGACCTCGTCCGGGTGGTCGAGATGGTAGACCGCAAGGTCGGGACTAAAGTTCATACTCGCCTTGCGGTCGACGATCCAAAGTCCATCTACCCGCTTCAGGCTGCACTCGGCTACGACCTCGCGCAGAGCATGTTCACACACCAGCGAAACCTGGTCGTGGAAGGCATCACCGACCTTCTCATCATCGAGGCGCTGAACTCCGCGTTCTCCTCGGACGGCGGACCGGCACTGGACAGCGACATCGCAATTGTTCCGGCCGGAAGCGCAAGCAAGGTCGTCTACTACAGCACGATTCTCACCAGCCAGAGCCTCAAGGTGGCAGCTCTCCTGGACTCGGATTCGGCTGGCGATCAGGCTGTTGAGCAGGAAGCGCTCTGGCAGCTACTGAGCGCGAAGAGGATCCTGAGAACCGGAGACCACATCTCCGGCGTGCAGCGCGCTGAGATCGAGGATCTGCTGCGGCAGACACTGGCTCAGATCGCCCGCGACGAACTCGGATGGGACAGCCTCGCGATGGTACAGCAGCAACCCGCTCGCCCTCTCATGGAGATCCTCGTCGCCGAGCATCCTGGAGCTTCCAAGTGGAAACTCGCTCGCGCATTCGCGAAATGGTTGAGCGCGAATGGAACTGCAGCACTTGATCCATCGGAACGCGAAGCGTGGCGATCGCTCTCAACTGCCTGTTTAGCCGGAGTTTCGGGTAGCGCAGATGTAGTGATCCGGTAGCACGGGCGCGGCGATCGGATAGCGGTCCGCGCCCGCGCGTCCGGGTCAGCTGGTGGTCTCAGCGTGGGTGTGGCGGCGCATGTTCGGGCCGTCGAGTTGGACGAGTTCGGCGTTGCTGACGATGCGGTTCAGGATGGACTCCGCGATGACCGCGTCGTGCAGCGATCGGTACCAGTCCTCGGGGTCGAACTGGCTGGTCACGACGGTCGATCCTCTCCCTTCGCGGGCGGCGAGGATGTTCAGCAGTTCGGCGGCGGTCTCCCCTGTGATCGGGGTGGTGAGGAAGTCGTCGAGCACGAGCAGATCGCAGGTATGCAGGCCGGTCAGGAACGACAGCCGTGCGGCGTCTTGCCGGTGGTAGACGGCGAGCTGGTTCGCGAGGTCGTCGAGCCGGAAGTACTTCGCGGTGTAGTCGCGGCGGCAGGCGGCGTTCACGAGTGCTTGGGCGAGGTAGGACTTCCCGACGCTGGACTTGCCGAGGATGACGAGGTTGTGGGTCTGGTCGATCCATCGGCAGGCCGCGAGGCGGGCGACGAGCTCCCGGTTTAGGTTCCGGCCGTCGAGGTAGCGGATGTCCTCGACGCAGGCGGCCGGGTTCGGGGTCCGGGATGCTTTCAGCAGCTTCAACACGCGGCGTTCGGTGCGGGCGGCGGTCTCGTGTTCGAGGGCGTGGCGGATCTTCTGCGAGAACGTCCATTGGTCGTAGGTCGGGTCGTTCGCGATGTCGATCACCGCTTCCCCGAACGCGGTCATCCGCAGCCTCGTGAACAGCGGCATGTCGTCGGTGGTGAGGTGCTGCTCAAGCATCAGCGCCGCCTCCCACCTGGTCGCCCGCTGATCGGAGGGCGTCGAGGCTGAACGCTCCCGCGCCAGCCAGGTGCGCCCGGCTGGTGTCCCTGCGTCCCGGCGCGCCGACCACCGACGACGCGACAATGCCGCCGATGACGTCGCCGTCGGTGGTGGGGCGGGCGTCGAGCCCGGCGCGGAGGGCGGTGATGCGGTTCTTCACGGCGGTATAGGTGATCTGCCGGTGCGGGTCCTCGTCGACCAGCCCCTTGCAGGCCTGCTCGAGCAGGACCCGGCTGCCGCGCCCCCCGAGATCGAGGATGTTCATGCAGGACCGGTAGCCCTGCGCTTCGATCACCTTCCCATCCAGCAGCCGGGTCAGCGCGGCGACGGTGCCGGGGCCGACCTTCGACGCCTGCCGGAGGAAGTATCCGCGCGTCCAGAGCCCCGAGACGGCTTCGGCATGCGCGGGCGCGTGTTCGGGGTCGGTGACGTAGCCGTTGCGGCGGGGACCCTGCTGGTGGGTCGCGATGATCTCCCCGCCGGAGAGCACGTCGATCTGCTCCCCGATGACCCGGACATCGACGGTGAGCCCGGCGAACCGGGACGGGACGGAGTACTTGATCGTGTCGAGCTGGATATGCCAGTCCCGGTGCACCTTCGCCTTCCGCCAGATCACCGGCTCCCAACGCCGACCCGGCAGCGAGATCAGCTCACCCCGCTCGTGCTCGGTGAACCAGTCGCGGCGCGACCGCGGTTCGCCGCGGAACGGGGTCCGGTCGTTGATCGCCTCGACCTGGGCGGCGACGGCGGTGTTCAGCTCGTCCAGCGACGCGAACACCCGGTCGGCGAGGTAGTGGATCACCCAGTTCGTGACGACCTTCACCCCGGCTTCGACATGCCCCTTGTCGCGGGGACGATACGAGCGGGTCGGGACGGCGGCGGTGGCGTAGTACTCCAGGAACTCCGCATAGGCAGAGTTCACGTCCCTGACCTTCTCGGCCCGGGAGATCTGGTTCGACGCGGTCGACGCATTATCCGGGATCACGACCTGGGTGACGCCGCCGAAGTACTCGAACGCGCGCCGGTGCGCGTCCAACCAGGCCGGCTGCTTCTCGTCCAGACACCCGTGCGCGAACACCATCCCGGAGAACGGCAGCGACGCGACGAACACCGACACCCGGGTCGTCTCCCTCGTGATCGGGTCGGTGAGATGCATCTGCGTGCCCGCCCAGTCGACCTGCATCGAATGTCCCGGGACGTGCGCGATCGGGAGGGTCAGATCGTTCACGCGGACGTGCTCCGCGACGATCTGACAGAACCGCTCATACCCGTAGAACCGTGCGCCGGCCGCAGCAGCGGTCTCGAGATAGCGTGCCCACAACACCTTCAACGGCGGCTTGTTCCGGCCCAACCTGGCTGCGACGACCCCCTCGATGTCGACGGGGACGAACTCGTCGACCACGCTCTTGCGGCCATCGGTGAACAGCCGGTCGATGTTCTCGAGCGACAGCCCGTCGACCTGCTCTCGCGTCGTGAACCCCTCCTCGTCGAGGACCCGACGGGCCCGTGCGATCGCGCGATGCGAGCACCCCGCCATCGCCTCGATCTGCCTATACGCATACCCCTGCAGCAGCAGGCTCATCACAAACCGGTAGTCCGTCATCGCCGACGTTCCTCTCCACCAGCGACCAGCCCTTGGCCGCGGCGAGAGACATCCTCGAACCCGACGCCGGAGCGCTACCGGCTCCCCGCGCGTGTGCTACCAGATCGGTACACGCGTGCTACCCGAAGCCCCGTCTCAACACTGCCGTCAACAAGGCGCTCGGCTGACCGCTACGCGGCCAGATAGAACTGCCTTGGCGCGCTCGATTCACTGTCTCGTGAGACATCCGACTTGCGCATAAACGCCGGCTCGAGGAACCGTGAGTCGATCCGCTCGGTCTCGCCTGCGACAAGGTCGAGCATGTCGTCGACGAGCCACCGCGGGGTGAACACCTCGCCGTGATCGGCGACGCGCTGGCGCGACTTCACCAGCTTCTCATCGGCCACCGGCATCCTTTCCCCTTCGGATCGAGCCTAGGGTACAAGTCACCGGGGACATGCGCCCTGGCAACGGTCACCGGGAGCGTCGAACCTTGAAGGATGCCCCGAGTTCCGTCCCCCGCCGCTGCGCACATCGGCGAACGGATCCGGGCGACGCGCGAGGCACGGCGCATCTCGACCGACGACCTCGCCTCATTGACCGAGATCGACTCGTCGAACATCCGGAGCTACGAGAGTGGGCGGGCGATGCCCAGCATCCACAGCCTCATCCGGATCGCGGTCGCCCTCGACACCTCACCGGGCGATCTGCTCGAGGGTCTCGATCTCGCACAGTTCCGCGTGCACGGCGGGCGCCGGGCGGGCTGAGTCACGCCCGCGGCCGACGCCACCCCGCGAGACCGCGTTTGCGCGTCGAGTTGTACGTTCACGGACGGGTTCTCGACGCGCAAACCGGGTCTCGCGGATGGAAGATGGGGGCGGGCCGATTGTTGTGGCTACAATAGCCGCATGAATGTGGCGACAATCGGCATCCGTGAACTGCGGGATGGGCTCAGCAGGCATCTGGCGGAGGTGCAGGACGGCACCGAGATCGTCGTGACCGACCACGGTAAGCCGGTGGCCCGGATCGTTCCCTACGGTCGCGAATCGGGGCTCGAGCGGCTGGTGCGCGAAGGGCTCGCGACGATGCCGACCGCGCCGCGACGCGGCACGATCCCGGAACCGATCCAGACCGAAGGCACCGTCAGCGACCTGCGCACAGAGAGCAGCGGTCGCTACTGAATGCCCGCGTACTTTGACACCTCGGCGATCATCCCGCTGCTGATCGAGGAACCGGGCTCGCCGCGCTGCGCCATGCTGTGGCGCGAGGCCGATGTCGTCGTGACGAGCACACTCACGTTCGCGGAGGTGCATTCCGCGCTTGCCCTCGCCACGCGTATCGGGCGCATCGACACCGCCGCGCGAGCGCGCGCCGCCGAGAACTTCGCGAAGATGTGGCCCCAGCTGGCGACCATCCCGCCGAACGACGCCATCCTCGCGGTCGCCGCAGACCTCACCTTCGCGCACGGGCTTCGCGCCTACGACGCCATCCACTGCGCAACGGCCGTCGCAGCGGCATCCGTCGACTTCTTTGCGGTCAGCGGCGACCGTGACCTGCTCCGCGCGTGGATCGCCCTGGGCATCCCCACGGCTTCCACAGCCTCGTGACGGGGTGAGCGCCGTTCAGTGGGCGCAAGCGCCGGGAATCGCGCGGGAGTTTCCGGCGGATGCGCCCACTGAAGCCCGCCCAAGCCGCGCGCGCGGCGCGCGGCTTAAACTCAGCGGGTGGTGGCGAAGGGGTCGAAGCCCTCGGGCAGCAGCGGCACGGGCGCGACGGTGCTCTCGATCTCGAGGTACTGGCCGGTCCCCGCGGACTCCTGCGCGGACAGCATGACGTCGAGCACGTGGTAGCCGAGCTCGCCGGTGGCGATGTGCGGGCGGCCCTCGCTGATCGCGCGGGCCATGTCGAGCACCCCAAGACCTCGCCCGACGACCTCGCCGACGGGCTCGATCTCGATCCACTCCTGCTCGAAGCTCATGCCGTCGCGGATGACGCCGAGCGGCTTCACGTACGCGATGCGACCGCCGAAGCCGTTGGGATCGGGCAGGACGATCGACCCCTCCGACCCGTGGATCTCGACGACGCCGTGGCGCTCGAGCGCCGAGTCGAAGCTCAGCAGGTGGGTGCCGTGCTGGCCTCCCGCGAACGACGTCAGCACCTGCACGGTCGACGGCACCTCGACGGGGAAGGTTTCGCCCGCCCGCGGCCCGGTGTGGATGACGCGTTCGAGCCTCGGCCGCGAGCCGCGCGCGGCGACGCCGGCGATGGGCCCGAGCAGGCTCACGAGCGCACTGAAGTAATAGGGGCCCATGTCGAGCAGCGGACCCGCACCCTGCGCAAAGAGGAACGCAGGCTCCGGATGCCAGAGGTCGGGCCCCTGCGTCTGGAACGCGGTCTGGACGAACAGCGGCTCGCCGATCACGCCCTGCTGGATCGCCCGCTTCGCGGTCTGGAACCCGGGGCCCAGCAGCGTGTCGGGCGCCGAGCCGATGCGGACGCCCGCGGCATCCGCCTGTGCGAGAAGCTCCTTCGTCGACGCGCGGTCCAGGCCGATCGGCTTCTCGGTCCACACGTGCTTGCCCGCCGCGACGGCGGCCGACGAGACGGCGACGTGGACGGCGGGGATCGTGAGGTTCACGACGAGTTCGACGTCGGGGTTCTCGAGGACGGCATCCGCCGTTCCCCATGCCGGGATGCCGAACTCCTCAGCCTTCGCGGCAGCGCGCTCGGGCAGCATGTCGCCGACGGCGACGACGCGCACGTCGGGGAACGAGGTCAGGTTCTCGAGGTAGGTCTGGCTGATGACGCCCGTGCCGATGATGCCGACGCCGAGCGGGGCGGTGGCGCTCATGCGACGAATCCGCCGTCCTTGAGGAACGCGAGCGACGCGGCGACGTCTTCGAAAACATCCCCGGGCGCCTGGTCGTACTCGATCACGGCGTAGCGGAGGTTCGTCGCGGCCTTCAGCGCCGCCGCGAGGGGCACGTCGCCCGTGCCGGCGTGACGCTGGTCGAGCTCGCCCGAGCCGGCGAGGTCGGCGGCCTCGGGAGCCCATGGGTTGACGGCCGGGACAACCCCGTCCTTCACGTGCACGGCGGTGAGCCGGTCGCCCAGGCGCGCGACGAGCGCGGGAACGTCCTGCCCGCCCGTCAGCGCCCAGAACAGGTCGAGCTCGAGCTGCACACGCTCGTCGGTGAGCGCGACGAAGCGCTCGTAAGCCGAAACGCCGTCGAAGGATGCCACGAACTCCTGCGCGTGGTTGTGGTACCCGACGCTGAGTCCGAAGGATGCCGCCGTCTCGATCAGCGCGTTGAGGCGCTCGGCGATGTCGAGCACACCCGCCTCGGTGAGCCAGCGCTCGGGCGCGACGAACGGGTCGATGACGGTCTGCATGCCGATCTGGGCTGCCGCTTCGAACACGACCTCGGGGGCGGGCGTGGGGATCGATCCGTCCGGGGTCCACAGCTCGTCCGTCAACAGCGGCGCGTGGCCGGTCGGCGAGACGAGGCCCGAGGCATCCAGCGCGGCGCGGATCTCGGCGGGGCGGCCGACGAAGTCGAACGCCTCGACGTTACGCAGACCGATGGCGGCAAGCTTGTCGAGCGAGCCCTGCATATCAGCGGAGAACTCCTGCGCCAGCGTGTAGAGCTGGACGGAGGCTTCGGGAAGCGTCATGAACCTGTCCTTATATACGTCGTTGTGTGAGGATGCGGCGTCGCCGCCGGTACCGACGATAGCGAACAAAACCTCCGAGTGGAAGTTTTTTCGCGCGCCCGTTCGCTCAGGTTCTGAAAGCTGCACATGCTAATGTATGAGCATGAAGACCGAACGCTTGCAGGTGCTCATTGACACCGTGCAACGCGAGCGGCTCGAGACCGCGGCGGCCGCGCGCGGAGTGTCGGTCGCCCACCTCGTCCGCACGGCGATCGACGTCGTCTATCCGCCGCGACTCGACGAGCGGCGCGCGGCGGCCGCCGCCATCCTCGATGCTGAGCCGGTGGACCTGCCCGGTCCCGAAAATCTGCGGCGCGAGCTCGACGACCTGCGCGGCCGAACCGGCGAACGCGGGTGATCCTGCTCGACACGACGGTCCTTCTGTATGCCGTCGGCTCCGACCACGCTCTCCGTGCGCCGTGCCGCGCGCTGATTGAGGCGATCGGCGACGGCAGCGTCGCCGCGACGACGACCGTCGAGGTGCTGCAGGAGTTCGCGCACGTCCGCGCGCGCCGCCGGGGCCGAACGGATGCCGCGGCACTCGCCGAGCGCTACGCCGCGCTGCTCGCGCCGCTGACGCCCGTGGACGCCGAGGATCTGGCGGCCGGCCTGCGCGAGTTCCGCCAGCACGACGCGCTCGGCGCCTTCGATGCCGTCCTCGCCGCGACCGTGCTACGCCGCGAACACCTCACCGCGCTCGTCTCCGCCGATCGGGCGTTCGCCGGCATCCCGCTTCTCTCCCACCTCGATCCGGCTGCACCGGATTTCGCCGAGCGCCTCGGCATCTCGTTACGCCTCGGCCCGTCAGCCGCCTACGTGAGCACGACGTAGACAGCGAGCACGAGCACGGCGACGCCGACGATCAGGTCGGTCCAGGTCGCGAGGGCCTCCTGCGCGCTCTTTCCGCGTTTGGGCAGGTGCATCAGCCCCGCGATCAACAGGAAGACGCCTCCCGCGATGCCGGCGGGCACGGCCCACCCGGGGACGAGGGCGAGGAGCCCCGCGATGCCCATGCCGATGTTGGCAGTGCCGAGTTCGCGAATGAGCTGCTTCTCCTGCACGGTGACGCTCGCGGAGCCGAGGATCTCGCTCGTCGGCCCCTTGCCCGAGACCTGCGCGACGCCCGCGACGAGCAGTCGCGTGCCGACTCCCCAGAACACCCACCACGCGCCGAAGACCAGCACCGGATCGCCGCCGACGATTGCCAGCTGGGTGACGGCGGACACGATCGGCAGCACGATCGTCTGCGCCGTGACCAGGATGAAGTAACCCATCACGTCTCCCTTCTGACCGGTCACCGAGAACGGCGCCGAGTGTGAACTAACACCTGTAAACCAACGTCACGGTAGCAGTATCGCCTAACAGTTGTAAAGTGTTTTCATGACCGAGATCGGACGCACGCGAAACCGCCGCGGAGAAGGCGGCCGGCTACGCGGAGAGATCGTGAACGCGGCGCTCCACTTCATCGACGAGCACGGCGACCCTGCTGCACTGTCGCTGCGTGCGGTCGCCCGCACGGCGGGAATCAGCGCGCCCGCGATCTACGATCACTTCACCGGCCTGGATGCGGTGCGCGAAGCCGCGCTCGAGGAGTGCTTCGCCGCGCTGCGCGCCACCGTCGTGTCCGCGGTCGCGGATGCCGGCGATCCCGTCGCGGCACTGACGTCCGCGGCATCCGCCTACCTCGGATTCGCCCGGCAGTATCCCGCCCGGTATCGCTTGATGTTCGCCGCCGACGGCTACGCGGACAACGCCGTTGAGACGTTCCGGGTCGTTGAGCGCACGATCGCCGCGTGCGTGTCGGCCGGGCTCAGCACGAGCGCAGACCCACGCGTCGACGCGTGGATGGTGTGGGCGGCGCTCCACGGGGTCGCTACCCTCGACAAGCCGTCGCGGACGGAGATGCTGAAGCTCGGTACGCTGGACCGCCCGAACATGCTGCGCGCGATGGTCCTGCGCCTCGCGGGCATCGCGGGTGACGAAGAAGTGCGCCCGAACGGACTCGAACTCCTAACCTTCTGATCCGTAGCCGGGCTGGCCCGCGGTGAACTGCGGACAAGAGTCGTCAGGCTCTCCCGGCTGCGATGACCGCTTCGAGGCGAGGACGAATACCCTCGGCCATGCGTCGGATCTCCGCTTCGGCGATGCGGCATGAGCGGGCGGCGTCTGACCACGCGGTGAGTGCCGCGCCGATGCGACTGAGGCGTTCGCGTGCCTGCGGCCGGCTGAGGCCGCAGTCGTCGGCGAAGGCGAGGAGTCCTTCTATTTCGTCGGGGAAGGTGTCGGCGCCGGCGATGGAGGTGGACCGGCGCTTTCCGAGGTCCGGGTTGGGGTTGACGTCGAAGGCGGGGCTGAGTTTCCATAGCTTCCCGTCGGTCAGGAACCCGTGGTTTCGCAGGTGGTCGTCCGTGTTTCCGAGGGCAACGCTCGCAGCCACCCGGTCGTACAGCTGGGCGAGCGCGGCTTTCGGGGCTGCGGCGATGTCGCGGATGCCGTCGGCGATGTCGGCGTAATCGCGGTGGTCACCGTCGGATGCGCCCGTCGCGGTCATGGCGCTGATGTAGCCGATGCGGCGCTGCGCGCCGTCGCGGTCGAATCGCCGCAGGATGAGCACACTTCGGCCCCCGAGTCTGGTGAGCCGGTGCTCGGGTACGGCGATGCCTGCGGCCGTGAGAAGTTCGAGCGTGGTCGCCTCCCACGCCATGACGTCCCACCCGTCCGCGGCGTGCGGGAACTTGGCGAACCCGAGTGACCCGTCCTCGAGCCGAACGGACGCCTTCGGGCGGGCACCGCCGAGGCCCGTGGTGCCGGTGTCCAGGAGCTGCTTGATGGCGACGACCGGGTCGTCCTCATTCGCGAGCTCGTCGCTTCGGCGCAGGAGCTCGGGGAGGCTGATGAGCTGCGGGACGTGGGCGGCGGGCGCAAGGAAGGAGTCGTCACCAGGAAGCCGGAATCGCAGCGCTCCCTGGCGCGTGTCGTCGCTCACCCCAAGGAGATAGCTGACGTCGTCAAGCTGTCGCGGCACCCGGCCGTCTTCGCGCGCTGCGAGCCGCTCTGCCTTGTCGAGGAGGTTCCGGCCCCAGCGGTCTGGGGCGCTGTCAGCAAATGCGCGCAGGAGACCCGACTGGTGCTGCGGACCAGAGGCGAGCTGCAGCGCGGGGTCGATGTTGCGGCCGTTGTCCGTGAGGTACGCATTGTCGTAGACGAAGGTCGTGGACAGAGCGCGGCCTTGCGTGAAGTGAGCCTGACCGACGAGACGCTGCTCTCCGTTTTCGTCGGTCAGGACGTCGTACGTGCTCACGTGGCACGCCTCTTGGTGAGGTTGCCGGCGCGGAGTCGGCCGATGTCGGAGTTCAACGGGTCGACGGCCTGGACCACTTCGGAGAGGATGCCGAGCGCACGAAGGACCTGGGCGACGTTCTCGAAGGAGACGGAGGAGTCTCCGGTCTCGATTTTGCGGAGAGTCACTCGGGAGATGTCCGCCCGCTCGGCTACCTGTTGCGCGGTCAGACCAAGCACCATGCGCCACCCGCGTACGTGCGCACCGAACGTGTCGATGTCACGCTGGATGCGGTATCCGGCCATGATGGCACCCCCTTATGGTCATCATGCTATCCATAATTGACCACTATGGTCAGTATACTGACCATTAGGTGCGGATGTCGTACTTTCGGATGAAACAGCGAAACGGCCCGCCGAAGCGGACCGTTTCAATACTGTCTCAACACAGCGTGCGCCCGAAGGGACTCGAACCCCTAACCTTCTGATCCGTAGTCAGATGCTCTATCCATTGAGCTACGGGCGCATGCCCCCGCTCGCGCGAAGGCCGTGGGATAGCTTAGCGCACCCGCGGAGCGCGGGCGAATCGACGTCCGTGAACATGAGAGTCCAGACAACGGACGAGTAATACTGGTGCATTTTGCTATGCGCCCGCTATTGTGCCGAGTACCCGAACACTACGTTGAGCGCGCGCGGCGTGCCCCCACGCACGGGCGTCTTCCAGCCAAGGAGGCACTCGTGACGGAGACACGACGGCGCCGCGACATCCGACTCGACCAGGCAAAAGAGAACGCCGAGGCCGGATACGCGACGCGTCGCCAGCTCATCGGGCTCGGCGCCGCGGGTGCGGCGGCGGTCGGCGGCACTGCTCTTCTCGTCGGCACCTTGATGCCGAAGCCCGAAACCCCCGCGACCGCGGATGCCCCCGCGACGACGCGCACGCCGTCCCCGTCGGCGACGCCGAAGACGACGCCGAGCTCGGTCCCGACCAGCAGCGCGCCCCCGACGACGCCTCCCGACACGATCACACCCGCCCCCGATCGCCCCAACGCGCAGAAGCCGTACGCGGGTGGCGGTCCACGTACGCGCGACGAGAGCTTCACTCAGGCTGAGCCGGGCACGAGCGTCCCGCCCGGACGCCAGACGACCGCCTACTCCCGCGCCGCGGCCGCGGCGACGCCCGTGCAGCAGTCGGTCTTCGCCTCCGCCGATGCCAAGTCGCACCTGCTGCGCCGCGCCACCTTCGGCGCGCGGCCCGCCGATGTCGCAGAGCTCGACCGGCTCGGTATCGACGGGTGGATCGAACAGCAGCTGCATCCCGAGACGATTCCGGATGCCGCCGCCGACTCCCTCGCGGCGCAGCTGCCCTACGGTGACGCCTCCCCCGCCCGGATCTGGCAGGGCGTCGCGAGCGACGCGTTCGACGAGTACAGCTGGACGCCCATGTACCAGACCGCTCAACTGGCGATGGGGCGGCAACTGTTCTCGAAGCGGCAGCTCCTCGAGGTCCTGGTGGACGTGTTCTCCGATCAGGTGCACGTGCCCCTGCCGAGCGATCAGTGGCACACCTCACCCGACTACATCGCGCAGGTCGTTCGCCCCCACGCCCTCGGGAAGTTCCGCGACATGCTGATCGCCGCGATGCGGCATCCCGCGATGCTCTACTACCTGAGCAACGACCAGTCCCGCGGAAACCGCGTGAACGAGAACCTCGGCCGTGAGCTGCTCGAGCTCCACTCGGTCGGCATCTCCGGCGGATACACGGAAGCGGATGTCCTCGCGAGCGCCCGAATCCTCAGCGGTCGCGCCGTCGAGTACAGGTCGGGAACATTCAGCTACCACCCCGAATGGCACTACGTCGGACCGGTGAGCGTGCTCGGCTTCTCGCACCCGAACTCGACCGCCGCGGCGGCCTCGAGGTGGGGGATGCCTACGTCGCCTATCTCGCCGAACATCCTGCGACGGCGAGGGCGGTCGCGCGCAGACTCGCCGTCCGCTTCGTCGGCGACCGGCCGAGCGAGGACCTCGTCGAACGCCTCGCCGCGGTGTACCTCTCGTCGGGCACCGACATCCGCGCCGTCGTCAGTGCGATCTTCCTCAGCACCGATTTCTGGAGCGCCGTGGGGCTGCGCATGCGCCGGCCGCTCGAAGACATCGTCGGCACCGGACGCGTCCTCGATGTCGCTCCGGGTGCCGACACGGCGGGCGCCCTCGGCGCGCTGTACTGGGCCGTGAACTCGGACTACCACGCCCCGTACCAGTGGCCCGCACCCAACGGATATCCGGATGTCGCCGCCGCCTGGCTCTCGGCGGGCAGCCAGATCTCGCGCTGGAACGTGCACCGCCGCTTCCTCGACCGCGGCTTCGGCAAGTTCACCTATGTCGACCCGGCGACGCTCGTCACCCCCACGGCCGGGCAGACGGCATCCGAATGGCTCACCGCGCTCGAGGTGCGCCTGGTTGGTCAGGCGCTGTCCGCCGATCACCACGCGGCGCTCCTGTCGAGCGTCGGGCTCACCGGCACCGAAGCCGCGAAAGAGGGCGTCACCGTGAGCCGCAACCTCGCCGCCTTGATCCTCGATTCCGCGTACTTCCAGCTTCGCTAGACCACAGAGAGTGCACGCTGCCATGGACGACCAGACCGCCAGCACCGAGGCCCCGCCGCTCGATCCCCGCTCGGACGAGACGATCCTCTCGTCGCTGCACCCCGACTGCCCCGACTGGCGCAAGCTCGGCCCGAACGACGACGAGGCGATGATCCGTGCGGCCGCGCAGGCCCAGCAGGACGACGCCGACGCACGCGAGTCCGCGTGGAGCAAGAGCTTCAACCGCCGCACGTTCCTGGCGGGCGGTCTCGGCGTGGGCGTTGCCGCGCTCGCGTCGCAGGTCGTCACGACCCGCGTCTCGTACGCGGCGGCGGCCGAGATCGACCAGACCCCCGGCACGCTCGTGGTCGTCTTCCTCCGCGGCGGCCTCGACGGTCTCTCGCTCCTGATCCCGAAGGACGACTACCTCGCGAAGTCGCGCCCGACGACGTACGTCAAGGAGTCCGATCGGATCCAGCTCGACGAGACGTTCGGATTCCACCCCGCGCTCGCGCCGCTGAAGCCGCTGATCTCCGCGGGGCTGGTCGCCGGCATCCCCGCCGTGGCGACGCCGCTGCTCTCGCGTAGCCACTTCCAGGCGCAGGACTGCCTCGAGCGCGGTTCGTCGAACTCGCTGTCCTCCGGATGGCTCGACCGCGTCCTCATCGAGTCGGGCCCGGGGACGACCTTCCGCGGCATCGGCGTCGGGGGTCTTCTCCCCCGCGCGCTCAAGGGCGATTCGAACTCGATCGGCATGCAGTCGCCATCCGCCCTGTCGCTGAACGTGTCGAAGAGCTTCAAGCCTGCCACCGTCGACGCGCTCCGGCGCCTCTACACCGGTCTCGACCACCCCGTCTCGATGCAGTCGCTTCTGGCGCTGGATGCCCTCGACACGGCCGAGCGCGTCGTGACGCAGGGAAAGCCCAGCACGACCGCGTTCCCGTATCCGAAGAACAGCAACCTCGCCAATGCGCTCTCCTCCGTCGCGGCGGCAATGCGCGCCGGCGCCGGCGTGCGCGTCGCCTGCGTCGACGTGGGCGGCTGGGACATGCACACGATGATGGGCAACATCGACTCGGGTGACATGACGGACCACCTCGCGCACCTCGCCGCGTGCCTCGCGGCGTTCGCGGCGGACCTGGGCGAGTTCCTCGGCACGACGACGGTCGTCACGATGAGCGAGTTCGGTCGGCGCATCGAGGAGAACGCGAGCGCCGGCACCGACCACGGCCACGGCGGCGCGGTGCTCGCGATCGGCGGCAAGGTCCGCGGCGGCGTCCACGGCCACTGGGAGAAGCTCGTGCCCGGCGCGGCCGGCAACCTCGACAACGGCGACGTGCCGGGTTGGAACGACTACCGCGACGTGCTGTCCGAGATCGTCATGTCGACGCTGGGCCTTTCGGCCGGATCGATGGCGCGGGTCTTCCCCGACTGGCAGGCGAAGCCCCTCGGCGTCATGGCCGCGTAAGAGCGGAACGGGCTACTCGAACTCGCCCGGGTCGACCGCGCCGCGCGGGACAGCGCCCTCGGTGACGACGTCCGGCACCTCGCCCTCCTCCCGCAGCCGCTGCTGCGCCTCGGCGGTGCGGCGGTGCGCGCGCAGCTTCGGCAGGTCGACGAGCCGCAGCGCCTGCATCCGCGCGGTGCGCATCCGGTCGTAGTCGGGTTCGAGGTCGGGGCGGGATGCCTCGATGCGCAGCGTCCGGTCGATGTTCTTCGCGACCTCCGACCAAGCGGCATCGCGGGCATCCGAGATGAGCTTCTGGAGCTCGACATCGTCGGCCGCGCGTGCCCGCAGCTCGTGCGCCACGTGCAGCGACTGCTTCTCGCGGCGGCGGAGGTTGCGCACGTCGCGGCTACGGTAGTCGTGCGTGCCGTCGGACTCGGAGTGTCTCATGCGGGCGCGCTTGCGCTCCGCGGCGGTGCGGGCGGCATCCGCTTCGGCCTCGGCGGCGAGCACCTCAAGCGCATCCCGTGCCTCGGGGACGTACCGCGCCGGGTCGAAGTCCTCCCCCTCGGCGAGGATGTGGACGAGGATCGTGTTCTTGAGGCTCAGCCGGGTCGCCGCCGACGCGATGTAGAGGCCCTCGGCCACGACGTCGCGCGTGCGCACCCGCTTCTTGCCGACCACAACGCCTCCTCCCATCGATCCTATGGAACGCGGCCGCGAGGAATCGAGGGTGCGAACGGAACAAACGATTCGTACCTCCGCCTAGAGCGCGTCATAGCAAGCGCATAGTGAACGGGCGCTGAATGGGAACCCTCGCACCACGTCTGGAGTTCTCATGGATCAACTGGCCACCATCGCCCTCGACCTCACCGCCATCGCGCTGCTCGCCTTCGCGGTCTACTACCCGCGGCACCGTCGACGCGACCTGGCCGTCGCGTTCGTCGGCGTCAACGTCGGGGTGCTCGCGGTGTCGATGGTGCTCACCGACGCGACGGTCGGTGCGGGCCTGGGCCTGGGTCTGTTCGGCGTGCTGTCGATCATCCGCCTGCGCTCGCGCGAGATCGAGCAGAGCGAGATGTCGTACTACTTCGCGGCGCTCGCGATCGGCCTGATCACGGGCCTGTCGACCGGCATCACCTGGCTGAGCGTCGGACTCGTCGCCCTCGTCGTCGCGGTGCTCGCGGTCGTCGACAGTCCGGCGCTCCTGCGCCGCTCGCGCGAGCAGCAGCTCGTGCTCGATCGCGCCTACCCCGACGAAGACGAGGCGCGCGCCGCCGTCGAGCAGCTGCTCGGCACGGGCATCCACCGCCTCTCGGTGCGCAGCGTCGACCTCGTCTCGGACACGACGGTCGTCGACGTGCGCTACGCGGCGCCGCGCCCCGGCGCCGCGGCAGCGAGACGACACGAGTCGATCGACACGCTGGGAATCCCGCGATGAGCACGGCAGTGAGCGACTCCGTGAGCACCCTCCCTGCGCTGGGCGCGTTCCCCTCGATCGACCTCGCCGAGCTGACCGCCGACGCCGAACTTCTCACCCGCGTCGACCGCAAGTACGTGCTGCCGCGGAGCGAGCTGGCATCCGTTCTCTCGGCTCTTCCGCGAGGCACGCGAGTGCTCGAGATCGACGGCGAGCGCGCCCAGCGCTACGCGTCGCAGTACTTCGACACTCCGGCCCTCGACAGCTATTACGGGGCGGCGCTGGGCCGCCGGCGGCGGTTCAAGGTGCGCGCGCGGACCTACGTCGACTCGGGCGGCTCGTACCTCGAGGTCAAGACCCGGGGCGGGCGCTCCGCGACAGTGAAGACGCGCGTGCCGGTCTCGGGGTGCGCACTCGACGACGACGCGGTCGCCTACGCGAGCGATCTGCTGACGGATGCCGGGGTGCCCGGCGCCGACGATCTCGCGGCGGCGCTCGTGCCCGTGCTCGAGACGCGGTACCGGCGGACGACGCTGCTCCTGCCCGCGACGGCTGCCGCCGAGGCCTCGCGCGGGACGATCGACACCGAGCTCACCTGGATCGCGCGCGACGGCCGGGCGCTCGCGCTCCCGGCATCCGTCATCGTCGAGACGAAGTCGGGCCAGCGCGCGGGTGCGCTCGACCGAGCCCTGTGGCGCCGGGGCCACCGGCCCGCGTCGGTGTCGAAGTACGGCACCGGCATGGCGGCCCTTCACCCCGCCCTCCCCTCCCACAAATGGCGGCGCGTGCTGACGCGCGACTTCGCCGCCTCGCCTGCCGACGTCTCGCGGAATCGCGTTCCGCACCGAAAGGACACCCCATGACCACCGCACGCACCACCCGCCGACGCTGGCTCGTGGCCGCTCCCGCCCTCGCCGCCACCGTCACCCTCGGGCTCGTGCTCGCCGGATGCGGCGCGACCCCGACGGCGCAGCAGACCGCCGCCGCCCAGACCGAGGCGACGACCGAGACCACGGACCTCACGGGCGCGACCGACGCGACCCAGACCGCCGACGACGTCCTCGCCGCGAACCAGGACACGCACGACAGGGCCGACGACGCCGAGTACGACACCTCGGATGCCACGACGATCGCCCTGTCGGGATCGACCGCGACGGTGTCGGGCGACGGCGCGGAGACAGCAGGCGCGACCGTCGTGATCTCGAGCCCGGGCACCTACCTGCTGTCGGGCTCGTACACGGGTCAGATCGTCGTGGACTCTTCCGCCGAGGGCCAGGTGCGCCTCGTGCTGGGCGGCGTCGACATCGCGACGGATGCCGGCGCCGCGATCGACGTCCGGGCCGCCGACGAGGCGGTCGTGATCCTCGCCGACGGATCGGAGAACAGCCTCTCCGACGCGTCGGGCTACGCCGACGACGTGGCGGCGAACGCTGCGCTGTACAGCGCGGCCGACCTCACGATCACGGGATCCGGATCGCTCACCGTCGCGGGCAACGGCAACGACGGCATCGCGTCGGCCGACGGCCTGGTCATCCAGTCCGGAACGATCTCCGTCACGGCGGTCGACGACGGCATCCGCGGGAAGGGCTACCTCGTGATCCGCGGCGGCGAGCTCACGGTGGATGCCGGCGGCGACGGCCTGAAGGCCGACAACGACACCGAAGCCGAGCGCGGGTACGTGTGGATCGCGGGCGGCAGCGCGCGGGTGACCAGCGGCGACGACGGCGTCGCGGCGGCGACCGACGTCGTCACGACGGGCGGCGAGGTGGCGATCACCGCGGGCGGCGGCGCGAGCGGCAACCCCGATGACGGCGCGAAGGGCGTCTCAGCGGGTGTTATCGCGGTCTTCGCGGGCGGATCGCTGACGGTGGATGCCGCGGACGACGCCGTCAACACGAACGCGTACGCGCACGTCGACGGCGCGGCGCTGACCCTGGCATCCGGTGATGACGGCGTGCACGCCGAACTGCAGCTCGTGATCTCGTCCGGCGCCGTGACGGTCAGCCGCGCATACGAAGGCCTCGAGGGCGCGCAGATCACGATCGCGGGCGGTGACACGACGCTCACGACGAGCGACGACGGCGTCAACGTGTCGCAGCCGGACAGCGGCAGCGGCGCGCAGACGCTCGTGATCTCGGGCGGCACGCTGCTCGTCGACGCGGGCGGCGACGGCCTCGACGTCAACGCGGGAACCCTCACGATGTCGGGCGGCACGGTCGTCGTGAACGGCCCGACGCGGAGCGACAACGGCGCGCTCGACGTCGACGCCGGCATGACGATCTCGGGGGGAAGCTTCCTCGCGGTGGGGTCGTCGGGCATGGCGATGGCTCCCTCGGCCGATTCGGCGCAGGCATCCGTGCAGTTCGCGCTGTCGCAGACGGTCGCCGCCGGCACGGAGCTGTCGATCGTCGACGCGTCGGGCGCCGTCGTCGCGACCTTCACGATCACGAAGCAGGTGCAGAACGTCGTCTTCTCGGATGCCGCGATCGCGAACGGGCAGACCTACACGCTGACGAGCGGCGGCTCCACCGTCGGTTCGGCGGTAGCGGGCGAGCAGACCTCGTCTGAGATGGGCGGCCCCGGAGGAATGGGTGGCGGTGGCGGCGGGCGGCCGTGATGCCTGGCGCGTCAGATGGCGCGCAGGCGCCAGGATGCCGTGACCGAGGCCCCGGGCTCGATCACGCGCAGCCCGGGGTCGAAGTCGTACCTGCGCGCGTTGAAGGCATCCGGAGCGCACGTCATCGGCTCGACCGCGAGGCCCGCGCGATGGAACGGATGCGCCGGGCCGCCCGGCAGGTCGGCGGTGTGCACCTGCACCCACGGGCACGACTCGTCCCACGACAGCTCGACGCCGCTGCCGGACGGATCGGTCAGTCGCACAGCGGCCCTGCCGTCGGCATCCCGCGCGAGCGCGGTGTACGCGTGGTCGAGTTCGACAGCGCCGAGCACGCGCGGATCGCGACGGTCGAAGCGGTCGGGGTCGAAGGCATCCACGGTGTGCAGCGCGACGGGCGCGAGCCGGTCGGGCGTCACCTCGAGGACGTCGGATGCCGGGAGCTCGAGCGTCCATTCGTCAAGCGGCGCGGGGCCGGCCACGAGGTACGGGTGCGGGCCGGTGCCGAACGGCGCGGCATCCGCGCTCTCGTTCACGGCGCGGACGGTCTGGGTGAGCCCGCGCGCATCCACCGCGAACGTCGTCTCGACGCGGATGCGCCACGGGTAGCCGGTCTGCGGCTCGATGACCGCGGCGAGGGTGACGGCGTCGTCGGACGCATCGCCGACGAGGGCGAAGTCGAGCCATGCGGCGAGGCCGTGGAGGGCGTGCCCGCGATCCGGCTCGCTCAGGGCGAGGCGGCGCGGGACGCCGGCGAACGTGTACTGCCCGTCGATCACGCGGTTCGGCCACGGCGCGAGCAGGGCGCCACGGTACGCGGGCCGCACCTCGTCGGCATCGAAGGGCACCACGAGGTCGCGGCCGTCGAACCGCAGTGCGCGCAGCGTCGCGCCGACGCTCGCGATGTCGGCCTCGTAGCCGCCGGAGCGGATCGCGTGCCGCCGGCCGGAACGGGGTGTCGTCATGGCCGGAGCATCACCTTCAGTGCGTCGCGCCGGTCCATGAGGGCGTAGCCCTCGGCGGCCTGCTCGAGCGGAAGCTCGACGTCGAAGACGCGGCCGGGGTCGACCGTGCCGTCGAGGATGCCGGGGAGGAGCCGGTCGATGTACGCGCGGACGGGTGCGACGCCGCCCGTGATCGTGACGTTGCGGGCGAACTGGGATCGCCCGATCGGGCCCTCGACGTACTGCGGCACCCCGACGCGCGCGATGCGCCCGCCGTCGCGGACGACGCCGAGCGCCTGCTCGAACGCGGGCAGGTGCCCGACGGCCTCGAGGACGACGTGGCAGCCGTCGCCTCCGGTGAGGGCTCGGACCTCGTCGATGCCCTCGTCGCCGCGCGTGGCGACGACATCCGTCGCGCCGAACTCGCGGCCGAGGTCGGTGCGCGCGTCGTGGCGGCCCATGAGGATGATGCGCGTCGCGCCGAGCTGGCGCGCCGACAGGACGGCGAGCAGGCCCACTGCACCGTCGCCGATGACCGCGACGGTCGTCTCGGGGCTGGCACCTCCGGTGAGCGCGGCGTGGAAGCCGGTGCCGTAGACGTCGCTGAGCGTGAGCAGGCTCGCGAGGAGCGGGCTGTCGCCGTCGGCATCCACGGGGTAGAGCGTGCCGTCGGCGAGCGGCGCACGCAGAAGCTCGGCCTGCGCGCCGCCGGCGCCCAGGCGGGTGCGCAGCCCCGCGAGGCGGCACGAGGTCTGCAGCCCCGCGAGGCGGCACGAGGTCTGCAGCCCCTCGCGGCAGAAGTCGCACACGCCGCACGAGAAGACGAAGGGCACGATGACGACGTCGCCGGGCTTGACAGCCCCGACCTCACTCCCGACCTCCTCGACGATGCCGAGGTACTCGTGCCCCATCGCGACGCCCTGGGGGTTCGGTCGCATCGAGTGGTACGGATGCAGGTCGCTGCCGCACACGCAGGTGCGCAGGAGCCGCAGGAGCGCGTCGGTCGGCTCTTCGATCCGCGGGTCGGGGGCGTCGGCCACGCGCGCATCGCCGGGGCCGTAGAGGAAGGTCGCTCGCATGGAGCCAGTCAACCACCCCGGCGTGGTCGGCGTATCAGTCGCGGGCAGGGCCGGTCGCGACGGGGCGATCGGGGTGGTTCGACCACTGGCTCCACGACCCCGGGTAGAGCGCCGCGTCGATGCCGGCGACGACGAGCGCGAGCACCTGCTGGGCGGCGCTGACGCCCGACCCGCAGTACACGCCGACGGATGCCGCGGGCGTTGCGCCCAGCTCCGCGAACCGTGCGCGTAGCTCGTCGGCGCCGCGGAGCAGCCCGTCGGCGGTGAGGTTCTCGGTCGTCGGCGCGCTGATCGCCCCGGGAATGTGGCCGGCGCGCGGGTCGATCGGCTCGCTCTCGCCGCGGTAGCGCTCGCCGGCGCGGGCATCCAGCAGCACGCCCTCGCGGGCGAGCGCGGCGGCTTCGTCGATCGTCAGCTGCGGCATCCGGCCGGGGTGCAGGGTCGCGGTGCCAGGGTCGGGTTCGGCGGGCCCGGCCTCGAGCGCGAGCCCCGCCGCGCGCCAGGCGCCGAGGCCGCCGTCGAGCACGCGGGCGTCGACGCCGGCATCCCGCAGCATCCACCACGCGCGCGCGGCGCCGAAGCCCTGCCAGTCGTCGTACACGACGACCGTGTCGCCGTCGTCGATGCCCCAGCGGCGCGCGGCTGCCTGGAACGCCGCTGCGGTCGGTAGCGGGTGCCGCCCGTCCGTCGGCGCGCCGTGGCCGGCGAGATCGGCCTCCAGGTCGACGAACACCGCGCCCGGGATATGCCCCATGAGGTATGCGCTCTCACCGTGCGGCCCGCCGAGCCGCCACCGCACGTCGAGGACGACGGGAGGGCGGTCGCTTCCGAGCAGGGCGTCGAGTTCAGCGGCGGTCACGAGGAGGTCGGTCACCCTCCGACGCTACGCCCTGTGCGCCGCCTCGTGTTCATAACTCCGGAGAATCCGTCCCGACGGGCGGCCGCGGCCGCCTTTGCGCGGCGCGCGCACCGATTCTCCGGAGTTATGAACGCGTCGGCCGGCCGCGCTTGGGCTTCTCGGTCGAGAGCTCCAGCGCCATCGCGTGCTGCGGATGCAGCGCAAGGCGCTGCTCGGTGTGGTCGAGCCACCGCACCTCGGCCTCCGTCTGGAAGATCATCGAGTCGACGACGAGCGACCACGCGAGCTCCTCCGGACCATCCGGGTTCGCGCCGGCGTACTTCGCGCGGTTGAGCTCCTGCAACTGGGCGAGCGACGCGGCGCGCTGGGTCTGGATGACGTCCGTGACGTCGACGCCGGGCAGGGTCGCGGCGACGGCGAGCTTGATCGCGAGCTCGTCGCGCGTGCCGCTGGATCGCTCGACGGGCGAGGTCAGCCACGCGCGGACTTCCGCCGACCCGGCATCCGTGATGCGCCAGTAGACGTGACCGTCGGCATCCGCGTCGCCCTTTTCGACAAGGCCGTCGCGCTCGAGCCGGTCGAGAGTGTTGTAGATCTGCCCGACGTTGAGGGGCCACGTCGATCCCGTGCGGCGGTCGAACTCCGCCCGCAGCTGATAGCCGTAGCACGGCCCCTGATCGAGGATCGCCAGCAGGCTCTGTCGCACCGACATCCGCTTCTCCGCTCTCACTCGGCTATGCATACCGAGTATCTGATTTCTGAGTATATACATACTCGGCAATGCGTCAAGGACATTCCCCGCTCACAGCCCTCGCCTATGCCAGCTCGCTACAGTCAGGGGCATGGATGCCGCCGCGCCGCCCCTGTACGTTGCGACCGGCGACGGGGTCGCCGCCTTCTCGCCCGATGAGCTGCGCGCGATGCGCGACGAGTTCCAGCGGTTCCTGCTGGAGTACCGGTTCGGGCTGCGCGAAGTCGAGACGAAGCTCGAGATCCTGCGCGACGAGTTCCAGCAGATGCACGACTACAACCCGATCGAGCACCTCTCCAGCCGCGTCAAGACCGCCGACAGCCTCGTCGACAAGGTGGTGCGCAAGGGCGTGGAGCCGACTTTCGCGGCGATCCGCGCCGAGATCACCGACATCGCAGGCATCCGTGTGACGACGAGCTTCACGAAGGACGCGTATCGCCTGTTCGACCTGCTCACGGCGCAGGACGACATCACCGTCCTCGCCGTGAAGGACTACATCGCCGCCCCCAAGCCGAACGGCTACACGAGCCTGCACGTCATCGTCGAGGTGCCCGTGTTCCTCTCGACGGGGCGCGTGGGCGTCGCGGTCGAGGTGCAGTTCCGCACGATCGCGATGGACTTCTGGGCGAGCCTCGAGCACAAGATCTACTACAAGTACGACGGTGTCGTGCCCGGCGGACTGCTCGCAGAGCTCAAGGATGCCGCCGACTCGGCCGCCGAGCTCGACGCCCGCATGGAGCGCCTGCACGGCGAGTTGCACGGGCCGCGCCCGGCACCCGTTCGCGCCGTGTGACGGGACGGCGACGCGGGGGCGACGCGGGGGCGAGCGCTCAGCCGAGCGCCGCGCGCCAGTCGGCGAGCAGCCGCGCCGTCGCGAGCGACTCCGACCACGGCATCTCGGGGACCTGCGTGCGCCCCTCGCGCAGCGCCCGGATCGTCGCGTCCGCCTCGAGCGCCATCGGGCTGAGGGTCGGCGTCCGAATGTCGACCTCGGTGCCGTCCGGGCGTCGGAGCACCGCGGCATCCGTCGACTCGGTCCTGCTCCCCCAGACATTCGGGATCTCGAGCTCGCCCTTGGTCCCGCGGATCACCGTCGTGCGCGGGAGGGCGCGCGTCAGCGACGTCGCGACGTGCGCGCGGATGCCGCCGAGGTCAAGCTCGGCGCGAGCGTCCTCGTCGACGCCGGTCGCGCCGATCGTGCCGTGCGCGGCGACGACCGTGACGTCGCCGAGGGCGCCCGCCCAGACGGCGACGCCGACGGCGAGCGAGACGGGATAGCATCCGGCGTCGAGGATCGCGCCCCCCGCGAGCGCAGGGTCGAACAGGCGCCGGATGCCGGGGTCGGCGGCGAACCCGATCGACGATTCGACGGCGGTGACCGTGCCGAGCTCGCCCGACCCGATGATCGAGCGCAGGCGATCGGGGAACGGCCCGAAACGGTACTTGAACGCCTCGACGAGCGGAAGCCGCGCCGCCTCCGCGGCCGCGATCATCGCCTCGGTCTGGCGGACCCGCACCCCGAGCGGCTTCTCGCACAGCACGGCCTTGCCCGCGGCGAGCGCGGCGAGGGCAAGGTCGCGGTGCGTCGTATGGACGGTGCCGATGTAGACGGCATCCACGTCATCGCGGGCGAGGATCTCGTCGTAGGTTCCCGCTATCGGAGCGCCGTGCTCGGCTGCGAAGGCGCGTGCGCGCTTTCCGTCGCGCGCGCCGACGGCGTGTAGCGTGCCGAGCCGCGCGTTCGCCAGGGCGCGGACGAAGTCACCGCTGATGCCGCCCGCGCCAAGCACCGCCCAGCGCGCCCGATCGTCGCTCGTCCCCGCCCCGTCGCCCACGCGTAAACGCTAGCGCGAGAAACCACACGTCCCCGCGAGAAACCATTCCGCGCGCGAGAAACCACGCGAGCCGTGGTTTCTCGGCGACGAAGTGGTTTCTCGCGGAAGGGATGCGGCGGGATGCCGGGGCGGGTCAGACGGCGAGGGCTTGCTCGAGGTCGGCGAGCAGGTCGGCCTCGTCCTCGATGCCGACCGACAGGCGCACGATTTCGACGGGAACGGCGGCCTCGGTGCCGCGGACGGAGGCGTGGGTCATGGCATCCGGGTAGTTCACGAGCGACTCGACGCCGCCGAGCGACTCGGCGAGGGTGAACAGGCGCGTCGACTCCGCGAAGCGGCGGGCCGCCTCGCCCGACTCGAGGGCGAGCGACACGATGCCGCCGAAGCCGGACATCTGTCGCGCGGCGATCTCGTGCCCCGGGTGAGACGCGAGACCCGGGTAGTACACCCGCGCGACACGTTCATGCCCCGCGAGGAATGTGGCGACGGATGCCGCGTTCTCGCTGTGCCGTTGCATCCTGACGGCGAGGGTCTTGATGCCGCGGGTTGTGAGCCAGGCGTCGAGCGGACCCGAGACGGCGCCGACCGCGTACTGCAGGAACCCGATCTGCTCGGCGAGCGCGTCGTCGCGGTGCGATTCGGAGAGGACGAGCGCTCCGCCGACGACATCCGAGTGTCCCCCGAGGTACTTGGTCGTCGAGTGGACGACGACGTCGGCGCCGAGCGCGAGCGGCTGCTGGAGCGCGGGCGTCGCGAAGGTGTTGTCGACGACGACGAGCGCGCCCGCTTCGCGGCCGATCTGGGCGAGGCCCGCGATGTCGGTGATGCGCAGGAGCGGGTTCGAGGGCGTCTCGACCCACAGGATGCGGGGCGGCTTCGCCGCGACGGCCGCCCGGACGGCATCCGGGTCGCTCATGTCGACGACGCGCAAGCCCACCCCCCACGGACCGAGGACGCGGGCGAGCAGGCGGTGCGTGCCTCCGTAGACGTCGTTGCCGAGGAGCACGTCGTCGCCCGGCCGCAGCACGGCGCGCAGCAGTGTGTCTTCGGCGGCGAGGCCCGACGCGAACGAGAACGCGTGCGCGCCGCCCTCGATCGCGGCGAGCTGAGTCTGCAGCGCCGTGCGGGTTGGATTGCCGCTGCGCCCGTACTCGTACCCCTGGCGCAGGCCGCCTATGCCGTCCTGGGCATACGTCGTCGAGAAGTGCACCGGCGGGATGACCGCGCCGGTGGTCGGGTCGAACTCCTGGCCGGCGTGGACGGCGAGGCTCGCGAATCCGCGGGCAGCGTCGGCGGTGGTCATCGGGTGGCTCCGTTCGTGAGGGATGAGTCGAGATGGATGCCGCGGGCATCCAGCCACGCGTCGTCGTACAGGCGAGAGAGGTAGCCGCGGCCGTGGTCGGGCAGGAGCACGACGACGACGTCGTCCCCCGAGAGCCCCTCGGCGGCTCGGAGTGCGGCGACGACCGCCATGCCCGACGATCCGCCGACGAACAGGCCCTCCTCGCGGGCGAGGCGCCGCGTCATGGCGAAGCTCTCGGCATCCGAGATCCGCTCGTAGCGGTCGACGACGGTGGGGTCGAAGGTGTCGGGGTAGAAGTCCTCGCCGACGCCCTCGACGGCGTATCCGTGGATCGGGCCGCCCGAGTAGATCGAGCCTTCGGGGTCGGCGCCGACGACGACGACTTCGCCCGCCGACGCCTCCTTGAGGAAGCGCCCGGTGCCGCTGATCGTGCCGCCCGTGCCGATGCCGGCGACGAAGTGCGTGACTCGGCCGTCGGTGTCGCGCCAGATCTCGGGCCCGGTCGTCTCGTAGTGGGCGCGTGGGCCGTTCGCGTTCGCGAACTGGTTCGGCTTGAACGCGCCGGGGATCTCGCGCGCGAGCCGATCGGACACGCTGTAGTACGAGTCGGGATGCTCGGGCGGAACGTTCGTCGGCACCTCGACGACCTCGGCGCCGTACGCGCGGAGGACGGCCGTCTTCTCGCCGGTGAACTTGTCGGGGACGACGAAGATCATGCGGTAGCCGCGCTGGAGCGCGACGAGGGCGAGACCGACGCCGGTGTTACCGCTCGTCGGCTCGACGATCGTGCCACCCGGCTGTAGCAGACCGTCGCGCTCGGCGGCGTCGATGATGCGCGAGGCGATGCGGTCCTTCGCCGATCCGCCGGGATTGAGGTACTCGACTTTGGCAAGGACGGTCGCGGCGACGCCGTCGGCGACGCGACCGAGGCGAACGAGCGGGGTGTTTCCGACGAGGTCGGCGATGTGCGATGCGTAGCGCATGGAGATTCCTTGGGAGTGGCCGCGGCGCCGGCGCGAAGAGGCGGGCGCGTTGCTGCGGCGGGCTGTCGGGGTCGTCGAAGAAGAGCGAGAACGCTCAGCGACAACAGCGACAGGTCAAGGACACGACCCTATGCTAACCCGCTGAATCGGATGCCGCGAACTGTGTCGTCGCATGACGGATGCCCGGAGCGATTTCGCGACGTATCATCATCACCGTGGGAACCATCTACTACGGCGGCTCAGCGACCCCCATCCACATCGAGGACCGGGCGCTCGCACATCTGAAGGTCGTCGTGTCGACGAAACTCCGGCGCGGCGAGAGCTTCACCGTGTCGTGGCAGCACCCCGAAGGCGAGCCGCGCGGCCGCAGCACAATCTGGCTGCATCCGTCGATCGCCTTGCGTTTCGTGTTCGACGACCCGCACCCGAGCGAGCTCAACCGCGCGTGGATCGAGGAGCTCGCCCAGTCGGCGAACTCGTCGGGAGGCATCACACTCGTCGCCGAACAGATCGAGGCGGCACCCGACGCCCCCGCCGACGACGCGCCCCAGACCGTCGACGTCGCGGACTGACCCCGCGGTCACCGCGGCGGCAGGTGCGCGATCTCGATAGGCCGCCCCGCTCCGGGCGTCGCGTCCGCGCTTTCGAGCAATCCTTCCGCGGCCGCCACGCACTCCGCGAGCGAGGCGTGTGTCGACCGGCGCCGGGGACCGGTCATCCACACGGCGTCGAAGGCCGAGCCGACCCGCTCGATGTAGGCGATCACGTGCGCGGCATCACTCGGGCGTTCCCGCTTGTCGCACAGGCGCCAGGCATCCGCATCGATGGCGGCGATCTCCACGTACCCTCTCGGGGGGTCTTCCCGCATCGTCATCGTCGCACATCCCACCCTCCCGCGCCCTGTCGCGTCGGGGCAGGGGATTGACAGGACGTCGGCGACGTGCCGCGTTCAGCCGGTGACGACCTCGCCGGTGGAGGGATTGTCGGGCTCGGGCACGACGTAGAGCCCTGCCGTGGAGTTCGCCGTCTGGGTCAGCGCCTCCAGCCACGCGCGGTTGAGCGAAGGCTGACGGCTGCCGCTGTACTTGTACACGAGCGACGCGTAAGGGTGCAGCCAGACCGTCGTCCGGCCATCGCCGAGACTCGGCTCGTTGCGCCAGGTGAAGGGGAACGGCTCACCGCGACGGAGCTTCTGGGTGATGACGACCTGCAGGTGCGCGAGCACGCGATCGTCGAAATCGACCTTGACGCTGCCGTCGTAGTTGAACCTGCCCACCCCCCTACCGTAACGCGTCCGCTCTCCGGGCGATTTCGTCGCGCGCATGATCGGCACCCCCGACGGTCGCCGACATCTCGAGAGGCGCATCGACGACGGCGATCGTGCACGACCCACCCAGCAGCAGCGTGCACTGACCCGGGATGCCGTCGTGGAAGCTCGGGAACTCGATGATGTCGTGGCCGCCCCGTTCCAGCAGAACACGCGCGTAGTCGATGACGGCCTCCGCGATCTGGTCGGTGGTCAGGATGCGGTGGCCTTCGATCAGGATGTCCTTCATTGCTCAGCCTCGTCGTGTCTCCGGGTCTATGAGTGGGATTCGGTCCTCTCACTGAATCGGATGCGCACGGCGCGAGGCGAGGGGTTGACAGATGCCGTCTCGGCTGTCAACCCCTGAACGGGAACCCGTGAGACCGCGCACACTGGAGTCATGACACTCGCGATCATCCTTCTTGTCGTCGCCGTTGCGCTGATCCTTCTGGGCGTCTTCGTCGAAGCGGCGAAGTTCCTGCTCTGGATCGGCCTCGTCATCCTGCTCATCGCGATCATCGCGTGGCTGATGCGCGTGGTGAAGCGCAACGCCTGACGCGCGCGTGCCGCGCTCAGGCGCGGCGGTACTCGGAGACCTACCGCCGCGCTCAGGCGCGGCGGTACTCGGAGACCACAGGGCAGTCGAACGGGTCGCGCGCGGCCAGTCCGACGCGGTTGAGGTAGTCGATCACGATCGCGTACGAACGCCACAGGCTCGTCTCGGTGTACGGCACGTCGAGCGTCTTGCAGTGCTCCCGGACGACGATCCGCGCCTTGGCGAGATGCGGGCGGGCCATGTTCGGGAAGAGGTGGTGTTCGAGCTGGTAGTTGAGTCCGCCCATGAGCCACGTCGCCCACCAGCCGCCGCGGATGTTGCGCGAGGTGCGCACCTGCTTGCTGAAGAAGTCGAGTCGCGCGCCCTCCGCGATCACCGGCATCCCCTTGTGATTCGGCGCGAACGACGCGCCCATGTAGATGCCGAAGACGGCGAGCTGCACGCCCAGGAACGCGAAGGCCATGCCGAGCGGCAGCACGAGGGACAGCGGCACGGCGATCGCCGCGAACCGCACCGCGATGAGCGTCAGCTCGAGCTTGCGCTTTGCCACGGGCTGACGAGAGAGCAGGTGGCGGATGCCGAGGACGTGCAGATTCAGCCCTTCGAGGCTCAGCAGCGGAAAGAACAGCCACCCTGCCGGCGCGTCATGAGGCGGCGGATGCCGCGGGCCTGCGCCGCGTCCTCGACGAGGAACGAGACTGTGTCGACCTCGATGTCGGGGTCTTTGCCGACGCGGTTGGGGTTGGCATGGTGGCGGGAGTGCTTGGCATCCCACCACGCGTAGCTGATGCCGACAACGCCCGCGGCGAGGATGCGCCCGAGCCGGTCGTTCGCCGGCCCCGACGCGAGGATCTGGCGGTGCGCCGCTTCGTGCGCGAGGAACGCGACCTGTGTCAGGACGATGCCGAGCGCCGCCGCGATCAGCAGCTGGAACCAGCTCTGCCCGAGGAGCACGAAGCCAGCGATGCAGCCGCCGAGGCAGAGCGCGAGCACTCCGCCGACGATCGCGTAGAAGACGGGGGCGCGGCGCAGGAGCCCGAGCTCTTTCACGACTTGCGAGACCTGCGTGTAGGCGCGCGCGACGGGCGGGAACGTCTCGGCCGTCGCGTACGTCTGACGGACGGGGCCGAGCGTGGACGCGGGCGTAGTGGAGGGCGGGAGCGATGGCAGCCATGGACGGCTCCGGGGCTGATCGGCGGGCCGCGAGAGGCGCGGATTCCGCGGGCGGGCTGGGCTGCTGTGCGAAGCCAAAGGCGGATGCCGATCGCTGAGGCCGACAGTACGCTTGCGTACATACCCCTTCGGGCATACTCCCCCGGCATCCCAAGATTCAGGACGTGCACATGACACTCGCGCTCGCGATCGACCTCGGCGGCACGAAGATCGAGGCGGCCCTCGTCGATGAGGCAGGCGTACTCGTCGAGGGGTCGCGGACGCGCGTCGAGACCGGCGCCGCGGCGGCATCGGACGTGTCGGTGCTCTCTCGCGCGCTCGACGAGGTCGTCACGCGGTGCCGCGCGCACTCGCGATGGAGCGAGGTCATCGCCGCGGGCATCGGCGCGGCCGGGCCGATCGATCTCGTCGCGGGGACGGTCGCCCCGATCAACCTGCCCGCGGCTCATGGGTTCGACATGGTGGGAGCGGTGCGCGCCGCAAGCGGGTTGGATGCCGTCACTCTCCGCCTCGACGGGACCTGCATCGCGCTCGCGGAGGCGTGGCTCGGCGCGGCTCGGGGCGTGGCGAATGCGATCGTCTTCGTCGTGTCGACCGGGGTCGGGGGCGGCATCGTCTCGGACGGCCGGCTCGTCACGGGCGGATCGGGCAATGCCGGGCACCTCGGACAGACGATCGTCGCCGACATCGACGGCGAACCTGCGGCGGCCACCCTCGAGCAGCGCGCATCGGGGCCGCACACCGTCGCGTGGGCGCGGTCGCATGGATGGGCGGGGTCGACGGGCGAGGAGCTCGCGGCCGCCTACCGCGCAGGGGAGCCCGTCGCGGTGGCTGCCGTCGCTCGGTCGGCGCACGCTGTCGGAGTCGGACTCGCGAGTGCGGCGACCCTCCTCGATCTTGAGCTTGCCGTCGTCGGAGGCGGGTTCTCGTTCGTCGCGGACGACTATCCGGAACGGATTCAGGCCGTGGTCGCGGCGTCGGCGATCAACGGATACGCCGCGAACCTGAAGGTCGTGCGGGCCGCCCTCGGCGGAGACGCACCCCTCATCGGCGCCGCCGCGCTCGTGCACCGCGCCGACCTGCTGTAGCCGCCGCCCACCCCTGTTCGGTGATTGAGTAGCCGCCGCAGGCGGCGTATCGAAATCACGTCGCACCACTGTTCGGTGATCGGCCCGCCGCCGCGCCCCTCCTTCGGTGATTGAGTAGCCGCCGTAGGCGGCGTATCGAAATCACGGCGCGCCCTTGTTCGGTGATTGAGTAGCCGCCGCAGGCGGCGTATCGAAATCACGGTGCGCCCGTCAGAATGGCGCCGGTCCCGAGTCGTGGGCGAGTGCGGGTGTGAAGGCGATAGGTGGTGCGGGTGCGTCTTCGCGGTAGATGCGGCCGGTGGGTGAGGTCCATTCGAGGACGCCACCCTTCAGTTGTCGGACCCGCCAGAGGGTGTTTCGCAGCGGATCGCGGCCCGCCTACAGCCGGGGAACCGGCAGTGTTGATCCCGGGCGCGGAGGAATCGTCGTTGGGGCCACGGGGTCCGGTACCGGTCGACGGCGAGAACGACTCCTTCGACGGGTTCGGTGAGGACTCTGGCCCAGTCGTGGGCGGCGTCGGCGAGGACACGGGCGGTGTCCGCGTCGATCGGGGACCGACCTACCAGGTCGACGGGTCCGTCGTCGGAACCAAGGAGGGTGAGCGCCGGGACGATGACCTGCACGTGCGCGCGGATCGCGCCCAGGGTGCCGGGGGTGTCGCCGGTCGCGGTCGGGTCGAGGGCGGGGGTTCCGGCGAGGAGGAGGTCGGTGAACACGTCCGCCCGCACCTCATCCATCCCCCGATGATCGGTCTCGCCGGGGTCGCGGGCGTCGATCACGGCGTGGGCTTGCTGAGTGAGACGGTCAAGGATGCCGTCGGCGATCACGGTCGGGACCGTCGCGACAACATCCGACATCCCCACCCCACCCGGTACCACCCGCACCCGCCTGCCCGTCGCGGCGTCCCGATGGCGTTCGGTGAACGAGCGCTCCGTCAGGCGTTCCGCGAGGATCTCGATCCCCGCC
>QFPM01000002.1 GCA_003248655.1 Microbacterium sp.
TGACGAGGTCACCGGGACGGCGACGTACACCGTGACCCAGGCGGATGTGGATGCCGGGTCGGTCGTGAACACGGCATCCGTGTCGGGCACGCCACCCACCGGCGACGACGTGACCGACGACTCCGCGGCGACCGTGACGATCGCCGCGAGCCCGGCGCTCTCGGTCACGAAATCGGGCGCGCTGCAGGGCGCCGCGGCGGCCGGGACCCTCATCGAGTATTCCTTCGTCGTGCGCAACACGGGCAACGTGACGCTCTCGGGCGTCGGGCTGCAGGACTTCCTGCCGGGTCTCACCGGTCTCGCCTTCGGCACCTGGCCCGGCGCCGTCGGCGAGCTCGAGCCCGGCGAGTCGGTCGGAGCGACGGCGAGGTACACCCTGACCCAGGCCGATGTGGATGCTGGGTCGGTCGTGAACTCCGCGCTGGCGTCGGGCGAGACCCCGACCGGACAGATGCTGACCGCTCCGGCCACCGCGACCGTGCCGGTGCCGTCGGGCGCGGGCATCCAGCTCGTGAAGACGGGCACGCTGTCGGGCTCGCCGGTCGCGGGCAGTCCGGTCGGATACACGTTCACCGTGCGCAACACCGGCAACGTCACGCTCACCGGGGTGGCCGTGACCGACCCGCTCCTGGGCGGTGCGGTCGCGCTCGACTGGACGGGTCTCACGGCCGGCCAGCTCGCCCCCGGCGGCGTCGTCACAGGCACGGCCACCTATGCGCTCACGCAGGGCGACGTGGATGCCGGCCAGCTCGCCAACACGGCATCCGTCACCGGCACCCCGCCGACCGGGAGCGCCGTCACCGACGCCGACACCGCGACGGTGACGCTCGCGGCCGGCCCCGCGATCGACGTCGAGAAGACCGGCGTGCTCACGGGAGCGGCGACCGCGGGCGGCACGGTGACTTACGGTTTCACGGTCCGCAACACCGGGAACGTCACGCTCACGGGCGTCGCGGTGACCGATCCGCTGCTCGGCGGCCCGGTCGCGCTCGACTGGACGGGCCTCACGGCGGGCGAGCTCGCTCCGGGCGCCACGGTCACGGGTGCGGCGACGTACACGCTGACGCAGGCGCAGGTGGATGCCGGCGTCGTGACGAACACGGCGTCGGTGACCGGCGCCCCGCCGGCCGGCGGGGCCGTGAGCGATTCCGACACGGTCGGAGTGACGCTGGCCGCCGCACCGGGTGTCGCGCTCGACAAGACCGGCGCTCTCGACGGCGCGGCGGTCGCCGGCGGCACCGTGACCTACGGCTTCACGGTCCGCAACACCGGGAACGTCACGCTCACCGGTGTCGCGGTGACCGACCCGCTCCTCGGCGGCCCGGTCGCGCTCGACTGGTCGGGTCTGACGGCGGGCGAGCTCGCTCCGGGCGGCGTGGTGTCGGGGACGGCGACGTACACGCTGACGCAGGCCGATGTGGATGCCGGCGAGGTCCACAACGCCGCGACCGTCGTGGGAACCCCGCCGACCGGTTCCCCGGTGACGGGCACCGACACGGTGACCGTCTCGCTCGCCCCCGCCCCGGCGATCGCCGTCGAGAAGACCGGCACGCTGACCGGACCCGCCGTGGCGGGCGGGACGGTGACGTACGCCTTCACGGTGCGCAACACGGGCACCGTCACGCTGACGGGCGTGACCCTCGCCGACCCGCTGCTCGGCGGCTCCGTCGCGCTCGACTGGACGGGCCTGACCGCGGGCGAGCTCGCGCCCGGCGGCACGGTCTCGGGCACCGCGACCTACACCCTGACGCAGGCGAACGTCGACGCCGGGGCCGTGTCGAACACCGCCACCGCGACCGGCACGCCGCCCACCGGCGCCGCCGTCACGGGAACCGACACGGCGCTCGTCGCGCTCGCTCCGGCCCCGGGCATCCAGCTCGTCAAGTCGGGCACCCTCGACGGCTCCGCGGTCGCGGGCAACACCGTCGAGTACACGTTCGTCGTGCGCAACACCGGCACCGTGACACTGACCGGCGTGACGGTAGACGACCCGCTGCTCGGCGGCGCCGTCGCGCTCGACTGGACGGGCCTGACGGCGGGCGAGCTCGCCCCCGGCGGCACGGTCTCGGGCACCGCCGCGTACACGCTGACCCAGGCCGACGTCGATGCCGGCGAGGTCGCCAACACGGCGTCCGTCACCGGCCTGCAGCCCACCGGCGCCGCCGTGACCGACACCGACAGCGCCCTCGTCGACCTGCCCGAGGCGCCCGCGATCGCGGTGACGAAGAACGGCGCCCTGCAGGGCCCGGCCGCGCCCGGCACCGAGGTGCGGTACGAGTTCGTCGTCCGCAACACCGGGAACGTCACCCTCACCGGCGTCGGCATCGTCGATCTGCTGCCGGGTCTGTCCGACCTCACGTTCGTGTCGTGGCCGCAGGGCGAGGGCACCCTCGCCCCCGACGAGTCGGTGACGGCGACCGCGACCTACGCCCTGACGCAGGCCGACGTCGACGCCGGCTCGGTCGTCAACACGGCGAACGCGTCGGGCGAGTCGCCCGCCGGAACGGCCGTGAGCGCGCCGTCGATCGCGACGGTGATCGTGCCGTCCGGCGCGGGTCTGCAGCTCGTGAAGACCGGGACGATCTCGGGCACGACGGTCGCGGGCGGCACGGTGACCTACGGCTTCACGGTCCGCAACACGGGCAACGTGACACTGACGGGCGTCGGGGTGACCGACCCGCTGCTGGGCGGCGCGGTGGCTCTCGACTGGGCGGGCCTCACGGCGGGTGAGCTCGCGCCGGGCGGGATCGTCTCGGGCTCGGCGACGTACACGCTGACGCAGGCCGATGTGGATGCCGGCCGGGTCGCCAACACGGCGACCGCCGCCGGCACGCCGCCGACGGGCGACGCGGTGACGGCCGACGACTCGGTGACGGTCGAGCTGCGCCCGGTGCCCGCGATCACGGTCGACAAGACCGGGTCCCTCGACGGCGCGGCGGTCGCGGGCGGCACGGTGACGTACGGCTTCACCGTCCGCAACACCGGCACCGTCACGCTGACGGATGTTGCCGTCACTGACCCGCTGCTCGGCGGCCCGGTGGCCCTCGACTGGTCGGGTCTCACCGAGGGTGAGCTTGCGCCCGGCGCGGTCGTCTCGGGCACCGCGAGCTACACGCTGACGCAGGCCGACGTGGATGCGGGTTCGGTCGCGAACACGGCATCCGTCTCGGGCACGCCGCCGACGGGCGACGCGGTGACCGCCACCGACACGGTGACGGTGTCGCTGTCCCCGGCTCCGGCGATCACGGTCGACAAGACCGGTGCCCTGGACGGCGCGGCCGTCGCGGGCGGCACCGTGACGTACGGCTTCACGGTGCACAACACCGGCACCGTCACGCTCACGGATGTTGCCGTCTCTGACCCGCTGCTCGGTGGCGCCGTCGCGCTCGACTGGACGGGTCTCACCGAGGGCGAGCTCGCGCCGGGTGCGACGGTCTCGGGCACCGCGACCTACACGCTGACGCAGGCCGACGTCGATGCGGATTCGGTGGCGAACACGGCATCCGTCTCGGGTACCCCGCCGACGGGCGACGCGGTGACGGGCACCGACACGGTGACCGTCGCTCTTGCTCCCGCGCCGGCGATCACGGTCGACAAGACCGGCGCACTCGATGGGGCCGCGGTCGTCGGCGGCACCGTGACGTACGGCTTCACCGTCCGCAACGCGGGGAACGTGACCCTGACGGATGTCGCGGTGACCGACCCGCTGCTGGGCGGCCCGGTGGCGCTCGACTGGTCGGGTCTCACCGAGGGTGAGCTCGCGCCCGGCGCGACGGTCTCGGGAACCGGGACCTACACGCTCACGCAGGCCGACGTCGATGCGGGTTCGGTGGCGAACACGGCATCCGTCACCGGCACGCCGCCGACCGGTGACCCGGTGACGGGCACCGACACCGTCACAGTCACGCTGACCCCCGCCCCCGCGGTCGACCTCGAGAAGACCGGGTCGCTCGACGGCGCTGCGGCCGCCGGCGGCACGGTCACCTACGGCTTCACCGTCCGCAACACCGGCACCGTGACCCTGACGGGCGTCGCGGTGACCGACCCGCTGCTCGGCGGCCCCGTCGCGCTCGACTGGACGGGCCTGACGGAAGGCGAACTCGCCCCCGGCGCCACGGTCTCGGGTACCGCCAGCTACACGCTCACGCAGGCCGACGTCGATGCCGGCGAAGTCGAGAACACGGCATCCGTCAGCGGCACCCCGCCGACCGGGAGCGCCGTGACCGACACCGACACGATCACCGTGACCGTGCCCACCAGCCCCGCGATCGAGCTCGACAAGACCGGCGCGCTGGACGGGTCGGCAGCCGCGGGCGAGACCGTCACGTACGGCTTCACGGTCCGCAACACCGGAAACGTCACGCTGACGGGCGTCGCGGTGACCGACCCGCTGCTCGGCGGCCCGGTGGCACTCGACTGGACGGGCCTGACGGAAGGCGAACTCGCCCCCGGCGCCACGGTCTCGGGTACCGCGAGCTACACGCTCACGCAGACCGACGTGGATGCCGGCGGGGTCGAGAACACGGCATCCGCCTCGGGGACGCCCCCGACGGGTGATGCCGTGACCGACGCCGCGTCGGCGACCGTGCCGCTCGCGCCCGCACCCGGCATCCGCATCGTCAAACTCGGCGCGCTCTCGGGCACCGGCGACGTCGGTGACACCGTCACCTTCACCTTCGAGATCACCAACACGGGCACCGTGACGCTCTCGGGCGTCGCACTCATCGACCCGATGGCCGGGCTGTCGCCGATCACCTTCGACGCGTGGCCCGCCGCCGACGGCGTGCTCGCGCCGTCGCAGACGGTCACCGCGACGGCGACGTACACCGTGACGCAGGACGACGTCGACCGCGGCGACGTCGAGAACACCGCGCGCGCGATCGGCATGCCGCCCACGGGCGACCCGGTCCAGGGCGTCGACACCGAGACGGTGCCGATGGACGGCGCGCCCGCCATCACGCTCGAGAAGCAGGCGACCCCGCCCGCGGCGCCTGTCGCCGGGGATGCCGTGACGTACTCCTTCACGGTCCGAAACAGCGGAAACGTCACCCTTTCCGGCATCCAGCTGACCGATGCGCTGCCCGGTCTGTCCGGGGTCGTGTTCGGCGACTGGCCGGCCGCCGACGGGGTCCTGCGCCCGGGCGAGCAGGTGACGGCGACCGCGGACTACCCGCTGACGCAGGCCGACCTCGACCGCGGCAGCGTCGAGAACACCGCGACCGTCACCGCCGTGCCCGCCACGTGCGCCGACGCGGACGACTGCGAGATCACCGACACCGACACCGCGACCGCGACCCTCGACACGACGACCGCGATCGACCTCGTCAAGACGGGCGAGCTCGGCGGGTCGGGCGGTGTGGGCGCGATCGTCACCTTCACGTTCGTCGCGACCAACGCCGGAACGACGACCGTCGAGGACGTCGAGATCGTCGACCCGATGCCGGGCCTGTCGGCGCTCGTCTACGGCACGTGGCCGGGAGAGCCGGGCATCCTCGCGCCCGGGCAGTCGATCCGCGCGACGGCGACGTATACGCTGACGCAGGCCGACGTCGACGCGGGCACGGTCGTCAACTCCGCGACCGTGACGGGTCTCGGCGGCAGCGGATCGGGTGTCAGCAGCAACGCGAGCGCGTCCGTGCCGGTCGTGCCGACGCCCGCGCTGACGCTCGACAAGACGGTCGACCGCGCCGGCTCTGCCGGCCCGGGCACGTCTCTGACGTATCGTTTCGTCGTGGTCAACACCGGAAACGTCACCCTCATCGGGGTCCGCATCGCCGACCCGCTGCCGGGCCTGTCCGGCATCACGTTCGGGGCGTGGCCTGCGGAGGCGGGTGTCCTCGCGCCCGGTGAGAGCGTCACCGCGACCGCGACCTACGTCGTGAGCGCCGCCGACGGCGCCCGCGGCACCCTCACCAACACCGCCACCGCGACGGCGGACGCCCCGGGCGGCTCGTCCGCGACGGCGACCGATTCCGTGACCTCGGTGACGGTGCCCCTGCCGAACACGGGTGGCGTGCTGAACCCCGCCTTCCCGATCGGCGCTCTGCTGATGATTCTCTTCGGCCTGGCCGCGCTGCGGGCGGGACGACGGAAGGAGACCTCATGACCAATCCGCGACTGATCGGTGCGGGCGCGCTGCTGTGCCTCGCGCTCGCCCTCGCCGGCTGCACCGGCACGGCGCAGCCCGATCCCACGCCGACGACCGCGCCGACCGACATCACCGACATCACCGATCAGCCCGGATCCGTGGACGGGTGGGTCGGCGCGCTCGAGGATGCCGAGGTCACCACCTGCGCGCGCGAGGGAGACGATTGGGTCGCCGCCGGCACCGTGACCAACCCGCTTGACGAGCCGCAAAGCTATCGGCTCTACGTCTCGGCGATGGCGGGCGGTGAGACGCGGGGCCTCATCCAGGTCGACGTGCCCGGTGTCGAAGGCGGCGCGACGGGGGACTGGAAGGCGAGTTTCGCGCTTCCCGGCGAGTTCGAGTGCGTGCTGCGCGTCGAGCGCTTCGCCCCCTGACGCACGCTTATACCCCGCGCGACACGCCCGGGTTTGCGACACGCCCGGGCGACACGTAGACTAGTCAGGTTCCACATTCCTGCGTGCGCTGAATCTGACAAGACGAGCGCGTTGCGGGATCACTGCCAGGGCAGTGCATAGACCGGCCGAGACTCGATCTCGGCGAGAGTCTAGGCCGCGGGCAGCAGAACAACTCAATCCGACTCCGTCCTGGAAACAGGGTCTGCGCGCGTGCGTGCGGGAGTCGGAGCTGACATCAGAACAGTGGTGCGCAAGTGCCCGGCACAGAACCCTGTGCCCTGTGCGTCCAATGCCCCCGAGGTATGACGCGAGAAAGAGAGTGAGCAGACAATGGCGGGACAGAAGATCCGCATTCGCCTGAAGTCGTATGACCACGAGGTCATCGACACGTCGGCGCGCAAGATCGTCGACACCGTGACCCGTGCGGGCGCGACCGTCGTCGGCCCGGTGCCGCTTCCGACCGAGAAGAACGTCGTGTGCGTCATCCGGTCGCCGCACAAGTACAAGGACAGCCGCGAGCACTTCGAGATGCGCACCCACAAGCGCCTCATCGACATCATCGACCCGACGCCCAAGGCCGTCGACTCGCTGATGCGTCTCGACCTCCCGGCCGATGTCAACATCGAGATCAAGCTCTGAGGTCCCGGTCATGGCACACATCAACGACAAGGTTTCCAAGGGACTGCTCGGCACGAAGCTCGGCATGACCCAGGTCTGGGACGAGAACGGCAAGCTCGTTCCCGTCACCGTGATCGAGGTCGCGCCCAACGTCGTCACCCAGGTCCGCACACCCGAGCGCGACGGCTACAGCGCCGTGCAGATCGGCTACGGCCAGATCGACCCGCGCAAGGTCACCAAGCCCCTCACGGCCCACTTCGAGGCTGCCGGGGTCACCCCTCGCCGCCACCTCACCGAGGTGCGCACGGCGGATGCCGCTGACTACTCACTCGGTCAGGAGCTCACCGCAGGCGCCACCTTCGAGGCCGGCCAGCTGGTCGACGTCGTCGGCACCAGCAAGGGCAAGGGCACCGCGGGTGTCATGAAGCGCCACAACTTCAAGGGCGTCTCGGCTTCGCACGGTGCGCACCGCAACCACCGCAAGCCCGGCTCCATCGGCGCCTCGTCGACCCCGAGCCGCGTCTTCAAGGGCATGCGCATGGCCGGCCGTATGGGTGGCGAGCGCGTGACCGTCCTCAACCTCACGGTGCACGCCGTCGACGCCGAGAAGGGTCTGCTGCTCGTCAAGGGCGCCGTCCCCGGTGCGCGCGGCCGCATCGTCTATGTCCGCAACGCAGTGAAGGGTGCCTGATCATGGCTGACTCCACTCTCGCGCTCGACGTGGTGAAGGCCGACGGCAAGAAGGCAGGCTCCGTGGAGCTGCCCGCTGCGATCTTCGACGTCAAGACGAACATCCCGCTCATCCACCAGGTCGTCGTCGCGCAGCTCGCGGCGGCTCGCCAGGGCACCCACTCGACCAAGCGTCGCGGTGAGGTCTCCGGCGCCGGCCGCAAGCCCTTCAAGCAGAAGGGCACGGGTAACGCCCGTCAGGGCTCGATCCGCGCGCCGCACATGACCGGCGGTGGCATCGTGCACGGCCCGAAGCCGCGCGACTACGCGCAGCGCACCCCCAAGAAGATGATCGCCGCCGCCCTCCTGGGCTCGCTCAGCGATCGTGCTCGCGGTGGCCGCCTGCACATCGTCGACTCGTTCGGCATCGACGGGGCTCCCTCGACGAAGGCCGCGGCATCCGTGCTGTCCGGTCTCGGCGCCATCAAGAACGTCCTCGTCGTCGCCGAGCGCGATGACGAGCTGACCGTGAAGAGCGTCCGCAACCTCGGGTACGTCCACGTGCTCGACGCCGGCCAGCTCAACGCCTACGACGTGCTCGTCTCGGACGACATCGTCTTCACCAAGGCCGCATACGACGCGTTCGTCGCGTCGAAGAGCGCCACCACCGAGGAGGTCTCGGCATGAGCACCGTCAGTGTCAACAAGGACCCGCGCGACATCATCCTGAAGCCGGTCGTCTCCGAGAAGAGCTACGGGCTCATCGACGAGGGCAAGTACACGTTCCTCGTGGACCCGCGCGCCTCGAAGACCGAGATCAAGCTCGCCATCGAGAAGATCTTCGGCGTCAAGGTCGCCGCGGTCAACACGCTCAACCGTGCGGGCAAGTCCCGCCGCACCCGCTTCGGCACCGGCAAGCGCAAGGACACCAAGCGCGCCATCGTCACGCTGAAGTCGGGCACCATCGACATCTTCACGGCCGTCGGCTGACCGCTGGGATAGAGGACTAGAGAACAATGGCTATTCGCAAGTACAAGCCCACGACCCCCGGTCGTCGCGGTTCGTCGGTGGCCGACTTCGCCGAGATCACCCGGTCGACGCCTGAGAAGTCGCTGCTGCGCCCGCTGTCGAAGACCGGTGGCCGCAACAACCAGGGCCGCATCACGACGCGTCACATCGGTGGCGGTCACAAGCGTCAGTACCGTGTCATCGACTTCCGTCGCAACGACAAGGACGGCGTCAACGCCACCGTCGCGCACATCGAGTACGACCCCAACCGCACCGCGCGCATCGCGCTGCTGCACTACCTCGACGGCGAGAAGCGCTACATCCTCGCGCCGGCGAAGCTCCAGCAGGGCGATGTCGTCGAGTCGGGTCCGTCGGCGGACATCAAGCCGGGTAACAACCTGCCGCTGAAGAACATCCCCACCGGTACCGTCATCCACGCCATCGAGCTCCGTCCCGGCGGCGGCGCGAAGCTGGCCCGGTCGGCGGGTGCCTCGGTGCGCCTCGTCGCCAAGGACGGCCCCTACGCCCAGCTGCGTCTGCCCTCGGGCGAGATCCGCAACGTCGACGCGCGCTGCCGTGCGACGATCGGCGAGGTCGGCAACGCCGAGCAGTCGAACATCAACTGGGGCAAGGCCGGCCGCATGCGCTGGAAGGGCGTCCGCCCGACCGTCCGTGGTGTCGCGATGAACCCCGTCGACCACCCGCACGGTGGTGGTGAGGGTAAGACCTCCGGTGGTCGTCACCCCGTCACTCCTTGGGGCCAGGCTGAGGGTCGCACCCGCCACGCCAACAAGGAAAGCGACAAGTACATCGTCCGCCGTCGCAACGCCGGCAAGAAGCGCAAGTAGGAGTAGAGGAAGATGCCTCGCAGCCTGAAGAAGGGACCCTTCGTCGACGAGCACCTGCTCCGCAAGGTCGTCGTGCAGAACGAAGCCGGTACCAAGAACGTCATCAAGACCTGGTCGCGTCGGTCGATGATCATCCCCGCCATGCTGGGACACACCATCGCCGTGCACGACGGACGCAAGCACATCCCCGTGTTCGTGTCCGAGACCATGGTCGGCCACAAGCTGGGCGAGTTCGCGCCCACCCGCACCTTCCGCGGCCACGAGAAGGACGACAAGAAGGGTCGCCGCCGCTGACGCGGGGGCGTTCCAGAGAGGACCAGAGGAGGAGAGACATGGTGGATTCCATCGCACGCGTGAAGCACATTCGCGTGACCCCTCAGAAGGCTCGTCGTGTCGTCGCGCTCATCAAGGGCAAGCAGGCTCAGGAGGCCCTGGCCATCCTGAAGTTCGCGCCGCAGAGTGCCAGCGAGCCGATCTACAAGCTCGTCGAGTCGGCGGTCGCCAACGCCCGTGTGAAGGCAGACCGCGACGGCGAGTACCTGGACGAGCAGGACCTGTACGTGCGTAACGCGTACGTCGACGAGGGCACGACGCTCAAGCGTTTCCAGCCCCGCGCCCAGGGCCGCGCGTTCCAGATCAAGAAGCGCACGAGCCACATCACCGTCGAGCTCGCGACCCCCGAGGTCGCCGAGACGGCCGGTGCCACGACCAAGAAGGCGAGCAAGTAATGGGACAGAAAGTCAACCCGTACGGCTTCCGCCTCGGCATCACCACGGACCACGTGTCGCGTTGGTTCTCCGACTCGACCAAGCCGGGCCAGCGTTACGCCGACTACGTGGCCGAGGACATCAAGATCCGCAAGCTCCTGCAGACGCAGCTCGACCGTGCCGGCGTGTCCAGCATCGAGATCGAGCGCACCCGTGACCGCGTCCGCGTCGACATCCACACCGCCCGTCCGGGCATCGTGATCGGTCGCCGTGGCGCCGAGGCCGAGCGCATCCGCGCCGACCTCGAGAAGCTCACCGGCAAGCAGATTCAGCTGAACATTCTCGAGGTGAAAAACCCCGAGGCCGACGCCCAGCTGGTCGCGCAGGGTATCGCCGAGCAGCTCTCGGCTCGTGTGGCGTTCCGCCGCGCGATGCGCAAGGGTCTGCAGGGCGCCCAGCGCGCCGGTGCCAAGGGCATCCGTATCCAGGTCTCCGGCCGCCTCGGCGGCGCCGAGATGAGCCGCTCGGAGTTCTACCGCGAAGGCCGTGTGCCCCTGCACACGCTCCGCGCGAACATCGACTACGGCTTCTACGAGGCGAAGACCACCTTCGGCCGCATCGGCGTGAAGGTCTGGATCTACAAGGGCGACCTGACCGCCAAGGAGCTCGCTCGCGAGCAGGCGAACGCCCCCAAGGCTCCCCGCGGTCGTGACGACCGCGGCGGTGACCGTCGTCGTGGCCCGCGTAGCGAGGCCCCCGTCGCAGAAGGAGCGTCTGCCTGATGCTTATTCCCCGCAAGGTCAAGTACCGCAAGCAGCACCACCCGGGTCGCTCGGGCGCCGCCACCGGTGGCACCAAGGTGTCGTTCGGTGAGTTCGGCATCCAGGCGCTGACGCCCGCGTACGTGACGAACCGTCAGATCGAGTCCGCTCGTATCGCGATGACCCGTCACATCAAGCGTGGCGGCAAGGTGTGGATCAACATCTACCCCGACCGTCCCCTCACCAAGAAGCCCGCCGAAACCCGCATGGGTTCGGGTAAGGGCTCGCCGGAGTGGTGGGTCGCCAACGTCAAGCCCGGCCGCGTCCTGTTCGAGGTCGCCGGCGTCAACGAGGAGCTCGCCCGCGAGGCCCTCACCCGGGCAATCCACAAGCTGCCTCTCAAGGCACGCATCATCAAGCGCGAGGAGGGCGACGCGTAATGGCCGTCGGTACCAAGACGCTCGCCCCGAGCGAGCTCGACACGTTCGAAGACCAGCGCCTCGTCGAGGAGCTGCGCAAGGCCAAGGAAGAGCTGTTCAACCTGCGCTTCCAGTCGGCCACCGGCCAGCTCGACAGCCACGGCCGCATCCGTGCGGTCAAGCGCGACATCGCGCGGCTGTACACCGTGATCCGTGAGCGCGAGCTCGGCATCCGTGCCACTCCTGCGCCCGTCGAGATCCAGGCGAAGGCGAAGAAGACGAAGGCCAAGAAGGCGGATGCCGCTGACGAGGCCAGCAAGGAAGAGGCCGAGTGATGGCTGAGACCACTGAGAAGAAGGCGCCGGCGGCCAAGGCTGCTCCGGCAGCGAAGAAGGCTCCCGCGAAGAAGGCTGCCGCCCCGAAGGCCGAGGCCGTCGCCCCAGCGCCCGTCGCCGCCGGGCACGAGCACGCCGCGCACGACGTGCGCGACGCGGATGCCCGCGGCTACCGCAAGGCCCGCCGCGGCTACGTCGTCAGCGACAAGATGGACAAGACCATCGTCGTCGAGGTCGAGGACCGCGTGAAGCACCCGCTGTACGGCAAGGTCATCCGCCGCACGTCGAAGGTCAAGGCCCACGACGAGGCGAACACCGCCGGTATCGGTGACCTCGTGCTCATCAACGAGACCCGCCCGCTCAGCGCCACCAAGCGCTGGCGTCTGGTCGAGATCCTGGAGAAGGCCAAGTGATCCAGACAGAGTCCCGCCTCAAGGTCGCCGACAACACCGGCGCCAAGGAGCTGCTCACCATCCGCGTGCTCGGCGGCTCGAACCGCCGCTACGCCGGTCTCGGTGACATCATCGTGGCGACCGTCAAGGACGCGATCCCGGGCGGAAACGTCAAGAAGGGCGACGTGGTCAAGGCTGTCGTCGTCCGCACCGTCAAGCAGACCCGTCGCGCCGACGGGTCGTACATCAAGTTCGACGAGAACGCCGCCGTCATCCTGAAGAACGACGGGGAGCCCCGCGGCACCCGCATCTTCGGACCGGTCGGTCGTGAGCTTCGCGACAAGAAGTTCATGAAGATCGTCTCGCTCGCACCGGAGGTGATCTGACCCCATGGCCAAGATCAAGAAGGGTGACCTGGTTCAGGTCATCACGGGCAAGAAGCAGGACAAGGGCGGCGACCGCGGCAAGCAGGGGCGGGTGCTCGACATCCTCGTCGAGCAGAACCGCGTCATCGTCGAGGGCGTCAACTACGTCACGAAGCACAACCGCGTGGGCCAGTCCCAGCGCGGCACAAAGACGGGCGGCATCGAGACGATGGAAGCCCCGATTCACATCTCCAACGTCGCCCTCGTCGACCCGTCGACCAAGAAGCCGACCCGCGTCGGTCACCGCGTCGAGGAGCAGACGAAGGATGGCGTGAAGCGCAACGTTCGCGTGCGCTACGCGAAGAAGAGCGGTAAGGACCTCTGATGAGCACCACCACTGCTGCGCCCGCTGGCAAAATCCAGCCGCGCCTGAAGCAGAAGTACCAGACCGAGATCAAGAAGGCTCTGCAGGACGAGTTCGGCTACGCGAACGTCATGCAGATCCCCGGGATCGTCAAGGTCGTCGTGAACACCGGCGTCGGCGAGGCTGCTCGCGACTCCAAGGTGATCGATGGCGCGGTCGACGACCTCACCAAGATCACCGGTCAGAAGCCGGTCGTCACGAAGGCCCGGAAGTCCATCGCGCAGTTCAAGCTGCGTGAGGGTCAGCCCATCGGCGCGCACGTCACCCTCCGGGGCGACCGCGCGTGGGAGTTCCTCGACCGTCTCGTGACGCTCGCGCTTCCTCGTATCCGCGACTTCCGTGGCCTCTCGCCCAAGCAGTTCGACGGCAACGGCAACTACACGTTCGGTCTCCAGGAGCAGTCCGTGTTCCACGAGATCAACCAGGACAAGATCGACCGCGTCCGCGGCTTCGACATCACGGTCGTCACGACCGCGAAGACGGATGCCGAGGGCCGTTCGCTCCTCAAGCAGATCGGGTTCCCGTTCCAGTCGGACGAGGCCTGATCGACCATCACGAAGGTCGGATGTCGTGTAACGGCATCCGAAACCACTGAACAAAGGAAACCAAGAAATGACGATGACAGACCCGGTCGCTGACATGCTGACCCGTCTGCGCAACGCGAACTCGGCGCACCACGACACCGTGTCGCTGCCGAGCTCGAAGCTCAAGACCCACATCGCAGAGATCCTCCAGCAGGAGGGCTACATCGCCGGCTGGGAGGTCTCGGACGCCCGTGTCGGCCAGACCCTCACGCTGACGCTCAAGTACGGCCCGAACCGCGAGCGGTCGATCGCCGGCATCAAGCGCGTCTCGAAGCCCGGTCTGCGCGTCTACGCACGCTCGACCGAGATCCCCACCGTCCTCGGTGGCCTCGGCGTCGCGATCCTGTCCACCTCCTCCGGTCTTCTCACCGACCGTCAGGCCGAGCAGAAGGGCGTGGGTGGGGAAGTCCTCGCCTACGTGTGGTGATCTGACGCCGGCGTCACCGTATCGGTCGACGGCCAGGATGTCGCCGTCAAGGGCCCCAAGGGCGAGCTGACGCTCACCGTGGCGCGCCCCATCGAGGTCGCCATCGAAGAGGGCCAGGTGCTCGTCACCCGCCCCGACGATGAGCGCGAGTCGCGGTCGCTGCACGGCCTGACCCGCACCCTCATCAACAACAACATCATCGGCGTCACCGAGGGCTACACCAAGGGCCTCGAGGTCGTCGGCACGGGTTACCGCGTCGCGCAGAAGGGTGCGGCCGTCGAGTTCGCACTCGGCTTCTCGCACCCCGTGCTCGTCGAGCCGCCGGCCGGCATCACGCTGACCGTCGAGGGCAACAACAAGCTCACCGTCTCGGGCATCTCGAAGCAGGCCGTCGGTGAGGCCGCTGCGAACATCCGCAAGATCCGCAAGCCCGAGCCGTACAAGGGCAAGGGCGTGCGCTACGCCGGCGAGGTCGTCCGCCGCAAGGCCGGAAAGGCTGGTAAGTAATCATGGCTGTGAAGTCGAAGTCCGACGCGCGTTCGCGTCGTCACGCCCGCCTTCGCAAGAAGGTCGTCGGCACCGAGGCGCGTCCGCGCCTGGTCGTCACCCGCTCGGCGCGCCACGTGTTCGTCCAGCTCGTCGACGACAGCAAGGGCCACACCGTGGCATCGGCCTCGACCCTCGAGACCGACCTGCGCACGTTCGACGGTGACAAGACCGCCAAGGCCCGCAAGGTCGGCGAGCTCGTCGCCGAGCGCGCGAAGGCCGCCGGTGTCTCGGACGTCGTGTTCGACCGCGGCGGCAACCGCTACGCGGGTCGTGTCGCCGCGATCGCGGACGGCGCTCGCGAAGGAGGTCTGAACCTGTGAGCGATGCAACTACTCAGAATGTGGAGAACGATGTGACCGCAGAGGCCACTGACCAGGCGGTTGCCGAGGCGCCCGCCGAGCGCGAGCCGCGTCGCGGTGGCCGCGAGCGCAGCCAGACTCGCGGTGACCGCGGTGCGCGCGATGCCGACAAGAGCCAGTTCCTGGAGCGTGTCGTCACCATCAACCGCGTGTCGAAGGTCGTCAAGGGCGGTCGCCGCTTCAGCTTCACGGCGCTTGTCGTCGTGGGCGACGGCAACGGGCTCGTCGGCGTCGGCTACGGCAAGGCGCGTGAGGTTCCCCTCGCCATCTCGAAGGGTGTCGAAGAGGCCAAGCGCAACTTCTTCCGCGTGCCGCGTGCCGGATCCACGATCCCGCACCCGGTGCAGGGCGAGGCCGCTGCCGGTGTCGTGCTGCTGCGTCCGGCTGCTGCCGGTACCGGTGTTATCGCGGGTGGTCCCGTGCGTGCCGTGCTCGAGTGCGCCGGCATCCACGACGTCCTGTCGAAGTCGCTCGGCTCGTCGAACACGATCAACATCGTGCACGCGACCGTCGCTGCCCTCACGCAGCTCGAGGAGCCTCGCGCGGTCGCCGCGCGTCGTGGCCTCGACTTCGACCAGGTCGCGCCCGCGCGTCTGATCCGTGCCGAGGCTGACGCCGCGGCCGCTGCGAAGGTAGGTGCCTGATGGCCGCGCGTCTCAAGGTCACGCAGACAAAGTCCAAGGTGAGCGAGAAGCAGAACCAGCGCGACACGCTGCGTTCGCTGGGCCTCAAGCGGATCGGCGACTCGGTCGTCCGTCCGGACGACGCGCAGACGCGCGGATACGTCAGGGCCGTTGCGCACCTCGTGAAGGTTGAGGAGATCGACTGATGGCCGAGAAGGCTGAGAAGGCGACCGAAGAGGTCACCGAGAAGAAGACCGCTGCCAAGGCTCCGGCCAAGGCCTCGGCTGAGAAGAAGCCCGCTGCGGAGAAGAAGGCTCCCGCGGCCAAGGCTGCCGACAAGGCTCCGGCCGAGAAGGCGGCTTCGGTCAAGGCCGAGGCTGCCGACAAGCCCGCCGCCAAGAAGCCGGCTGCGAAGAAGGCTGCGCCGAAGGAGGATGCCGTGGCATCCCGCCCCGGCGTCCTGAAGGTCCACCACCTGCGTCCGGTCCCCGGCGCCAACACCGCGAAGACCCGTGTCGGTCGCGGTGAAGGCTCGAAGGGCAAGACCGCCGGTCGTGGCACCAAGGGCACGAAGGCCCGCTACCAGGTGAAGGTCGGCTTCGAGGGTGGCCAGATGCCGCTGCACATGCGTACGCCGAAGCTGCGCGGGTTCAAGAACCCGTTCCGCGTCGAGTACCAGGTGGTCAACCTCGACAAGCTCGCAGAGCTCTACCCCTCCGGTGGCAACGTCACCGTGAGCGATCTCGTCGCCAAGGGCGCCGTCCGCAAGAACGAGAAGGTCAAGGTGCTCGGCACCGGCGACATCTCGGTCAAGCTCACGGTCGCCGTCGACAAGGTCTCGGGTTCGGCCGAGCAGAAGATCGTCGCCGCGGGCGGTTCGATCAAGTAGTCATACGGCAGGGGCCGGAGGGGCAACCTCCGGCCCCTGTTGCCGTACTCTGGGAGACGGTGTGTCTCGGGCATCCCCGGCGCACCGATCCCACCACTGGAGGAAATCCCCTTGTTCCGTGCCTTCAGCGCCATCGCGCGGGTCTTCCGCACGCCGGATCTCCGGCGCAAGATCGGCTTCACCCTGGCGATCATCGCCATCTACCGCCTTGGTGCGCACGTGCCGACGCCGTTCGTGAGCTACCCGAACGTGCAGAGCTGTCTCGCGGAGACCGGGTCGGCGAGTGAGGGACTCCTCTCGCTCGTGAACCTGTTCTCCGGCGGTGCGCTGCTGCAGCTGTCGATCTTCGCCCTCGGCGTCATGCCGTATATCACCGCGACGATCATCGTGCAGCTGCTGCGCGTGGTCATCCCGCACTTCGAGACGCTGTACAAAGAGGGCCAGGCCGGTCAGGCCAAGCTCACGCAGTACACGCGCTACCTCACGATCGCGCTCGCTCTGCTGCAGTCGACGACGCTCGTGACGGTCGCACGCTCGGGTCAGCTGTTCGGCACCACCACGATCGCGTCGTGCAACAGCCTGCTCACCAACGACGCGTGGTGGGCGCAGTTGCTCATGATCATCACGCTGACCGCCGGCACGGGCCTGATCATGTGGTTCGCGGAGCTCGTCACCGAGCGCGGCGTCGGCAACGGCATGTCGATCCTCATCTTCACCTCGATCGCCGCGACCTTCCCGGTCGCGATGTGGTCGATCGCCCAGTCGCGCAGCTTCGAGATCTTCCTCCTCGTGCTCGCCGTCGGCATCATCGTGATGGGCCTCGTCGTCTTCGTCGAGCAGTCGCAGCGCCGCATCCCCGTCCAGTACGCGAAGCGCATGGTCGGCCGCCGGACGCTCGGCGGCACGAACACCTACATCCCGATCAAGGTGAACATGGCGGGTGTGGTGCCGGTCATCTTCGCGTCGTCGCTGCTGTACATCCCGGCGCTCATCGCGCAGTTCAACCAGACGCCGGATGCGAACGGCAACGTCCCCGGATGGGTGACGTGGATCCAGTCGTACCTCACCAAGGGCGACCACCCGCTGTACATGCTCCTGTACTTCCTGCTGATCGTCGGGTTCACCTACTTCTACGTCGCGATCACCTTCAACCCGGTCGAGGTCGCCGACAACATGAAGAAGTACGGCGGCTTCATCCCGGGCATCCGTGCGGGTCGTCCGACGGCCGAGTACCTCGACTACGTCCTCACGCGCATCACGCTTCCCGGGTCGATCTACCTGGGTCTCATCGCCCTGCTGCCGCTCATCGCCCTCGCGACGGTCAGCGCCAACCAGAACTTCCCGTTCGGCGGGGCGTCGATCCTGATCATCGTCGGCGTCGGCCTCGAGACCGTGAAGCAGATCGACGCGCAGCTGCAGCAGCGCCACTACGAAGGACTCCTGCGATGACCCTCCCTCGGCTGCTCATCATCGGACCGCAGGGCTCGGGCAAGGGCACGCAGGGCGAGCGCATCGCGCAGACCTTCCGCATCCCCGCGGTCTCGACCGGCGACGTGTTCCGCGCGAACGTCAAAGAGGGCACGCCCCTCGGCCTGCAGGTCAAGGCGATCATCGACGCGGGCGACCTCGTGCCCGACGAGCTCACGGGCGCGATCGTGCGCGACCGCCTCGCGCAGGACGACGCCGCGGCCGGCTTCCTGCTCGACGGCTATCCGCGCAATCTCGGCCAGGTCAGCGACCTCGACTCGTTCCTCGACGAGCGGGGCGAGCCGCTGACGGCCGTCATCGAGCTCTCGGTGCCGCGGGACGTCTCGATCCAGCGCCTGTCGCTGCGCGCGGCCGAGCAGGGACGCGCCGATGACAACGCCGAGTCGATCGCGAAGCGCCTGTCGATCTACGAGTCCGAGACCGCTCCGATCCTCGAGGTGTACCGGGAGCGCGGCATCGCCGATGCGGTCGACGGCGTCGGCACCCTCGACGAGGTCTTCGAGCGCATCGTCATCGCTCTCGCCGCACGCGGCATCGTCGCCTCGGCGTGAGGCACTGACCGTGGGGTTGCGCCGATCGCTCTACAAGACGCCCGCTCAGCTGCGATCCATGATCGAGCCCGGGCTGATCACCGCCGCCGCCCTCGACGCCGTGCGGACGCTCGTCGTCCCCGGCGTCACGACGGCCGAGCTGGATGCCGCGGCATCCGCCGTCGTCACCGGGCGCGGCGCGGAGTCGAACTTCCAGCTGGTGCGGGGCTACCGCCATACGACGTGCATCTCGGTCAACGATCAGGTGGTTCACGGCATCCCGGGGGAGCGTGTGCTCGCGCCCGGTGACATCGTGTCGATCGACGCCGGCGCGCAGTTCCAGGGGTGGAACGGCGACTCGGCCATCACGGTGGTGGTGCCCGGCGGCGACCCGGCGGTCGCCGCGCGTCGCGAGCGCCTGTCCGAGGTCACCCGAGGGTCGCTCTGGGCGGGGATCGCGGCGCTCGCCTCGGCGCGTCACGTCGGCGAGATCGGCGACGCCGTGCAGAGGCACATCGAGCGCGCCGCGGCCGACGACGGGTCGGAGTACGGCATCCTGCGCGACTACGTCGGTCACGGCATCGGCCGCAAGATGCACGAGGGGCCGACCGTGTTCAACTACCGCACCGCCGACCTGGGGCCCGAAGTGCGGCCGGGGCTGTGCCTCGCGATCGAGCCGATGGTGACCGCAGGCTCCGATGAGACGTTCGTCGAGGACGACGACTGGACGGTGACGACGGTCGACGGGTCGGACGGATCGCACTGGGAGCACAGCGTCGCGGTGCACGCGGGCGGAATCTGGGTGCTGACGGCCGCCGACGGCGGCGCGGCGGATCTCGCCCCGTTCGGCGTCGTGCCGGCGCCTCTCTCGTGAGCTCGCCGCGCCGCGATCGTCGCCGCGCGGCCGCCGCGCGCTCGGGTCGGCGCCGTGTGGTCGTGTGGAGTGCCGCGGCGATCGTCGTGCTCGCAGCGGCGGTCGTGGCCGCCGTGCTGCTGTGGCCTCGTGCCGCCGTGCCCGTGAGCGACCGGATCGATCCGGAGACGGGGGCGATCTCCCTCGGCACGGGCGCGCACGAGGTCGATGTCGTCGTGGACCTGCACTGCCCGGTGTGCGCGCAGTTCGACGAGCTCTACGTCCCGGTGATCGAGGGCGCCGTCACGCAGGGCGTCGCCACGCTGCGTCTGCACCCGGTCGCGGTGCTCGATTCCACCTCGGCGGGTGCGGAGTACTCGACGCGCGCGGCGAATGCGACGTACTGCGTCGCGGTCGCCGACGCCGATGCCGTGCTGCCGTTCGTGCGCGAGCTGATGACGCACCAGCCGGATGCCGGCGCCGCGCTGACCGATGCGAACCTCATCCGCGCCGCAGCCAACGTCGGCGTCACCGGCGTCGACGACTGCGTGACGGGGCGCGCCTATGCCGCCTTCGTCGCCGACGCGACGGCGCGGGCGCAGAGCGCGTCGGGCGGCGAGCTGACGCCGCCCGTGCTCGTCATCGACGGCGAGACGGTGGCGATCACCGGCGACCCGGCGGCGGACGTCACGGCGCGCCTGGGCTGAGCCTCGCCTCAGACGCTCAGCGTCGCGCCCAGCGGCCGGTCGGAGGAGAACCCCGGCAGCACGGCGAACGCGCCCGACGCCGTCGCCGTCGTGAAGGGGAGCAGATCGTCGACCTCCTCCATCCGCCGCAGGGTGCGGGCGAAGGTCGACACGTCGTTCTGGAAGCTGAGGAAGACGATCCCGCGGTCGTCGGCGGCGTTCGCGTAGCTGTAGCTGCGTCTGAGCATGAGCGGGGCGCCGATGAACGACGGATGCGCGGCACGCGCGTGCGCACGCGCCGGCACGAGGTACTCGCCCTCGGCGGATTTCGCCGTCAGATCGATCTCCCCGAACGCGTCGCCTCCCGACAGCGGCTGGCCGTCGGACTGGCGACGGCCGAACACGGCATCCTGCGCCCCGTCGCCGAGGGCCTGGAAGCGTGCGATGTCGAGCCGGAAGCGCCGCACGGTGCAGATCGTGCCGCCGGCGAGCGGCCCGTCCGCGATCCAGACGCCCGCGTCGAGGTCGCTCTCGGTGTGCGGCGCGATGATCCCGTCGTAGTAGCCGAACGGGTTGCGCGTCGCGCCGCCTTTGCGGGCGCCGCGGAACGCGGGCTGCTGCCAGCGCGCCTCGAGGCCGTCGGCGAGTGCGGAGAGCGCGCCCGGCGGGATCGACGGGTCGGATGCCGCAGCGACCAGCAGCACATCGCCGCCGGACGATTCGAGGTCGGCGTCGCCGGCGAACGTCGGCAGCGTCGCCGCGGTCGCAAGGTCGGTGCCGACGAACGAGAGCAGTCGCGCGCCGATGCCGACGGTCAGGGTGAGATCGCCGGGGCCGTCGGGGAGGAGCCTGCTGCGGTGGTCGGCGGCGGTGAGCTGGACGATGCGGTCACCGAGCGTCGCGAGGAGGTCGCGGAGAGCGGCGGGACCGGTGATGTCGGGGGCATCGAAGACCCCGATCTCGGCGTTCACGGGAGGAACCGCGGGTGCCGCGACCCCCGCCTGATGGTCGCCCATCGCGGCGACGGGCGTAGCGTCGGCCTCGCCCGGGGTCGTGGTGGACGACGGGGCCCCCGCGCCCCGGCCGCCCAGGAGCGAGAGCCCCCCGACGGCGGCCGCGCCGAGCACCGCCCCCGCGCCGCCCGTGAGGAGCGAGCGGCGCGTCAGGTTGCGGGAGGTCGGGTCGCGCGGGGTCTCGTCATCCCGAGGCTGGTCACTCATCGGCCGGCGCCTCCAGATCGGGACCCGCCGCAGTGCCGAAATCGACGTCTTGCCACGCGCCGTCGACGCGGGTCTGCGCCCGCAGCAGCAGCGCGTCGGCGGTGACCCACAGCCGCAGGGGCGACGTGTCGGCATCCACCGAGCCCGGCTCGGCGACCTCATCGCTCGGCGGCGCGGCGAACACCGTCACCGCGGTGCCGTCGACCTCGTCCTCGCCGAGCCAGAGGGCGCCCGTCTGCTGCAGCAGCAGCGGATTCTCCGGACGGTCCGAGCCGAGGCTGCCGATCAGCACGAGCCGACGGTCGAGCGCGCTCGCCGACGCGTCGATCGCGCGGCTCAGCCACGTCGGATCGTCGGCGCCGGGGATCGGCAGCGGGGGCATGCCGTCCGCGTCCGGCTCGGCCGGGATGAGCGCGACGGTCGTGTCGGTCCACAGCAGCGCCTGCGGGGCGAATCCCTCGCCGGTCACGGCCGCGTACCCGGTGTGCGTCGCGTAGTCGACCCAGCCGTGCAGTGCGAGCGTCGTGCCGCCTTCCCCCACGGTCGTCGTGAACGGGCGGGTGCCGGCGTCGAAGTTCGTGAAGCGCATCGCCGCGAGCAGCTGCGACTGCTCCGTCGTCACCGCGGATGCCGCGGGGGTCGGATCGGGCGCGGGCGCCGCGCATCCCGCGAGGGACGCCGCGAGCACGAGCGCGGCGCCGATGCGCACGGCGCGGGCGACGAGGCCGGAGCGACCGGTCATCGCATCCTCGAGAACTCGAGCAGAAGGTCGGGCCCCGGTGTCGCGAACGACGCCAGGTCGGGCATCGCGACGACGTCCGGCAGCGGCGAGCGGGCGCGGTCGTCGAGGTTCGGCTGATCGGGCGGGGGAGCGACCTTCAAGAAGCTGACCCCGGGGGGCGGCGCCGGCTCGGAGGGCGCGGCCACGGCATCCTGCCCCGCCCCGCACGCCGCAAGCTGCGCGCCGAGCGACGCGGGCGAGGTCGTCAGGCCCGGAGCGGCGCAGTTGGCCGATGCCGGCGCGCGGGCGGCGGATGCGTTGACGACGTCGACGGCGTTTCCCGAGAAGTCGTTGCCCCGCAGATCGTTGCCCGACGTCGCGAGGTCCTCCGTGTTGGCGAGGACGACACCGGCCCGCGCATGCCCGCTGATGAGGTTGCGCGAGAACACGTTGTCGAGGCCGCCCGAGATGCCGACGCCGATCGCATAGCCTCCGTCGGCCTGCGCGGGACTGTCGTCGGCCGCGTTGTCGGCGATGAGGTTGCCGACGACGGTGTTGGCGCGCTGGGGGCTGAACGCCTCCTGGTAGTTCGACAGCAGCGTCATCCCGATGCGGTTCCCCGCGAAGCGGTTGCCCGCGATGACGACCGAATCCGACGCGTTCGCGTTCTCGAACCCGACGGCGTTGTTCTCGGCGACGTTTCCCGTGACGAGGATGTCGCAGCCGCGGCACTGGCCGACGTAGATGCCGCTGTCGGCCGAACCCGACGTGTACGAGTCGCGGATGACTCCGTGCTGCGAGTTGAACGCGTAGATGCCGTAGAGCCCGTTGTTGTACGCCGTCACGTGGTCGACGAGAAAGCGCTGCAGCGGCGGGAACTTCTCGGGGTCGAAGGGCTGGTATCCGTCGGCGCCGCTCGCGGTCGGGCCGTTGGCGTCGTGCGTGCCGGTGAACAGCACGCCGTAGTAGAGGTTCCCCGTCACAGTGAGGTTCTCGACCGTCACCCCGTCGGCGATCGCGACGATGCCATACGGGCGGATGCCGCCGCCGTCGATCACGGTGTCGTTGCGATCCGCACCGCGAACCGTGACGCCGGGGGTGTCGATCAGCATCGTCTCGTCGTAGACGCCGGCGCCGATCTCGATGACGCCGTCCGGCGCGACGAGGGCCGCGGCATCCGCGAGGGTTGCGGCATCCTCCGGCACGCGCACGAGGGGCTGGGAGGTCGGGGTCGGCGCGGGCGCCGTCGTGCACCCGGCGAGAGCCGCGACGCACAGGGTCGCGGCCAGGACTGCCGTCGTCGAGAGCGCTCGGATTCGCACGTCCTCAGCCTAGGCTGTCGGGCCATTCGCTCCCGCGGAACGGGGTCGTGGGGGCGGTCCTTCGGTCAAGGAATCCTGAGCATTCCTGAGGATTGCGTCAAGAGTTGCGACCGCACTCAGCCGCCCGATATATTGCGAGGTGGTCTGCGTCCTGTCCCGAACGGAGCGTCGACCGGGGGATCACGCACGTCCGTTTCGCCGCGGGCCGCGTCCAGCGAAAGAGCTGTCCGACTGGGTTCCCTCCTGCGAGCATGAGAGAAATCGACATCGTGACCCACCGCGTTGCCAGCCCCGTCCGTCGTATCGTCGCCGCCGCCGCAGCGACCGCTCTCGCACTGACGGGGGTCGTCGCCCTGTCGTCACCCGCGATGGCCGCCACGGGGGAGATCCGTGGCGCCGTCGCCCGCGACTTCAACGGCAACGGCGTGCGTGACGCCGGCAACAGCGCGACGGCGACCGCCGCCGACACCGGCGTCGCGGGCGTCGTCGTGACGGCTTACGACGCGACGGGTACCCCGGTCGCCACCGCGACGACCGCCGCGAACGGCACCTACTCGCTCGACACCGGCAGTGTCGACGACGGCACGCCGCTGCGACTCGAGCTCACCGGTCTGCCCGAGGGCTTCCACCCCTCGCGCGCGGGCTCGGGCAACGGCACGTCGACGCAGTTCGCGGAGGTGGGCGACGAGAACATCAACTTCCTCATCGACACCCCCGAGGACTACGCGCAGTCCAACGCGCCGATCCTCACGGCCATCCAGTGGCCCGGCCTGACGACCGGCACCGACGTCAACGAGCCGGCCCTCACGGCGAGCCCGTGGAACGCGACCGAGAACGCGGGCGGCAACTTCTCGCAGCGGACGACCCTCGCCAGCTACGGCCAGGTCGGATCGATCTGGGGTCTCACCTACGACCGCGAGGGCAACGACGTCTATGCCGCCGCGACATACAAGCGCTTCTCCGCCCTCGGTTCGCTGGGCCTCGGCGGCATCTACCGCGTCAACGAGGTCCTGAACGCGTCGGGTGCGCTCGCGGGCGGCTCGACGGTGACCGCGTGGGCGAACGTCAACGGGCTTCCCGTGACGAATGGCGGCACGCTGAACCTCGGCACCGTGGCTTCGAACACGGCCCGTGGCCTGACGGCCAACGCCTCCGACGCCGGCTACGACATCGACGGGTTCCAGAAGGCCGGCAAGGTCGGCATCGGCGGCATCGCGGCGGTTCCCGGCGAGAACCGCCTGCTGTTCGTGAACCTCGCCGACCGCGAGCTCTACTCTGTCGCGGCGCCCCTGAGCGGTGCCGCCCCGACCTCGGTGACCCGCATCCCGCTCGCGTCCTCGGCGCTCGGCCTCACCGCGACGCAGCATCCGTACGCGCTCACGATCTACCGCGGCGGTGTCTACGTCGGCTACGTCGACACCGGCGCCACGGCCGGGCAGAGCGCGGATGCCGCGGGCCTCAACGCCTACGTCGTGAAGGCCTCGATCGAGAGCGTCCTCGCGGGTGCGCCCTCGTGGTCGAACGTCCTGACCGCAGACCTCGGCTACACGAAGGGCAACTCGGTCAGCAACTGGGGCGGCGAGACGTGGGGCACGACGACTCAGCAGCAGGTCTCGCGCTGGAACACCTGGACCGACAACTGGTCGTGGGGCGGCAACTCGCTCACCTACAACACCGGGACGAACGCCGCGCCCAACTCGGTCGGCGTGAACAACGACGGTGTCGCCGTCTACCCGCAGGCCATCCTGTCCGGCCTCACCTTCGACACGAGCGGCTATCTCACTCTCGGCTTCACCGACCGTACGTCGGTCCAGTCGGGTAACCGCAACCACGCCGCGATCGCCGGCTCGACCGCGTTCTACGAGACCGTGGCGAGCGGTGACGTGCTGCTCGCGGCACCGAACGCGGGGGGCACGTTCACGCTCGAGAACAACGGTGTGGCCGGAACGCGGACCACCGCCAACACCTCGGTGACCAACACGCAGGGTCCGCCGAGTGCGACCAGCCGTGAGTTCTACAACGACGACCAGAACAAGGGCGCCCAGAACAACAACGCCACCGCGGGCTACACGCACCGCGACAACGCGCTCGGCGCGGTCGTCGCCTACCCGGGCCTGCGCGAGGTCGCCTCGACGGCGTTCGACCCGCTCAGCGGCATCCGTCTGTCGGGTCTCAGCTGGTTCAACGTCGACAACGGTACGGCGCTCCGCGGCTATGAGTTGCAGGCCGACACCACGGGCGTCGAGCCCGCCACCAGCTTCCAGAAGGGCGGCGGCCTCGGCGGCGTCGCGCTCGCGCAGCTGCCGGCGCCCGCCCAGATCGGAAACCGGGTCTGGTACGACGCCGACGGCAACGGCCGGCAGGATCCCGACGAGCCCGCGATCGGCGGCGCCGTCGCGACCCTCTACCGCGCCAACGCGTCGGGAGTGCCCACCGGTCCGGCGCTCGGCACCACGACGACCGACTCGACCGGCGAGTACTACTTCAACTCGAGCCTGTGGACCGACACACGGTTCAGCGACCCCGCGGCCGACCTCGTGGTCGTCTTCTCCGGCCCCGCCGCCGGTACCGCCGTCGACCTCCGTAACCCCGTCACCGGGGCCGCCGCGGCGGGCGACTTCGCCGGCAGCGGCCTGACGTGGGGCGACCTCGCGCTCACCGACCGCTACGTCGGCGGCGAGGACAACGGCAGCGCCACCGAGAGCGACTCGAACGCCGACCCCGCGAACGGGCGGGCCCCCGTCACGGTGACCGGCCCGGGTGCCAACGACCACACGATCGACGCCGGCTACGACGCGACCGTCTCGGTGGACTTCACGAAGCTGCTCGCGAGCGACAGCGCTCCCGCGCCCAGCGGCACCGAGTTCCAGATCACGGTCTCGCTCGAGGACTTCCGCGGCAACGAGCTGCCCGATGAGGTCTTCACCGTCACCGTCGGTCCCGGCGGCGCGCACACGATCGACCTCCCGGCGTTCACGCGCATCACCGGGATCACCGAGGCGAACGGCGACACCTACGACGTGCAGTTCGACCCCGCCGCGCCGACCGTTGCCGATCCGCTGATCGTCACTCCGGCCGCGCAGGCGTCCGGCGGCCTCTCGTTCGAGATCACCAACACGTTCAAGACCTACGCGGTCGGCGACTACGTCTGGATCGACGACGACCGCGACGGCGTGCAGGACGCCGGCGAGTCGCCCCTCGACGGCGTCACCGTCGAGCTCTACCGGCCCGGCGTCGACGGAGCGCCGGCGACGCTCGTCGACTCGACGACGACCACTGCCGAGGGCTTCTACGTCTTCGACGAGCTCGAGCCCGGAGACTACTTCGTGCAGTACGTGCTCTCGACCGCGGATTCCGCGCAGTACACGTTCACGACCCCGACGGCGGGAGCCGTGGGAGTCGACTCGAACGCGTCGACGGTCAGCACGAACGGCTCCGGTCAGGTCGTCGGCCGCTCCGCGACCTTCACCCTCGACGAGGACAACGCCCAGATCATCCCGTCGGCTGACTACGACGCGTTCGACTACGCCGTGCGCGCCTCGCACGGCATCGACCCGACGTGGGATGCCGGCGTCGTCCTGCGCACGTACGCCGTGGGTGACTACGTGTGGCTCGACGCGAACGGCAACGGCGCGCAGGATGCCGGCGAGGTCCCGGTCGACGGGGTGACGGTTCGCCTGCTCGATGCCGCTGGGAACCCCGCCGTGGACATCCACGGCGACCCGGTCGCCGCGACCACGACCGACGCCGCGGGCTTCTACTCGTTCGACGAGCTTCCCGCGGGAAGCTACCGCGTCGAGTTCGCGCTGACGGCCGCGCAGCAGTCGCAGTACCACTACACGACGCCCGACGCCGCGGCCGTCGCCGACACCGCCGACTCCGACGCCGTCCTGACCGGCACGGCGGGCGTCGCGCGCACGGGGGTCTTCGTCCTCGACGGCACGACGGCCGATCGACGGGTGACCGGCGCGCAGTACGAGGCCGTCAACCCCGCCGCCGACATCTCGGCCACCGACGGCATCGACCCGACGTGGGATGCGGGCCTGCTGGCATCCACCTACGCCGTCGGCGACTACGTGTGGATCGACACCGACGACGACGGCGTGCAGGATGCCGGGGAGAGCCCGCTCGCGGGCGTGACCGTGCACCTGCTGCGTCCGGGCGTCGCCGGCGGCGAACCGACCGTCGTCGCGACCACGACGACGAACGCGCAGGGCCGCTACGTGTTCGACGGACTGCCCACCGGCCAGTACCTCGTCGAGTTCGACCTCACGACCGCGACGGGTGACTACCGGTTCACGACCTCGAACGCCGGCTCCGACGACGCGGTCGACTCCGACGCCGTGCCCGCGACGGGATCGGCGCAGACCGCCCGCACGACGACGTTCACGCTCGACCAGTCGACGCCGCGCACCCCGAGTGCGACCTACTCGAGCGCGTTCGGCCTGGCGACGCCGCTGACGGCCAGTGAGGGCATCGACCCGCGCTGGGATGCCGGTGTCGTCCGCAAGACGTACGCCCTCGGCGACGTCGTGTGGATCGACGCGGACCGTGACGGCGTGCAGGATGCCGGCGAGAGCCCGCTGCTGGGTGTCACGGTGCGCCTGCTCGACGGCGCCGGCCAGCCCGTGCTCGACGGTGGCGGCAACCCGATCACCGACACGACCGACGCGAACGGACGCTACCTGTTCGACGGCCTGTACGCGGGCGACTACGTCGTCGAGTTCCAGCTCACGGCCGCCCAGTCGGCGGAGTTCGTCTACACGAGCACGAACATCGGCGCGAACGACGCGATCGACTCCGACGCGACCGTCCAGGCGAGCCCTGCGATCGGCCGCACGGGCGTGATCTCGCTCGGCGGCGGCTCGCCGCTGCAGTCGCAGAGCGCGTACCGCACCTCGACGGGCGACTCCTCGATCGTCGTGACGGCGAGCGAGGGCATCGACCCGACGTGGGACGCGGGCGTCGTGCCCCGTACCTTCGCGGTCGGCGACTACGTCTGGTTCGACGCGGATCGCGACGGCATCCAGGACGCGGGCGAGATCCCGGTGCAGGGCGTGACGGTGCGCCTCTACGACGCACTCGGCGCCCTCGTCGACGAGACCACGACGAACGCGTCCGGCCACTACGTCTTCGACGGGCTCGCCCCCGGCGACTACGAGGTCGAGTTCGCGCTGACGGGCGAGCTCGCCGACACCTACCGGTTCACGACGCCCGGTGCGGGCAGCGACGACACCGTCGACTCCGACGCCGTGGTCGACCCCGATGACATCTCGATCGCTCGCACGCCGCGGTTCACGCTCGAGTACCAGGGCGAGAACCTGACGCCGACGGGCGAGTACTCCGTCGCCGAGCTGTCGGCGACCGAGGGCATCGACCAGACGTGGGACGCGGGTCTCGTGGCCCCGAGCTACGCGCTCGGCGACTACGTGTGGATCGACGCGGATCGCGACGGCATCCAGGACTCGGGTGAGCAGCCCCTGTCGGGCGTGACCGTCGAGCTCTATCGCGTTGGCGAAGACGAGCCGATCGCGACGACGACCACCAGCGCGACCGGCGAGTACGTCTTCGACGTGCTGCCCGCCGGCTCGTACCAGGTGCGCTTCGTGCTCACGCCCGCGCAGTCGGAGCTCTACGAGTTCAGCCCCGCCGGTGCCGGCGGCGACGCCGCGGCCGACTCCAACGCGTCGACCGATCCGACGACCCTCGGCTACTCGCCGACGATCGTCCTCGGCCCGGCGAACACGGCGCTCGTGCCGGCCGACGAGTACGACGGCCCCACCGTCGCCGCCACCGAGGGCATCGACCCGACGTGGGATGCCGGGGTGCGCGTCGTGGGTCGCCCCGCCGTGTCGATCGAGAAGTACGACGCGATCAGCGACGGCGAAGGCGGCTGGACCGAGGTGAACGACGCCGACACGCTCGCGGACGGTGCGGTCTACACGCCCGGTGAGACGCGCACGATCGTCATCCGCGTGGTCAACTCGGGCAACGAGCCGCTGCGCGAGGTCGAGCTGACCGACGGCACGATCTCGGGCGGCCAGGTCACCTCGCTCGTGTGGACGCTGCCGAACGACGAGACCCTCACGGCTGAGCCGGGCGAGGGCGGGCTCGTGGCCACGTGGGACGACACCTTCGGCGCAGGCACGGCGACGTGGCTGCCCGGTGAGGTCATCACCGGTGTCGCGACGCTCACCGTCGGTCTGTCCGACGCGCCGCACGTGGACCGCGCGACGGTCGATGCGACGAGCGCCTGGACGGCGACGCCCCTCACCGACAGTGACGACTACGCGGCCTTCACCGGTGGCATCCAGGTCATCAAGTACGACGGCGGCTCGGCCGACCCGGTCGTGCGCGACGGCGAGGACTGGATCATCCCGGCCAAGCCGCTCACCGACGCCGACCAGGACGCGAACGACGCGGCGCACGCCGTGCTGTACGTGCCCGGAATCGCCGGCACGGTGCGCTGGGTCGTCACCAACACCGGGACGACCGCGCTCACCGACATCGACCTCGCCGACGTGACCGGCAGCGGTCCCGCCGTGGGTGCCGACTGGACGGCCGACCTGAGCGCCTTCGGCGGCCCGAGCGACTACTCGTTCGTGACGAGCGGCCCGTGGCGCGGCATCCTGCCCGCCGGCGCGTCGTTCTTCGCGACGGGACGCCTGACGCTCGGCAACGCCCAGACGCACACCGACACGGTCGACGTCGAGGCGACGGTCGTCGTGCCCGCGCAGGACGCCGAGACGGGTGAGCCGACCGGCGAGCCTCTGCTCGACGAGGGCGGTGCGCCGGTGCGCGCGACGATCGACGGCGAGACGCCGTACACCGTGAGCGACGACGATCCCTATGCGGCGACGAGCGGCGACCTGAGTGGCTCCGGCGCCGAGAAGGGCGGCGCGCTCGAGATCGCCGTGACCGGTGGCGTCATGCAGTGGTCGGTCGCCGGTCTCGCGCTGGTGCTGCTGGCGCTCGGTCTCGTCCTCGTCATCCGCCGTCGCCGGCGGGCCTGACGCGAACGCCGGAGGGGTGTGATCGCCCCTCCGGCGTTCCCCGCAAGCCCACAGCGAAACGGTGGGAGGATTGTCGGTGGCGTGCAATCGGGCGCGCTCGATGAGAGGCGGATGTCATGGCAGCTGCTGCCGGCAGGCAGAACTGGTTCGCGATCTGGGTGAGCGTGGCGGTCGTCGCCGTCGTCGCCGTCGTGGTCGCGCTCGTGGTGTGGATGAACTCGGCGGCGACCGACCCAGGGACGCCACCGAGCGGATCCGGCATCGACCAGACGACCGGCGCCGTCATCGTCGGCAGCGGCGAGCAGACCCTCGACACCTACATCGACTTCATGTGCCCGATCTGCAACCAGTTCGAGTCGACGTTCGGCGACGAGATCCTCGATCTCGTCAACGACGGCACGATCACCCTCAACATCCACCCGATCGCGATCCTCGACAGCCGCTCGCAGGGCACGAAGTTCTCGACGCGCGCGGCGAACGCGATGTACTGCGTCGCCGAGGCCGACCCTGATGCTGCGGTGCCGTTCATGCAGGCGATGTATGAGAATCAGCCCGAGGAGGGCTCGAGCGGTCTGACGGATGCCCAGATCCTCGATATCGCGAAGGGTGTCGGGGTCACGGGCATCGATTCGTGCGTCACCGACGGCACCTACACGAGCTTCGTGACGGCGATGACCCAGAAGACGCCGATCCAGCCGGGCCAGCAAGGCATCGCGACCCCGACGATCGCCGTCAACGGCGAGACGCTCTCGAACAGCTCGCTGCCCGCGAAGGGGCAGTTCGCCACACTCTTCCAGTAGTCCGCGTCGCCGACCCCGGTTTGCCGGGGCGGTTCCTATCACGTACACTGGATCTTTGGTGCCTTGCGCCTTCATTGGCGTGTCGCCGCACCGAAACCACCACCACCGCAGACCGACCGGTCTGCACAAGCGTCAGCGAGGCTATGGCTAAAAAAGACGGTGTCATCGAGATCGAGGGTGTCATCTCCGAAGCGCTGCCCAACGCGATGTTCCGCGTCGAGCTCACCAACGGACACAAGGTGCTCGCCACGATCTCCGGGAAGATGCGGCAGAACTACATCCGCATCATCCCCGAAGACCGCGTCGTCGTGGAGCTTTCGCCCTACGACCTCACGCGCGGTCGCATCGTCTATCGCTACCGCTAGACCGGTCGAGAAGTAACGTCCACACCCGATCTCGATACACCGCGGCTGCGCCGCGGCACTCGATCACCGGAATGTGGAACGAAGACAGCGAACAGGAAAATCATGAAGGTCAACCCCTCCGTCAAGCCCATCTGCGACCACTGCAAGGTCATCCGTCGTCACGGTCGCGTCATGGTCATCTGCAAGTCGAACCCGCGCCACAAGCAGCGCCAGGGCTGAGACGCCGCAGCACAACTGAACACACAGACAGCAGGAACACGAACCCTGATCTCGATACGCCGGCGCTCCGCGCCGGCACTCGATCACCGAAAGGTGGCCGAGCGAGAGACGGGGGACACCCCGGGGTGAGGCCCGGGCACCGATCCTGCTCCATACCTCACTCACTCCTAGGAGAACCCGCATGGCACGTCTTGTCGGCGTCGACATCCCGCGCGACAAGCGCGTGGTGATCGCACTCACGTACATCTACGGCATCGGCCGTACCCGCTCGGCCGAGATCCTCAAGGCCACCGAGATCGACGAGTCGATCCGCGTGAAGGACCTCACCGACGACCAGCTCGTGGCCCTCCGTGACCACATCGAAGGCACCTACAAGGTGGAAGGTGACCTGCGCCGCGAGGTCGCCGCCGACATCCGCCGCAAGGTCGAGATCGGCTCCTACGAGGGCCTGCGCCACCGTCGGGGTCTGCCCGTGCGCGGTCAGCGCACGAAGACCAACGCGCGTACCCGCAAGGGTCCCAAGCGCACCGTCGCCGGTAAGAAGAAGGCCGGCCGCAAGTAACGCGGGCCCGGAAGGTTTAGGAGAACAGAGCAATGGCACAGGCCAAGACCGCCGCGCGCAAGCCGCGCCGCAAGGAGAAGAAGAACATCGCGCTGGGCCACGCCCACATCAAGTCGACGTTCAACAACACGATCGTCTCGATCACCGACCCCTCGGGCGCCGTCATCAGCTGGGCGTCCTCGGGTGGCGTCGGCTTCAAGGGCTCGCGCAAGTCCACCCCGTACGCCGCCGGCATGGCCGCCGAGTCGGCCGCCCGCCAGGCCGCCGAGCACGGCGTCAAGAAGGTCGACGTCTTCGTCAAGGGCCCCGGCTCGGGCCGCGAGACCGCGATCCGCTCGCTGCAGGCCGCCGGCCTCGAGGTCGGCTCGATCAACGACGTGACGCCGCAGGCCCACAACGGCTGCCGTCCGCCGAAGCGCCGCCGCGTCTGATCTCCGGAGCCGGATGCCCGCGCCCGCCACGGGTGCGGCATCCGGCATCCGTCGTTCTTTCAATAACTCAACACCTCTTGAAATCGCACGTGTCATATAGCGGGCACGTGACGGAAAGGAACACATAGTGCTCATCGCACAGCGTCCCACTCTGACCGAGGAGAAGATCGGCGAGTTCCGCAGCCGGTTCGTCATCGAGCCTCTCGAGCCCGGCTTCGGCTACACGATCGGCAACGCGCTGCGTCGCAGCCTGCTCTCGTCGATCCCCGGCGCCGCGGTCACCAGCATCCGCATCGACGGTGTGCTGCACGAGTTCAGCACCATCCCGGGCGTGAAGGAGGATGTCACCGAGATCATCCTCAACATCAAGCAGCTCGTGGTCTCGTCCGAGCGCGACGAGCCGATCACGGCGTACCTGCGCAAGACGGGTGCCGGTGAGGTCACGGCCGCCGACATCTCCGCGCCCGCGGGTGTCGAGGTGCACAACCCGGAGCTCGTCATCGCGACGCTCAACGACTCGGCCCGCTTCGAGCTCGAGCTCACGATCGAGCGCGGCCGCGGCTACGTTTCGGCGACCCAGAACCGCAACGAGTACGCCGAGGCGGGTCAGATCCCGATCGACTCGATCTACTCGCCCGTGCTGAAGGTCTCGTACCGTGTCGACGCGACGCGTGCCGGTGAGCGCACCGACTTCGACAAGCTCGTGCTGGATGTCGAGGCCAAGCCCTCGATCACGCCGCGTGACGCCGTGGCATCCGCCGGTCGCACCCTGACCGAGCTGTTCGGCCTCGCCCGCGAGCTGAACGTCGAGGCCGAGGGCATCGAGATCGGCCCCGCGCCGGTCGCCGAGGTGCTCACCAACGAGCTGTCGATGCCGATCGAGGACCTCGACCTGTCGGTCCGCTCGTACAACTGCCTCAAGCGCGAGGGCATCAACACGGTGTCGGAGCTCGTCGCCCTCTCGGAGACGCAGCTCATGAACATCCGCAACTTCGGTCAGAAGTCGGTCGACGAGGTGCGCGACAAGCTCATCTCGCTCGGTCTGTCGCTGAAGGACTCGGTCCCCGGGTTCGACGGCGCGCACTTCTACGGCGGCTACGACGACGACACCATCTGAGCGATCCGGCACCCGACCGGTCCGCTGACACTTTCCACCTGGAGTAACTGACATGCCCAAGCCCACGAAGGGTCCCCGCCTCGGCGGCGGTCCCGCACACGAGCGCCTGCTGCTTGCGAACCTCGCCGCGGCGCTGTTCACCCACCGCTCGATCACGACGACCGAGACGAAGGCCAAGCGCCTGCGTCCGCTCGCCGAGCGTCTCGTCACCTTCGCCAAGCGCGGCGACCTGCACGCCCGTCGCCGGGTGCTGTCGGTCATCGGCGACAAGGAGGTCGTGCACGTCCTCTTCGCCGAGATCGCGCCGCTCGTCGCCGACCGTGAGGGCGGCTACACGCGCATCACGAAGATCGGCAACCGCAAGGGCGACAACGCCCCCATGGCCGTCATCGAGCTCGTGCTCGAGCCGGTGAACCCGAAGCCGAAGTCGGCCAAGAAGGCGGATGCCGCGAAGGCGGCGCCCGCTGCCGAGGCGCCCGCTGAGGACGAGGCCGTGGCCGAGGACGCCGCTGCCGACGAGACCACTGAGGTCGCGGACGAGACGGCCGCCGACGAGGCTGCCGGCGCCGAGTCGCAGGCCGAGGGCGAGGCCGCCGAGGCTGCCGCCGCCGACGCCGTCGAGGAGAAGTCCGAGTAATCCCCGCTGTTCGACGAGGCCCGCACCCGGACAGGGTGCGGGCCTCGTCGCGTCGGGGGCCGTGACGCTACCTCCGGTACAGTGGCGGGGTGAGTGAGCAGACCCTGTCCGAACGCATCGACGCGCTGCGCGCGGCGTCGCCGGTGCCGACGCCCTATCATCCCGAGGTCGCCGCGTGGCGCGCGCCGACCGAGGCCGATATCGACGCGATCCACGCGGTCGCCGCGGCGGCCGACGCGGTCGACCACCCCACCTGGCTGACGCCGCGCGAAGACATCGCCGACACGTTCGATCTTCCGCACATCGATCACGCCCGCGATTCTCTCGTGGCGGTGGATGCGGACGGCACGATCGTCGCGTACGGCACGGCGGTGCTGCATCCGTCGCGCGATGGCGTGCTGATGTCGCACCTCGACGGGGCGGTCCATCCGCGCCGGCGTCGCCGCGGCATCGGCGCGCAGCTGCTCGCCTGGCAGCGCGCACGGGCGATCGAGAAGCTCGCCGACCTGGTGCCGACCCTCGCGATGGATGCCGACCGCACCGCCGAGATCAAGATCTATGCGGAGGAGGTCAACGCCGACCAGCAGGCGATCGCCGTGCGTGCGGGTTTCGCGCCCGAGCGGTGGTTCACGTCGATGGAGCGCGACATGTCGGAGCCCGCGCCCGGGGTCGCCGCGCCCGAGGGGATCACCCTCGTCGAGTACACGCACGACCGCGACGACGATGCGCGCCTCGCCCGCAACGACGCGTTCCGCGACCACTGGGGGAGCCTGCCCTCGCAGCCCGAGACCTGGGCGAAGTTCGTCGGTGGCCCGTTCTTCCGCAGCGATCTGTCGCGTCTCGCGGTCGATGCGGACGGCGCGATCGTCGGCTTCAGCCTGGCATCCGTCAATGAGGACGACTGGGAGACGCTCGGCGCGACGAACTCGTACATCGACCTCATCGGCGTCGTCCGCGCGCACCGCCGCCGCGGCGTCGCCCCGTTCGTCATCGCCGGCACGCTGGCCGCGATCGGCGTGGCAGGGCTCGAGCGCGCCGTGCTGGATGTCGACACCGCGAGCCCGACGGGCGCGAACACCCTCTACGAGGGGCTCGGATTCCGCGCGACGCAGAAGTCCGTCGCGCTCGTCCTGCACGTCTGAGCGGGCTCAGCGAGACGCGCCGGGCGTGGGGTCGAAGGTGCGGGACGTCGCCCAGCGGATGAGGTCGACCTGGTAGCGCACCTGCGCGCGCTGGTTCTCGATGCCGTCGATCGCGGCGGCGACCGTTTCGGCGTAGATCGCGCCGCCGGTGGGCCCGGGATGGATGCGGTCGCCCGCGAGCAGATCGACCTGCGGCTCGATCGCATGCGACCAGTCGGCGAGGACGACGCGCGGATGCGTGCCGGCGAAGTTCGTCAGCTCGGCGTTGACCCCCGGGATCCAGTCGCGCGGCGCGAACGCGGTCACGAGCACGAGCGAGCGCTGCGGGCCGATCGCGTCGTAGACCTCTTGCAGGGCGCCCGCGTCGACCGGCCCGTTCGTGCCGAGGCCGACGACGACGAAGTCGCGCAGCGTTCCCTGCGCGGCGAGCGACTCGACGATGCCGGTGCCGGCCCACATCGAGCGCGACACGGCCGCGTCGATCTGCACGCCCGGCAGCGCGGTGAGCAGTCCGCCCGCCGAGGCCAGCATGACGGAGTCGCCGATCGCGCTCACGCGGTCGCCCCCGACGGTGACCGGCGCGGGGGGCAGCGGCCGCCCGTCGCGCCCGGTGCAGGGCGATCCGCTCGCGGCGACGGGCGAGGTGCCGATGGCGGATGCCCCGCTGACGCCGCTCGCCGCGCTGGCGGAGCCGAAGTCGTCCGCCACGCCGGGGACGTCGGTCTCGCCGGAGTCGTCCGTCGACCCGGCGCCCGCGGCATCCGCAACGCCGGCATCCGCGACGCCGGCATCCGCGACCGCCGCGCACGCCGAGGGTGACGGGGACGGTGATGTCGGGGTCGGCGACGGCGCAGCGGGATGCCCGCTCGACTCCTCCGACGTCACCGGAGCGGCGGGCGACGCGGAAGCCTCCGCGAGGGCATCGATCCCCGCCTGCACGGCCGCCTCGCTCGAGCTGACCGGGGGAGCGGCGGCGACGGCGGCGGTCGTGCCGCCCACGACGAGCGCCCCCGCAGCGACGGCGGCGATCGCTCCGAACCGCCGGGCGGGCGTCGAGGCGAGCCGCGCACCGAGGGCGCGCAGCGCGCCGCGGAAGCCGAGCTGTCGCACGGGCTGCTCGATGAGGCGGTACGACGCCGCCGACGCCACCAGCGTCAGCACGAGGGCCGCGACTCCGGTCGAGACCGGGATGGCGCTGTCGACGAACGATCCGCTCATCACGCCGAGCAGCACGACGATCGGCCAGTGCCACAGGTAGATGCCGTACGACCGTTCGCCGATCCATCGCAGCGGCGCGATGTCGAGCGCACGCCCGACGGGTGAGCCCGGTCGCACCGCGAGCGCGATCGCCGCGGCGCTCAGAACGGAGGCCGCGAGGGGGATGCCCGGGTACAGCCCCGTGCCTCCCGGCCAGGCTGCGACGACGACGAGGGTGACGGCGACCGCCGTGCCCGCGAGCGCGACGGCCATCGCGCGCGGCTGCCGCGCGCCCGACGCCGCATCGGCTGCGGCCCCCACGCCACGCCCCGCCACGACGACCGCGAGGGCGACCCCCAGCAGCAGTCCGAACGCGTGCGTGTCGGTGCCGTAGTACGCGCGGGTGAGGCCCGCGCCCGACGCGAGGAGCGCGACCGCCCAGCCGGCGGAGGCGGCGGCCAGCGTGAGCGCGACGGCGGCGCGCATCCATCGGCTCCGCACGACGAGCAGCAGGGGCAGCAGCAGCGGCCACAGGACGTAGAACTGCTCTTCGACGGCGAGCGACCAGAGGTTCCGGAACAGCTCGGGCTGCGTCGCTCCGAAGTACGACGCGCCGTCCGCGACGGCGACCCAGTTGTACGAGAACGTCGCGGCGCCGAGCACCTGGCGCCCGATCCCGACGAGGACGTCGCCGCCCACCATCCACGCGACACTCGCGCTGACGGTGACGACGAGGGCAAGGGCGGGCAGCAGTCGCCGAGCGCGGCGCTTCCAGAACGAGCCGAGGGCGATCCGGCCGGAGCGTGCGTGTTCGCGCACGAGGAGCGACGTGATGAGGAACCCCGAGATCACGAAGAAGACGTCGACGCCGACGAACCCCGAGTGCAGGAGCCACCCGGGGAAGAGGTGGTAGACGACCACGAGCAGGACGGCGACGGCGCGAAGACCGTCGAGCCCGGCGTAGCGGGGCGCGAGGGGTGGGGTCATGACGGGTGAGGCGTTGCGGGCGGGAGGGCAGCTGGCATCCAGTCTACGAACTCCGCCTGGGCGTCGCGTGTGGCGCAACCCGCCCGGGCGCCGCAGGTCGGGTAGGACTGAAGCATGGATGCGGATGTGCTCGTGATCGGCGAGGCCCTGATGGACATCGTCGAGAGCGGCGAGGGCGCGCGCGAGCTCGTCGGAGGCAGCCCCGCCAATGTTGCGGTGGGCCTCGCTCGGCAGAATCACCGGGTGCGTCTGCTGACGCGCATCGGCCGCGACGATCGCGGGCGGCGGATCGCCGGTCGGGTCGAAGACTCGGGCGCGTCGCTCGACGAGCGGTCGTGGTCGACGTCGCCCACGTCGACCGCACGGGCGCGGCTGCGCGCCGACGGGTCGGCCGAATACGACTTCGCGATCGACTGGGACGTCCCGGTGGTCGAGCCGGAGACGGCCCGCGTCGTGCACACGGGCTCGATCGCGCTGTTCCTCGAACCGGGCGGCGCGGCGGTGCTCGAGAGCCTGCGGCACGCGGCTGCGGGCGGCGCGCTCGTGAGCCTCGACCCCAACATCCGCCCCGCGCTCGTGCCGGACCGTGCGGCGGCGCTGGCACGGTTCGAGGATGCCGCGGCATCCGCCGATCTCGTCAAGCTCAGCGATGAGGACGCCGAGTGGCTCTTCCCGGGCGCCGCGTCCGACGACGTGCTCGCTCAGATCGCGAACCTCGGGCCGCGGCTCGTGGTCATGACGCGGGGCGCCGAGGGCGCGGTCGGGCTCGGACCGGGCGGTGTCGTCGCGGTGCGGCCCCTGGTCGTGCGGGTCGCCGACACGATCGGCGCAGGTGACGCGTACATGGCGAGCCTCGTCTCGAGCGTGCTCGATGACCCGGCGGTGTTCGACGACGCGGACCGCTTCGCCGCGGCCCTTCGACGCGCGGCCGTCATGGCCGGGATCACCGTCTCGCGCGCGGGCGCGAACCCTCCCACCCGGGCCGAGGTCGACGCGGCCGCCGCGGGCGACGAGTGATCGCGCCGCGACGGCGGATACGCTGATTCGATGCGCCTGCGCCTCGATCTCGCCTACGACGGCACCGATTTCCGGGGCTGGGCGCGCCAGCCGGGGCTGCGCACCGTGCAGGGCACGCTCGAAGCGGCGATCGCGCGGATCCTCGGCGGCGAGCCGCAGCTCGTCGTCGCCGGGCGGACGGATGCCGGGGTGCACGCGTCGGGCCAGGTCGCGCACCTCGACCTCGACGCGGCGCAGATCGCGCGCCTCGAGAAGGGCCGCAGCCCCGATCCCGCGGCACTCGCGGCCCGCATCGGGGGAGTGCTCGGTCCGTACCCCGACGTGGCCGTGCACCGCACCGCCGTCGCCGCCGACGGCTTCGATGCGCGTTTCTCGGCCGTGTGGCGCCGGTACGAGTACCGCGTCGCCGACCGGACGGCCGGCTACGACCCGCTCGAGCGTGGCCGGACGACCACTGTCGCGGCGCGGCTCGACGACGACGTGATGAACGAGGCCGCGCAGTCTCTCATCGGGCTGCACGACTTCGCGGCGTACTGCAAGCCGCGCGAGGGCGCGACGACGATCCGCACCCTGCTCGAGTTCGACTGGCGCAGGGATGCCCGGGGCATCCTCGTCGCCCGCGTGAAGGCCGATGCGTTCTGTCACAGCATGGTGCGGGCGATCGTGGGGGCGTGCGTCGCGGCCGGCGAGGGCCGGATCGCCGCCCAGGACGTCGCCGCGATCCGCGACGCGGGCGTGCGCACGAGCGCGACGAAGGTGCTCGCCGCGCGGGGTCTCACCCTCACCGAGGTCGGCTACCCCGCCGATGATCTGCTGGGTCTGCGGGCAGAGCAGACCCGCGCGCGCCGGGCGCACCCCGACGAGGGGGTTCACGGCGAAGACTGAGCGCGTTCATGCGAGAGCGCTCTAGGCTGACGCCGATGAAGGTCATCTCGTACAACCTCAACAAGCACAAGGCGGCTTCCGAGCTCGACGCGCTCGTCGAGTCCACCGGCGCAGACATCCTGTGTCTGCAGGAGGCCGTGACAGACGGACTGCCCGCCGAGGTCTCGGGGCTGCAGCTGGCCGAGGCGACCGCGCGCAACCGGCTGGGCCTGGCCGTGTACCTTCGCCGCAACACGTTCGACGCGCTCGAGGTGCGTTCGCTCGCGCTGAAGAAGTCGCTGCACGATCGCGTGCTGAAGCCCGCCGAAGAGCGGATGCTGGCGGTGCGGCTGCGCGACATCGATCACGCGCACGAGTTCATCGTGGCGAGTTTCCACGCGGCGCCTCTGACGGCGCTGAACTCGCTGCGGCGCAAGCAGATCGCGGCCGCGCTCGAAGAGCTCTCGAGCCTCGGCGACAACCTTCCGATCCTGATGGTCGGCGACTACAACTATCCGGTCTTCAAAGAGAACCTCGGCCAGCACGTGCGCGAGGCCGGGTACGAGTTGAGCCTCAGCGACGCGCGCACGTACACGCGCTACAAGTTCTTCCGCGGGCACTACGACTTCGCGACGAGCGTGGGGTTCGACATCGACACCGTCACGACCCTGCCGCAGGGGCTGAGCGACCACCTGCCGATCCTTGTGACGGCCTCGCCGAAGGCGCCCGCGGGGGTGTCGACGGCGGTCGAATCGGCGGCGTCGCCGGACTGATCGGCGCGGCCGGAGGGATTGAGAGAGAACTGCGGCAAAACTGAGCGGCATCGCCGCTGTTCGGACGGGTCGAGGCCCGCTCGCGGCACCGGTCAGTGGGCGGTGGCGGCCTCGGGCAGGATCGCCCGGTAGCCGACGGCGCGCAGCGTCTCGATGAAGCGGGGCTCTGCGGCGTTGTCGCCGAGCTTGCGGCGCAGGTTCGTCATATGGGTCTCGATGGCGCGCTCGTCGGCATCCGAGACGATCGTGGATGCCCCGTGGCCGACCGTCGGGCGCACGGCGGCGACGAGGTCGGCCTTGCTGCGCACGGCGGGCGCCGATTCGAGCAGCACGGCGAGCAGCTCGAACTCGGTGCGGGTCAGCAGCACGGGCTGGTCGTCGAGGGTGACGCTGTGGGTCGCGCGGTCGACGACGAGGCCGGCATTGCCGACGAGGCGGCCGTTCGAGGGCGCCGATGCGGCTTCGGGTGCGGGGGCGGCCGCGCCCGGGCGGGGCCGGCGGCGCTGCGCGGCGAGCACGCGGGCGCGCAGCTCGCGCGGGCGGAAGGGCTTGACGACGACGTCGTCGGCGCCGACGCTGAAGCCGAGAACGGCGTCGGCCTCTTCGGCGAGCGCGGTGATCAGCAGGATGTAGGTGCTGCTGCGTTCGCGGATGCGTCGCGCCGCCTCGAAGCCGTCGATTCCGGGCATGTTGACGTCGAGGGTCGTGATGTCGGGGTCGTGCTCGATGACCGCTTTCACGCCGTCGAGGCCGTTGTCGACGGCGAAGACGTCGAAGCCGGCGCTCGAGAGCACCTGCACGAGGAGGTCGCGGACATCCACATCGTCGTCGATGACGACGGCCGTGCGTCGGGGTGCTTCAGGCATCGCGTTCTCCTTTCGTTCGTGTGGCGATGGTCCGATTGTGTCAGACCCGGGCGGGCGTCTCGTCGCCGTCGGCGCCGTGACGCGGCCGTTCGTTCAGGGCGCGCTCAAGATGCGCTCAATCCGTCCGTCGCCGCTCATGTGCGGGCACGCTCCCAGCGGTCTCCGCCCGCGGCGGCCGCGCGGTCGGCGGCGGCGTGCGCCCCTCCGAGAAGCACGTCGAGGTCATAGCCGAGTTCCGAGACGCCCGCCCAGCCGGCGGATGCCGACGTGCCGACCCGCACCGAATCGTGCGGCTGCGCCACGGTGCGCAGGAGGGTGCGCACGCGGTCGCGCACGACCGTCGCGGGCTGCGCGACGAGCACCGCGAACGACGAGGCCGACATGCGGCCGATGTCGGCCTCGGTCGGGAACAGCTCGACCAGGTCGGTCTGCAGGCGGTCGCAGATCGCGGCGAAGCCCGCTTCGCCCGAGACGACGCGCAGGTCGTCGGCATCGTCGAGCTGCACGTACACGAGCGCCCAGGAGCGCTCGCCGACGCGCTGCGCGCGCGCGAGCCGGTCGGTGGCGATGTCGCGGAACGCGGCTCCGGACGTCTGGCCGCCGTCGCCTCGGGTGATGAACAGCAGCGAGACGAGCGCGCAGACGACGTAGGCGAGCATGCCGAGCGAATTGACATCGCGCACGAAGGCGAGCGATTCGGCGGGGTTGCCGGGGTTGAGCAGGCCCGCGACGACGCCGACGAGGGCCGTGGCGATCACGAGCAGCGAGAAGACCGCCAGCGGCATCGAGGTGCCGCCGGCTCGCTCGGGGCGGCGCAGCAGCTCGACGAGCGCGAGAGCGCAGAACGCCGCGGTGCCCGTGAACGCGAGCCGGAACGCCCAGGCGTAGGCATCCGTCCCGTCGAGCAGGACGAGCGTCGTCGAGATCGCGATCGCGGCGGCGACGGCGATCCACTCGTGCGGCCGGGCGCCCCGATGTGCCCGCAGTCCTGACCAGATGAGGGCGGGGACGGCCAGCAGCACGCCCAGCGTGATCCGTGAGAGAGACCCGATCTCGGTCGAGGCGCCGGTCATCGCGACGTAGGTGGCGATCATCGTCACGACGAAGGTGAGCGACCACAGGGCGCTTGCGCGGCTGGGGCGGTACAGAAAGCCGAGTCCGATCATACAGATCGTGGCGACCGATGAGACGACCACCTGGGCGAGCTCGAGCGTGGGCACGTCAGTTCTCCTGTGGGGTGGCCAGCGGAAGCCGGATCGTGAGGGTGGTGCCCGCGCCGGCGCGACTGTCGACCTCGAGCGTTCCGCCGTGCTGCTCGACGATCGACCGCGAGATCCCCATGCCGAGGCCCGTGCCGGGGACGCCGGCATCCCGAGCCGTCTCGGCGCGGAAGTAGTCGTCGAAGATATGGGGCATGTCCTGCTCGCCGATGCCGATTCCGGTGTCGGCGATCGTGATGACCGCGTCGGCGCCCTGGGGCTGCACCGTGACGGTCACCCGGCCGGCGCGCGGGGTGTACTTGACGGCGTTGCTGACGAGGTTGTCGAACACCTGGCGCATGCGGAAGGCGTCGGCGTCGATCGGCGTCTCGAGCCCGGGGCGCAGCGTGAGCCGCACGTCGCCCGCCGCCGCGGCGGGCATGAACGACTCGGTCGTCGCCGCGACGAGGCTGCGGGCGTCGATGCGGCGACGGGGCTCGCGGACGGTTTCGTCGCGTCCGCCGGCGCGCAGCACCTCGGCGATCAGGCGCTCCATGCGCTCGGCGGCCGCCTCGATGAGCTCGAGCCGGTCGCGGCTGCGCGCGGGCAGGTCGTCTTCGAGCAGCAGGTCGGTGTAGCCGACGATCGCGGTGAGCGGGTTCGCGAGCTCGTGGGTGACCGTCGTGGCGAGGGTGCGTCGTGCGGATTCGGCTTCGACGGCATCCGTCACATCGCGCACGACGAGCAGGGTGGTCTCGGGCTCGGAGGGGGCGTGCACGAGCTCGCGTGTGGATGCCGACACGACGTGCCAGCGCCCTTCGGCGTCGAACAGCCACAGCTGCTCATCGGAGAACAGCTCGCCACGGGCCGCGCGCACCGCGGGTCGGTCGTTCTCGCGCAGGGCGGTGCCCTCGCGGGCGTCGTACTCGACCGACGATCCCGGGCGCGAGGTGTCGCGCGGGTCGAGTCCGTACAGCGAGATGTATGCGTCGTTGAGGCCGAGCAGGCGGCCGTCGCGGTCGACGCGGGCGATGCCGGACTCGAGGGCGTTGAGCACCTGGTTCACGCGACGCTCCTGCGCGCGGACGCGCTCGAGCGTCGCCTCGGAGCGGGCGCTCTGGCGGCGCAGCAGTCGGGTGAAGGCGCGCGAGCGGTTGGCGCTGTTGTAGATCGTGATGGAGATGAACGTCAGCGAGATCAGGAGGAGGACGATGTGGAGCAGCGCCGACGGGCCCACATCATGGGTCAGGGCATCGACGACGACGATCGCGGCGACCAGGCTCAGCGCCGCGGCGAGCCACGCGCGCCGGTAGTGGCTCGCGAACCAGGCCAGCGGGAACACCCAGAGGTAACCGGTGTGCAGGTCTTCGCCGTAGCCGATCATCCCGATCGCGATGATGTCGGCGAACGGAAGGACCGCCGCGCCGCCGCGGCCGATGCGGTCCCACGGGATCACCAGCGCGATCACGGTCAGCGCCAGGGTCGTCACGACACCGATCGCGGTCGACAGCGCCCTGAGGGCGTCGGGTTTGAGCACGAGGATCGACAGCGCGAGGGTGATCACGACCGCGGCGAGCGACAGCTGCCACAGCCAGATGGAGCGCGTGCGGACGCTCGTGCGCACGGTGACGCGCCGCACGGGAGCCGTGTCGGTCACGCTCATAGGGTCGAGCCTATCGGCGAGGCGGCGAGAACCTCGGCCTGACGCGCTGCCCGGCCGGGTGCCCGGTGCCGGAGCACTGGCCGGCTGGGGGAGACAAGCGACACGCGACAGCGGTTTCAGCGGCGTTCCGGGGATGCCCCGGGTAAAATGTGGCTTGCCGCACCGCGGAGAACCGTCTTCACGCGCTCACTCGAGCCTGACCAGCTCCGGCCGCGTCCCCACGCCGCCGGTGGCCTCCGCCTACCCCCCTAAGCGCGGACGCCTCCCCGAGGGGCCGAAGTCACTTCGGCCCCTCGGCCTTATCTCAGTCGGACGCCGCCGACATCCATTGCCCCACTCGTCGGTGGGATCGCCCGATTCTCGGAAGGCGCGCGACATCTGCGGGACGCGATTCGAGCGCCGCGAAAGTGTGGCCGAACCGACCCCCGACATCGCGATCGCGAGCCGTAGTGTAGACTCGACCTTTGGTGTCCGGCTCGGCTGACCCGGCACCGCGAACGTGAGCCCTCCACTGGCGTGTTCATTGATCTCGATACACCGCGGCTACGCCGCGGCACTCGATCACCGAGAGCGACGAACCACCCCGGAGCGGGATTCACGAACCTCTCCGTTCGACTCAAGAAAGCAGCACTACTGTGACGCGCACCTACACCCCCAAGGCCGGTGAAGTGACCCGTGAGTGGGTCGTCATCGACGCGACCGATGTCGTCCTCGGACGCCTCGCCTCGCACGCCGCGGCCATCCTCCGCGGCAAGCACAAGGCGATCTTCGCCAACCACGTCGACACCGGTGACTTCGTCATCGTCGTCAACGCCGAGAAGGTGGCCCTCACCGGCCAGAAGCTCCAGAAGAAGATGGCGTACCGCCACTCGGGCTACCCGGGCGGCCTGACGGCCACCTCTTACGCCGAGCTTCTCGAGAAGAACCCGGTCCGCGCCGTCGAGAAGGCGATTCGCGGCATGCTCCCGAAGAACAGCCTGGGTCGCCAGCAGCTGTCGAAGCTGAAGGTCTACGCCGGTGCCGAGCACCCGCACGCGGCCCAGCAGCCCACCCCGTACACCTTCGACCAGGTCGCTCAGTAAGCGCCGCAGAAGAACCAAGGATAAAACTCATGGCATCTGTCGCCGACTCCATCGAAGAGACCCCCGAGTCCTACACCACCGAGACCACGGCCGCGCCGGTCGCCGCTGCGCCCCGCCCCGTGCTCTCCGTCCCCGGCGCCGCCGTCGGTCGCCGCAAGCAGGCGATTGCCCGCGTGCGCCTGGTCCCCGGCTCCGGCACGATCACGGTCAACGGCCGCACGATCGAGGACTACTTCCCGAACAAGCTGCACCAGCAGCTCATCAACGACCCGTTCACGGTGCTCGACCTCGCCGGCGCCTACGACGTGATCGCCCGCATCTCCGGCGGCGGCCCCTCGGGCCAGGCCGGTGCGCTGCGCCTGGGCATCGCGCGTGCGCTCAACGAGATCGACGCCGAGAACAACCGTCCGACCCTCAAGAAGGCCGGCTTCCTCTCGCGCGACGCGCGCGTCAAGGAGCGCAAGAAGGCCGGTCTCAAGAAGGCCCGCAAGGCACCTCAGTACTCGAAGCGCTGATCGGCGCGATCCGGATGGCGCTGTTCGGAACGGACGGTGTGCGGGGCCTCGCGAACGGCCCCCTCACCGCCGATCTGGCACTCACCCTGGCCCAGGCGACCGCTGTCGTCCTGGGCCAGGGGCGTATCGCCGAGGCGCGCAAGGCCGCCGGCAAGCGACTCACCGCCGTCGTCGCGCGTGACCCGCGCGTCTCGGGGCAGTTCCTGTCGGCCGCGGTCGAGGCGGGGCTCGCGTCTTCTGGCGTCGACGTGCTCGACGCGGGAGTGCTGCCGACGCCGGCGACCGCGTTCCTCATCGACGACATCGACGCCGACTTCGGCGTCATGATCTCGGCATCCCACAACCCCGCGCCCGACAACGGCATCAAGATCTTCGCGCGCGGCGGAGTGAAGCTTCCCGACGTCGTCGAGCAGCGCATCGAAGACGCGATGGCCGGCCCGAAGCTGCAGCCGACCGGGGGAGACGTCGGTCGCGTCACCCGCTTCTCGGATGCCGAGGACCGCTACGTCATCCACCTGCTCGCGTCGCTGCCGCACCGACTCGACGGCATCCACGTCGTCGTCGACTGCGCCCACGGCGCGGCATCCGGCGTCTCTCCGGAGACCTTCCGCAACGCCGGCGCGAAGGTCACCGTCATCGGCGCCGACCCCGACGGCCTCAACATCAACGACGGCGTCGGGTCGACGCACCTCGACAAGCTGGCCGCCGAGGTCGTGCGCACGGGCGCCGACGTCGGGATCGCCCACGACGGCGACGCCGACCGCTGTCTCGCCGTCGATGCCGACGGCAACGTCGTCGACGGCGACATGATCATGGCGATCCTCGCGGTGTCGATGAAGGAGCGCGGCGTGCTGCGCGACGACACCCTTGTCACGACGGTCATGAGCAACCTCGGGCTCCACCGCGCGATGGCGGCCCACGGCATTGCCGTCGAAACGACCGCCGTCGGCGACCGCTACGTGCTCGAGCGCATGAACGAGGGGCGCTTCTCGCTCGGCGGCGAGCAGAGCGGCCACGTCATCATGAGCCGGTTCGCGACGACGGGCGACGGGGTGCTCACGGGGCTCCACCTGTGCGCCGAGATGGCGCGGACGGGCCGATCACTGGCGGAGCTGGCATCCGTCATGACCGTCTTTCCGCAGGTGCTCATCAACGTCCGAGGCGTCGAGCGAACACGCGCGACGGATGCCGACGTCGTCGCAGCCTTCGAGGTCGCCACGCGCGCACTCGGAGACAGCGGGCGCGTGCTGCTACGCCCATCGGGCACCGAGCAGATGGTGCGCGTCATGGTCGAAGCCTCGTCAGAGGCCGATGCTCGGCGCATCGCCGACGAACTCGCCGACGTCGTCCGGGCCTGAGTCGGGCGACCGTAGCCGCGGAGTCGGAGCCCCAGCCGCGGATCAGTAGCGCGAGCGGCTACGCAGCGACGCGAAGAGCGCGATGACGAGGCATCCGGCGACCGATGCGGCAAGTGCCACACCGCCGCTGGCGGCATCGCTACTGTTCACCCACGTCACGAGCGCGTTGATTCCGTCGTCCAGCGGCGCGAACCCAGTCTGCGACATTTCTCTCCCCCAGAGATGTGATAGCGCAATTCTCGATCGGGGGATGCAACGAGGCGGTCCCCCAACCGGCTTCCCCTTGCAGTTGTGATGTTAGCGCACCCGCGAGCGTGGGCGCCACAATCCATCCATCAGGATGGTTCTGACCAACTGAGCGATTCGATGTAGCGAAGGAGCACGCCTTCGCGCAGCGCCCACGGGCTCACTTCGAGCTCGTCGACATCGAGCGCCGTCATCGCCGTGTGCAGCACGATCGCCGCCGCGACGATCTGGAAGGTGCGGTCGGCCGTGATGCCGGGAAGCTCCTGCCGCGCCGACGCGGGCAGGCGCGCAAGTCGCGGGATCCACGACCCGAGCGCCGCGCGGGGCAGCATCATCCGCTCGCTGCCCGACCAGCCCGGCACGGGGTAGCCGGCGAGCTTCGCGAGCGAGCGGATCGCCTTCGACGACCCGACGACGTGGTTGGGTCGCGGTTGGTCCGCCATGAGCTCAGCGATCGGTGCGAGCACCGTGCGGGCGTGCTCGCGCAACATCTCGGCCGCCTCTTCGCCCGGCGGATCCCCGGGCAGGAACTCGATCGTCGCCCGCCCCGCCCCGAGGGGAACGGATGCCGCCACGTCGGGCAGCTCGTCGGAGCCGGCCGCGACCTCGAGCGACCCGCCCCCGATGTCGAACAGCAGGATCTGCCCCGCCGACCACCCGAACCACCGCCGCACCGCGAGGAACGTGAACCGCGCCTCCGACTCGCCGCCGAGCACCTGCAGCTCCTGACCGAGCGCCGCTTCGATCCGCGCGATCACGTCGGCGCCGTTGGTCGCCTCGCGCACGGCGCTCGTCGCCGTTGCGAGGAGCTCGACGACGTTCTCGGCGTCGGCGACCTCGCGCGCCTGCGCGACGGCATCCACGAGCGCCGCCACACCTTCTTCGCTGATCGAGCCGTCGGGCGTCAGGTAGCGCATGAGGCGCAGGACCGTGCGCTGGCTCGTCGTGGCCTGTGGCCGGCCACCGGGGTGGACGTCGGCGACGAGCAGGTGGACGGTGTTCGAGCCGATGTCGAGGACCCCGAGACGCATAGTGCCAGGCTACCCGCGGCGCACAACTCAGGCAGACCGAGCCGGTTCGCGCCGAACTCGCGTGCTCCGGCGGCATCCTGCCTGCGTTATGCGCCGGTAGAGTGGCCCCGATGTCCACCGACGACGTGACGACCGAAGTCGCATCGCTCTACCGCGAGGTAGGTCGTGCGGAGTGGGCAGCGCTCGCCCGCGGCATCCCAGCACCCCTCAGCGAGACCGAGGTCGTACAGCTGCGCGGAATCGGCGACCGGCTCGACCTCACCGAGGTGCGTGAGGTGTATCTGCCGCTCAGTCGGTTGCTGTCGACGTACGCCGAGAACACGAAGCGGCTCGGCGCCGAGACCGCCGCGTTCCTGCACGAACCCGACACGACGACCCCGTTCGTCGTCGGCGTGGCAGGCTCGGTCGCTGTCGGAAAGTCCACGATCGCGCGCCTCCTGCGCGAGCTCATGGCGCGATGGCCGGGTACGCCCCGCGTCGAGCTCGTCACGACCGACGGATTCCTGTACCCGAACGCCGAGCTCGAACGCCGCGGCCTCATGGACCGCAAGGGCTTCCCCGAGTCGTACGACCGGCGTTCGCTCGTCCGCTTTCTCACCGACGTGAAGTCGGGCGCGGCGGAGGTGCGCGCCCCCTTCTACTCGCACGTGCGCTACGACATCATGCCCGACGCGCACGTGACCGTCCGCCGCCCCGACGTTGTCATCGTCGAGGGGCTCAACGTCCTCTCACCTCCGCCCACGCCCAACGATGTCGCCGTAAGCGACCTGTTCGACTTCTCGATCTATGTGGATGCCGACGACACCGACATCGCGCAGTGGTTCGTCGACCGGTTCCTGACGCTCCGCCAGGGCGCCTTCACGAACCCCAACTCGTTCTTCAACGTGTTCGCCGAGCTCTCGGATGCCGAAGCGGTCGAGACCGCACTCGGCTACTGGAACGACATCAACCTGCCGAACCTCCGCGAGAACGTCGAACCCACGAAGCACCGGGCGACGCTCGTGCTGAAGAAGGCGGCGGATCACACGGTCGAGACCGTTCTCCTCCGCAAGCTGTAGATCGCTCGCCGAGTCACCCGGCCAAACCTCAGGGCCGAGGGCCGACGTCCGAGGGGTTGACGCGGTGCTCGGCGAGGAGGATGCTGGGACCGCCGGATTGCGGCGGGCATGCACCGCGTCGGCACGTCACACTTGCTACACGCCTTTCACGGCGGTTACTCGCCAATCGTCCGGGTCGTCAGCGGCTTGAGAGCTCCACTCCCTGTTTGAACCAAGGATGGCACTCGTGCACGAGGTCCCTGCGGCACTCCTTGAGGCCGCGCTGCGCTACGGTCTGGCACGCGTTGGCGCGCTCGCCACCGTCGCCGAGCTCGAGGCGCTCGCCGGACGCGCCGCCGCGGACGCCGCCGCAGCACAGACTTCCCTCACACAGGCGAATGCCCACGCCACCGCCTGCGACGCGGCACTCCGTCGCGCGGGCGGCCCAGATCTCGCCCTGGCCGCGTCGGAGGCCTGGAAGGCGATCGAGGCGACGCTTGCCGCCCTCCGCGCCGTCACCGGCGCGGCCGGGCCCGACCCCGGCGGTGAGATCAGCCGCCTCGTCGGCAAAGTCGTCGCGGATCCCTCGCCCCGCGCGCTCATCGCGCAGCTCGGCTTGCCGGCCCCTGCGGTGGCGGTGGCGGGCGACGGCGTGCGGCTCACGTGGTCGGGCAACGACGTGGATCTGACGATCCTGAACGTGCGCACCCTGAGCGTCGTGGTCGCGCTCGGCGCCACTGGCCCCGCGCTCGAGTTCCGCGCCGACGGCGTGACCGTCGACCTCGGCGAGGGCACCGAGGGCCTCGTGAAGACGCTCATTGGTGCCGCGGGAAGCGTTCAGACGCGCTTCGTCCTCACCATCGATGAGAAGGGTCTCACCGCCGACGGCGCCGCTGGACCGATCTCGCTGCCGGGGTCGCTGTCGGCGCAGGTCGTCGGTCTCGACGGCCTCGCGCTGTCGCTCGTGCCGAAGAACGACAGGATCTCGCTCGAGGTGCGCAGCCGCCTCTCCGCGACCCTCGCCGGTGTGCTCGGCGCGCGCGTGGACGGCGCTGGCGTCGCTTTCTGGCTGTCCGCCGCCGGACTTCTCAGCGGCCAGGCTTTCTGGGAGGCCGGCGGCATCGACTACCTCACCCCGAACGGCATCGGTATCTCGCTCTCGGCCGGCCCCGCCCGAGGCGGCGGTTACCTCGCCGAGATTCCGGGCCGCGGCTTCGGTGGAGCCCTGCAGGTCGCGCTCGGACCGGTCGAGGTGACCGGTTACGGGCTCTTCGCCGCCGATGCCAACGGGGTATCGTTCGTCATCGTCGTTTCGGTGCGGTTCGTGGTGCCGATCGAGCTGGGCTTCCTCTTCACGCTCAACGCGGTGGGAGGCATCGTCGGGTACGGCGTCGACATCGACACCGAACGGCTCGCCTCGGGCCTCAAGGACGGCATCCTCGACACGCTCTTCTTCCCCGCCGACGTGGTCAAGGCGGCGCCCGGAATCCTCGCGGCGCTCAGCCAGATCTTCCCGCGCCACCCCGGCGGGTTCGTCGTGGGGCCGATGGTGCAGCTCGGATGGGGGCGCCCCATCAGCCTCGCGACGCTCGACGTGGGGGTCATCCTCGCCGTTCCCGACCCGGTGCTCGTCATCATCGGACGCGCGCGGTCGGCGCTCCCCGCACCCGAGGTCGCGATCATCGACCTGCGCGCCGCCATCCTCGTGCAGGTCGGCCGCGGCATCATCCTGCTGCGCGCCGAACTGTTCTCGTCGCGGATCGCGTTCCTGACGGTGCAGGGCGGCATCGGGCTGCTGATCCGGTTCGGCGACGACCCGACCGTGGTCTTCAGCGCGGGCGGCTTCCACCCGACCTATGCCCACAAGCCGGCCGAACTCGCCGACCTCTCGCGCATCGGCGCAGAGCTGTCGCCGCCCGTCGGTCTGCAGCTGCGGCTGCAGGGGTACGTTGCGATCACGCCGAACACGCTGCAGTTCGGCGGGTCGATCGAGATCGCCCTGAGCATCGCGATCGCCGCCGTGCGCGGCCGCGCCTCACTCGACACGATCATCCAGTTCGACCCGTTCCAGTTCACCGCGAACGTCTCCGCGAGCGCGCACGTCGAGGTGTTCGGCATCTCGCTGCTCGGCGTCGACCTCGCCCTCGAGGTATCGGGACCGGCCCCCTTCCGCATCAGCGGCACCGGCAAGATCACGCTGCCCTGGCCGCTGCCGGACCCGAGCCTCGACTTCGGGCCCATCACGATCGGCAGCGAGCCTCCGCCGGGGCCTCCGCCGCCCGCGATTCGCCCGCGCGACGAGGTCGCGAGGGCGCTTGCGGATCCGAAGGCGTGGCGTCGCGTCGACCGACAGGGCCAGCGGGTTCCCGCGCGGCTGAGCACGCTCGCCGAGTCGGAGACCGCCACGATCGTCGAACCCTGGGGCCTTCTGAGCGTGACCCAGCGAGCCTTCCCGCTCGAGATGGTCCTGGACCGTGTCGGCCCGGCGCCGGTCGCGCCCTCAGGATGCCGCCTGTCGATCAGCGCCGTGCACATCGGCGGTGACGAGGCGACCCGTTCGGGGGTCGTGGAGTCGTTCCCGATCGGGCAGTTCCTGCAGCTCACGAAAGATGAGCAGCTGCAGGCGCCGGAGTTCGAGGATCGTCCGGGCGGTGTCGCCATCGACCCCGCGGGGGTGGGCCTTGACCCCACCGGCGCCGGCGACGGGGCGCGGCGGCTGCACGCCTACGCGGCATCCGCCACGCTCGAGTACGAAGAGTTCTGGCCGGGCCGCCCCGCGAGGCTCCGGGGCGGCTCGCTGTTCCTCAGCCTCGCGCTGCAGCAGATGCTCGTGGATGCCTCTCCGCAGGGGTCCTCGGCGCTGCGCGTCGCCGACCGGTACGCCCCCGCCGATGCGCAGAGGTCGATCACCGTCGTGCCCGTGACCCAATCGCGCCTCATCGACACCGACACCGGGGCCGAGATCGCCGACTTCGCGCCGTGGACGGACGCGCTGCACACCGCGCGCGCGAACGGTCTGGGCGTGGCCTCGCTGACGAGGGTCGCGCCGTGAGCGCCTCGTTCGCGCTGCCCGACGTTACGGCGCGATCGGCGGCGATCCGTCTCGCCGACAGCGCGGCGCAGAGCTTCACGTTCGTCCCCTACGTGCGGGTCGGCGCGGCGGCGGGCATCCGCACGCTGGTGGGCGCTGCCCCGGGTCGGGCCGAGATGGCGGCATCGCTACGACTCGACGACGGGGTCGAGGGCGGGGTGACTGTGCCGGCGCCCCGGATCTACGTCCGAGGTCCCGGAGACGTCATCGGCATCGATGCGGCGCAGATCATCCGCCGACATCCCGTTCCCGGCACGGGCAACGCGCCCACGGGCGACCTCGTCCACATCGAGTTCGATCAGCCCGACCTGCCGTGGATGTTCACGCCGGGCGCACCGCAGAATGGACGCCTGGCTCCGTGGCTGCGACTCGTGGTCGTGCCAACCGCCGCCATCATGGCCGAACGCCCGCCCGAGGGAGCCGAGCTGCCGCCGTGGGTCGAGGTGCCCCGCAGCGAGCTGCCGCCGGCCGCAGAAGGGTGGGCGTGGGCGCATGCCCAGGTCTCGGGGCGCGATCTCGATCCGGCCGCGCTGCAGGAGCGCCTCGGGTCGGGCGCCCCGCAGCTGAACCTGTCGCGCATCGTGTCACCGCGCCGCCTTCTGGCGACGACCGCCTACACGGCGCTCCTCGTGCCCGCCTTCCTCGCCGGCGTCGAGGCGGCGCGCGGGCGGTCGGATGCCGCCGCGATGGCGCACACCTGGGCATGGGAGGCCGGCGAAGGCGCGGTGTCGCTTCCCGTCTACGACCGCTGGGAGTTCTCCACGGGAGAGAACCTCGGCTTCGAGGAGCTCGCGCGGAAGATCGTGCCGGTGCCTCCGCCGGAGGGCGTCGGGCGGCGATTGGTCGACACGACCCAGCCCGGATGCGGCATCGCCGCCGACGACCAGGGGGGCCCGCGCGAGGTCAGTGGCGCCCTCGTCGCAGCCCGGCGCGTGGTGCCCGGGCAGGCACCGCCGCCTCCGTCACGAGGTGCGTGGGATGCCGATCGGACGGAGCAGCTCGCGCGCCTCCTCGACCCGCCGACATCCGAGGACGATCCGGAGGTGGGCCCGCCGCTGTACGGCGGGGCGCACATCGCGCGAGACAGGGTTCCCGACCCGGACGCAGAGCCGGCGTGGCTGCGCGAGCTGAACGTCGACCCGGCCCACCGCATCGCCGCGGCGCTCGGCGCCGCGATCGTCCAGATGGACCAGGAGCCTCTCATGGCGGCGTCATGGTCGCAGCTCGAGAACGTGCGGGCGGCCAACGGCATCCTTCGCATGGCCCAGCTGTCGCTGTTCGCTCAGACCGCGCTCCACGCGAGGACGCTGGAGCGCATGCTGCCCGGCGACGTGCTCGGGGTGACCGCTCGTGCGCAGGGGCGCCTCATAGTCGATGCCGGTTCGACGGCTCGCGGTACGGTCGGCGCGAGCGCCCTTCCCCCCGCAGCCATCAGCGCGGCGGCGCGCCGACTGATGCGGCCGCTCGGGCGGTCGGCGCGCTTCGTCCCGGTGGCCGAACGGCTCGACCGCGTCGTGGGTACCGTCGCGGAGGGCGATGTCGGTGCCGACTGGGTGCTGCCCATCGGAGGTCCGCAGACGCGCACCGATCCGGGCCTCCTGCAGCGGCTCGAGACCGGAGAGGAGGGAGCCGGCGTGCTCGGCGGTGCGCCGGACGACACGGCGCTCGCAGCCCTCATCGAGGTCATCGACGCACTTCCGACCCCCGACGAGGCGGCGGCGCTCGGCCGTATCGGCGACCCCGGCTGGGAGCAGAGCGCCGAGGAGGTGGTGTCGACGCTCGCGGTGGGGTGGGCGATCCTCGGGAGCGGGCGGCCGGACTGGCTCGTCCCCGGCGCTGCGCTAGCGCGCTTCCCGGATGCCGGGATCGCCCCGGAGGAGCGGGGTCCGATCCCGGCTGACGTCATCGCGTTCGGCGTCTTCGAGCCGGTATGGAGCGTCCTCGCAACCGCCGGGTTCGGACTGTTCGACCCCCACCGCGGCGGCGTGGTCGGTGAGGGCGAGCCGCCCGGGCTCAGCGGCATCGCGATCGAGTCGCTGGGGGAGGCCGTCGTCGACGAGCCCGACCCGGTGGAGCTTCCTCGGCCGAGGCTCGACCTCGGCGCCCTCGACCTCGTCGGTCGCCTGCGCCCGGCGTTGACCGTGCCCCGCCGCGCGGGGTCGCGGCTCCCCGGCCTCGGTGCGCTGCTCGGGCGCCCTGACGACGCGATCGATCCCGTCATGGCAGCGCCCGTCATCCGGCATCCGCTCTACGAAGCACTCAACCGCAAAGATCCCGAATGGCTCATGCCCGGCGTCGCCGCGATTCCCCAACCCGACATGGTGACCGCGCTGGAGACCAACGCGGCGTTCGTGCAGGCGTTCCTGACCGGTGCGAACCACGAATTCTCGCGCGAACTCGTCTGGCGCGAGTACCCGACCGACGGGCGCGGCACGAGCCTGCGCCACTTCTGGACGACCGAGCCCGACCTCTATCCCCTGCACACGCTCGTGCGCGGGGCACTCGGGGAGGGCGTCGACGAGGCGCGATCGGGCAAGCTCGTGCTCGTCGTGCGCGGCGAGCTGGTGCGTCGGTTCCCGAACCTGCTGGCGACGGCCACGCGATCGAAGAAGAAGGGGTATCCGGTCGAGTACACCGGGGGCGGTGTCGAGCAGCTCTTCCGGATCGCCCTGAGCCCCAACCTGCTACTGGTCGGCCTCGACCTGACCGCGGCAGTGGTGAGCGCGGAAGACCCCGACGCGGAAGCGCCCGGCCCGGAAACCCCTCCCAACGATCCGCCCGAGGGGGCGTACTGGTTCACCCTGGCCGAGCACATCGGCGCGCCCCGCTTCGGACTCGACGAGTCCGTCGCCACGCCGGCGTTCGGCGAAGCGCGCGACAACCTGGTGTGGAGCGACTGGATCGCCGACGGCGTGCGCGATCTCACCGGCCTACCGCCCGCGAAGGTGATCGCCACTCTGCCGGCTCCGCTTCGGGCGCTCGCACCGACCAGCGCGGCAGTCGCGTGGGCGCTCTTCCAGAAGCCCGTGCGCGCCGGATACCGGCTCGCTGCGTTGCTGGCGGGAACAAAGGGGGAGGGTGGCGGTGGCTGATCCGTGGGAAGCGGTCGACACTGGCGTGCCGCTGCTGCTACTGCCGGTGCGTGTGGAGACGCAATCGGTGAAGGATGCCGGCGGCGCTTGCGCGCTGCGTGTGCGGATCTACCCCGACGACATCGCCATCGCCGCGCCGGGGGCGTCGAGTCTGAGCCCGGAACGCTTCGAGGTGATCGTCGTGCAGGGCGGCCGGACCGTGGCCGTCACCGGTAAGCCGGTGACGCCCGATCCGCTCAGCCTCGACCTCGGCAATGCGGACGAGGTGGGCGAAGAAGCATTCGCCGAACGCGCCCGCGCGCTGCGCGACCTCGCGACCGGCGGCCGGGACGCTCCCGCGTGGCTGCGGGACTACGACGAGGCGGTCAGGCTCGGCCTCGCCGTGACGGTTCCGCTGCTCTCGGACGCCACGATCGAAAGGCTCTATGTCATCGGAGTGCGCGCGGGCGGCGCCGACGAGTCCGCCGCGGAACTGCACGACCTCCTGAGGTCGCACGCCGGTGCCGGCTTCGTTCCGCCGGGAACCCCGACGAACAACACCGAGCGGGCGCGGGCGCGCCCTGCGCCGCAGGCCGTCGAGCCTGGTGCGGCATCCGGCGACGGCGCCCGGCTCGCTGCGGCCTTCGGCCTGCCCGATCGCAACGCCCTAGACGACTGGGGCGGGGGCGACCCGTCGCCCGACGTCCCGCGCGCGCTGGGGGAGGCTCTGTGGCCGGTGACCTGGGAGCCGTGGATCGCCGACACCTTCCGCGGCCGCGGGCCGGATGCCTTCGCGCAACTCGACGTGCAGGACCACATCGCCGACCATCTCCGGCCCTCCGGCCCGCTGCCCGCGGTCCGGATCGGCGCACAGCCGTACGGCGTTCTGCCGGTGACGATCCTCGATGAGCTTCGCGAGTTTGAGCAGGTCGAGACCACCCTGACCGAGGCGGTGCGGCGCGCCGACCCGCTGTGGCGGTCGGCGGCGGCCCCGCGCACCGTGCGCGACGGGGATCTGCGCGCGGCGCTGCCGGAGGTCCTGGGTCAGGCGCCTACGAGCCGGTACGTGCGGATCCGGCAGACGCTTCGCGCCGACACCGTCCCGTTGTCCGGGATCGACCCCGACGCCGCTGCCCGGCGCGCCAGGCTAGCGCTGGAGATCGAGAGAGAACTCGGGCTTCGCGTCGGCACACTGCGGCCCGTCGCCGATCTGGGGGCGCCGCGGTTCCTCGGCCTGCCTCTCGCGGCCCAGTCGGACCCCGAGGTGCTGCGCGAGATCGCCGAGCGTACCGATGTGACGGGCGATGAGAGCGTGCTCCAGGTACTGACGAGCGCTGCGCGGGCCCGATCGCTCGCGCGGATGCGGCGCGCCCGTGGCGATCTGCTGAGGCTCCTCGATTACGTCCGCGTCGCCGAGACGGCGTTCGAAGACGGTGACCCCGGGCAGTGGGAGTGGGTCGCGACGGGCGCCGCCGAGCAACTGGTGACCTACGCCGGGGCGGTGGATGCCGACCTGCAGGCGGTCTTCGCCGAACTGCCGATCCGCGACCTGTTCGACCACGACACACGCACACGGGAGCGCACTGCCGGCGACGTGCTGCGGATGCTGCGCGAGAAGGTTCCCTGGATCGCGCGGGCCGGCCGCCGCGTGCCGCGCCTGCGCGGCGAGGCTGCGGGGCTGACGATGGATTCGCGCGCCTACGCGCGCGAGGTCGTCGCCGCCTACATCGCCTACCTCGCGGCACTCGACGTGGCCGCTCGCGTGCGGATGGGCATCGCGGTGATCAGCACCTCGAGCGACGACGAGCACCGCGCCGGGCAGCTGGGTGCCGCACTGGATGCCTGCGCCTACCGGCTCGACGCCTGGGAGACCTCGCTCGCCACCCGACGCCTGCAGGTGCTGCGCCGCGATCGCCCCGACGGCATCGCCATCGGCGCGTTCGCGTGGCTCGAGGACATCGCGCTGAGCCCTCGCGCCGTCGGCGACGAACCGCAGCCGGCCCGTTCGGTGGGCTGGGTGCAGGCCCCCACCCGCCGCCACGCCGCGACGGCGGCGGTGCTCCGCAGCGCGCGCCTCAGCCACGCCCCCGCCGATGGCCCCGACGATCCCCTCGAGCTCGACGTGAGCAGCACGCGCACGCGCGAGGCGACGGCGATCGTCCGCGGCATCCGCAACGGGCAGGAACTCGGCGCCCTGCTCGGCTACCGGTTCGAGCGCTGGCTGCACGAGACCGATCCGTCGCGCAATCGTTTCGTCCCGGCCCTGCGCACGGTCGCACCCCTCGTCGTCGGACGCGAGACCCCGCTCGGCGCCGGGGCATCCGACCTCGCCTTCACGGGAGCCGTCGTCGACGGACTCGCACTAATCTCGCGTCGGGGTGAGGCGGTCGCGGCCATCGGAGACCCCGACCGGCTGGGTGAGGGCGTGCGGTCGGCGAGCGTCGACGAACGGGCAGCCGTCGGCGTGCTCATCGACCGCCTCGCCGGCGTCGCCGATGCGGTCTCCGACCTGCTGCTCGCGGAGGGCGTGCACCAGCTCGTGACGGGCAACGCGGCGCGCGCGGCGGCGGCGATGGATGCCGCGTCCGGCGACGTCACACCTGAAGAGCCCCACATCCCCCGGGTGGACGCGGAGATGTCCGGCGCGACCGACCGCGTCGGGGTGCTCGGTGCTCCGGGGGCTGCCGCGGCAGCACAGGGATGGGACGGCGGAGTGCGGGCCATCGCCCACCCCTTCCTGGAGCGGTGGGCACGAGGCATCCTGGGCCGTGCCGACCGCATCGCCGTGGGGCGCACCGCAGGAGGTGCACTGCGCTACCTGTCGACGGCCTCGCCCGGAGCGCTCGACTTCGTGCTCGCCGCCGACGGCACCGATGCGGGCCTCGCACGCTACTGGGCGCGCTGTCGGCGCATGCGCCCCACGCTCCCCGCCGTGCCCCTGCGGCCGGGCGAGACCGCGGGGCTGCCCGCCGGTCGCATCACGCTGGGCGACGCGTGGCAGCTCGCCTGCGCGGCGCGGGCGGTGCTCACCGACGCCCGCGGCGTCACGCCGGAAGACCTGGTTCCCTCGGGTGCCGACGCGTCGACGGCGCGCTTCACCGTCGACGAGGTCGCGCTCACCGCCCGGTTGAGCGAGCTTGCCTCAGCGCTGGCGGCGGTGTCGGCTGCGCTCCCCGACCCGGCGTCCGCGAGTCGCGCCCACCTGCTGGCCGCGGCCGACACGCTCGCCGAACTGGGCCTCGGCGACACGACCGATCCCGAGACGCTCATCCTTCCGGCGGCGGCAGAGCCGGGCGGTGGCGACGGCGGACCGATCGCGGCATCCGACCCCGTGCAGCCCCTGCGCTCGTTCGTCGCCGAGCTGATGCGAACCCTCACGGCGCGCATTGCACGTGTCGCGGCCGCGCCGCCGGATGCGGCCGAGGTCGTCCTCGGCGACGTCGTGGGCACCGTGCCCGTGGTCGCGGACCTGACCCCTCCCGGCCCCGGGGCGGCGCCGGCTCCTCTCCCGCGGGGGCTGCTGCCCGCGGCCGCCGATGCGGCGAGCATCCGGCGGTGGCTGGTGCGCTACAGCACCGTCCGCGCGCCGCTCGCACGCTGGGCGACGCTCGCCGCGCTCCGGGGCGCGCTGGGTCGCCGCGCGATCGTCCGCGCCGCCGTCTTCGCTCCGTCCACGGCTCCGGTGCGCTGGTACGGCGACGCGCTGCCTCCGGGGGGCGCGACGGTCACCGCGCTCGTGTTCGAGGCGATGCCCGGGTTCAGCCCGACCGCGCCGATGGCCGGGCTCGTCGTAGACCAGTGGACGCAGCATCGGCCGGCTCTGCGCTATCCGAGCGCCACGGCCGCGGCATCCGAGGCCGAACTGCTCGTCGAGACGGGGCTTGCGGTGCACGCCGGCGCCCCTGCGGCGCGCGCGCCGCAGTCGATGCTGCTCGCGGTCACCCCTGACGGCGGGCCGTGGTCGAGCGCTCGGGTGGTGCGCCTGCTCGATGAGGTGCGCGCACTCCTACGGATGCGGCTCGCGAAGCCGGCCGACATCCCGATGCTCGGCGACCTGATGCCGGCGATCTCGGTGGGCCACGCGTCGGTCCTCGACGAGGCGGCGATCGATCCGCGGGCGCTGCGCGCCGCGGCGACGTTCGTGCCCTCGTTCGTGAGGCGCGGATCATGAGCCTCTTCCGTCCGATGGTGATCGGGTCGACCACCTTCCAGCCGATCCGCACGCGGGTCGAACCCGAGCCGCTGTCGGGCGACCCCGCGGTCGGGCTCATGGCGCAGGTCTGGGACCCGCTGTGGATGCTCGCTCGGCAGTGGCAGTTCGGCGAGTTCGCCGGTGAAGACACCGGCACCCCGCTCGCCGTGACGGTGACGGCCGAGTTCGAACCGTTCACCGCCTGGCATCCCGGCGCGCTCGACGCCGAGGGCGGCGGCCAGGGATGGTTGCCGCTCGAGGCCGGCGCTTTGCTCGAGCCGCTCGTCGAGGCCGAGCCCGCGCCCGAGCGGGGCGGCCGCCTCGCGGCGGCGGCCGGCTGGGCGCTCGAAGACGCGCTGCTCGCCCTCGGCGAGACGGCGGCAGTACGGGCGCTGAAGGAGCACTGCGCGCGTGCGCCCGAGCCGCCGGACGTGGATGCGGGTTCGGACTGGGCCGGGGTCGGTACCGTCCTGGCGACGCGGGCCCTCGACGCACGTGAGGTGGCGGCGCAGTTCACCGGCGGCGCGCCGGACTGGTTCACCGCAGCCCTGCGCACAGGTGCGGCGCGGCGGGCGCGGGCTGGCCAGGCCGTGTCGGACTGGCTCGACTGGTGGGCGCACGAGGTCGCCGCGACGGCGGGGGCGAACAGCTGGGTGCCCGGTGCGCTGGAGTACGGTTTCGCGGTCGCCACGCCCGAGCGCGTGCTCGAGGCGCGTGAGTACGGCGGGGGTGAGCTTGGCTGGGCGAGCTTTGACCTGCGTCCCGACGTCGCCGCTCCGGCGGATGCCGCGGGCGCGACGATCGACATCGAGCGCCACCTGCTGGCATCGCAACTCAGTTTTCCCGGTATGCCGGCATCCCGCTTCTGGGAGTTCGAAGACGGCGACCTGGATCTCGGCGCCGTCTGGGCCGATCCGCACGAGCTCGCGCGGGTGCTGGTCGTCGAGGCGGCGATCGTGACGGGCGACGACTGGCTCGTGCTTCCCGTCGATGCGCCGCCGGGTGGCATCCTGCGCGTGACGCGCGTCGAATGGCGCGACACGTTCGGCGCCCGATGGACTGCCGAGCGGGGCCCCGCAGAGGTGGCGCCGCGGCTCAGGCGCGCGCCGTGGCGCCTATTCACGACGACCGAGCCGACGCATCGCGATGCGGCGCACCCGCGCGACGACGGCGCTGCGCGAGTCGAGGTCGACGGACTCGTCGTGGCGCCCGCGGCAGCGGCGGCCATCGACGGCGCGCCGATCGAAGATGTGCGGTTCGTCCGCGACGAGACCGCGAACCTCGTGTGGGGCATCGTGCAGACGGCGCCGGGGGCCTCCGGTGACCCGGAGCCCGTGACTCCGGCGCCTCCGGCCGCACCGAAGCCGATCAGAGCCGGCGACGAGCCGCCCGCCGAAGTGCTCGGGTACGAGCTGATGACGTACGTGCCCGAGACCTGGCGCCCTTACGTGGCGCAGCTCGACCCCGACCGCGGTGTCGTCCTACGCCGCGCGCGGATCGACGACGGCGCGCCCGCCCGCGACACCCGAGGCGAGCTGCTGGCCGAAGAGGCGCAGCGGGTTCTGCACGCCGGCGAGGTCCCGCGGCAGGGGGTGCGGGTGCAGCGGGTGCCCCGCGTCGCGCGCCGCGCCGACGGTTCATGGGCGACGTGGGTGGGTCGGCGCGTGCGCCCCGGCTACGGTGAGGGCGAGAGCGGCCTGCAGTTCGACCGCGCGCGTCTACCGGACGCCGAGCCCCCCGGACCCTGACCGAGGTCGCAGGGGCCCGATCTAGACTGGAACCCATGTGTGGAATCGTCGGATACGTGGGCCCGCGTGACAGCCAGGCCATCCTCCTGTCTGGACTGGCTCGCCTCGAATACCGCGGGTACGACTCCGCCGGCATCGCCGTGATCGACCCCCAGGGCGACCTGGACATGCGCAAGCGCGCCGGGAAGCTCCAGGTGCTGCGCGACGACCTGGCAGCCCACCCCATGCCCGACGGCACGACGGGGATCGGCCACACGCGCTGGGCGACGCACGGCGGACCGACGGATGCCAACGCGCACCCGCACCTCGCCGACGACGACAAGCTCGCCGTCATCCACAACGGGATCATCGAGAACTTCGCCGAGCTGAAGGCCGAGTTGCTCTCGCTCGGCTATACGTTCCGCTCCGAGACCGACACGGAGGTCGCGGCGGTGCTGCTCGGGCACGAGTACCGGGCATCCGGCGACCTCGTCACGGCGTTCCGCTCGGTCGTGCAGCGGCTCGACGGCGCCTTCACCCTGCTCGCGATGCACCAGGAACAGCCCGGCCTCGTCGTCGGCGCCCGTCGCAACTCGCCGCTTGTCATCGGTCTCGGCGAAGGCGAGAACTTCCTCGGCTCCGACGTCGCCGCCTTCGTCGAGCACACCCGCAATGCGCTCGCGATCGGTCAGGACGAGATCGTCGCGATCACGCCCGCGGGCGTCGAGATCACCGACTTCGCCGGCAATGCCGTCGAGGCATCGCCGTTCGAGGTCGTGTGGGATGCGTCGGCGGCCGAGAAGGGCGGTTGGTCGTCCTTCATGGCCAAGGAGGTCTCAGAAGAGCCGGATGCCGTCGCCAACACCGTCCGCGGGCGCGTGCGCGAGGGCGCGGTCGTCGTGCCCGAGCTCGAAGGGCTCGACGAGCTGTTCGCCGGCATCCGCCGTGTCATCGTCATCGCGTGCGGCACCGCCTTCTACGCCGGGCAGACGGGTGCCTACGCGATCGAGCAGTGGACGCGCGTGCCCGTCAGCGTCGAGCTCGCGCACGAGTTCCGCTACCGCGATCCGGTCATCGGCGACGACACGCTCGTCGTCTCGATCAGCCAGTCGGGCGAGACGATGGACACCCTCATGGCGGTCAAGTACGCGCGTGAGCAGGGCGCGCGGACGCTCTCGATCTGCAACACGCAGGGCGCGACGATCCCGCGCGAATCGGATGCCGTGATCTACACGCACGCGGGACCGGAGGTCGCCGTGGCATCCACCAAGGCCTTTGTCGCGCAGATCACCGCCCTGTACCTGCTGGCGCTGCACGTCGGACGCGTGCGCGGCGTTCTGTCGGCGGCCGAGTCGGCCGACCACGTGCGCGAGCTCGAGGCCGTGCCGGCGAAGATCCAGCGCGTGCTTGACGAGGAGCAGACCCACATCGAGCAGTTCTCGCGGTGGATGGCCGACACGCAGTCGGTGCTCTTCCTCGGGCGCCATGTGGGGTTCCCGATCGCGCTCGAGGGTGCGCTCAAGCTCAAGGAGATCTCGTACATCCATGCCGAGGGCTTTGCCGCGGGCGAGCTCAAGCACGGACCGATCGCGCTCATCGAGCCCGGCCAGCCCGTGTTCGTGATCGTCCCGTCGCCGCGTGAGTCGGCCGAGCTGCACAAGAAGGTCGTCTCGAACATCCAGGAGATCCGCGCGCGCGGGGCCCGCGTCATCGCCGTCGCCGAAGAGGGGGATGCCGCGGTGCTCCCCTTCGCCGACGAGGTGCTGCGCATCCCGCTCGCGGGCCCGTTCTTCGAGCCGCTGCTCGCGGTCGTGCCGCTGCACATCTTCGCGATGGGCCTTGCGACGGCGAAGGGCCTCGACGTCGACCAGCCCCGCAACCTCGCGAAGTCCGTCACCGTCGAGTAGCAGGTGCGCGCCGGTAGGCTGGCGGGGTGATCGTCGGTATCGGCGTCGACCTCGTCGACATCCCGCGGTTCGAGCGGTCGATCGAGCGCACGCCGCGCCTGCTCGAGCGGCTGTTCGCGCCGCGCGAGCGCGCGCTCAAGCCCCACTCGCTCGCCGCGCGCTACGCCGCGAAGGAGGCGCTGATCAAAGCGCTCGGCGGCTCGGACGGCATCCATTGGACCGATATCGAGGTCGCGGCCGAGCCGGGCGGGCGGCCCATCTTCGCGCTGTCGGGTGAGACGGATGCCACGGTCGCCGGCCGCGGCATCACGGCGCTCCACCTGTCGCTCAGCCACGACGCGGGGCTCGCGACCGCGTACGTCGTGGCAGAGGGTTTGGACGGCAACGGCGAGGTCGCACCGTGAGCCGACTGCCCGCCGGGGTCATGCGCGAAGCGCTCATCGACACGTCCGCGATCACGGAGAACGTGCGGCACCTGCGGGCCCTCACCGGGTCGGAGGTCATCGCGGTCGTCAAGGCCGACGGATACGGCCACGGGGCCGTGCGGTCGGCCGCGGCGGCGCTCGCGGGGGGAGCGGGGCGGCTCGGCGTCGCTGACATCGGCGAAGCGATCGCGTTGCGCCGGGCGGGCATCGACGCGCCGATCCTCGCGTGGCTACACGCGCCGGGGGCCTCGTTTGCCGAGGCCGCGGGGTACGGCATCGAGCTGGGCATCTCGAGCTTCGATCAGCTGCTCGCGGCCGCCGCCGCGGCATCCGCCGAGCGCGCCGTCGCGGTGCACCTGAAGGTCGAGACGGGACTCGCCCGCAACGGCATCGCACCCGGCGACCTGCCCGTCGTGTTCGCCGAAGCGGCGCGGCTCGAGCGCATCGGAAAGCTCCGCGTCGTCGGCATCTTCAGTCACCTCTCGAACACGAGCGAGGCGGATGACCGCGCCGCGCTCGCCCGCTTCCAGCAGGCACTCGCGCTTGCCGCGACGCACGGGCTCACGCCGCACGTGCGGCACCTCGCGGCATCCCACGCGGCGATCGCGTTGCCCGAGGCGAGGTTCGGGTGCGTCCGGCTCGGCATCGCGATCTACGGGCTGTCGCCGTTCGCTGACCGCACCTCGGCGGACCTGGCGCTCCGGCCCGCGATGACGCTGCGCGGCGCGGTCGCCGCCGTGCGGCGCGTGCCGGCCGGGCAGGGCGTGTCGTACGGGTACCTGCACCGCACGGGCCGCGAGAGCACCCTCGCGCTCGTGCCCCTCGGCTATGCCGACGGGGTGCCGCGCGCGGCATCCGGGTCGGCGGCCGTTCGCATCGGCGGCCAGACGTTTCCCGTCGCGGGGCGCATCGCGATGGACCAGTTCGTCGTCGACGTCGGCGAGCTGCCCGTCGCGGTGGGTGACGAAGCCGTGCTCTTCGGCGACCCGACGCTCGGTGCACCGCCCGTCGAGGCGTGGGCGGATGCCGCCGGCACCATCAACTACGAGATCGTCACCCGCATCGGGCCGCGCGTGCCGCGTCGGGAGGTCGGGCGGTGACCCGGTCCTTGCGTACCGTGTGCAGGATCAGCTCCGCCGCGGGCTCTGGTGAACCCCGGATTTCCGGGGGCCCCGCGCCCGCGCGGGCGAGTCGGTCCTGCAAACGGTACAGGGGTAACGCGTGACCGGCCTCGACGCGTTCGTCGGCGAGCGGGAGGTCACCTCGCCGGAGGCGATGGAACAGCTCGGGCGCGAGTTGGGAGCGGCGCTGCGCGGGGGTGACCTCGTCGTGCTCACCGGGCCGCTCGGCGCGGGCAAGACGACGCTCACCCGCGGGATCGCGGCAGCGCTCGACGTCCGCGGCCGGGTGCAGAGCCCGACGTTCGTGATCGCGCGGACGCATCCGTCGCTCGTCGAGGGCCCCTCCCTCGTGCACGTGGACGCCTACCGCCTCGGCACCGACGGCGAGCTCGACGACCTCGACATCGACTTCGCGCGGTCGGTCGTCGTCGCCGAGTGGGCGGCACCCTTCGCCACGGCCGTCGCCGACACGTGGTGGGAGGTCGAGATCGACCGCGAGTGGAACGGTCGCGGCGTCGACACCGCCTGCGGCGGGTTCTCGCACGGCGAAGACCTGGATGCCGAGACGCCCCGGCTCGTCCGGATCAGCCGCCGGCCCTGAGCGCGAGGCGTTTCGACTCGGCCTTCGGCCCTCGCTCAACGCGCGGTGGCTTGAGCACTCGGCTCGCCGCACCGCCGCGCCGCGTACGCTGGAGGGCGTGATCCTCGGCATCGACACCTCGCTCGGCACGGCCGTCGCCGTCGTCGAAGCCGACGGAGTGGTGCGGTCCGAGGCATCCAGCGACAACCCGCTCGGGCACGCCGAGGCGATCGGCACCCTGCTGCAGACCGCGCTCGCGGATGCCGCGCGCGGACCGATCGGGCAGACATCCGCCGCCGAGCCGGTCACCCTGACGCACGTCGCCGCGGGCATGGGACCGGGGCCGTTCACGGGCCTGCGCGTCGGGATCGCCGCCGCGCGGGCGTTCGCGCTCGCGCGCGACCTGCCCGTCGTCGCGGTCCCGAGCCACGACGCGGCGGCGCTCGCGGTCATCCTCGGGGCAGCCCTCGCCGACCCGTTCGGCGACGATGAACGCTTCGCGATCGTGACGGATGCCCGCCGCCGCGAGTTCGCGTATTCGATCTACGACGGCATCGACGACGACGGCATCCCGCTCCGGGTCGAGGGGCCGGCGCTGGTGCCGCGCGACGCGATCGACGCCGTGCTCGCCGACCACGGCGCGCGCCGCCACGACGTCACCGCGATCTCGGCGGCGATGATCGGGGCGCTCGCCGCGCGCGCCGTCGCGGCCGGCCGCACGCTCACCGGCCCCGAACCGTTGTACCTGCGCGCGCCCGATGTCACGCTCCCCGCCGGCCCGAAGCGGGTGAGCGCATGAGCCTCCGCGCCGCGACCCCCGGCGACCTGGCCGCGATCATGGGGATCGAGCGGGCATCCTTCCCCACGGATGCCTGGAGCGACGCCATGATGCGCGAAGAGCTCGCCTCGCCGCACGGGGCGTACGTCGTCGACGTCGAGGCGGGGCGCATCGTCGGCTACGGTGGCGTGCGCGCGGTGCGCGGCGGCGCGGATGCCGACATCCAGACCATCGCGATCGCGGACGCCGCGCGGGGCCGGGGTCGGGGGCGGACGCTCCTGCACGCACTGATCGAGGCGGCGCACGCGCGCGGCGCGCGGGAGCTGTTCCTCGAGGTGCGCGCCGACAACCCCGTCGCGGCCGGCCTCTACGCCTCGGAGGGCTTCGCCGAGATCGGCCGCCGCCCCCGCTACTACCAGCCCGACGACGTCGACGCCGTCGTCATGAAGCTCGACCTCGGCGCGTGGGCCGCGGCTCGGGCATCCGACCCCGCCGATGCGGGAGCATGCACGTGAGCGCCGCCGAACCCCTCGTGCTCGGCATCGAGACGAGCTGCGACGAGACCGGCATCGGGATCGTCCGCGGCCGGACCCTCCTCAGCAACACGATCGCGAGCTCGATGGACGAGCACGCGCGGTACGGGGGAGTCGTGCCCGAGGTCGCGGCGCGCGCGCACCTTGAGGCGCTGCAGCCCGCGATCGAGGCCGCCGTCGCGGAGGCGGGTATCGCGCTGGATGACCTGGATGCCGTCGCCGTCACGAGCGGGCCGGGTCTCGCGGGCGCCCTCATGGTCGGCGTCGGCGCCGCGAAGGCCCTCGCGGTCGGGCTCGGCACGCCGCTGTACGCCGTCAACCACCTCGTCGGGCACATCGCCGCCGACCTTCTCGCGGGCGACCAGGTCGAGTACCCGACGATCGCGCTGCTCGTGAGCGGCGGGCACACCTCGCTCCTGCTCGTGCGCGATCTCGTCTCGGATGTCGAGCTGCTCGGCGAGACCGTCGATGACGCGGCGGGCGAGGCGTTCGACAAGATCGCCCGCATCCTGGGCCTTCCCTACCCCGGCGGCCCCGAGATCGACCGGGCCGCCGCAACCGGCGACCCGACCGCGATCCGCTTTCCGCGCGGCTTGTCGCGGGCATCCGACATGGCCGAGCATCGCTACGACTTCTCGTTCTCGGGGCTGAAGACCGCCGTCGCGCGGTGGGTCGAGCAGGCCGAGGCCACGGGCGCCGAGGTGTCGGTGCCCGATGTCGCCGCGTCGTTCCGCGAAGCCGTCGTCGACGTGCTCGTGACGAAGGCTCTGGATGCCTGCGAGCGCCACGGCGTGCCGCGACTGCTGCTCGGCGGGGGCGTCATCGCCAACCGGCGCCTGCGCGAGGTCGCGCTCGCGCGCGCGGCGGAGGCGGGGGTCGCGGTGCGCATCCCGCCGCTGAGCCTCTGCACCGACAATGGGGCGATGATCGCGGCGCTCGCGGCGCAGCTCATCTCGAGCGGCCGGCGGCCCTCGACGCTCGCATTCGGCGCCGATTCGACCCTGCCGGTCACCGAGATCCAGGTGGCGGAGTCGGTCGACACCGACGCGCCGGATGCCATCTGGGCGGGTGCGCGATGACCGACTCGACCCCGCGTCGCGCGCGACGACCACCTCAGGCCGAAGAGGCTGCGGCGCCGATCTCGCGTCCGCCGCTGATCGAGCCCACCTCGGACGACATCGCCGATGCGGCCACCGCGGTGCTCCCCGGCGAGCACCGCGGCGGATTCCAGCGCGAGCTGACCGAGCCGGTGCCGATCGCGGTGACCGTGCGCCCCGAGGAGGCGTGGGAGCCACAGCCCGCCGAGGCGCCACCGCTGCCGCGCAGCGGCTGGTGGGCGCTGACGTTCGGCATCCTGGGTCTGATCGTTTCGTTCCTCGTCGGCTGGGGCTTCCTGATCGGCCTCATCGGCGCGGGGCTCGCGATCGCGGCGCTACGCCGCCCGTGGGAGTCGCGCGCGGTCGCGGTGTGGGCGCTGTGCCTGAGCGTCGTCTCGCTCGTCTACAGCGCCGGCTGGCTGTGGTGGGCATCCACTCAGGGCCCGCTCTTCGGCTGACGCCCGCCACTTCTCCGCGAGACCGCCTCTGTGCGTCGAGATGCGCGTTCATGCACGTACATCTCGACGCACAAACCGGGTCTCGCGGAGGGGAGGGGGTCAGGCGCGGTCGGCCAGCAGCGTCAGGCGGCGGGAGCCGACGCGGGTCAGGATCAGCGTCGCCGACTCGGGGCCGCGGAGGGCGAGGCGCTTGCGCAGGGCGGCGGGGTCGACGTCGACCCCGCGCTTCTTGATCTCGAGCGTCCCGATGCCCCGCTCGCGCAGCGCCCGCCCGAGCGCCTTGACGTCGCTCGGCAGCTGCTCGCGCACCCGGAACGACTGCACGAACGGAGTGCCCGCCGCGGCATCCGAAGTGAGGTACGCGATCTTCGGGTCGAGCATGCCGGCATCCAGCTGTCGCGCGACCTCGCCGATGAGGCGAGCGCGGATGACGGCGCCCTCGGGCTCGTGCAGGTATTCGCCGAGCGCGCGCACGGGCGCGTCATCGGTGTCGGCCTCCGCGGTGAGCTCGGCCGCCGCGCCCCCGCGGATGACGAGCGCCGCCCGCCGCACGCCGGGACGGGCGAGGATGCCGGTCCACAGCACGAGTTCGATCGTCGAGCCGTCGACCGAGATCCACTGCGCCTCGACGCCCTCCGGAATCAGCGTGCGGTCGAACGCGGGCCCGAGCTTGATGCCCGCGGGAAGGCGTGAGGCGAGCGCGAACACCCAGTCGAGCGGCGGCGACCACTCGCCCGCGCCGACGCGCGTGGTCTCGTCGTGGCCGGCCGTGCGGCGCGCGGGGTCGAGCCACACGGCATCCGCCTCGATCTCGACATCCTCGGCGCGCGCGTGACGCACCCGCGCCGCGTCGCCGAACGGAGCGAGGTTGTACGCGGCGAGGGCGGCGGTCACCTCGTCGGCCTCGACGGCGTCGACCTCGAGACCGAGTCCCGCGAACGCGAGCGCATCGCCGCCGATTCCGCAGCCGAGGTCCGCGACCCGGCGGATGCCGGCATCCCGAAAGCGCCCCGCGTGGCGCGCGCCGATCTCGAGCCGCGTCGACTGCTCGAGTCCCGCGCGGGTGAACAGCATGCGGTCCGCGAACTCGCCGAACTTCGCCCGCGCGCGGGTGCGCAGGCGCGCCTGGCCGACGGCGGCCGAGACGAGGTCGGGCGAGAGCCCCGCCGCCCGCAGGCGCGAGACGGCCGCGGCGACGTCGTCGGTGGATGCCAGCTCGCCCAGCTCATCGACGAGCCGCAGCCCCTCCGGCGTGAGCAGCGCGGTCAGCTCGGCGAGGTCCATTCGCCCAGCCTAGGGTTCCCGGTGGTGGGGATGATCTCGATACACCGGCGCTACGCGCCGGCACTCGATCACCAGGGGACACAGAGTTGGCACTCGCGTTGCATGAGTGCCAGCCGCGCTCTAGACTTGCGTTAGCACTCCACCCCTGTGGGTGCTAACGAGTCTTGAAGCATCACGCCAAGCCAGAAAGAGGTAAACCGTGTCGGTTTCCATCAAGCCGCTCGAGGACCGCATCGTCATCAAGCAGGTCGAGGCCGAGCAGGTCACGTCCAGCGGTCTCGTCATCCCCGACACCGCCAAGGAGAAGCCCCAGGAGGGTGAAGTCGTGGCGGTTGGCCCCGGTCGCATCGACGACAACGGCAACCGCGTTCCGCTCGACGTCGCCGTGGGCGACCGCGTGCTCTACAGCAAGTACGGCGGCACCGAGGTGAAGTTCGGCGGCGACGAGTACCTCGTCCTGTCCGCTCGCGACGTCCTGGCGGTCGTCGTCCGCTGATCCCCGCGCGCTCCCCAGCGCAACAGAGAAACACCAGAGAAGCCCCCGGTTCGCCGGGGGCTTCTCGCGTTGGCAGGATGTCGGCGACGAACGGCAGGATGCCGGGCCCTCCGCGACCCCGTGGGCGTCATGACCGTTCTAGGCTTTGTCTCATGACACCCGAGGAGTCCGCCCGCGAAGAGACCCTCGGCGGGTTCTACGCGTTCGGCGCGTACTTCCTCTGGGGCTTCCTGCCGCTGTACTTTCTGACGCTCAGCCCCACCGGCCCGTGGGAGCTCGTCGCGTGGCGCATCCTCTTCTCGCTGCTGTTCTGCGCGCTCCTGCTCACCGTCACCCGCACGTGGCCGAAGCTCCTCGCGATCCTGCGCAACAAGCGGCTCGTGTTCTGGACGATCATCGCGGGCCTGCTCATCTACGTGAACTGGCAGGTCTTCCTCATCGGCATCCTGACGGGACACGTCATCGAGGGGAGCCTCGGCTACTTCATCAACCCGATCGTGACGGTGCTGCTGGGCGTGCTGGTGCTCGGCGAGCGACTGCGCGCCGCTCAGTGGGTCGCGATCGCGATCGCCGCGATCGCCGTCGGGGTGATCATCATCGGCTACGGATCGTTCCCGTGGATCGCGCTGACCCTCGCGGCATCCTTCGGCACGTACGGCCTCGTCAAGAAGCAGATCGGTCCCGAAGTGGATGCCATCAGCGGACTCACGCTCGAATCGCTCTGGCTCACGCCGATCGCGATCGTGCAGGTGGTCGTCGTCGCGATGACGACGGGGCTGACGATCGGCACGGCAGGTGCGGGCCACGCGGTGCTGCTCGTCCTCGCGGGGGCGGTCACCGCCATTCCGCTGCTGCTGTTCGCGGCGGGCGCGCGCCGCGCGCCGCTGACCCTCATCGGCATGCTGCAGTTCGTCGCACCGATCATGCAGTTCCTCACCGGCTGGCTCATCATGCACGAGCCGATGCCCCTCGAGCGGTGGGTCGGATTTGGCCTCGTCTGGGTCGCGCTCGCGGTGCTCACGGTCGACTCTCTCCAGCACGCGCGCCGCTCGCGCGCGCCCCGTGCGATAGGCGACATCGTCTGACCGCGACGACCGTTATCGCACCGTGACCGACACGTGACACACCGTTAACGCATTGCAACATTGCTGAGACCGCGAGGCGGTTAGGTTTGACGCACTGGAGCGGCCTCCCGAGGTGGCCCGTGTTCAAAGAAAGCAAGGAGCAACATGAGCGTCTTTACGCGTTCGCGTGCCGGCAAGGTTTCTGGCGCCATCGCCGTTACCGCTGTCAGCGCAATCCTTCTCGCCGGCTGTGCCGGCGGAGGTTCGACGGAGCCCAGCGGGAGTGCAGGTCCCGCCGAGGACCTGACCCTGAAGATCGGCAGCGTGCTGCCCCAGACCGGAAGCCTCGCCTTCCTCGGCCCGCCCGAGCAGGCCGGTGTCCAGCTCGCCGTCGAGGAGGTCAATGAGGCCGCCAAGGGCGTCACGATCGACTTCACCCCGGGCGACTCGGGTGACGCCGACAACAAGGCGTTCGAGACGACGGTTCCCAAGCTCCAGAGCGCGGGTGTCTCGGCGATGATCGGTGCCGCGGCATCCGGCGTGACGAAGCTCTTCCTCGACTCGAACGTCGACGCGGGCATCATCACCTTCTCGCCGGCGAACACGTCGCCCGACTTCACGACGTGGGATGACGACAACCTCTACTGGCGCACCGCTCCGAGCGACCTGCTCCAGGGTGAGGTGCTCGGCAACCTCGTCGCCGAAGATGGCCACAAGAACATCGGCATCATCTACCAGAACGACGCGTACGGCACCGGCCTGTTCGGCGTCGTCAAGGAGGTCTTCGAGGGCACCGGCGGTTCCGTCGTCGCCGAGGCGTCCTACAACGACGGCGACAGCTCGTTCGACGCGCAGGTCGCGACGATCATGGCTGCCAAGCCCGACGCGATCGTGCTGATCACCTTCGACCAGTTCAAGACGATCGCCCCGCTGCTGGTGAACGCCGGCGCCGAGGCGAAGAACTTCTACCTCGTCGACGGAAACCTCTCGAACTACGGCGACCAGGTCTCCGTGTCGCTCGAGGGCGCCAAGGGAACGCTCCCCGGCCCCGAGCTGTCGGACGACTTCCAGACGCGCGTGAACGACTCGTGGGTCGCCGCAGGCAACGCCGAGCTCGAGGACTACTCGTACTCCGCTGAGTCCTACGACGCGGTCGTCCTGCTCGCACTCGCGGCGCTCGCCTCGGGCGGCACCACCGGTGCCGACATGGCCACGAAGTTGCAGGAAGTCTCGGGCGGTTCGGGCGACGGTGAGAAGTGCACCTCGTTCGCCGACTGCGCCGACATCATCCTCGGCGGCGGTGTCGCGGACTACGACGGATACTCCGGCCCGATCACCTTTGACGAGGCTGGCGACCCGACGGAGGCGTCCATCGGCATCTTCCAGTACGGTGCCGACAACATGTACACCCGCATCGAGACCCGCTGAGTCTCACGCACACGGAAGGGCCCCGGAGCGATCCGGGGCCCTTCCCGTTCCGCGGAGGAAACCTGCGTGTGGGGACACGCACACGAAGAAGGCGGTGGATGCCGGGCATCCACCGCCTTCTTCGCGCGTGCGCGGGGTCAGTGCTCGTCGGCACCCAACGTGCCGAGGTACAGGCCGATGACCTGCGGGTCGTTCAGCAGGTCGCGGCCGGTGCCCTGGTGGGCATCGCGACCCTGGTCGAGGACATAACCGCGGTCGCAGATCTGCAGGCAACGACGGGCGTTCTGCTCGACCATGATGGTCGTCACGCCCGCCTTGTTGATGTCGGAGACGCGGATGAACGCGTCGTCCTGGCGGACGGGCGAGAGCCCCGCCGAGGGCTCGTCGAGCAGCAGCACCGACGGGTCCATCATGAGCGCACGGCTCATGGCGACCATCTGGCGCTCACCGCCGGAGAGCGAGCCCGCACGTTGCTTTAGGCGCTTGCCGAGCTCGGCAAAGATGCCGGTGACGAACTCGAGACGTTCGCTGTAGATCTTGGGGTTCTGATAGAGCCCCATCTGCAGGTTCTCCTCGATCGAGAGCGAGGGGAAGACGTTGTTCGTCTGCGGCACGAACGCGACGCCGCGCTGGACGAGTTTGTCGGCCTTGAGGCCTACGATCGACTCGCCGTTCAGGGTGATGTCGCCGCCGCGCACCTTCACCAGGCCGAAGATCGACTTCAGCAGCGTCGACTTGCCGGCGCCGTTCGGGCCGATGATGCCGATCAGCTCACCCTTGCGGGCGACGAGGTTCGCGCCGTTGATGATGTTGATGCCGGGCAGGTACCCCGCGGTCATATCGGTGATCTCGACGACGATGTCGGCCGTCGACGGGCCCGAGGTGGGGCTCAGCGCAGCAGTGTTCGTGCTCACTTGTTCTCCTCCTCGGCCGAGGCGATCGAGGCCGCCTCGTCCTCTTTGATCTCCTCGAGCAGCTCCTGAGCCGCGTCGTCGATCTCGCCCGCGACGCGGCCGGTGACGACACCGAGGTCGACGTCCTGGTGGCTGCCGAGGTACGCGTCGATGACGGCCTGGTCTTCCATGACGGTGTCGGGCGGGCCTTCGGCAACGACCTTGCCCTCCGCCATCACGACGACCCAGTCGGCGATGTGGCGGACCATGTGCATGTCGTGCTCGACGAAGAGCACCGTGACGCCGAGGTCCTTGAGGTCGAGGATGTGATCGAGCAGCGACTGCGTCAGCGCCGGGTTGACGCCGGCCATCGGCTCGTCGAGCATGACGAGGTTCGGGTCACTCATGAGCGCGCGCGCCATCTCGAGGAGCTTGCGCTGACCGCCCGAGAGCGAGGCGGCGAAATCCTTCTCCTTGGCATCCAGCTTGAAGCGCTGCAGTAGCCCACGGGCCTTCTCTTCGTTCGCTTCTTCCTGGCCGCGCCAGGCGCTCGGCACGAACGACGCCCAGAACTTCTCGCCCTTCTGCTTGGGTGCCCCGAGCTTCATGTTCTCGAGCACCGTGAGAAGCGACAGGGCCTTCGTGAGCTGGAACGTGCGCACCTGACCCATCCGCGCGACCTTGAAGGCCGGGATGCCGGCGAGGTTCTTACCGTCGTACGACCAGGTGCCGGTGTTCGGCTTGTCGAAGCCGCACAGCAGATTGAACAGCGTCGTCTTGCCGGCGCCGTTCGGGCCGATGAGAGCCGTGATTGCGCCGCGCGGGATCTCGAGGTGCGCGACGTCGACGGCGGTGAGTCCGCCGAAGCGTCGCGTGACGTTATCGACGACCATGATCGGATCGGTCTTGGCGACGCCGGGCGCTGCCGGACCCTTCGCGAGCCCGGTCGCCTTGGGCCGCGGGATGCTGCCGGTCGGAGTGGGGGTTGCGACGGGTGCCTCGGCGCCCGTCGGAATCTGATCACTTGACAAAGGTCATCTCCCTCTTGTCGCCGAGGATGCCCTGCGGCCTGAAGATCACGAGGAGCATGAGCGAGACGCCCACGAGGATGTAGCGGAGCGTTCCCGCCTGAATGTCGGTCATCGGCAGCCACCCGGCCTGCGCCATCTGCGGGAGCAGGTTGCCCAGGAGCGCCATGACCATCCAGAAGAGGACGGCGCCCAGGCTCGGCCCGAAGATCGTCGACGCGCCGCCCAGGAGCAGAATCGTCCAGAGGAAGAAGGTGAGGGCCGTCGTGTAGCTCGACGGGATCACCGCCGACGGCAGCACGTACACGATGCCGCCGAGGGCGCCGATCACGCCACCGACGATGAGCGCCTGCATCTTGTAGGCGAAGACGTTCTTGCCGAGCGAGCGCACGGCATCCTCGTCTTCACGGATGCCCTTGAGCACGCGCCCCCACGGGCTGCGCATGAGCGACCACACGACGAACAGCGACACGGCGAGAAGGATCAGACCGAACACGACAACCCACAGTTGCGCGGCCGTGAACTGCCACGGACCCCACCCGTACTTCGCGCCGCCCTCGAGCTGCGGGAACGGGTTCGCCGACTGGAAGCTGCCGTTGTAGTTGCCGAGGCCGTCGGCCGAGTTCGTCCACTCGTCGAACACCTGGGTCGTGAACAGCAGGCGCACGATCTCGGCCGCGGCGATCGTCACGATCGCCAGATAGTCGGCGCGCAGGCGCAGGGTCGGGATGCCGAGGATGAAGGCGAACACGGCCGCGAGCACGAGCCCGACGAGCATCGCGAGCCACCACGGGAACCCGAAGGTCAGGATCGAGATGGCGTAGCCGTAGGCGCCCAGCGCCATGAAGCCGGCCATGCCGAAGTTCAGCAGGCCCGCGTAGCCGAAGTGCACGGCGAGGCCGGTCGCCGCGAGCGCGTAGGCGATCGTGACGGGGCTCAGCAGGTAGCTGAGCGTGTTGGTGAGAATAGCGCCCCAATCCATATCGGTCACCCGAGCCTTTCTTTACGACCGAGCAGACCCTGTGGCCTCACTAGCAGGATGAGGATCAGTACCACCAGCGCGCCGGCGTACTTGAGGTCGGACGGGATCCACAGTGTCGATACCTCGACGACGAGACCGACGATGAGCGATCCGAGCAAAGCGCCGAATGCGGTGCCGAGTCCGCCGAGCGTGATCGCGGCGAAGATCAGAAGCAGCATCTGCGTTCCCATGTTCCACTGCACGCCGGGCCGGAAGTACGCCCACAGGACGCCGGAGACCGCCGCGAGTGCGCCCGCGATCACCCACACGATCCGGATGACGCGGTCGACGTTGATTCCCGATGCCGAGGCGAGCTGGGGGTTGTCGGAGATCGCGCGCGTCGCCTTGCCGATGCGGGTGCGCAAGAGGAAGTAGGCGACGCCGAGGATCACGGCAACGCTCACGCCCATGCTGATGAGGTCGATGTACGACAGCGAGATCGGCCCCCACTGGAAGGGCTGCGGGCTCGCACCGACGAGTTGGTAGGTCGATCCGCCGATCATGAACTGGAAGATGTAGCGAAGGGTCAGCGAGAGGCCGATGCTCACGATCATCAGCTGGACGACCCCGAGGCCTTTACGTCGCAGCGGGCGCCAGAGCCCGGCATCCATCGCCAGCCCCAGGGCCGCGCCTCCGAGGACGGCGGCGGCGATGCCGATCCACAGCGGCAGCTGCCAGAACGTGCTGAAGACGAGCGCGACGAGTGCCCCGAAGGTCACCATCTCGCCGTGCGCGAAGTTTGACAGGCCCGTCGTCCCGAAGATGAGCGCTGCGCCCATGGATGCGAGGGCGAGGAGGAGACCGAAGTTCAAGCCGTTTACGAGGCGCACGGCGAGCTGATCGGCGAACGACTGTGTCACCCGCTCGCCCGCGCCGAGGAACAGGTTCACGATCTTCGTGTTCGTCAGACCGAACTCGACCTCGAACTCGCCCGTCGTGCCCTGCTTGGGCTGCAGGCCCTCGGGCAGCTGCGTCGGGTCGACGATAACGCCGTCGGGGAGCGTCGACTCGTCGACGATGAGTGTGTAGGTGTCCTTCTCGGGAACGTAGAGGCGCCACTTGCCTTCGGCATCCGTCACCGTCTCGGCTTCGAAACCTCCGCCGGTCACCCGCACCGTCACATCGGGCACCGGCTCCTCGGCGTTCGTGATGACGCCGCCGAAGTAGAAGTCGGTCTTCTCCTGGTCGCCGCCGGGTGTGTCCGGGGCGGCGGCGAAGGCGGCGGAACCGCTGGACAGCAGCAGTGCGGCCGCGGCACAGAGGGCCAACGCGGCGAGCACGAACCACCTCAGCGGGTTCCGCGCGGTGAGGGTCGTGGGTCTCAAAAGATCCTCCAGTCCGGCGCACCAAGGCGTGATGCGGTCGCATCGACAATGATCAACGACGGTACGAGCGTAATGTGTCGGTTTTGTTTCCGCCTACGTGTCGCTTGTTTCCGGGGGCGCGGAAGGGGTCCTCGGCGGGAATGAACCGCGGCGCCCGCGCCTTAGGATCGAGTACAGGCGCAGGGGTGACAGGCAGGGAGCACACGTGGAGTACAACGACCCGTTCGGTTTCGTGGGATTGACCTACGACGACGTGCTGCTCCTCCCGGGACACACCGACGTCATCCCCTCCGAGGCCGACACCTCCTCGCGCGTGACGCGCCGGATCACGGTCGCGACCCCGTTGCTCTCTGCCGCCATGGACACGGTGAGCGAAGCGCGCATGGCGATCGCGATGGCGCGCCAGGGTGGCCTCGGCATCGTGCACCGGAATCTCTCGATCTCCGACCAGGCGGCGATGGTCGACCAGGTCAAGCGCAGCGAGTCGGGCATGATCACCGACCCCATCACGACGACCCCCGACGCGACGATCGAAGAGGTCGACGCGCTGTGCGGGCAGTACCGCATCTCGGGGCTCCCGGTCATCGACGAGGGCGGGCGCCTGGTCGGCATCATCACGAACCGCGACATGCGCTTCGTCTCGGGCTTCGAGCGGCAGACCACGAAGGTTCGCGACGTCATGACCTCCGAGGGGCTGGTCACCGGGCGGGTCGGCATCGGCGCGAACGAGGTCATCGCCCTTTTTGCGCAGCACCGGGTCGAGAAGCTCCCGCTCATCGACGACGACGGGCGCCTCGCCGGCCTCATCACGATCAAGGACTTCGACAAGAGCGAGAAGTACCCGCTTGCGACGAAGGATGACCAGGGGCGTCTGCGCGTGGGCGCGGCGATCGGGTTCTTCGGCGACGCGTGGGAGCGCGCCGAGGCCCTCCGCGACGCGGGTGTCGACGTCATCGTGGTCGACACCGCGAACGGCCAGTCGCAGGGCGTCATCGACATGGTCACGCGCCTCAAGGCCGACGAATCCTTCGCGCACATCGACATCATCGGTGGCAACGTAGCGACCCGCGAGGGCGCGCAGGCGCTCATCGACGCCGGTGTGGATGCGGTCAAGGTCGGCGTCGGCCCGGGCTCGATCTGCACGACGCGCATCGTCGCGGGCGTCGGCGTGCCGCAGATCACCGCGATCTGGGAGGCGTATCAGGCGGCTCGGGATGCCGGCATCCCCATCATCGCAGACGGCGGCCTGCAGTACTCGGGCGACATCGCGAAGGCGCTCGTCGCGGGCGCGGACACCGTCATGCTCGGGTCGCTCCTTGCCGGCACCGACGAGTCGCCGGGCGAGATCGTCTTCCAGGGCGGCAAGCAGTTCAAGCTATACCGCGGCATGGGCTCGCTCGGGGCGATGCAGACGCGCGGCAAGAAGACCTCGTACTCGAAGGACCGCTACTTCCAGGCCGACATCCCCTCGGACGACAAGCTGATCCCGGAGGGAATCGAGGGCCAGGTCGCGTACCGCGGCCCCGTCTCGGCGGTCGCGTACCAGCTCGTCGGAGGGCTCCGCCAGTCGATGTTCTACGTCGGCGCCCGCACGATCGGCGAGCTCAAGGAGCGCGGCAAGTTCGTGCGCATCACGGCCGCGGGTCTCAAGGAGAGCCACCCCCACGACGTCCAGATCGTCGTCGAGGCGCCCAACTACAAGCGATAGCCCGCCCGCGCCGCGGAGGCCCGCCGCGTGAGAAACCACGCGCGTGCTGAGAAACCCGTGCACCCGTGGTTTCTCGAGGCGCGAGTGATGTCTCGCTGCGGCGACGGGTTTCTCGGCAAGGGCCGGATGCCGGGGTGCGGGTAGGCTGGGGTTGTGACCATGGAGATCGAGCTCGGCCGCGCCAAGCGCGCGCGCCGCGCGTACGCGTTCGACGACATCGCCGTCGTGCCCTCGCGGCGCACCCGCAACCCCGAGGACGTCTCGACCGCGTGGTCGATCGACGCCTTCGGCTTCGGCATCCCCGTTCTCGGTGCGCCGATGGACTCCGTCATGAGCCCGACGACCGCGATCATGCTCGGCCAGCTCGGCGGCCTCGGCGTCCTCGACCTCGAGGGCGTGTGGACGCGCTACGACGACCCCGAGCCCCTTCTCGCCGAGATCGCGGCGCTGCCTGCCACCGACGCGACGCGACGGATGCAGGAGCTCTACTCCGAGCCGATCAAGCCCGAGCTCGTGCGCGATCGGCTCGCCGAGATCCGCGCGGGCGGGGTCACCGTCGCCGGTGCCCTCACCCCGCAGCGCACGCAGGATCTGTACGAGACCGTCGTCGCGGCCGGCGTCGACCTCTTCGTCATCCGCGGCACGACGGTGTCGGCCGAGCACGTCTCGAGCGATGCCGAGCCGCTCAACCTCAAGAAGTTCATCTACGACCTCGACGTTCCCGTCATCGTCGGCGGCGCCTCGACCTACACGGCGGCTTTGCACCTCATGCGCACGGGCGCGGCGGGCGTCCTCGTCGGATTCGGCGGGGGAGCGGCATCCACCACGCGGGCGACCCTCGGCATCCATGCGCCGATGGCGACGGCGGTGGCCGATGTCGCGGGCGCCCGCCGCGACTACCTCGACGAGTCGGGCGGGCGCTACGTGCACGTCATCGCCGACGGCGGCGTCGGCACCTCGGGAGACATCGTCAAGGCCCTCGCGATGGGGGCGGATGCCGTCATGCTCGGCGTCGCGCTCGCGCGCTCGACCGACGCGCCCGGCCGCGGCTTTCACTGGGGCCCCGAGGCGCACCACTCGAAGCTCCCGCGCGGCAAGCGCGTCGAGGTGGGCCAGGTCGGCCCGCTCGAGCAGGTGCTCTACGGCCCGGCGCCCGTCGCCGACGGCACCGCGAACCTCATCGGAGCGCTCAAGAAGTCGATGGCAACGACCGGCTACTCGGACCTCAAGGAGTTCCAGCGCGTCGAGGTCGTCGTCGCGCCGTACGCCGCGAACTGATGGATGCCGCCGAGGTAGCTGCGCCGGTCGATCCGGAGGTCTTCCCGCCGACGCTGCGTGAGGTGATGCTGCGGCCCTGGTGGCTCGGCATGCTCGCGTTCGCACTGCTGGTCGCGGCCGTCTTCGCGTGGCTCGGGCAGTGGCAGCTGGGGCGCGCGATCGACACCGATCCGCCGCCGCCTGGAGCGACCGAGCAGGTGCGTCCGATCGCCGACGTCACGGCGCCGGGGGAGTACCTGCCCGAGCCGCTCGTCGGGCAGCGGGTGAGCGTCGCCGGATACTGGGTCGCGGGCGACTTCCTCGTCGTCTCGTCGCGGTTCAACGGCGGCGAGGAGGGCTACTGGGTCACCGGTCAGCTGCGCGTCGCGGAGGGTGAAGGCGGCGAGCGAATCGAACCGCCGACCTCGATCGCGGTCGCGCTCGGGTGGACGCGCACGCGCGCAGACGCCGACGCGGCCGTTGCCGAGTGGGAGGCATCCCTCACAGCCATCGATTACGGCGCCGTCGAGCTCACGGGTCGTCTGATCTCCGATGAGGGTCCGGTGCTCCCTCCGCGTGGCGGACCCGCGACCGACATGACGCGGATGTCACCCGCGGCGCTGCTGGGCCGATGGCACGACGTCGACGGGCTCAACGTCTACCGCCCCTATCTCGTCGCCGACCGAGATACCCTCGGGCCCGTGGATGCGCCGGCATCCGTGCTCGCGATCGACTCCCCCGCGCCGGAGGAGGGGTCCAACGTCAACTGGCTCAACATCTTCTACGCCGTCGAGTGGGCGATCTTCGCGGGCTTCGCGTTCTACATGTGGTACCGCCTGACGAAGGATGCCTGGGAGAAGGAGCTCGAGGCACTCGAGGAGCTCGAGACGGCACCCGCCGAAGCCTGAGGCGCGCGCTGCGCTGCGCATCCAGTCGCACCGCGCCGGCTCGGGCCGGGGTCCGAGCCCGTGACCGCGGCCGAGCCCGCGAGCGCGGCCGACTAGAATGGGGGCCATGCCTCAGCCGAAACTCGCCACCTTTCCGGCGATCCGCGGGGCGCTAAAGTTCTACCAGATCGCGTCGATCATCACGGGCGTCATGCTGTTGCTGCTGTGCGCGGAGATGGTGGTGAAGTACGCGCTCGGCTACGAGCTCTTCCTCGGCGGGTCGGGCGGGTTCCTCTGGTTCGCACCGGTCGTCGAGACGGCCACCGGCCACGAGTCGACCGGCGACGGCGTCAACCTCAGCCTCGGCATCCTGATCGCGCACGGCTGGTTCTACGTCATCTACCTCTTCGCGTGCTTCCGCGTGTGGAGCCTCATGCGCTGGGGCTTCGTGCGCTTCGTGACGCTCGCCCTCGGCGGCATCGTGCCGCTCCTGTCGTTCTTCATGGAGGCGCGCGTCGGCCGCGAAGTGCGCGCGTACCTCGCGCAGCGCGAAGCGGCAGAGGCATCCGCAGCCCCCACCCTCCCCGCCACGGAAGGCACCCGGTGACCACCGAGACCCAGACCGAGCAGCGTCCCGTCCTCGTCGTCGACTTCGGCGCGCAGTACGCACAGCTGATCGCCCGACGCGTCCGCGAGGCGGGTGTCTACAGCGAGATCGTGCCGCACACCGCATCCGCCGCCGACATCGCGGCGAAAGAGCCTGTCGCGCTCATCCTCTCGGGCGGTCCCTCGTCGGTGTACGAGCCCGGCGCGCCCACCCTCGACCCCGGCATCCTGCAGCTTGGCGTGCCGACGCTCGGCATCTGCTACGGGTTCCAGGTGATGGCGCAGCAGCTGGGCGGCGAGGTCGCCAACACGGGCCTTCGCGAATACGGCGCGACGGATGCCGTCGTCGCCGGCGACGGCGGGGTGCTCCTGGGCGGCCAGCCCGCCGAGCAGAACGTGTGGATGAGCCACGGCGACCAGGTCGCGAAAGCGCCGGAGGGCTTCGAGGTGCTCGCGTCGACGACGGCGACGCCGGTGGCCGCGTTCGGGAACGCCGCGAAGTGCTTCTACGGCGTGCAGTGGCACCCCGAGGTGAAGCATTCCGACTACGGGCAGGATGTGCTCGTCAACTTTCTGCACAAGGCGGCGGGTCTCCCGGCCGACTGGAACAGCGGCAACGTCATCGCCGAGCAGGTCGCGAAGATCCGCGCGCAGGTCGGCTCCGGCCGCGTGCTGTCCGCGCTGTCGGGGGGCGTCGACTCGGCCGTGTCGACGGCGCTCGTGCACGAGGCCGTCGGCGACCAGCTCGTCGCGGTGTTCATCGACCACGGGCTCCTCCGCAAGGGCGAGCGCGAGCAAGTCGAGAACGACTACGTGGCATCCACCGGTGTGCGCCTCATCACGGTCGACGCGCGCGAGACGTTCCTGAACGCGCTCGCGGGCGTCAGCGATCCCGAGCAGAAGCGCAAGATCATCGGGCGCGAGTTTATCCGCGCGTTCGAGAAGGTGCAGGCCGAGCTCACCGCCGAGGCGGCGGCCGAGGGCGAGCCCATCCGCTTCCTCGTGCAGGGGACGCTCTACCCCGACGTCGTCGAGTCGGGCGGGGGCACGGGCACGGCCAACATCAAGAGCCACCACAACGTCGGCGGCCTCCCCGACGACATCGAGTTCGAGCTCGTCGAGCCGCTGCGGACCCTCTTCAAGGACGAGGTTCGCGCGATCGGCCGCGAGCTGGGCCTTCCCGAGGCGATCGTGGGGCGCCAGCCCTTTCCGGGCCCCGGCCTCGGCATCCGGATCGTGGGTGAGGTCACCGCTGACCGCCTCGCGATTTTGCAGGATGCCGACGCCATCGCCCGCGAAGAGCTGACTCGCGCCGGGCTCGACGGCGAGATCTGGCAGTGCCCCGTCGTGCTCCTTGCCGACGTGCGCTCGGTGGGCGTGCAGGGCGACGGCCGCACCTACGGGCATCCGATCGTCCTGCGTCCGGTCTCGAGCGAGGATGCCATGACCGCCGACTGGACGCGCCTGCCCTACGACGTGCTCTCGAGAATCTCGAATCGCATCACCAACGAGGTGCGTGAGGTCAACCGGGTCGTGCTCGACGTGACCTCGAAGCCTCCGGGAACGATCGAGTGGGAGTGATCTAACGACGAAGGCCCGTCCGGGGAACCGGACGGGCCTTCGTCGTTGCGGTGCGAAAGGTTTCGATACGCCGCGCTGCGCGCGGCTACTCAACCTCCGCCTCGACTCAGTTATTGCCGCGGAGGATCGCGATGAGGCGCAGGAGCTCGACGTACAGCCACACGACCGTGACCATGAGGCCGAAGGCGCCCAGCCAGCCGTACTCGCGCGGGGCGCCGTTGCGCACGCCCTGCTGGATGTTGTCGAAGTCGAGCACGAGCGAGTACGCCGCCATGATCACGACGAAGACGCCGATGATGACGCCCCACGGGATGCCCAGGATGAAGCTCGGCTCGCTGAACATGCCGAACGGGCCCGCGCTGTCCGGCCCGCGGAAGGCGCCGAACATCATCATGACGACGTTGATGAGCGAGAACACGAGGTAGCCGAGCATCGCGATCATGAAGACCTTTGTGGCCTTCTTCGAGGCGCGCACCTTGCCGCTCGCGAAGAGCGCGAGGGTCACACCGACGACCGAGAGGGTCGCGAGGGAGGCCTGCAGCACGATGCCGGGCCAGATGAACTCGAAGAACGCAGAGATGCCGCCGATAAACAGGCCCTCGAACGCGGCGTACGCGAAGATGAGCGCCGGGCGGATCTTCTTGCGCGACGTGAAGATCACGACCATCGACAGGACGAAACCGCCGAGCGCGCCGATGATCCACGGCATGATCGTCGGGCTCGGGTTCGTTGCCGTGACGCCGGCCATCGTCCAGACCCAGCCGACGACGGCGGTGACGAGCAGGATGCCGAAGAGGGCGAGCGTCTTGATGACGGTGTCTTCGACGGTCATGCGACCGGTCTCGACGGCACCGGCCGACGGCGCGGCGAAGGCGCCCTCGAGCTGCGCCTGCGCGGCGAGGTCGGTCGCCTGCGCGGATGCCGCGCCGAACTGAGCCTGGGCAGCCGGCGGGGTCAGCCCCGGCCGCTGCTCCTGGAAGGCGGGGTTGCTGAAGGCGGGGTTGCTACCAGAGGCCATGTCGGTCTCACTCCTATACGAAGGGGGTTACAGCGGATGCTGCCTGTCATCTAGCGTATCCGACGCCCGTCCGGCATCGCAGGGCTGGCGCTGTGCGCACGCTGTGAACCGCGGGCCGCGGTCGGAGGCGGTCCCGACGCTCGGTAGCCTGGAGAGCATGCCGCGCCGCCGTCCGCTCGTCATCGGGCACCGCGGTGCACCGGGGTATCGACCCGAGCACACTCGATCCTCGTATGAGCTTGCTTTCGCGCTCGGGGTGGATGCCGTCGAGCCCGACATCGTCTTCACGCGCGACGGCGTGCTGGTCGTCCGCCACGAGAACGAGATCGGCGGCACGACCGACGTCGCCGATCACCCCGAGTTCGCGGGGCGCCGCACGACGAAGACGATCGACGGCACCGAGCTCACCGGCTGGTTCACCGAGGACTTCACGTGGGACGAGCTCTCGACCCTTCGCTGCCGCGAGCGGCTGCCGCAGGTGCGGCCGGCGAGCGCGAGCTTCAACGACGAGCAGCCGCCGCTGCGGCTCGTCGACGTGCTGGGGCTCGCGCGCCAGGCATCCCTCGACCACGGTCGCGAGATCGGCGTCGTGCTCGAGATCAAGCACGCCTCCTACTTCGCGGGCCTCGGGTTCGACGTCGCCGGCACGATCGCGCGCGAGTTGCGCGCGGCGCGCTGGGGCGACGGCGAGCTGCCGCTGTTCCTCGAGTCGTTCGAGTCGACCGTCTTGGCCGAGGTGCGCGCCGCCGGCATCCGCGGCACGTATGTGTACCTGCTCGAAGCGGCCGGGACGCCCTTCGACCTGCACCTCGCACGCGGGCGTCACGCCCCGACCTACCGCGAGCAGGCGTCGCCCGCGGGCCTGGACGTCCTCGCCGCGGCCGTCGACGGCATCAGCGTCGACAAGAAGATGATCCTCGCGCCCGACCGCCTGGGGCGCACGGCCGGGTCGTCGAGCGTCGTCGCCGACGCGCACGCGCGGGGACTGCGTGTCTTCACGTGGACGTGCCGCCCCGAGAACGCGTTCCTCATCCCGCAGTTCCGGCGTGGGCGCGACAAAAGCGCGCACGGCGACTACGAGAACGAGTGGCAGGTGATCGCGGATGCCGGAGTCGACGGCGTGTTCGTCGACCACCCCGACCTGGGTCTGGCGTTCTTCGGCTGAGTGCGGGTGGGCGCATATGCGAACCCTTAGGGTGAAGCCATGAGCTCCGCCGGAATCGTCGCCACCGGCGTGCGCCGCTCGTTCGGGAGCGTCCACGCGGTCCGCGATGTCACCCTCGAAGCGCGCGCGGGCGCGGTCACCGGCCTCGTCGGCCCCAACGGCTCGGGCAAGACGACGCTCCTGCTGATGCTTGCGTCGCTGCTCGCCCCGGATGCCGGCACGCTCCGCATCGGCGGCATCGACCCCGTCGCAGACCCCGCGGCCGTCCGCGCCATCACCGGCTGGATGCCCGATGCGCTCGGCGCGTGGCCGTCGTTGACGGCGCGTGAGACGCTCGTCATGACGGGACAGCTGCACGGACTGGACCGCGACCACGCCGCGCGCGGCGCCGAGCGACTGCTCGACGAAGTGGGACTCCGCGGGCTCGCCGCGACGCCCGCGCGGGTGTTCTCGCGCGGGCAGAAGCAGCGGCTCGGGCTCGCGCGTGCACTCGTGCATGACCCGCGCGTGCTGCTGCTCGATGAACCCGCGTCGGGACTCGACCCGCAGGCGCGGATCGAACTGCGCACGCTCCTGCGCCGGCTCGCCGCCGAGGGTCGGACGATCCTCATCTCAAGTCACGTGCTCTCCGAGCTCGAAGAGGTCGTCGACGACGCCGTCTTCATCGTCGACGGCGCGACGGTCAGCAGCGACCGCGTCGCGGCGGCCGCGAGCCGCCACCGCACGTGGCGTATCCGCCTCGCCGACCGCGACGCGCAGGCCGCGGCGCTCCCCGTCGCGCAGACGCTCGGCCTCGACGCGGCGCTCATTCCGATCGACCGGCGCGACCTGCTCGTCGCGTTCGATTCGGATGCCGGCGCGGCAGCCGCTCTCGCCGCGCTCGTGTCGGCGGGCCTGCCCGTTGCCGAGTTTGCCGCCGCCACGGGCATGCTGGAACACACCTTCCTCGATCTCGAAGGGGGCCGCTCGTGAACGCCTCGCGTCTGTGGACGATCACGCGGCTGGAACTGCTCCAGCGTGTGCGGACGGTGTCGTGGTACGTGCTCCTCGGTGTCTTCGCCCTCGTGCTCCTCGGGGTCACGGCGCTCGCGTTCCTCGCCTACGGCGGCTGGGGCACCGGCGGCGCGGGCGTGTACTCGATCGTCGTGTACGTCACGCTGCTGCTCGTCCTGCTCGTCTCGCCGACCCTGAGTGGCAACAGCATCAACGGCGATCGGGATGCCGCAACCCTCGCCCCCGTGCAGGTGACGCTCGCGACGACCGGTGAGATCCTGCTCGGCAAGCTCCTCGCCGCGTGGATCACGGGGCTCGCGTTCAGCGCGGTCGCCGCTCCCTTCCTCGTCATCGCGACGCTCGCCGGCGGGGTCAGCGCGGTCACCGTCCTGGTGTCGCTCGTGGTGCTGATCGTCGAGACAGGCATCATCGCCGCGATCGGGGTGGCGCTGTCCGGCATCCTCTCTCGCCCGCTGTTCTCCGTCGCGGTGACCTACCTCGTCGTCGCGGCGCTCGCCATCGGCAGCATCATCGGCTTCGGCCTCATCGGTTCGGCCGTCAGCTCGGAGCAGGTGTCGAAGTCGCGCTACGCGGAGTACGACGCGTCGTCGGGCGATATCGTCTGCAAAGACGGCACCACGGACTGTTACAACGACCCCGAGCAGATGGTCTGCAGCGAGTGGGACACGTACACATCCCGCGTCCCCCGCTTCGACTACGTCTGGTGGATGCTCGCGGCGAACCCCTTCGTCATCCTCGCCGATGCGACACCGACCAACTTCGTCGACGGCTACCCCGACGACATGTTCGGGTGGCTCAAGTACAGCGTGCGCTCCGCACAGATCCCGCCCGACCTCGAGGTGGTGTGGGACGAGTGTGACCCGACGAACGCGTACTACGGCGACGACGACCGGCTCAGCGCGGAAGAGACGATCGCCCAGACCGTGCCGAGCTGGTTCGTGGGGCTGGCGGTGCAGTTGGCGCTCGCCGGGCTCCTGCTGTGGTGGGCGTGGTCGCGCACGCGGACACCCGCACGCACGCTCCCGCCGGGGACGCGCATCGCGTAGTCGACTCCTAGACCTTCGTCTAGGAACGAATGAGGATCCTCTCATGGGGAGGCCGTCGGTCTTCCGCGCCGTCCAGGCGGTGCATAGCCTCCTTTCAGCCGGCTCTCACCCGGAGGCGGCCACACCCTCCTGCACGAAAGGCGGACGCGCTTGCAACGACGACTCCTGGCGGCCCTCGGCGCGATCGCGCTGACCCTGCCCGCCACCGCGGCTCTCGCGGCCACACCCGACGCCGATCCTTCGTCGAGATTCCCGTCCTCCGCCTCGCGCGGCGCGATCGATTCGTCGTTCACACCGGCCGCGATCGGGGCCGACGGGCGTGTCTCGGTCGTGATCGAGATGACGGGCGACCCGGTCGCCGTCGTCCAGGCCGAGAAGGGGCGTGAGCTGAGCGCGGGCGAAGTCGGCGCGATCAAGAGCGAGCTCGAGCAGGCGCAGGAGCCCGTCGCCGATGTCATCGCCGACAAGGGCGGCGATGTGCAGGCGCAGATGCAGTCGGCCTACAACGGCATCCAGGCGTCCGTCCCGGCATCCGAGCTGGATGCCGTCGCGGCACTCCCGGGCGTCGTCGCGATCCACCCGGCGCGCAGCTACACCGTCGACAACGCGGTCTCCGTGCCGTTCCTCGGTGTGCCGCAGGTGTGGCAGAACACCGGCTACACGGGCAAGAACGTCAAGGTCGCCATCATCGACACCGGCATCGACTACACGCACGCCACCTTCGGCGGCCCCGGTACGAGCGCCGCGTACGAGGCGGCGCACGCTGCCGAGACCGAGCCCGCCGACCCGGCGCTGTTCGGGCCGAACGCGCCGCGCGTGAAGGGCGGCATCGACCTCGTCGGCGACGACTACAACGCCGACTCGTCCAGCGACGCGTACCAGCCGGTGCCGCACCCCGACGACAACCCGCTCGACTGCCAGGGCCACGGCTCGCACGTCGCGGGCACGGCCGCCGGTTCGGGCGTCCTCGCCGACGGCACGGGCTACACCGGCCCCTACGACGCCACGACGCCGTCGAAGACCTTCCGCGTCGGCCCCGGCGTCGCGCCGCAGGCCGACCTCTACGCCGTGCGCGTGTTCGGCTGCGACGGATCGACCGACATGGTCGTCGCCGCCCTCGACTGGGCGGTCGCGAACGGTATGGATGTCGTCAACATGTCGCTCGGGTCGTCGTTCGGCCGTGGGGATGACCCGGATGCCGTCGCCGCCGCGAACGCGGTCGGCGCGGGCGTCGTCGTCGTCGCCTCGGCGGGCAACGCGGGTCAGAACCCGTACCTCACCGGCTCGCCGGGGACGGGCGACGGCGTCATCGCGGTGTCGGCCGTCGACAGCACGGAGAGCTTCCCCGGTGCGAAGGTCACCGTCGGCGGTCAGGTCGTCGAGGCGATCAACGCCAACGGCGCGTCCGTCGAGGGCCTCGGCACGCTGAGCGTCGTGCGACTGACCGGAGCGAACAAGCTCGGCTGCTCGGCAGAGGCATTCACGGCGGCGGGCATCGTGCCCGGCGGTAAGCAGCTTGCGGTCGTCGACCGTGGCACCTGCGCTCGTGTGGCCAAGGCGATTTACGGCCAGCAGGCGGGAGCGGCGGCCGTCCTCATGGTCAACAACACCGCCGATCTGCCGCCGTACGAGGGTCAGATCACCGAGAACGCCGACACCGGCGACGAGTACCTCGTCACGATCCCGTTCCTCGGGGTGCGCGCGGGCGACGGCGCGAAGTTCACCGCCGGCGCGCCGGCGACGATCGTCGCCGCGACGATCGCGAACCCGGGCTTCCGCACCTACGCGTCGTTCACGTCGTCGGGCCCGCGGTCGGGCGACAGTGCCATCAGCCCCGATGTCGCCGCTCCCGGCGTCTCGATCGCCTCGGCCGATGTCGGCTCGGGCAACGGCGCGGCGATCCTGTCCGGCACCTCGATGGCAGCTCCGCACGTCGCGGGCGTGGCCGCACTGTCGGTCCAGGCACACCCGAAGTGGACCGCGCCGCAGGTCGCGGCATCCGTCGTCTCCACGGCGGACCCCGAGAAGGTCGCGGGTCAGAACCTCGTGATCGGCGGCGTCGGACTCGTCGACGCGGCGCAGGCCGTGTCGACGACCGTGACCGCGACGGGTGATGCGTTCCGCACCGAGAGCGGCTGGGCGCGCGAGTCGGCGCTGAGCTTCGGCTTCCAGGAGTCGCCGCTCGGCTTCGGCGGGATCAAGACCGTCACCGTGCGCAACGACGGCACGAAGCCCGTCACCTACAAGGTGACGACGGCGCCGTCCGCCGAGTCGATCAAGGCGAAGGTGGGGCTGTCGACGAAGTCGATCACGGTGCGCCCGGGCGCGACGGCGAAGATCCTGCTGACGGTCGTGGCATCCGCTAAGGACGTGCCGACCTCGGTCGTGGCGGATGATCCGTTCGCGTTCTACGAGATCTCCGGTGACATCGTGCTGACCTCGACCGACGGGGCGCTGCGGGTGCCGTACCTGCTCGTGCCGCGCTCGAACGCGACGGTCTCGACGCCCACCTCGGCGCTGTTCACCAAGAAGCAGCCGGTCGCGAACGGCACCAAGAAGATCTCCCTGTGGAACGTCTTCGGGGCGCAGCCGACGGCGAGTGCCGATGTGTACACGTGGGGGCTGTCTGACCCGAAGGATGCCACGGCGGAGCTCGCCGACACGGGCTACGACCTGCGTGCCGCCGGCGTGCAGTCGTTCGCCACGGGCGGCGATCACCTGCTGGTGTTCGCGGTGAACACCTACAAGCGGTGGTCGAACGCGGCGAGCAACGAGTTCGATGTCGTCCTCGACACCGACCGTGACGGTGAGGCCGACTGGATCGTGTTCTCGTACGACTCGGGATCGGTGCGCACGGGCAGCTCCGACGGCCTCGCCGAGGTGTTCGTCGTCAATGCGAAGACGGGCGCGCTCGGTGCGAGCGGGTTCCTGACGCAGGCACCGACCGACTCGAGCACGGCGCTTCTGCCGGTGTACGCGAGCGACCTGGGCATCACCGGGGCGTTCGACTACACCGTCGCGGCGTACGGCACGACGGGCGGCAGCGACGAGGCATCCGGATGGGCAACGTATGACCCGAGCGCTCCGGCGATCAGCAACGGTCAGTTCGTCGACGTGCCCACGCGCGGCAGCGCGTCGGTCGATGTCGCGGTGGATGCCGCGCAGGTCGCCGCGCAGAAGCCGCTCGGCTCGATGGTCGTCGTCTACGACAACCCGTCGGGTGCCGGTGAGGCGCTGCTGGTCAAGCTGAAGTAAGGCTGGTCGAGGGGGCGGGGTGCGCGAAGCGCCCCGCCCCTTCGTCGTGCGCGCGGCGTGCGGCCCCGCCCGGGGCGCGGGCTCAGCGGGTGCAGAGCGTGGGGGAGTCGCTCGCGCCGAAACGGTAGTCGTAGGTGCGGCCGTCGGCGGTCACGACGACGCGCATGCCGTCGATCAGCGCCTGCGTGTACGACTGGCCGGGCGATGCGCACCCGAGCGAGCCGTCGCTGAACGTGACGGCCTCGGCCGAGACGAGCTCCGGGGCTCCGGCGACGCCGCGCTGCGCGAGGTCGGCGACGACGGCATCCCACCGCGCCTCGGGCACCTCGACGGGGGTGCCCGTGGGCGCGATCGGCCCGGGCGTCGTCGTCTTCAGCGGCGGACGGCTCGAAGCGGAGGTCGACGGCGTCGATTCGGTCATGGCGGCTCCCGTTCCGCAGGCGGTGAGGCTCAGCGTGAGTGCGGCGAGGAGGACGGATGCCGTGGCGACGGTTCTGCGCATCGGATCCTCCTCACGGCGCGCGCTGGTGGGACGAGGGTAGGCCGCGATCCTGCGAAACGGCGGAGAAGGCGGCTCGCGGTCGTCAATCCCAGTCGAGGTAGTCCTCGATGAACCACGACGTCTCACCCGGGTGCGTCACGGGGAACAGGTGCCCGCCGCCCTCGACGGTCTTGAGGCTCGCGATGGCGGGCGCCGAGGCCACGAGACGCTCGCTCTCGGCGATCGGCGTCACCTCGTCGGCGGTGCCGTGGATCACGAGGACGGGGATGTCGGCCACGAGCGACGCGTCGACGGCATCGGGCGCCATCAGCAGTACGCCGTTGACACGGTCGTGGTGCTCGTGCGGCACGGCGCGCGCGACGGTCGCACCGAAGCCGTGGCCGCCGATCCACGCGTGGTCGAGGCCGACGGCATCCATGATGTCGACGACGGCTGCGACGAGATCGTGCACGTCGACAGACGGATCGAGCGGTTCGAGACGCACGACGCGGAAGTCCTCCTCGACGAGGATGGATGCCAGGGTGCCGAGCGAGCCGATGTCCTGGCCGGTCTCCGGGATGAGCAGGACCGCCGGCCCCGCGCCCTCATCGATGTAGGCGATCGTCATGGCATCCAGTCTCCCAGCGTCGACGCGGGCATGCCAATCGCGCGGGCCGCCGCGACGCCCCGTCACAGGCCGACGGCGGCCATCCCCGCGGCGTCGTAGCGGTCACCGGCGACGCCGACGGTCGCGGCGAGCGCGTTCAGCTCGGCGAGGTCGTCGGCGGAGAGGCGCACCGCGGTGGATGCGGCGTTCTCGTCGACGCGCTCGCGCCGGCGGGTGCCGGGGATCGGCACGATGAACGGATGCTGGCGCATGCGCGCGATCACGCTCATGATGGTGGTCGGGATGTCCGGATTCGTCGTCGGGCCGCTACTGGGCGGCACGATGCTCGCGCACCTTCCCTGGCAGTGGCTCCTGCTCATCAACGCGCCGATCGCCCTGATCGCCAGCCTCGGGGTGCACTTCGGGGTACCGGCGGATGCCGCGGACGGGCTCACGAAGGATCGCCTCGACCTGCCCGGCGCGGCTCTCAGCATCCTCTCGATCGGCCTCGCCTGCTATGCCCTGACGGCTGGCGTGCAGTTCGGCTGGCTTGCGCCGATCACCCTCGCGGTCGCGCTCGGCGCCGTGGCATCCATCGCCCTTTTCATCGTGCACGAGCGCCGCACGGCGTCGCCGATGCTCGACCTGACGCTCTTCCGGCTCGGCACGGTCCGTGGCGCGGCCCTCGCGCAGATCGGCACGTCGATCGCCATGGCGGGCGTCATGTTCGCGCTCGTTCTGCACTTCCAGTACGCGTGGGGGTGGAACCCCATGCTCGCGGGGCTCGCGAACCTGCCCCTCATCCTCACGATGATCCTGGCGACGCCCCTCACCGAGGCGCTCATCCGCCGGTTCGGGCACCGCATCGCGTGCCTCATCGGCGCGGCGCTGCTGGCGGCGGGGCTCGCCGCGATGGCGTGGGCCGTCGAGCAGACCTATCTCGCGATCGCGGTCGCGATGGTCATCATGACGGTCGGTCTGCGGACCGTGATGACCATCTGCGCCGTCGCGCTCGTCGGAGCGATGCCCGAGGATCGCACCTCGATGGGTGCGGCGCTCAACGACACGGCCCAGGAAGTCGGGACGAGCATCGGCACCGCCTTCATCGGCACGATGATTGCCGTGCTCGTCACCGCAGTGCTCCCGGATGGCGTGTGGGATGCCGCGCTGGTCGCGTCGTACTTCCAGGGTGAGCGCGTCGTCTTCCTCGTGCTCGCGGTCGCCGTCGGACTCATCTCCGGGATGGGCGCCCTCACGCTCACGAGCTCGCGCGCGACGGACGAGCACCCGCCAACGCCCGTCGAGGCCGTGTGACGTTCCGCGTTGTGGGGAATGGACGCGACGGCGGGAGTCGAAACTGCGGTTGCGCAGATTTCGTTGCTGCCGCAGAAGCCCGGAATCCCGCGGGTTGGGCCGTTGTATCGCGGAAATTCAAGGGATTGCGGGCGACGCTCGAGTCTCGTCTCGTTCGGTTCTGATCAGCGGAACCGGTCTGGATCTGGACGGTTTGTGTCCACATGGTGTCCGCGGCGTGAGGGAGATTCGACGATACGTTGCGTCGCCCTTACGCCTAGCGGAAACGTCGAGGTCACTCCCATACTTCAACGAGACCGACATCATAAAGCTCGATCTGCGCCACGCCGTTGTACAAGGAGATCGGTCCGGTCGCGCAGAGTGTCGTGCCGGCTGGCAATGACTCGACTCCGCCCACATCCCAGAGGACGATGGTGAACCGAGCGGGGTCGGGGTAGTCGCGTCCGATGTTGAGGAAAACGTCGTCGTTGTCCGCACGTGTGGTCATCAGCGGCCCGCATACCCGCTGGTTGGTGCCGGCATAGGCTCCAGCGGTGTCCCAGGAGAGTCCGCCAGCTCCGCTGGCGGACGAACCCGAGTCCGCGGGAGCGGAGTCGGAGCAAAGGCCGTCCTGGCGTAGGAGCTGCACAGCTTCGGAGCGAATATGCTCCGCCCACTCGTCGCAGGTATCGAACGCGAACTGAGGGTCAGCGCTACGTGATGAGATGTAGTCGATTGTCACGTCGTAGGCGTCGGGGCAGTTGTCGGCGAGGTACTGGATTTCCCGGTCGATGGCCGAGGACGTATCGTCGGCGCGTGCGCGTTGGATGACGGACGCCGACACGTCGTCGCACGAGATCGTCGACTCTTGCACGTGGTTGGTGTAACCCACACGGCTGCACGCCGTGAACGCGCTGGCAATCACGATCGCGGCTACGACAACCGTGAGGGTGCGGATTGTCGGCATTGATCAGCCCGCGAAGTCGCAAGCGATGGCGTTGTATGAGTGCATCGCCGGGTCATCCGTCGCGGTGAAGTGCGAGTCGCCCTTGGGCTTGATAGTGAGGTGAGCGAGGTCGGCCGACGACATCGCTGAATCGGCGGACAGGGCGACGAGATTGCCGTCGTCGACCGTGGCATCGGCGTACATCCGGTTTCCAGAAGCATCGACCAGGATCTCGTACTTCCCGTCTGCGTTCACGAAGACGGCGGTGCATGCATACGGGCCGTCTTTGAGCGCAGCGAAAGAAGACTGAGAGTTCCACCACCAGATTCCCCCGATGGCCAGCGCTGCGATGACCGCGTACGGCTTCCAAGTGCGCCACACCGATTCGTCCACTTTTTCCTATCAGTAGCGGTCGCCCACCGGTCGACCGGATCGCCGTTGAACGCAGTCCGGACCTGTCGCGGCGCGTAGAAGCCGCTGGTCACGTGGATGAGTTCGCCCGCCCCCAGAGCGGACGTTACCGACCATAGTGGACCGCGCGCCCGCCGCGACACTCTCTCGTTGTTCACCAGTTTCCGATTCCCTACGGGACCGGAAACACGTCAGCGAGGAGCGCATGAGTCGCGTCGACGTCGAAGGCGACGGCCCGCGCTTCCGTTATGCGCTTGACGAGGAGTCGCGGCCAGACGACGTGGACCTCGTCGACAGCAAAGGAACCTCCGAGGAGCGGCCAGTCGGCCTCGAGGAAACAGAGCACACCCGTGATCGGGATCGTGTCGTCGGCCAGCGCTTCGCGGACGCGCTGAACCTGCGACGTCACGCCGTCGACGAGCTTCGTCCCGTCGCGGCCGCCGATGCGGAGCGACTCCACACGGGGCCTAAAGATGCCGCCCTCGATGCGCAGCTCCGGGCGCTTGTCCTTATACCGCTTCGCGTCGATCACCCACACCCCGGAGGGCCCTGTCGCGATGTGGTCGATGTTCGCCCGAGTGCCGCGAATGCGGCGGTCGTGCATCACCCGGAAGGTGTCGGGCAGGTCGGCGAGGCGCTTCGCCAGGAGTTCTTCGCCGATCGCACCCCGCTCCCACGCCTTCGTGCTTTGCGGATCGTCGGATAGCGCGAGGATCAGCCCGCCGAGCTTCGGGTGCTCCTCGCGGATCCGCTGCTCACGGGCATCGCGACGCCGCTCGTACTCCCGGCGCGCGGAGGCGCCGGCATCCCCGCCCGATCCCTCGACGGAGGGCCCCTCGACCGCCGATTCGTCGCAGTCCACGCATCGGATCGTCCTGCGAGTCCGCTCGTAGATGGCGTCGGCGCCCGCGGCGTGCGCTCGTCCGCACAGGCGGCACGTTCCGGCGTAACGCAGCCTCATGCGTTTGTCGTCAGGCCCGAGCTCCAGCGTCACGCGCCTGATCCGAGCGTCGGCCCCGTCGCAGGGGCGTCTGAGTTGCGCCGAAGCTGCAGCTCGGCTTCCTCGACCCATTCGCGTGCGAGGGAGGCGTAGCGGCGACGGTCCTTCTGGTTGAGTCCGGCGAGTTTGGGGAGGAGGTCGAATGTCGTGCGCATGTGCCCGGGAATGTCATCGATAGGTCCGCCGGTGGATGACAGGAGAACCTCGATCACGCCCGCGGCGGTGGCGCCGCTGTCGATCAGGGCGACGAGTTCGCGGGCGTCCTTCCTGCCCTTCTCCGTCGCGTGTCGGTCGAGCAGTGCGGCGATCTTCGTGGCGATGTGGGCGTCGAGTGTGAGCATGAGCCAGCCCTCGACCTTGAGGTCGGGGTCGACGTAGCGCGTGAGCACACCGACGTCGAGGAGCAGCTTGGTCCCGAGTTTGGACTCGTAGGGGAAGTAGGCGTCGACGTGGACGCCGTCGGCGTTGCCGCGCGCTTTCCGCCCGCCGCTGTGGAGGTGGTTCTCGCTGTACTCGGTGAGGCGTTCCGGGAGTCTCTGGCGAAGGCTCTGGTCGGTGATGATCAGGTCGATGTCGTGGCTGATCTCGCCGCCGACGCGGGCGTTCGTCGCCCATCCGCCGATGAGGATCGACGGCTCGAGGTCGTATCCGAGCGAGTCGAGCAGGGCACGGAGCTGTCCTTCATCGTCCGCACCGATGATCGTCATCGCCCGTCACCTTCCTGGTCCCATTCGCGGTCCCGCACGAAGCTGTCGCGCAGCGCCTTCCGGAACTCGGATGCCTGCCAGCCGGGAGTCGCGAAGAGATCGGCATATGTCTGAGCGAGACTCGAGTATCCGTTCCAGGTTCTTGCGGCACGCTTGTCCATCGACAGTACGCGGACCTCCTTCCCAGCGGGCAGGTCGGTGACGTTCACGGACGCGGGAACGTACACGATGAGTTCGCTGAAGTCCGCGACGGCTCGGCCGTTCAGGATCGCGTTCGCCGCGTCGGGACCGCCGAGCGCGTAAGGGCCCAGCTTGGAGTCGAGAACCGGACCGATGCCCTCGCGGGTGGTCCACGTGAGGGTGTCGCGCTCGAGGTTGCGCCACGCGCACAGCATCGTCAACAGCTTGTCGATGCTGACGACCGCGAGCCCGCCGCGGCTGTACCGATCGACGGTCCCGTTGCTCTCGAGGCGCTCGAGAGCGAGATACGCGGTCGTGCTCGGCACGCCGGCCTCGTACGCGAGATCGGCCACGTTGCGCCAGGTCCGCTGTCCGTCGAGTGCACGATCGGCAAGAGCGCGCCACACCAACTCGTTGCCCTTCATCGCTCTTCTCGACTCTCAGGTGATCCTGCAATCACAGTTACGGGATTACATGTAACCATGATTACAGGAAAACCGGAAGACCGTTCGACTGGCGCGAGACGAGCGACATGCTCGAGACGTGTCCACCTCGTGTCCATGCGGCAATCAGCGAAGAGGTGCAGATCGGACACGATCCCTTGAAAACACTGGGATCGCGGCCGTTCGCACGTAGACGCGACGAGGGGAGTCGAACCCGCAACGCACCCGGGTATGAACCGGTGCCCGGGACCGCCCGGATCGCCGCGATGCTTCGACCGTAAGCGAGGCGAAACGCGAAAGCGAGGGGTATGACGGTTCCTTGCGCCGTGCGTCGGTGTGTGACGGCGGGCGCGCGCCACGGCATCCACGTGAGAAACCAGTTGCGCGCTGAGAAACCAGGGCACGAGTGGTTTCTCCGGCTAGAAGTGGTTTCTCAGCGCGATGCGCGCGCGCCGCGCGAGCGCGAGCCCCGCGCGAGCTACAGCGTCCGGTCGAACTCGCCCTGGCGGGTAGAGACGATGTCCTTGCCGAGGGGCATCAGCGAGATCGGGATCATCTTGAAGTCGGCGATCGCCATCGGGATGCCGATGATCGTGATGCACAGCGCGATGCCGCTCGTCAGGTGCGCGAGCGCGAGCCACCAGCCCGCGAAGATCACCCAGATCACGTTGCCGAGGAACGACGCGACGCCCGCCGTCGGCTTCGACACGATCGTGCGTCCGAAGGGCCAGATCACGTACCCGGCAGTGCGGAACGACGCGATCGCCCACGGGATCGTGATGATCGGAATGCACAGCAGCACGCCCGCGAGCACGTACCCGAGGAACAGCCAGAACCCCGCAAAGATGATCCAGATGATGTTGAGCAGCGTGCGCATGCTCCTATTGTCGGCCATCGTGGGCGCATAACTCAGGCAGGATGCCGGGGATCACGCCCGAATCAGCCGGTAACCCCGCAGTTTGCCTGAGTTATGCGCCGCGCTGGCGGGCGGACCGCGCGGCCAGCGCCCGCTGCGCCCGCCGCAGGAGCCCGACGAGGCCGGTCACGAGCAGCAGCCCGCCGATCGCGAGCACCGCCCAGCCGATCGCCGTCGCGACGGACAGGTCGGTCACCCACGCGACGAGCTCGTCGACGGCGGTTTCGCTCGCGGTCAGAGAGACACCGGCGACGGCGACGGCGGCGAAGACCAGACCCCAGACGATCCCCGCCCAGCGGGTGCGGGGGCCGGCCTGCGAGGCGGTCGTGGGCTCGGCGGGTTCGAGAACGGTCACTGTGACTCCTCGGTGTCGTCGCTCAGTTCGATCCTGAGCTGGATGTCCACGCCACCGGACTGTTGGTCGACGACGAGTGTTTGGCGGGTGGTCGGCTCGGCCACCCCGGACGGCAGGGTGCCCCGGTAGCGCACCCGACCATCCGGAGTTCCCGTGCGTTCGAGGCCGTCGATGCTCTCGATGTAGACCGAGCTTCCGTCGACGCCGTACACGGTGAGCATCCCGACCGGCACGGTGATATCGACGGTCGTCGCGACGCCCTCATCGACGAGTACAAACGTCGACCCCGTGCGCTTGACGATGTGGATCGGCTCGGTCGGCTCCCTCGTGTCGAACAGCGCGACGTTGACGTAGCCCCAGGGCTGCACGAACGGGGCGGATGCCGGCCAACTCTCCGCCCCCGGGGCATTGGAGATCCCGTAACCGCCCGGATGCATCGATACGAGCGTCGGCGTCGCCAACCCCGCCGCGCCCCCCGCGAGCAGCAGCACGGTCGCGAACGCGAGGAAGCCGCTCCGACGCCGCAGGGTGCTCGCGACCACCATCCCGAGCGCGATGACGAGCGCGGCGACGAACAGTCCGCGCGCGGCGGCGAGGTCGCTCCCGTGCTGCAGGGCCACGATCGTGCCTGCCACGAGTGCGATGCCGAGCACGGTCGCGACGTACGCGAACGGGGTGCGCGGGGCGGTCAGGCGACGGATGCGGCGCCGCTCCGCGGCCTCGGCCGAGAACGCGGCCGCCTGCGTCTGCCGCTCGCGGCGGGCCTGCTCGCGCGCGGCGCGCGCGGCATCCTGCTGCTGCCGACGCCACGCATCATCCTGTTCCTTCCACGCGGCGTGCTGCTCGCGCCAGGCCGCGTACTCGTCGTCGGCGGAGGCGGAGGCGGAGGCGGGGTCGTCGGATGCCGGGGCGGCGGGCTCGATCGGCTCGTCGTCGACGGGCGCGGTCACGACGTCGTCAGGGGAGGGGGCGGACGCCGCGAAGCCGGCGGCATCCACCCCCTGCCGGTCCGCGGACGCGGCATCCGGACCCGAACCGGAGGCAGCGGCGGACTCGTCCGGGGCCTCGGACGCAGCGGAAGCCGTTCGCTCGTCCGTTTCAGGGGCCGCCGGGGCGGTGGCGTGCGGGGCGCGAAGCGCCGCGCGCACGATGATGACGGTGAGTCCCGCGACGATGAGCGCGCCGACGATCGCGAGGACCACGACGAGCGCGAACCATCCGCCGCCGTCGTAGGACGAGACGCTGACAGTAGGAAGACCGATCAGCAGGGCGCTCGGCGCGGGGATCAGGCCGAGGATCGCGAGCCCGCCGCTGCCGAAGAGCGCGGGCGTGACGCGGCCGCGGAGTCCTTCTTGCAGGGGGATACGCCCGTCGAGGTCGGGCAGCAGCGCCCAGGCGACGCCATAGAGGAACAGCACCGGGAACCCGAACACCGCGACGACCACGAGGATGCCGCGGACGATCAGCGGGTCGACCCGCATCCGTGCCGCGAGGCCCGCGGCGACGCCGCCGATCCAGCCGTCGCCGCGCACGACGCCGAGACCGGCGGTCCACGAGAAGAAGCGGTCGGCCCACGTGCTGGTCGCGCTGCGGGTGCCCGGAGCGCTGTCGAAGCCGCCGGGCGGAGGCGGCGGCGGGCCGGGGCGTTCCTCGGTCGAGTCGAGACGCGGACTGGTCATGCATCGATCCTCGCGGCACCGGGCGACGCGCCGCCATGGGGTGAATCCCTGAGCGAGCCCTGATTCCTGCGGTCGGGCGTGGCCGGGGCCGCGCGGGTGTGGTGCAATGGCGGCATGTCCGTCACGACGGGCGCGCCCGCCGTGCCCCCACAGTCGCCGCCGCCGAGCCCCGTGCCGAAGGTCGCCGAACCCGCGATCTCGACCCGGCTCGCGCCGCCCGCGCACCCGGCGCGCCCGGCGCGGCCCGCGCGCCCGTCCAAGCCGCCCCGCCCGGCGGGCGCCGCCCCGCCCCGCCCCGCCCTCGAGCGCCCGCGCGAGTGCGCGGTCACCGGGGTGTCGGCCGGGATCGCCCGTCACCTCGGCGCGCCGGTCTGGGCGGTGCGCGCGCTGTTCGTCGTGCTGGCGTTCGCGCTCGGCGCCGGCATCCTGCTGTACCTGTGGTGCTGGGCGTTCACTCCGTGGGAGGCGGGATCGTCGTCGCCCACGCGCGCGGCACCGGTCGCGTGGGCTCTCGTCGTCCTCGCGGGCATCGGGCTCGCGATCGCCCTGTTCGCGGTGAGCGAGTACGCGACGTGGGGCGCGTGGGCATCCCTGATCTACGTCCGGATGCTGGGCGGCTTCGCGCTCGCCGTGGTTGCCGCAACCTTCGCGGGGGTGTGGGCGGGCTTCATCGACCGCACCGACCCGTCCCGCGGTCCGCGGCATGCGGTCTGGACGCGTGTCGTGGCGATCGCGATCCTGGCGGTGACCCTCGTCACGGCCCCGGGCGCGGGCGGCAACACGCTCCAGTCGGTGGTCAGCGCGCTCATCCCGATCTTCGCGATCCTCATCGTGCTCTCGCCCGCCCTCGTGCAGCGCTGGCGCGAGCTGTCGGGCGAGCGCGTCGCCCGCATCCGCGAGGAGCAGCGCGCCGAGATGGCCGCGCACCTGCACGACTCGGTGCTGCAGACGCTGGCGCTGATCCAGAACCGCGGCGGCGCCTCGAGCGAGGTCGCCCGCCTAGCCCGCGCGCAGGAGCGCGAGCTACGCGCGTGGCTCTACGACGGCGACCAGCCCGCCGACAGCGACCTGCCCACGGACCTCCGCGACTATGCCGGAGCGCTCGAACTCGACTATCCCGTGCGCATCGACGTCGTCGCGGCGGGCACCTCGACCGAGCGGGCGAGCGGCGAGGTCGCCGCAGCCGCCCGAGAGGCGATGCTCAACGCCGCCCGCCACGCCGGCGGCGAGGTCTCGGTCTACATCGAGGGGAGTGGCCGGGGCGTCGACGTGTACATCCGTGACCGCGGTGCGGGGTTCGAACTCGCCGCCGTTCCCGACGATCGCCTCGGCATCCGTCAGTCGATCATCGGTCGGATGCGGCGCGCCGGGGGCTCCGCGACCGTGACCTCGGGGCCGGACGGCACCGAAGTGCACCTGCGCTACGAGCGGGAGGTGGACCGTGGCTGAAGCCGTTCGCGTCGTGATCGTCGACGACCACTCGATCTTCCGGTCGGGCCTGCGCAGCGACCTCGACGACACCGTCGCGGTCGTCGGCGAGGCCGCCGACGTGCCGGGCGCGATCGCGGTGATCGCGCAGACTCGGCCCGATGTCGTGCTGCTTGACGTGCACCTGCCGGGCGGGTCGGGGCAGGATGCGACGGGCGGCGAGGAGGTCATCCGGGGCTCTGTCGACGTGCCGACACGGTTCCTTGCGCTGAGCGTGTCGGATGCCGCCGAGGACGTCGTCCGCGTCATCCGCGCCGGCGCCCGCGGCTACATCACGAAGGGGTCGTCGGGTATCGAGGTGAGCCGCGCCGTGCACGCCGTTTCGGGCGGGGATGCCGTGTTCTCGCCCCGACTCGCGGGGTTCGTGCTCGACGCCTTCGGCGCAGTGTCGGGCGAGACCGCCGCCGTGGACGACGAACTCGACCGCCTGTCGGCGCGCGAGCAGGAGGTCATGCGCCTCATCGCCCGCGGCTACGCGTACAAAGAGGTCGGGGCGGCGCTGTTCATCTCGGTCAAGACCGTCGAGACGCACGTGTCGGCGGTGCTGCGGAAGCTCCAGCTGTCGTCGCGGCACGAGCTGACGGCCTGGGCATCCGAGCGTCGGCTGCTGTAGACATATCGGCATACGGGTCGATATGCTCAGGCATATGCGCACGACGATGATCATCAATGACGAGTTGTACCGGCAGGTGAAGGAGCGTGCTCTCATGGAGGACCGCACGGTGACCTCGTTCGTCGAAGATGCTCTGCGCGCGAAGCTCGCGGGTGCAGGGCGGGGGAGCGAGCCTGTCGACGTCTACCTGGCGCCGCCGACGGGGGGCTCCGCCTTGGGGTCGCTTCTCGACCTGACCGACCCCAAGGCGATCTCGCGTCTGCTCGATGAGGACGATGTGGATCACGTCCTCGACGTCACGAATCGGACGTCCGAGTGAAGGCTCCCGACCTCAACGTTCTGATCGCCGCGTTTCGCGCCAATCATCCGCATCATGTCGTCGCACGGGCGTGGCTTACTGACACTCTTCGCGGGGGTGAGCCGCTCGGGCTCTCATCCTCTGTCGCTACGGGGGTCGTTCGCATTCTCACTCATCCGCGCATGTGGCCTGATGGTGCCGAGCGCACCGAGCAGGCGCTTGCGCACATCGATCAGCTCCGTCGCAATCCTTCTGTCATCGCGATCTCGCCCGGCCCCCGTCACTGGGAGATCTTCGCGGACCTCTGCCGAGAGGTGGCGGCCCGCGGGTCGCTCGTCGCCGATGCCGCTCACGCCGCCGTCGCCATCGAACACGGCGCGACCTGGGTCACGTTCGATCGCGACTTCGGACGGTTCCCGGGCCTGCGGTGGGAGGTGCCCGGGGAGGAGCGTCGGAGGTGACGCCTACACTTGAGAAGCCATGCCTGAGCCTCTGAAACCCGTCATCGTCGGCCCCGCCGCGACGGCAGCGGGGCGGCCAGACGACGACCTGCTCGCGGGGCTCAACGAGCCCCAGCGCGAGGCCGTCACCTACCGCGGACCGGCGCTGCTCATCGTCGCGGGGGCGGGGTCGGGCAAGACGAGCGTCCTCACCCGCCGCATCGCGTCGCTGCTGCGCTCGCGCGAGGCGTGGCCGAGTCAGATCCTCGCGATCACCTTCACCAACAAGGCCGCGGGCGAGATGCGCGAGCGTGTTCGCACGCTGATCGGCGACACGGCGCAGGGCATGTGGATCTCGACCTTCCACTCCGCATGCGTGCGCATCCTCCGGCGCGAGGCCGAGCAGTTCGGCTTCACCCGCAACTTCACGATCTACGACTCGGGCGACTCTCGCGCGCTCGTCAAGCGCCTCGTGAAGGAGCATGAGGCGGATGCCTTCGGCCTCACCCCGGCATCCGTTCAGGGGCGCATCTCGAAGCTCAAGAACGAGCTCGCGGATGCCGAGTCGTTCGCCCGCACGGCGAACTTGAGCGACCCGGCCGAGCGCCTGTTCGCCGAGATCTTCGCCGATTACCAGCGTGCACTGCAGCGCGCGAACGCCTTCGACTTCGACGATCTCATCGGGCAGACGGTGTACCTGTTCCGCGCGTTCCCGCACGTCGCCGATGTCTACCGAAAGCGGTTCCGGCACATCCTGGTCGACGAGTATCAAGACACCAACCACGCGCAGTACGCGCTCATCCACGAGCTGACGCGGCCGATCGAGGATGTCGGGGCGCTGCTCGATGAGACCGAGGGTGCGTCCCTCACGGTCGTCGGCGACTCCGACCAGTCGATCTACGCGTTCCGCGGCGCCGACATCCGCAACATCACCGAGTTCGAGCGCGACTATCCGGGCGCGAAGGTCGTGCTGCTCGAGCAGAACTACCGGTCGACGCAGAACATCCTCTCCGCGGCGAACGCCGTCATCGGCCACAACTTCGACCGCAAAGACAAGAAGCTCTGGACGGATGTCGGCGCCGGAGACCCCATCATCGGCTTCACCGGGTACTCGCAGCACGACGAGGCGCAGTTCGTCGCCGACGAGGTCGAGGCGCTCCGGCGCACGGGCATCCCGTACAGCGAGATGGCGGTCTTCTACCGCACGAACTCGCAGTCGCGCGCGCTGGAAGAGATCTTCATCCGCGCCGCCGTGCCCTACAAGATCATGGGCGGCACCAAGTTCTACGAGCGCGCTGAGATCAAGGATGCCCTGGCCTACCTCATCGCCGTCGCGAATCCCGCCGACGAGCTGAGCGTGCGCCGCATCCTGAACAAGCCGCGCCGCGGCATCGGCGATGTGACCGAGACGGCGATCGCGCGCTACGCGGCCGAAGAGGGCATCACGTTCCGCGACGCGCTGGCGAACGCGTTGGCGCTGGGGGTCGGCCCGAAGATCCAGGCGGCGATCGCGCAGCTGGATGCCGTGTTGGCCGAGGCGTCCGCGATCCTCCTGCCGCCGTCGGGCGAAGCCCCGCCGCCGACGTCGGTCACCGAGGGGCTCACCGTCCTGCTGAACAAGTCGGGGTATCTCGATGCGCTTCGGCGGTCGAAGGATCCGCAGGACGAGGCCCGCGTCGAGAACCTCGACGAGCTCGTCGCGGTGACGCGTGAGTTCGCCCGCAACAACCCTGAGGGGACCATCCTCGACTTCCTCACCGAGGTCGCGCTCGTATCGGATGCCGACGACCTCGACGACGCGTCGGGGTCGGTGTCGCTCATGACGATGCACACGGCGAAGGGCCTTGAGTACGACGCGGTGTTCGTCACGGGGGTCGAAGAAGACCTGATCCCGCACCGGATCTCGGCCGGCGAGCCGGGCGGCCCGCAGGAGGAGCGACGGCTCTTCTACGTCGCGCTCACCCGCGCGCGCAAGAAGCTGCACCTCTCGCTCGCGATGACCCGCGCCCAGTTCGGCGAGGTCTCGGCGGCGATGCCGAGCCGGTTCCTGCAGGAGATTCCGCACGAGCTCATCGACTGGCGGCAGTCGCCGGGCGATGTGAACTCCCGCGGGGGCATGCAGTCGCGCGCCCTCAACGCGCGGCCAGGCGGGTCGGGCGGCGGGAGGGGCGGGTTCGGCGGCGGCTCGCGCTACGGCGACGACCTTGTGCCGCTGCCGCGGCGCGAGAAGCCCGCGGGCGACATCACGAAGTTCGCGAACCGCGTGCCGGCGAAGGTCCGCGACAACGGCGACCTTGAGCTCGCGCCGGGCGACCGCATCCGCCACGACGACTTCGGCGAAGGCCGTGTCGATCTGGTGACCGGCGAGGGGGCCAAGCGCATCGCGCACGTGCGCTTCGACACGGCGGGCCCGAAGAAGCTGCTCATCAAGATCGCGCCGATCGCCAAGCTGTAGCTCAGACGTCGCCTGCGGGCCGGGGTTACGCTCGAGGTATGGCTCTGTTCTCGCGACGAAGCAAGCGCGCCGATCACTCCCTCCGACCGCTCGATGTGGAGGCGGAGGCCGCGGCGCGCTCCGCGGCGAGGCCGCCCGCGGTGGTGCCTGAGGTGGCGTCGGATGCCGCCCCGCCGGTCGCGGTACCGGATGCCGTCGCGCCCGAGACCCGCGCGCCGGGTGTCGTGCCGCAGGGCGCCGCGCCTGACGCCCACGCGGTCACTGCGCCGGAGCCTCCTGCCGCGGGCATCCCCGATGTCGTCGTGTCAGAGGTCACCGGTGACTCCTCTCCGCACGTTGGTATCTCGGTGACCTCGTTCCGAGGCGGCGAGCGCCGCGCCGCGCGCCGTCCGGCCGCGACGGCGCCGCCGGCATCCGAGACCGTTCCGGGTATGCCCGACAACGTGCTGCTGCAGGCGGCGCTCGCCGCGGTTCCCGCCCGGCCGCAGAGCGCCGACGTCATGAACGTGACGCGGCAGGCGCTGCAGGGGCAGCTGTACGTGCGTGCGCAGGGTGACGCGCAGGCGCAGCTCGCGGAAGGCAAGGGACTGAGCCTCGCGATCACGACCCACCAGGACAAGCGCTTCCTGCTGGTGTTCAGCGGCGGCGCGGCGATGCAGGCGAGCGCGACGGCGGAGGGGACGGGGGCGACCTCGGCCGTCAGCCAGTCGGCCTCGAACGTCCTGCGGATGGCGGTCGATTCAGGTTACGACGGCGTGTACCTCGACCACGCGGACGAGGGTGCGCGTCTCGTGCTGCCGATCGAGCTCGTGCGCAAGTCGCTCGACGAGGGCGCGCCGCCGTTCGAGCTGAAGACGCTCCTCGCTGGCGCGCGGACGGATGCCACGGCAGCCCAGGTCGCCGCCGCGCTTGCACGCGCGCCGCGGGTGTGGGTCGCCGGCGGAACCGATCCGCAGGGTCGGATGGGGCTCGCCGAGGCACGCGACGCCGACGGCTCGCGCCGCCTGGAGGTGTACTCGCATCCGCTCGAGCTACTCGCCCTCGCCCGCGGCGACCGGGCGCTGCCGCTGACACCGGAGCAACTCGCGCGCGCGCTGGCATCCGACGTCACCCTCACCGGGATCGTGCTCGACCCGGCGGGCCCGTGGATCGAACTCGACCGCGCCGACCTCTCGCCGTTGCTCGCCCTCGCTGGCTGACAGCGCGAGCCGTCGCGGCCGGCGCCGCGGGGGCTGTCGCGCGCCCGGGCGCGGCCGTAGGGTCGAGCCATGGCATCCGAGCGTGTGACTCTGGTCGTTCCCGGCCCGGACGGGGACCGCGAGGTCTCGCTGTCGAGCCCGAACCGGGTGATCTGGCCCGAGGCCCGGATCACGAAGCGCGAGCTTGCGGAGTACGTGATCGCCGTCGCCGAGCCGTTCCTGCGCGCCAACGGGCATCGACCCGTGTCGCTCGAACGCTTCCCCGACTCGATTCGGGAGAATGCGTTCTTCTCGAAGAACCCGCCCAAGGGCGCGCCCGACTACGTGCACGAGGTCATGTGCACGTACAACAGCGGACGCCGGCATCCGCAGGTCGTGCTCGACGAGGCCGCGGCGATCGTGTGGGCGGTGCAGATGAACACGGTCGTCTTCCATCCGTGGGCCTCGCTCGCGGCCGACACCGACAACCCGGTCGAGCTGCGCATCGACCTCGACCCCCAGCCGGGAACGGACTTCACGGATGCCGCGGCCGTCGCCCCGGCGCTGCGGGACGTGCTCGCCGAGGCAGGGTTGGATGCCTGGATCAAGACGAGCGGCAACCGGGGCCTGCACGTCTTCTGCCCGATCGAGCCGACGCACGAGTTCCTCGAGGTGCGGCACGCCGTCATCGCCGCGGGGCGCGAACTCGAGCGACGGATGCCGGAGAAGGTCACGATGAACTGGTGGAAGGAGGAGCGCGGCGAGCGCATCTTCATCGACTTCAACCAGGCCAATCGCGACCGGACGATGGCGGGCGCCTACAGCCCGCGGGCGCTGCCGGCCGCGACGGTCGCGACGCCGATCACGTGGGATGAGGTTGCCGCGGGTGTCGACCCGGCATCCTTCACGGTGCGGACGGTGCCGCGGCGGCTCGCCGAGATCGGCGACCCGTGGGAGAAGCTGCAGGCGACGCCGGGACGCATCGACACGCTGCTCGAGTGGTGGGCACGCGACCTCGACGACGGGCTCGGCGAGCTGCCGTTCCCGCCGGAGTTCCCCAAGATGCCCGGCGAACCGCCGCGGGTCCAGCCCAGCCGCGCCAAGAAGCCCGACTGACCGCGCCCGGTGGCTCAGGCGGGGGACTGCTCGAGGCGGGCCGTGGCGTCCTCGCGGTGCGTGGGGCGGGCCCAGCGGGCGGGGGTGTGCGGGCCGTCCCACACCTGCACGATGCCCCACGCGACGGCGGTGATCGGCACCGCGAGCACGGCCCCGATGATGCCCGACAGCACGGTGCCGATCGTCAGCGCGATCAGCACGACGAAGGCGTGCAGCTTCATCGACCGGCCCATGAGCACGGGCTGCAGGAGGTTCCCCTCGAGCTGGTTCACGAGCACGACGACTCCGACGACGAGCAGCGCCACGACCCAGCCGTTGGCCACGAGCGCGACGAGCGCGGCGAGGATGCCGGCGAGCGTCGCCCCGACGATCGGGATGAAGGCGAGCAGGAACACGAGCACCGCCAGCGGCACCGCGAGCGGCACCTGAAGGACGAGGAGACCGATGAGGATGCCGACGGCATCCACCGCGGCGACCGTCGCCGTCCCGCGGACGTACGAACCGAGGGTCGAGACCGTCTTGTCGCCGATGCGGACGGCGCGCTCGTAGTCCTCGCCGCGGAACGGCCGCAGCAGGAACGCCCACATCTGCGGGCCGTCCTTGAGGAAGAAGAACAGCATGACGACCATCAGCACGAAGCCGGTGACGAAGTTTGCGAGGGCGCTGACGCCCGCGATCGCGCCCGAGCCGAACTGCGCGCTCGTGACGAAGTCGGTGAGCTGCCCGATCCACTCGTCGATCTGCGCCGAGTCGATGCTGAACGGCAGGGTCTGCGCCCACGCCAGCAGATCCTGGAAGCCCGCTTCGGCCTGCGCGTACAGCTCATCCCACTGATCGCGCACCGCCCAGACGATCAGCCACGACACGGCGCCCAGGATGACGATGATCGCGAGCAGCGCCAGGAGAGTCGCGACGAGCGACGGCACTCCGCGCCCGCGCAGCCACGACATGACCGGCGCGAACGCCGACGCGAAGATGAGCGCGAGCACGAGGGGGATCGTCACGACGGTGATCTGCTGGATGCCGACGATGATGGCAGCCGTGATCGCGACGACGATCATCACCTGTAGCGCCCGGATCGACAGCCGGCCGAGCCCGTCAGCCCACAGACGCCACGGCGCGCGGTCCGGAATCGGGTCGACGGTCAGCCGGCCGGTGACGGGCTGAGTGGCCGGAGGAGACGAGCGGAAAAGTCCCATGCGTCGACGGTAATGGATGCCGGCGGACGCTCGCTCGGCCTTGACACCGCGGTCCTCGCGCCGTTCTCGCCCGGTCTCACCGCTCCGGCAGCGACCACTCGCGCTCGGTCAGCACGCGCGCGACGGTGAGCCCGATCGCGAGGGCGACGACGACGAACACGGCCGTGAACCCGTACTGGATCGCGTCGACGGTCTCACCCGCGATGACCCCGGTGATCGCGCGGTAGGCAGCCGCCCCCGGGACCATGATGAGCACGGCCGGGACGGTCAGCGTGACCCGCGCGGCGCGCAGGCGGCCCCCGACGAGGAAGGCGGCGAGGCCCACGGCGAGGGCCGCCGCGGCGGCGGCGATCGGGGCGGTCGACCCGGCATCCACGAGCGCGAGCCGTCCGGTGTTGGCGACGGCGCCGAGCGCGGCGGCGCTGATCGCGATCGCCGGCGGGGTGTCGAAGAGCACGGCGAAGCCGAGCACGCCGACGAACCCGGCGACCAGGCGAACCGCCGAGAGTGCGGGCTCGTCGAAGAGCGGCGTCGCCGCGACCGACACGGTCGCGTGGAAGATCGTCGCGACGCCCCACACCGCGGTGCCCGTCGCGAGCAACAGCAGCGTCGCATAGACGACGCGCGAGACTCCGGCGTTGAGGTCGAGCCGGGCGAGGTCGAGGGCGCCGGTCACGAGGGGGAAGCCCGGGACGAGGTAGAGCACCGCGCTCGTCAGGGCGGCGTCGTGCTGGCCGCCCGGCATCCCGACGGCGGCGAGGAGCGCGGCGAAGGCGAGATAGGCGAGCAGCGCCGTCATCGCCGAGACGAACACGACGAGGAACTCGTTCGTGTGCAGTCTCGCGAGGCGCATCCGTACGAACTGGCCCGCGGCGGCGGCGAGGAAGACGGCGACGAACTCCTGCCAGCCGCCGTTGATGAGCAGCGCGAACGCCCCGCAGGCGAGCGCGGCGCCGAGCACGCGCACCGTGTCGGGGTAGCGTCGCGGCCGCGCCTCGACCTCATCGAGCGCGCGTTGCAGCTCGTGCGCGGTGGTGCCCACGCGCAGCTCGCCGGTCAGTCGCTTCAGCTCGGTCAGCCGGTCGGCGTCGACGACGGGACGGCGGACCTCGGCGACGCGCGTGCGGAACATCTGCCCACGGCTGGTCGTCGCGACGATATCGGTCATGCCGACGCGCGTATGCAACTGAGGGATGCCGACGGCGTGCGCCGCGCGCTCCATGCTGTCGCGCACGCGTGCCGACGAGGCCCCCGCCCCGAGCATGAGCGCGCCGAGGCGCATGACGGCGTCCGTGCGCGCGATGAACTGGACGGGCTCGAGGCGGAGCTCCTGGGTGAGCGTCGGCTCCTCGTCGGGGGTCGCCGGGTCGCTCGCGCTCGGCGGGGAGTCGGACATGCCCCCGATCCTGTCATCCAACCGGCGCGCGCGCACGGGGTGCGGTCGGGCAAAACACGGGGGTCATATTCACGGCGCGGGGCCCTGCGCCGTGGCGCCTCGCCCACCTAACGTCGAAGACAGAGAGGGGGGAGCCCGCTTCCGCCCTCACAGTTAGGGCCCGCATGCCGGCCGCCGGAGTCCGGCGCCGATGCGGGCCCTCGCTGCGTCTGCGGCGCTCAGTCCAGCACGTCGGCGAGGTCGTACGCGGCCACCTGCTCGAGCTGGTCGTACGTGCACGAACGCGGGTCGCGGTCGGGTCGCCACCGCTCGAACTGCACCGTGTGGCGGAACCGATCGCCCTCGAGCTGGTCGTAGCGCACCTCGAGCACTCGCTCGGGCCGCAACCGGACGAAGGTCGTGTCCTTGCCCGCCGCGGTGAAGCGCGAGCGCTCGCCCGCTCCGCGGACGGCCGCACCGTCGGCATCCGTCTCGACGAGTGGCGCGAGTTCGTCGACGAGCTCACGCCGGCGCGCGTCGCTCCACGCGGCGACGCCGCCGACCTGGCGCAGCTCACCGGTCGCGTCGTACAGCCCGACCAGAAGCGAGCCGACGCCCGACCCGCTCTTGTGGATGCGGTAGCCAAGCGCCACGACATCCGCCGTGCGCGCGTGCTTGATCTTCAGCATCGTGCGCTTTCCCGGGGCGTAGGGGAGCGCAAGCGGCTTCGCGACGACGCCGTCGAGTCCCGCGCCCTCGAAACGCGCGAGCCACTCCTCGGCGAGGGCGCGGTCGGTCGTCGCGCGCGTGAGGTGGAGCGGGCCGCGGATGCCGCCGAGCAGCTCCTCGAGCGCGGCGCGGCGCTGTGCGAACGGCTCGGGCTGCAGGTCGCGCTCGCCGACCGCGAGCAGGTCGAACGCGACGAACCGCGCGGGGTCGGTGCGGCTCAGCAGCTCGACGCGGGAGGCGGCGGGGTGGATGCGCTGCGACAGGGCATCCCACGACAGCCGCGCGGGCTCGCCGCGGGCGACGACGATCTCGCCGTCGAGCAGACACGGGCCGGGCAGTAGCTCGGCGAACGCGGCGACGAGCTCGGGGAAGTAGCGGGTGAGCGGCTTCGCGCCGCGCGAGCCGATCACGACGCCCTCCGGACCCGATCCGTCGTAGGCGACGATGGCGCGAAAGCCGTCCCACTTCGGTTCGAACGAGAGTCCTCCCGGCGTCTTCGCAGGGTCGGGGATGCCGGCGACCGCCTTCGCGAGCATGGGCGCGGGGATCTCGTACATGGCCCCATCCTGCTACGCGCCACTCGTGGGCAGAAGTGGGGGCTGGGAGCGGCACTGAGTTTCACCTAGGATGGTTCGGAGTTTCAACCGCATTCGCACGCCGCCGTGCGGATCGACGAGCGAGGAGCCCTCCATGGCCGCCGAGTACCAGCCGCCCACCGCCGACTACGCCTTCCTCTACGCCGAGGAGTTCGGACTCGACATCGTCGCGCGCGCAACCGGCGGCGAACTGACCGCCGAGGACGCGGTCGACATCATCGCGGGTGCGGGGGAATTCGCGGCATCCGTTCTCGCTCCTCTCGAGACGGTCGGCGATCGCGAAGGTGCGCGGCTCGTCGACGGGCAGGTGCACCTGCCGGACGGCTTTGCCGAGGCGTATCGCGCATTCGTCGAGGCGGGCTGGGTCAGCGCCGAGGCGCCGGTCTCGGCGGGCGGCGACGGCCTTCCCGGGTCGATCCGGGCGGGCCTGGGCGAGATCTGGAACGCCTCGAACGCGGCCTTCGCCCTGTGCTGGCTGCTGACGGCGGGGCAGATTCACGCGCTGGATGCCGCGGCATCCGATGAGCTGCGCGAGATCTACCTCACGAAGCTCGTGAGCGGCGAGTGGACCGGAACGATGAACCTCACCGAGCCGGCGGCGGGCACGGATCTCGGCGCGATCCGCACGATCGCGACGCCGCGCGGCGAGGGCACCTGGTCGATCAAGGGCCAGAAGATCTTCATCACCTGGGGCGACCACGACGTGGCCGACAACATCGTGCACCTGGTGCTCGCGCGCACCCCCGACGCCCCCGAGGGCGCGAAGGGGCTCTCGTTGTTCGTCGCGCCGAAGTTCCTCGTGGACGCCGACGGCTCGCTCGGCGAACGCAACGGCGTCGAGACGGTTGCGATCGAGCACAAGCTCGGCATCCACGGTTCGCCCACGTGCGTCCTGTCGTACGAGGATGCCACCGGCTACCTCGTCGGCGAGATCGGCGGGGGCCTGGCGGGCATGTTCGTCATGATGAACTCGGCCCGCATCGGAATGGGCTTCCAGGCGACGGGTATTGCCGATCGGGCATATCAGCAGGCGGCGTCATATGCCGCTGAGCGCATGCAGGGTCGAGTGCTGGGTCGCGGGGCCGATGCGCCGATCGCCGAGCACCCCGATGTGCGGCGGCTGCTGCTGTCGATGCGCAGCGACGTGTTCGCGATGCGGGCGCTCGGCGTGTACGTCGGCGACCTTTTCGACCGCGCCGAGTCGACCGAGGATGCCGACATCCTGCGTCTTGCGGAGTTCTTCGTCCCGATCCTCAAGGGCTGGGCGACCGAAGATGCCGTCGCGCTCACGAGCGAGGGCATCCAGGTGCACGGCGGCATGGGCTTCATCGAAGAGACCGGCGCCGCGCAGCACTATCGCGACGCGCGCATCATGCCGATCTACGAGGGCACGACGGCGATCCAATCGAACGACCTGATCGGGCGCAAGGTGATCCGCGACCGCGGGGCGACCGCCGAGATGCTGTTCGCGCAGATCGACGAGACCGTCGCGGCGCTGCGCGCGGTGAGCGGCGGTGCCGCGGACGTCGCAGCCCGCGCCGCCGCCCGCCTCGAGCGCGCCGTCGACGCCGCCCGCCGTGCGACGGCCGACCTCATCGGGTTCGCCGAGTCGCCGCGCGACGCGCACGCGGTGAGTGTGCCGTACCTGACTCTCCTCGGCGTCCTCGCGGGCGGCTGGATGCACGGGCTTGCGGTCGTCGCCGTCGCCGCGCACGAGGCGGCGGCGGGCGCCGACGCCGACCGCCTCACCTCCGCCGACTTCTACGGCGCCCACCACCTGCCGCGCGTGCACGCGCTCGCCGAGACGGTGGCCTCCGGCGAGACCGCCTGAACCCACGCGCCCCCGCCCGCTAAGGGAAAGGTGCGCGTGCTACAGTGGGTCATACCGACTGGACGGTATGACGCTCGAGGAGGAGCCGACATGACGGATGCCGGAGCACGGTTCGCGGACACGGTGACGATCGTCACGGGCTCGAGCCGCGGAATCGGACTCGCGATCGCCCAGCGCCTCGTCGCGGAGGGCGGGCGCGTGGTCCTGACCGGGCGACGCCGTGAGCCGCTCGACGCGGCCGCCGCAGAACTCGGCCCCGCCGCGACGGCCGTCGCCGGCGCCGCGGACGACCCGGAGCACCGCGCCGCCGTCTTCGCCCACGTCGCCGAGACCCACGGCAGGCTCGACCACCTCGTCAACAACACCGGCATCAACCCGGTGTACGGGCCGCTCGCGGGCGTCGACCTCACCGCGGCGCGGAAGATCCTCGAGGTCAACGTCGTCGCGGCGCTGGAGTGGTCGCGCGACGCGGTCGCCGCGGGTCTCGGCCGCTCGATCGTCAACATCGCCTCGGTCGCCGGGTTCGGCGCGAGCCCCGGCATCGGGATGTACGGCGTCTCGAAGGCGGCGCTGGTCAACCTCACGGCGCAGCTCGCGTACGAGCTGGCCCCCGGCATCCGCGTCAACGCCGTCGCCCCCGCCGTCATCAAGACCGCGTTCGCGCGCGCCCTCTACGAGGGCCACGAGGCAGAGTCCGCCGCAGGTTACCCGCTGCACCGCCTGGGCGAGCCCGGCGACGTCGCGGGCCCCGTCGCCTTCCTCCTCTCCTCCGACGCGGGCTGGATCACGGGCCAGACCCTCGCGATCGACGGCGGCGCCGGCATCCGCCCGCTCTTGTGAACCCGCCCCGCCAAGATGGACGCATGAGAGATTCGCGAGTCGCGGACGACCTGCGGCGCGCTGCCGTCGAGCTGTTCGCCACGCAGGGGTACGAGGCGACCAGCGTGCAGCAGATCGTCGACGCCGCCGGGGTCACGAAGGGCGCGATGTACCACTACTTCGCGTCGAAGGACGACCTGCTCTTCGGCATCTACGACTCCCTGCTGACGCTGCAGAAGGCGCACCTCGACGAGATCGTCGCGCGCGGCGGCGACGTGGACGACATCCTGCGCGCGGTCTGCGTCGACGTCGTCGAGACCTCGATCGACCACTTCCGCGAGGGCGCGGTCTTCTTCCGCAGCCAGCACCTGCTCACGGCCGAGCGGGGGCAGGAGGTCGTCCGTCGACGCCGCGAGTACCACGACGTGTTCGCCGCGCTGCTCGAGCGCGGGCAGCGCGAGGGGCGCTACCGCACCGACATCCCCACCGCGGTGCTCGTCGCGCACTTCTTCAGCGACGTGCACTACCTCTCGCACTGGTATTCGCCGACCGGGCCCGAGGGCGCCTCGCTCGTCGCCGCGCAGCTGACCGACCTGTACCTCGCGAGCCTGCGCGCCTGAGTCGGCGCGCGCCTCGCCTCACCCCTTCAGCAGCGCCCGCCCGAGGCTGCTCAGGTGCACCTCGTCGGGTCCGTCGGCGATCCGCAGGGTGCGGACCCCGGCGTACATCTCCGCGAGGGGGGTGTCGCCCGACACCCCCGCGCCGCCGAACACCTGGATCGCCCGGTCGACGATCAGCTGCGCCGCCCGCGGCACCGCGATCTTGATCGCCTGGATCTCGGTCATCGCGGCGCGGTTTCCCACCGTGTCCATGAGCCAGGCCGTCTTGAGCACGAGCAGGCGCAGCGACTCGAGCGTGATGCGCGACTCGGCGACCCATTCGCGGATGACGCCGCGCTCCGACAGCGGGCCGCCGAACGCGTGCCGGTCCTTCGCCCGCGCGGTCATCAGCGCGAGCGCGCGCTCGGCCATCCCGAGCGCCCGCATGCAGTGGTGGATACGCCCGGGCCCGAGGCGCGCCTGCGCGATCGCGAACCCGTCGCCTTCGCCAGCGAGCAAATGGGATGCCGGCACGCGAGCCTCGTGGAAGGCGATCTCGGCGTGCCCACCGTGGTCGCGGTCGTCGTACCCGAAGACCGGCAGCGAGCGCACGACCTCGACGCCGGGAGTGTCGCGCGGTACGAGGATCATCGATTGGCGGCGGTGCCGCGGCGCCTCGGGATCGGTCTCACCCATGACGATGAGGATCGCGGCATCCGGGTTCATCGCGCCCGTCGACCACCACTTGCGGCCCGTGATGACATAGTGGTCGCCGTCGCGGCGGATGCGGGTCTCGATGTTCGTCGCGTCGGACGAGGCGACGGCCGGCTCGGTCATGCAGAAGGCCGAGCGGATGCGGGCATCGAGCAGCGGCTCGAGCCAGCGCTCCTTCTGCTCGGGGGTGCCGAAGTCGTTCAGCACCTCCATGTTGCCGGTGTCGGGCGCGGCGCAGTTGAAGGCCGGCGGCGCGAGGCGCAGGCTCCAGCCGGTGACTTCGGCGACCGGCGCGTACTGCAGGTTGGTGAGGCCTGCGCCGCCCTCGCCCGGCAGGAAGAGGTTCCAGAGCCCCTCGGCGCGCGCCGCGGCCTGCAGGTCGCGGACGATCGGGCGCACCGACCAGTCGCCCGGCGTGGCCGCCAGCTGCGCCTCGAGCTCGGGCTCGGCCGGCAGCACGCGCTCGTCGAGGAAGCGGCGTGCGCGGGCGACGAGGTCGGTCGTGCGGTCATCGAGTGAGAAATCCATCAGGGCACCTTCCTTCAGCTGCCGGTGAGAGGCAGTCCGCGGCGGGCGAGAGGCTCGACGAGCCCGCCGATGCGATCGAAACCCGCGCCGACCGTGTCGCCGGCGCGGAAGCGGTAGTGGATGCCTTCGAGGATGACGGCGAGCTTGTACGCGGCGAACGAGCGGTACCAGCCCAGCGGCGGCACGGCGATCTTCCGCTGCGCGGCGTACGCATCGATGAGCTCGTCGATGCCCGGGTAGCCCGCGGCCGGGTCGACGGCGCTCGGGACGGCCGACGACAGCCCGTCATCGAGGTCGCCGATCTGCCAGTACACGGCGAACATCCCGAGGTCGACGAGCGGGTCGCCGAGCGTCGCCATCTCCCAGTCGAGGATGGCCGAGATCCGCGCGTCATCGCCCGAACCGACCACGAGCGCGTTGTCGAGGCGGTAGTCGCCGTGCACGATGGCGGGCGGGCCGGATGCCGGCACCGCGGCCTCCAGCGCGGCCTGCAGCCGGTCGAGGTCGGGGGTCTCGCGCGAGCGCGACGCGTCGAGCTGGCGCCGCCAGGTGGCGAGCTGGCGGTCGAGGTAGCCCTGAGGTCGACCGAAGTCGCTGAGTCCGGCGGAGTCGGGGTCGACCGAGTGCAGGTCGGCGAGGTGCTCGGCGAGCTCGAGACTCAGCGCGCGCAGCGCGCCGGGGGAGTAGTCGACGTTCTGATCGGCGTGGGCCAGCACCCTGCCGGGCGCGCGTTCCATGACGAAGAAGACCGTGCCGGTGACCTCGTGCGCCTCGGTGTCGTCGACGACGTCGACGGCGACCGGTACGGGCACGGGCGACCCGGCCAGGGCGGCGATGACACGGTGCTCGCGGCGCATGTCGTGGGCGCTGGCGAGCACGTGTCCGAGCGGCGGCCGGCGCAGGATGAGCGGCGTGCGCGTGCCCTCGACCGCGTAGGTGAGGTTGCTGCGGCCGCCCGCGATGACGGACGCCGTGACGCCGTCCGCACCGGATCCAGGCGCGAACTCGGGGTGTGCGCGGTCGATCCACGCGGCGAGCCCGGCGAGGTCGAGCCCCGGAACATCGGTCATCGTCGACCCTTCCGACGACGCACGATGCGCCGTCGAGACTCAGCATACCGAATGGTCGGTATGCTGCCAAGAGCGTCGAGTGAATGGTGCCGGAGACGCCGGACTACAGGGCGTCGCGCAGGCGCCGGGCGAGCTCGGCGGTCGGCATCCGGCGGGGGAAGGTCGCCACGACGACGTCATCGGCGCGTGCGTCCTCGTCGTCGGGGTGCACGCCGAACCGGTGCAGCAGGCTGTCGTAGGCATCCGTCAGCACCGACTCCGGCACGTCGTCGGTGCCGCGCAGCAGGCGGCGTAGCACATGGTTGTGCACGGCCGTCACGGCAGCCGCGAACGCCACCGCGTCGATCGGGTCGAGGCCCGGCAGCGCCTCGCGCAGGTAGTCGTCGAACAGACGCTCGTACTGGAAGACGGTCACGATCTCGCGGTCGCGCAGCGCCGGCACCTGCCGCACGACGGCGTAGCGCCGACGGGCGAGCTCGGGCTCCGCGGCGAAGTGGCGGAACACCTCGACCGACGCCGCACACGCGGCCGCCCAAGGGTTGTCCCGCGGATCGCGCCGGGCGTCGGCGAGGAAGGTGCGCAGCTGGGTGAGCAGCACGTCGTGGTCGCTGAAGACGACGTCGTCCTTGCCCCCGAACTGGCGGAAGAAGGTCGAGCGCGAGACGCCCGCGGCCTGTGCGATCTGCTCGACCGAGGTGGCCTCGAAGCCCTGCGCGACGAACAGGTCGAGCGCGGCGGCCACGACGGCGTTGCGGGCGGAAGTCGGAGCGACATCGGTCATGCGCCGAGCCTAGTCGCCGGTCGGCGCACGAGTCGTATGGGCGGTGGGGCTGGTGAGCACGGGAGTGGCGCACGAGGCGACACCAGCCCCACCCGCCATACGACCGAGCAGCCACCGCTGGCCCAGGGGTGGGAAGGGGCGCGACCGCGCCCGGGCTGTGGCGGTCCGAGGCGCCCAGGTGCACGTATTAGGCTGGGGGATTGGTCGATATCTCGACATCGAGACATTTTCGGCACCGGGAACACCTTCCGACACCCCACAGACGCCCAGCGGAGGATTGCGCGTGGATCTTTACGAATACCAGGCACGTGACCTGTTCGAGAAGTACGAGGTGCCGGTGCTCCCCGGCATCATCGCCGATACCCCTGAGGAGGCGAAGGCGGCGGCCGAGAAGCTCGGCGGTGTCGTCGTCGTGAAGGCCCAGGTCAAGACCGGCGGCCGCGGCAAGGCCGGCGGCGTCAAGGTCGCGAAGACCCCCGACGAGGCCTACGAGGCCGCGAAGGCGATCCTCGGCCTCGACATCAAGGGGCACGTCGTGAAGCGCGTCATGATCGCGGGCGGCGCGCAGATCGACAAGGAGTACTACTTCTCCGTCCTGCTCGACCGCTCGAACCGCTCCTACCTGAGCCTGTGCTCGGTCGAGGGCGGCATGGAGATCGAGGAGCTCGCCGTCGAGCGCCCCGAGGCCCTCGCCAAGATCGAGGTCGACCCGCTGACGGGCATCGATGAGGCGAAGGCTCTCGAGATCGCCAAGGCCGGCGGCTTCGACGACGAGACGGCGGCGAAGGTCGCCCCCGTCTTCGTCAAGCTCTACGACGTCTACAAGGGCGAGGGCGCGACCCTCGTCGAGGTGAACCCGCTGATCCAGGACGCCGCGGGCAACATCATCGCCCTCGACGGCAAGGTCACCCTCGACGACAACGCGTCCGAGGTGCGTCACCCCGAGCACGAAGAGCTCGAAGACAAGGATGCCGCCGACCCGCTCGAGGCGAAGGCCAAGGCATCCGGCCTCAACTACGTCAAGCTCGACGGCCAGGTCGGCATCATCGGCAACGGCGCGGGCCTCGTGATGTCGACGCTCGACGTCGTCGCCTACGCCGGCGAGAACCACGGCGGCGTCAAGCCCGCGAACTTCCTCGACATCGGCGGCGGCGCCTCGGCGACGGTCATGGCCGCGGGTCTCGACGTCATCCTAGGCGACGAGCAGGTCAAGAGCGTCTTCGTCAACGTCTTCGGCGGTATCACCTCGTGCGTCGCCGTCGCGGAGGGCATCGTCAAGGCGCTCGAGATCCTCGGCGACACCGCGACCAAGCCCCTCGTCGTGCGCCTCGACGGCAACCAGGTCGAGGAGGGTCGCGCGATCCTCGCCGCGGCGAACAACCCCCTCGTGACCCTCGCCGCCGGCATGGACGAGGGCGCCGACAAGGCCGCCGAGCTGGCGAACGCCTGACCCTATTCGGTGATCGAGTGCCGCGCGCAGCGCGGTGTATCGAGATCAAGGACTGAGAGAACAGAATGTCTATCTACCTCAACAAGGACTCCAAGGTCATCGTCCAGGGCATCACCGGTGGCGAGGGCACGAAGCACACCGCGCTCATGCTGAAGGCGGGCACGCAGGTCGTCGGCGGCGTGAACGCGCGCAAGGCCGGTACGACCGTCTCGCACGTGGATGCCGCTGGCAACCCCGTCGAACTCCCCGTGTTCGCGAGCGTCGCCGAGGCGATCGAGGCCACGGGCGCCGACGTGTCGATCGCGTTCGTGCCGCCGGCATTCACGAAGGATGCCATGGTCGAAGCCATCGACAGCGAGATTCCGCTGCTCGTGGTCATCACCGAGGGCGTTCCCGTCGGCGACACCGCCGAGGCGTGGGCGTACGCGAAGTCAAAGGGCAACAAGACCCGCATCATCGGTCCGAACTGCCCCGGGATCATCACGCCCGGCGAGGCGCTCGTGGGCATCACGCCCGCGAACATCACCGGCAAGGGCCCGATCGGCCTCGTCTCGAAGTCGGGCACGCTGACCTACCAGATGATGTTCGAGCTGCGCGACCTCGGCTTCTCGACCGCCATCGGCATCGGCGGCGACCCCATCATCGGCACGACCCACATCGACGCGCTCGCGGCCTTCGAGGCCGACCCCGAGACGAAGGCGATCGTCATGATCGGCGAGATCGGCGGCGACGCCGAGGAGCGCGCGGCCGACTTCATCAAGGCGAACGTCACGAAGCCGGTCGTCGGCTACGTTGCCGGCTTCACCGCGCCCGAGGGTAAGACGATGGGCCACGCCGGCGCGATCGTCTCGGGCTCGGCGGGTACGGCGCAGGCGAAGAAGGAGGCCCTCGAGGCCGCCGGGGTGCGCGTGGGCAAGACGCCCAGCGAGACCGCCGCCCTGATGCGCGAGATCATCGCCGCGCTCTGACGCGCCCCCGCGCGCGCCGCTTGCGCGCCCCTAAACTGCACGCGCTGTCGAACTTTCGGTAGCGCGTGCAGTTTTCTGCCGCGCGGGGGTAGCGCGGGGCGCCGCGGGGCGCCGCGCCCCTCGCCCTTGCGAGGGCTGCGCGAACTCTGCAGGATGTCACGAACTCCGCATCCGTCTGCGGCTCGGGGTGCGGAGTTCGCGCGATTCTGCGGAGTTCGTAGGGTGGATGCCGGGGTGGGACCCGCGTGCTCGCGCGGGTGAGAGCGCGGCGTGGGCGCCCCGGGTAAAGCGGGAGAGAAACGTCGCGGCCCTGCGCGCCCCGCGGGAGAGCCGCCGCGGGCTGGGTAGGGTCGATCCCGCATGAACCGCCTTCTCGTCGCCCTCCTGGCCGCCGTCGACGCCGTGATCGCGGCCGCCGTCGGCGTCGCCGTCGCGCTCGCGCCGCTCACGGTCTTCTGGGTCGTGGGCCTCGGAGGGGGCGCCGACTGGGCTGCGCTGTGGCCGGCATCCGTGCGCATCTGGCAGTTCGGTCAGCTCGTGCCTCTGAAGATCACGCTGCCCGCCGAGTACCTGAACGCGACCGGCATCCCGGCGGATGCCGCGACGTTCTGGATCTCGCTCGCGCCCCTCGCCGTCGCGGGTTTCACGGCGGCGTTCGCCGCGCGCTCTGGAGCCCGCGCGGCCCGGTCGGGTGCCTGGGTCGTCGGCGTCGCCGCGGGCGCCGCCTCGACCGCTGCCATCGCATGGCTGCTGTGGGCCACTTCGGCGAACCAGATCGCCGCCGTCTACGGATGGCAGGCGCTCGTGCTTCCGACGGCGGTGTTCGCCGTGCCGGCGCTCATCGGGGGCATCGTCGGAGCGTGGCGGCACGGCGACGACGGACTCGTCGACACGCTGCGCGCGCGGGCAGCGCGGTCGCGCGGAGGGATCGCGGCCGTCGAGGCCGCCGCGCGCGGCGTCGGCATCGCGGTCGCCGGGTTCGTCGGCGTCGGGGCTCTGCTGGTCGCGGTGGCGACGATCGCGCGCGGCGGCGAGGTCATCGCGCTTTTCGAGGCGGCGCACGTGGATGCCGCGGGCGCGACCATGATCGCGATCGGCCAGCTCGCGTACCTGCCGACCCTCGTCGTCTGGGGCGGCGCGTTCGCCGCAGGCCCGGGCTTCGCTCTCGGGACGGGCACCGCCGTGTCGCCCGTGGGCACGGACCTGGGGGTGCTCCCCGGCATCCCCGCACTCGGGATCGTGCCGCCGACGGGGTCATCGTGGCTGCTGCTGAGCGTCCTGCTGATCGTCGGTGTCGGGTTCGCCGCGGGTGCGGCGGCGCGCAGGCACCTGCTCGCGGGGGCCGCGTCGCGGGCTGCGGTCGTCGATCCGGCGGGGGATGAAGATGCCGAGCCCGCAGCCCCGCGCATCGCGGTGCTCGCGGTGATCGTCGTGGTCGGCGCCGCCGTCATCGCGCTGCTGGCGGCGCTGGCATCCGGCGCGATCGGCCCGGGGCGCCTCGAGGCCGTCGGCCCCTCGGCGGGTGCCGTCGCCTTCGCCGTCGGTGTCGAACTGCTCATCGGCGCCGCGATCGCCCTGTTCGGCCCCGCGCGCCGCGCCGAGTCTGGCCGCGCTCCCGCGCCCCACGAGGCCCACGAGCCCCCCGATGCACGCGAGGCCCCCGCGCCCCACGAGACCCTCGAACCCTACGGGGCCCCCGAGCCCCACGAGGTCCCCGACGCGTAACCCGCGTCCACTTGCCAGTTCGTGCGGCATCCGTGGGTCCATTCCCGCACCAAGTGGCAAGCCACGCGCGCTCTGCGAGTCCACTCGCCAGTTCATGTGGGATCCGCCCCCTTAAACCCGCACCGACTGGCATCTGAGCGCGCGGCGCGCCACGGCGGCCCGCGAGGTACCTGACGCGTAAGCCGAGCCAGTTCGCCAGTTGGCGCGGCATCCGTGGCTCCGTTCCCGCGCGGACTGGCAAGTGAGGGATGCCGGGTGCCCCGCACCGCGCCGCTGCGCGCGACCGTGTGCCCCGCACCGCGCCGCGCGGCTGCGCGCGACCGGTACCCCCGCACCGCGCGCCCACGTGCGCGACCGGGGCGGCGCACGCGCGCCCCGGTAGACTGTGCGGGTGTTCACGGTCGCCGTCCTCATCTCGGGCACGGGATCGAACCTCCGCGCCCTGCTCGAGGCCGCCGCCGAGCCCGACTTTCCCGCGCGCATCGTCGTCGTGGGCGCCGACCGCCAGGCCGACGGCTTCGCGCACGCGGAGGCCTTCGGCATCCCGACCGTCATGGTGCCCTTCCGCGACTACGAGACGCGCGAGGAGTGGGGCGCCGAACTGCGCCGTCAGATCGACGTGTGGAACCCCGACCTCATCGTGCTGAGCGGGCTCATGCGCCTGCTCCCGGGCGACCTCGTCGCGGCCTGGGCGCCGGCCCTCATCAACACGCACCCCGCGTACCTGCCCGAGTTTCCGGGCGCGCACGGAGTGCGCGACGCGCTCGCCGCCGGCGTGACCGAGACCGGCGCGAGCGTCATCGTCGTCGACACGGGTGTCGACTCCGGCCCGATCCTCGCGCAGGAGCGCGTTCCGATCCTCCCGGGCGACACCGAGCACACCCTGCACGAGCGCATCAAGCCCGTCGAGCGGCGCCTGCTGATCGACGTCGTGCGGGCCGTCGCGACCGGCGAGATCGACCTCGCCGCCTACGCGCCGGATGCCGCGGCGCCCCACTGACCGTCACCCACCCGAGCACCGAACACTGGAGACCCCGCATGGCAGGTCCGACCGTCGATCCGTCCCTCTATCGCGACCGCGATCTCGTCCCGGTCCGTCGCGCGCTCGTGTCGGTCAGCGACAAGACCGACCTGCTGCCGCTCGCGCAGGCGCTCGCCGCCGCCGGGGTTGAGATCGTGTCGACGGGAGGCTCGGCGTCGCTGATCAGGGATGCCGGGATCGACGTCACGGACGTCTCCGAGATCACCGGCTTCCCCGAGTCGCTCGACGGTCGCGTCAAGACGCTGCACCCGAGCGTGCACGCGGGGCTGCTCGCCGACCTGCGCCTCGAGGATCACGAAACGCAGCTCGCTGACCTCGGCATCCTGCCGTTCGAGCTCGTCGTCGTGAACCTGTATCCGTTCGTCGAGACGGTCGCCTCGGGGGCGAAGGGCGATGCCGTCGTCGAGCAGATCGACATCGGGGGACCCGCGATGGTGCGGGCGTCGGCGAAGAACTTCGCGAACGTCGCGATCGTCGTCTCGCCGTCGTCGTATCCGGCGATCATCGATGCGCTCGGCGCGGGCGGCACGACCCTCGCGCACCGCCGCGACCTCGCCGCGCGCGCGTTCGCGCACACGGCGGCCTACGACCGCGCCGTCGCGACGTGGTTCGCGGAGGAGAGCCTCGCCGACGAGGGCGACCTTCCCCTGCACCTCACGATCAAGGCCGAGCGGCTCGAGACCCTGCGCTACGGCGAGAACTCGCACCAGCGCGCCGCGATCTACTCGCGCGTCGGCGGCCACGGCATCGCGCAGGCGACGCAGCTGCAGGGCAAGGAGATGTCGTACAACAACTACGTCGACGCCGACGCCGCCCTGCGCGCCGCCTTCGACATGGTCAAGCCCGCCGTCGCGATCATCAAGCACGCGAACCCGTGCGGCATCGCGGTGGCCGCGCCGAACGCGCTCGATGCGATCGCTTCGGCGCACCTGCGTGCGCACGAGTGCGACCCGGTGTCGGCGTTCGGTGGCGTGATCGCCGCGAACCGCACCGTGACTCTCAAGATGGCCGAGAACCTCCGCGACATCTTCACCGAGGTCATCGTCGCGCCCGGGTTCGAGCCGGAGGCGCTCGAGGTGTTCCGGCTGAAGAAGAACCTGCGCGTGCTGCAGTTGCCCGCCGACTGGCGGCAGGAGACGATGGATGTCCGGCTCGTCTCGGGCGGTCTGCTGCTGCAGGATGCCGACCGCTTCCCGCCCGAGGTCGAATCGCTCGTCGAGGGGTGGCAGCTCGTCACCGGCGAGATGCCGGCCGACAGCGAGAAGGCGAACCTCGCTTTCGCGTGGAAGGCGTGCCGCGCCGTCAAGTCGAACGCGATCGTTCTGGCCCAGGCATCCGCCACCGTCGGAATCGGCATGGGGCAGGTCAACCGCGTCGACTCGTGCCGCCTCGCCGTCGAGCGTGCCGGCGACCGCGCCGCGGGGTCGGTCGCGGCCTCCGACGCGTTCTTCCCGTTCGCCGATGGCCCGCAGGTGCTGATCGACGCGGGCATCCGCACGATCGTGCAGCCGGGCGGGTCCGTCCGCGACCAGGAGGTCATCGACGCGGCGGCCGCCGCCGGCGTGACGATGTTCTTCACCGGCGAGCGCCACTTCTTCCACTGACCTTCTTCTTTTGGCGCGCTTCGCGCCGCGGGGGCTTCGCGCCGAAGGGCTTCGCGCCGCCGGCTTCGCGCTGGCGGGGGCTTCGCGCTGGCGGGGGCTTCGCGCTGGCGGGGGCTTCGCGCTGACCGGCTTCGTGCTGGAGGGCGGATGCCGGGGCAGCACCGCGATGGCCGAAAACCGCGAGCGGCAGGCGCGGGGGCGTGTCAGGGTAGGGGTATGGCATGCCTCGCGATGACGTTCGACGAGCGCTACCGCGCGATCGACGCGCGCGATGCGCGCTTCGACGGGCAGTTCGTCACGGCGGTGCGGTCGACCGGCATCTACTGCCGTCCGTCGTGCCCCGCGCGGACGCCGAAGCCCGCGAACGTCACGTTCTATCCGACCTCCGCGGCGGCGCATGAGGCCGGATACCGCGCCTGCAAGCGGTGCCTGCCCGAGGCGGCACCGGGTTCGCCCGAGTGGAACCTCCGCGGTGACGTCGCCGGGCGCGCGATGCGCCTCGTCGCCGAAGGGGTCGTCGAGCGCGAGGGCGTGCCGGGGCTCGCGGCGCGGCTCGGATACTCCTCCCGCCACCTCACGCGACTGCTCACCGCCGAGCTCGGCGCGGGACCCCTCGCCCTCGCCCGCGCGCAGCGCGCGCACACGGCCCGGATGCTGCTCGTGGCGACCGACCTGCCGGCATCCGAGGTCGCGTTCTCGGCGGGCTTCGCGAGCGTCCGCCAGTTCAACGACACCATCCGCGAGGTATTCGGGATGCCGCCGACGCAACTGCGCGCCCGGCGCCCGGCGGGAGCGCCCAGTCCGGCCGACGCCCCCGGTGCGATCGAGCTCGTCCTGCCGCACCGCGGTCCCTTCGACGCCGCGGGACTCTTCGGCTGGATGGCCGCGCGCGCCGTCGCCGGCGTCGAGACGGCGACCGCCGACTCCTTCGCGCGCGTGCTGCGCCTGCCCGGCGGGCCCGCGTGGTTCGCCCTGCGGCTCGACGAGTCCGGACGCGTGCGCCTGCGCGCGCGACTGACCCAACTGCGCGACCTGCCGACGCTCGTTGCGCGCGTGCGGCGCCTGTTCGACCTCGACGCCGATCCGATCGCGGTGGATGCCGCGCTGTCACAGCACCCGGAGATCGCGCCGCTCGTCGCGCGCGTCCCCGGCATCCGCGTGCCGGGCTCTGCCGACCCGCACGAGATGCTCATCCGCGCGATGGTCGGCCAGCAGATCACGGTCGCGGCCGCCACGACGGCGCTCCGCGCGCTGACGGATGCCCTCGGCGAGCGCATCGACGGGTTCGAGGGGCACGACCGGCTGTTCCCGACGATGGAGGCCATTGCCGCGCGCGGACACGAGGTGCTGCGTGGTCCCGCGGCGCGCATCCGCGCGATCACGGGGGCCGCCGCCGCGCTCGCCGACGGCTCGCTCGTGCTCACGAGCGGCGACGACGGGCCCGCCCAGCGCGCGGCGCTGCTGGCGATGCCGGGCATCGGCCCGTGGACCGCCGACTACGTCCGCATGCGCGTGCTCGGCGACCCCGACGTGACCCTGCCGGGCGATGTGGCCGTGCGAGCGGGGGCGGCGGCCGCGGGCATCCCGTCGGATCCCCGCGGATACGACGCCTGGGCGGCGCGCATCGCGCCCTGGCGCAGTTACCTCACGGCGCACCTGTGGCGCGCCGTCCCGCCGCGCCCGGCTCGCCCCGCGGCCGGTCGCATGGCCGACGCGCCGCGGCCCGCGGCGCGAAGCGCGCCCGGTCGCATGGCCGACCCGCCGCACGGCGCCTCATGCGTCACACCCGTAACCATCCGCCCCACGCGCCATGCGACTGGGCGCCCATCCGCGCAGGAGACCCCGTGAAATCCACCATCCAGACCCTCGACACGCCCGACGGGCCGTTCACCCTGCTCGTCGACGACCGGCAGCGCGTGCTCGCGAGCGGGTGGACCGCCGACCCCGAGGCCGTGCTCGCCCGGCTGCGCACGCGCCCGTCCGAGGTTCGCGAGGGCCAGGCGGATGCCGCGGATGCCGTCGCCGCCTACTACACCGGCGATCTCGCGGCGGTCGACGCCGTCGAGGTCGCACAGCAGGGCACCCCGATGCAGCTCGCGGGGTGGGCGGCGCTGCGGACCATCGCGCCCGGGCATCCGCTCACCTACGCCGAGTTCGCGACCGCGCTCGGGAGCCCGAGCGCGGTGCGCGCGGCGGCATCCATCTGCGCGCGGAACGCCCCCGCGCTGTTCGTGCCGTGCCACCGAGTGCTCCGCGCCGGCGGAGCACTCGGTGGCTTCGCGTGGGGCCTCGACGTGAAGCGCTCCCTCCTCGCCCGCGAGTCCCGCGCGACCTGACCCCCCGCGCGCCCGCCCCGCCCCACCCCGCGAGACCCGCTCTGCGCGTCGAGACGCACGTTCATGAACGCACATCTCGACGCACAACCCGGGTCTCGCGGGGGAAAGGGCGGGCGACGCGCGGCTTGCACGGCCCGAGAGCGCGGGGATAGGCTGGAGGGCTGTCGCGTCGTGCAGCGCCCAGGTGCCCAGGTACCCAGTACCCAGCGCCCAGGACGCGACGGCCCCCGTTCACCGACACCTGGAGGAAGCCATGTCCACGGCAATCGTCATCACGAAGCCCGCCGCCCTCCGTTCGCTCGGGGCCGGGGAGCTCCGGGGATAACGCGCCCGCGTCCCTCATCGGCGGCATAGTCCCGCCGCACGCCGCGTTGCATTCCCCGTGTCCTCCTCGCGTGGGCCCGCCCTCTCCGTCGCGCCTACCCGCGCGCCCACCCACATCCGCCGACCATCGCCTCGGCATCCGCACCACAACCCCTCGCAAGGATCATGACTTCCTCCACCGAGAGAACTTCCACCGAGAGCCCTTCCACCGAGAGCCCTTCCACCGAGAGGCTCTCCACCCTGCGGGCGCTCGCCCGCCTCTACCCGTTCGCGAAACCCGTCGTGCCGCGGCTCGTGCTCGGCGCCGTCAGTGCGCTGATCGCGGCGCTGCTGGCCCTCGGCATCCCGCTCGTGCTCGAACGGATCATCTCCGGCCCGATCGCCTCCGGTGACACGACCCTCCTCATCTGGGGCTCGCTCGCGATCCTCGGCCTGGGCCTCGCCGAAGCCGTGATGGTGTGGCTGCGCCGCTGGTTCGTGCTCGGCCCGGCGACTATGGTCGAGTACGACGTCCGCGAGGCGTTCTACGCGCGCCTGCAGCGCCTTCCCGTCTCGTTCCACGACAAGTGGCAGTCGGGGCAGCTGCTCAGCCGCATGATGCAGGACATCAGCATGCTGCGGCGCTGGTTGGCCTTCGGCCTCGTGCTCCTCGTCGTCAACATTCTGACGATCATCGTCGGCGCGGTGCTGCTGTTCCGCTGGCACTGGCTGCTCGGCACGACGTTCCTCGTCGTGTCGCTGCCGCTCTGGTACGCGGGCTCGCGCTTCGAGAAGACGTACGGCACCCTGGCGCGGCGCAGCCAAGACCAGGCGGGCGACCTCGCGACCTCGGTCGAAGAGAGCGTCCACGGCATCCGCGTGCTGAAGGCGTTCGGCCGCGGCGGGCACGCCCTGCAGAAGTTCACGCGACAGGCCGAGACGCTCCGCGAAACCGAGCTCAGCAAGGCGCGCGCGGTCGGCTGGATCTGGTTCTGGCTCGTGCTGCTGCCCGACATCGCGTTCGCGCTGTGCCTCGGCGTCGGCATCTACCTGACCGCGTTCGGGCAGCTGCAGGCCTCGGAGCTCGCGGCATTCTTCGTCATGGCGACGGTGCTGCGCTGGCCGATGGAGTCGATCGGCTTCCTCTTCTCGTTCATGCTCGACGCGCGGACGGCCACCGACCGCCTCTTCGAGGTCTTCGACGAGGAGAACACGATCACCGACCCCGCTGACCCGGTCGTGCCGGGCCCGGCACGCGGAGAGCTGCGTTTCGAGGGGGTGCACTTCCGCTATCCGGATGCCGCGGACTCCGAACGCGACCTCATCAACGGCGTCGATCTGACCCTGCAACCCGGCGAGACGATGGCCCTCGTGGGGCTCACCGGCTGCGGCAAGACGACGCTCACGACGCTCCCGACGCGGCTCTACGACGTCACGGGCGGGCGCGTGCTGCTCGATGGCGTCGACGTGCGCGACCTGACCCTCGACGAGCTGCGCGGGCGCATCGGGATGGCGTTCGAGGACTCGACGCTCTTCTCGCAGAGCGTGCGCGAGAACGTGCTGCTGGGCCGCGAGGACCTCGCGCCCGGCAGCGCCGAGGCCGATCACATCCTGCGCGAAGCGCTCGCCGTCGCCCAGGCCGGCTTCGTCGACGAGCTGCCGGACGGCGTCGACACGATCATCGGCGAGGAGGGGCTGTCGCTCTCGGGCGGCCAGCGCCAGCGACTCGCCCTCGCGCGGGCGGTCGCCGCGCGCCCGGCCGTGCTCGTGCTCGACGACCCGCTCTCGGCGCTCGATGTCGAGACCGAGGCGCTCGTCGAGGATGCCCTGCGCGAGGTCATGAAGGACACGACATCCCTCGTCGTCGCGCACCGGCCCTCGACGGTCATGCTGGCCGATCGGGTCGCGCTGATGGAGGGCGGACGCATCACCGCCGTCGGCACGCACTCGGAGCTGCTGCGCACGAGCGAACACTACAGACACGTGATCTCGAGTCTCGAGGTCGAGCAGGCCCGCCTGCGCGAGACGGAGGTGAACCTGTGAGCACCGCGACTGTCACGGGAACGAGCGGCGAAGACCGCTCCGACTACACGCGCGATGAGAGCCGCGCGATCCGCCAGCGTTCGCTGCGGCTGCTGGGCTCGCTCGTCGGGCCCGTGCGCTGGCAGCTCGTGCTCGCCGGCGCTGTCCTCATCGTCTCGACGGTGCTTCGCGTCATCGGCCCGCTGCTGATCGCCTACGGCGTGAGCACGGCGCTGCCCGCCGCCGTGAACGAGATGAACTGGATGCCGACGATCGGCGTCGTCGCGGTATTCCTTGTGTCGGGTATCGGCGGTGCCGCGCTCATCGGCTGGTACGTCGTCGTTGCGGCGCGACTGACGCAGGCGATCATGCTCGAGCTGCGCAAGCGCATCTTCGTGCACACGCAGCGCCTGAGCCTCGAGTTCCACGAGTCGTACACCTCGGGGCGCATCATCTCGCGGCAGACGAGCGACCTCGACACGATTCGTGAGCTCCTCGACGGCGGTCTCAACGAGCTCGTCTCGGGCGTGCTGTACGGCGTGTTCACGCTCATCACGCTGTACGTCCTCGACTGGCAGTCGGGGCTCATCCTGACGGCGGCGGGCATCCCGCTCTACCTCCTCATGCGCTGGTTCTACACGCGGTCGCAGGTCGTCTACCGCGAGTCGCGCGTCGTGAGCGCGAAGCTCATCGTCAAGTTCGTCGAGACGATGACCGGCATCCGTGCCGTGAAGGCCTTCCGCAAAGAGGCCCGCAACGACGACGAGTTCGGCGATCTCGCACTGCAGTACCGCGACGTCAACGTGCAGTCGATCCGCCTGTTCGGCACGTTCGAGCCCGGACTCATGGCGATCGCGTCCTTCGCGCTCGCGATCATCGTGTTCTGGGGCGGCCTGCGCGTCGCCGACGGCACGATGCTCGTCGGAAGCCTGCTCGGAGCGGTCATCGCCGTCCGCAACTTCTTTTCGCCGATGCAGGAGGTCGCGTTCTTCCTGAACTCGTACCAGTCGGCGACGGCGGCGCTCGAGAAGGTGTCGGGCGTCCTCGAAGAGCGGCCGACCGTGCCCGACCCGACGCGGCCGATCGACCTGTGGACGGCGAAAGGACACGTCGCCTTCGAGGGCGTCACGTTCGGCTACTCGGACGAGCGCACGATCCTGCCCGACTTCTCGCTCGACATCCCCGCCGGGCAGACGATCGCGCTCGTCGGCACGACGGGTGCCGGCAAGTCGACGCTCGCGAAGCTCGTGTCGCGGTTCTACGACCCGACGCGCGGCCGCGTGACCCTCGACGGCGTCGACCTGCGGGCGCTGCATCCGAAGGATCTCCGCCGCGCGATCGTCATGGTCACGCAGGAGGCGTATCTGTTCAGCGGCACGGTCGCCGACAACATCGCGCTCGGTAAGCCCGATGCGACGCTCGACGAGATCAAGGCCGCCGCGCGCGCGGTGGGGGCGGATACATTCATCGAACGCCTCCCCGACGGCTACGCGACCGACGTCAACAAGCGCGGCGGACGCGTGTCGGCGGGGCAGCGGCAGCTGATCTCGTTCGCGCGGGTGTTCCTCGCGAACCCGTCGGTGCTCATCCTCGACGAGGCCACGGCATCCCTCGACATCCCATCGGAGCGGCAGATTCAGGATGCCTTGCAGACGCTTCTCGCGGATCGCACGGCGATCATCATCGCGCACCGGCTGTCGACCGTCGCGATCGCCGACCGGGTGCTCGTGATGGAGCACGGTCGGATCATTGAGGACGACGCTCCGGCGGCGCTCATCGCGGGCACGGGCAAGTTCGCCCAGCTCCACAGCGCGTGGCGGGAGTCGCTCGTCTGACGACGAGCGACGCGGGCCTGGCGCGAGTCGCTCGTGTGAGGCATAGGGCGACGGGGCCCCGAACGGGGGAGGGATGTTCGGAGCCCCGCCGCCGGTCTATGGCCGGGGCGGACGGTGGAGCGCTGGTTCGGGTAGGGCGCTGGAGCGGGTGGAACGTGTTCAGAGCGTGATCTCGGCGATGACCTCGCCGTACTCGGTCTCGCCCACGGGGGCGAAGCCGACGCGGGTGAAGAAGACGGCCGGACCGTCCTCGCCCGCTTCGTAAATGACGTCGACGCGGTCCATTCCCCGCGCGCGCGCCTCGTCGAGGAGCTTCTCGACCGCAAAGCGGCCGATGCCGCGCCCCTGGTCATCCGCATCGACGTTGATTCGCCACAGGACCGAGCGGAAATACTCCTGCTCGTCGGGGTCGAAGTTCGCGCTGACGAACCCGACGACTTCGTCGTCATCGAGTACGACCCGCTGCCATGCCGTCGCAGGGTTCACGACGGCGCCCGCGACCGCGTAGCTCGTCGGGGCGAGGTACTGCTCCTGGCCGGGCTTGAGTGACAGCGCGTTCACCGCGACGATCGTCGCGGCAGACAATTCCACCAGTCTCAACTCGGCCATGGGGACAGGGTACCGTGCCGCGATGAACTCTGACGCGCGTTTTGCACCGATCGACAAAAGTATCTTGATATCAAGATACTTTTGCGGAGTGCGATAGGCTGGATGACGATCACCTGACGTTCGACCAGGAAGCTCCGACGTGCCCGACTCCACCATCATCTACACGCACACCGACGAGGCACCGGCGCTGGCGACCGCGTCGTTCCTGCCGATCGTCCAGGCGTTCGCGGGGCAGGCCGGCGTCGAGATCGAAACCCGCGACATCTCGCTCGCGGGCCGTATCCTCGCGGCGTTCCCGCAGCGCCTGACGCCCGAACAGCACGTCGGCGACGCGCTCGCCGAACTGGGTGGTCTGGCGACGCTGCCGAAGGCGAACATCATCAAGCTGCCGAACATCTCGGCATCCATTCCGCAGCTGAAGGCGGCCATCGCAGAGCTCCAGAGCCAGGGATTCGACATCCCCGACTACCCCGACGACGCCTCGACGGTCGAGCAGAAGGACATCCGCGCGCGGTACGACCGCATCAAGGGCTCGGCGGTGAACCCCGTGCTCCGCGAGGGCAACAGCGACCGGCGCGCGCCGCTGTCGGTGAAGAACTACGCGCGCAAGCACCCGCACCGCAACAAGGCGTTCCCCGCAGGCTCCAAGACGCGCGTCGCGACGATGAAACGCGACGACTTCAAGGCCAACGAGAAGAGCTGGATCGCCGCGCACGACGACGTGCTGACGATCCGCCACACGGCGACCGACGGCACCGTCACGATCCTCAAGGACGGGCTGAAGGTCCTTCCGCGCGAGGTCATCGACGCGACCTTCCTCTCCGCCAAGGCGCTGGATGCCTTCCTCGCCGACACGATCGCGCAGGCGAAGGCCGAGAACGTGCTGTACTCGGTGCACCTCAAGGCCACGATGATGAAGGTCAGCGACCCGATCATCTTCGGCCACGTCGTGCGCGCGTTCTTCGCGGATGTTTTCGACACGTACGGGGCCGAGCTGACCGCCGCGGGCCTCGACGGAAACAACGGCCTCGGGTCGATCCTCTCGGGGCTCGGCGAGGTGCCCGACGGCGACGCCATCTCGGCGAAGATCGCGCAGGACCTCGAGGCGGGCCCGCGCCTGTCGTACGTCAACAGCGACAAGGGCATCACGAACCTGCACGTGCCCTCGGATGTCATCGTGGATGCCTCGATGCCCGCCCTCATCCGAAACGGCGGGAAGCTGTGGGGCAAGGACGGCGAAGAGGACGACACGATCGCGGTCATCCCCGACTCGTCCTACGCGGGCGTCTACCAGGCCGTCATCGACGACGTGAACGCGAACGGCCCGCTCGACCCCGCGACGATCGGGACGGTCCCCAACGTCGGCCTCATGGCGCAGGCGGCCGAGGAGTACGGCAGCCACGACAAGACCTTCGAGATCCCTGCCGACGGCATCGTCGAGGTCCTCGATTCGGACGGGGTCGTGCTCATCGAGCACCACGTCGAGAAGGGCGACATCTGGCGCGGCACGCAGGCCAAGCACCTTCCGATCATGGACTGGGTGCGCCTCGCGGTCAGCCGCGCCCGCGCGACGGGCGTTCCCGCGGTGTTCTGGCTCGACGTGGCGCGCGCGCACGACGCGCAGCTGATCGGCAAGGTGCACCAGGCGCTCGCGACGCTCGAGACCGGCGACATCACGATCGTGATCCTGCCGCCGGCCGAGGCGACGAAGTACACCCTCGCGCGCCTGCGCCAGGGCCTGGACACCATTTCGGTGACGGGCAACGTGCTGCGCGACTACCTCACCGACCTGTTCCCGATCCTCGAGGTCGGAACCTCCGCCAAGATGCTCTCGATCGTCCCGCTCCTCGCGGGCGGTGGCCTGTTCGAGACGGGCGCGGGCGGATCGGCGCCGAAGCACGTGCAGCAGCTCGTCGAGGAGGACTACCTGCGGTGGGACTCGCTCGGCGAGTTCTTCGCGCTCGCGGCATCCTTCGAGCACCTCGCGGAGTACACCGGCAATGCGAAGGCGAAGGTCCTCGCCGACACGCTGGATGCCGCCACCGGCACCTTCCTCGAGAACGACCGCTCGCCGGGCCGCTCGCTCGGCACGATCGACAACCGCGGCAGCCACTTCTACCTGGGCCTGTACTGGGCGCAGGAACTCGCGGCGCAGACGGCGGATGCCGAGCTCGCGGCCGCGTTCGCGCCGGTCGCCGCGGCGCTGGCGGATGCCGAGGCAACGATCGTCGCCGAGCTGAACGCCGTGCAGGGCCACCCCGTCGACCTCGGCGGCTACTACCACCCCGACGAGGCGAAGGTCGCGGCCGTGATGCGCCCCTCGGCGACCCTGAACGCGCTGATCGACGCGCTCTGACCCCCCGCCCCCTTCCGCGAGACCCGGTTTACGCGTCGAGACGCGCGTTCACGAACGTACGTCTCGACGCAGGAACGCGGTCTCGCGGGTGGGCTCCGGTTCGGGAAGGTTTCGATACGCCCGGCTGCGCCGGGCTACTCAACCTGAGTCGCAGCCGCATCAACGCCGCTACGCGGCATTGCTCCGGCTCGACTCAGTTGTGAATCCAGACGTCGGTGCCGTTGGGTGACCACTCGTAGATCTGCTGGGCGCGGTAGTTCGGCATGCCGACGCAACCGTGGCTCTGCTTGGTGCCGAAGTTGTTGTGCCAGTACACGCCGTGGAAGGCCTGCGTCCCGTTGAAGTACATGATCCAACGGATGTTCTCGACCTCGTAGTCCCAGTAGCCCGTGCCGTCCTTGCCCGCGCCGCTGGACATCGTCTGCACCGTGTAGTGCGAGTTGACGCGATAGCGGCCCGTGAGGGTGGGGGAGTACTGGCTCGGCGTGTCCTTGCCGCTCGAGATCAGCCACGAGTCGACGACGTTGCCGTTCTCCTTGAGGTACAGCCGCTGCTCGCTGAGGTCGACCTCGAGCAGTCGCTCCGAGGTCGCCATGACGGCCGGCGTAACCTCGACCGGCAGTGCGTACGATCCGTTGCCCGAGGCGAGTTGCTCGGCGAAGTCCTTCGCGATGTCCGACGTGTCGCCGAGGACTCGGCCGTCGGCTCCGGGGACGGTCGTGGCGAGGACGGTGCCGCTCGAGTTCGTGATGACGGCGCCGTTCGCCGGTGCGCGATCGACGAGCGGTGCCAGACCGTCCACGACGGTCTGGATCTTCGTGGCATCCGCCGTGACCTCGAACGCGCCGCTGTCGTCGGGCTCGATCGTGAGCCAGCTGGCCGCCGTGGCGGCGTCGACGGGCACCGTGCGCTCGTCGCCCACGTAGAAGCCGATCGTGGCGAGCATCGCGTTCGCGCTGTCGGCGGCCGCCTGCGCGGCCTTCGTCGTGGCGGCAGCCTCGACGGGCGCCGTCTCGGGCTCGATCGTCACCGTCTGCGACCCCGTGACGAACGCGTCGTGCAAGGCTGCGGTCACGACGTCGAGGTCGATTCCGGTGCCGGCGACGGCGGGCGTGACGACGTACGACGCGCCATCGAAGGTGACGGATGCCGGGGTCGGGTCGACGTACGCGGACGGCATCGCATCGCGAAGCGCCGCGGTCGCCTTCTTGGGGTCGATCGAGATGTCGGCATCCATTCCCTCGCCGAACCACTGCGAGAGGTTCCACATCGGCCGCTCCGCGAACGCCTCGTCGGCGAGGGCCGCCGCGTCGACACTTGCGCCGAGGTCGGCGCCGGTCACCGATACTCCACCGTCGCCGAGAACGAGCGTGGTCTCGGCGAGGCGATCGCCGATGGCATCCGTCGCGCCGCCCGCCGTCAGGAAGCCGACGGGAACACCCGCGACGGCCGTGCCGGGCGCGATGAGGACGAGGGATGCCGCGACGGCACCGGCCGTGAGCGCGGCGACGGGCGCGCCGATCCAGAGCCAGAGGCGCTTCTTCTTCGGCGCGGGCTCCGCGGGCGCCCATTGCAGGGGCGCGGCGGGGTCGGAAGGGTCAGACGGCCCGGACGTGGCGGAGGAATCGAGGGCGGCGGTCGCAGCATCCGGGTCGATGACGTCAATCGACGACGTGTCCTCGGGCCCGGTGTCGGTCTTTGTGGCCAGATCGGTCACGGCAGCACCTCCTCCTTCACGATGGTTCCACGGTGCGCGACTGCGCAGATGAGCGCCTCTTCATCGTACGTGCTCCCCCCTCGCGATGGGGTGGGTTGACACCGGGGCGGGCCCATGCCGACTCACTCGGCGGGGCAGAGCTCCGCGAACTCGGCGAGCGACGATTGGATGTCGGATGCCGCCTGCTGCAGCGCCGGGAGCTTCGAGAGGTCGCCGGCCGCGAGGCCCTGCAGGGCGTCCGCGGCACCGGTGAAGCCCGCCTGGAGGCCTGGGAGGAGGGCGGAGACCTCGGCGTTGTCGACGGCCGCGGCGGCATCCTGCACCTTCGCGCCGACGGCGCTCAGGGCGGCGAAAGCGGCCTGAGGGTCGCTTGTATCCAGGGATCCGAGCTGATCGGCGGCATCCTCGACCGAGGTGCGGACGACCTCGCACGCCTCGGCGACGGTCTGCGTCGAAGGCTCGGTATCAGAGGGGACCGCGGACGTCGGATCCGCGTCGGCGCCCGGGCTTCCGACGCATCCGGCGAGGGCGAAGGCGGCGGCGGCGAGAGCGATCGCGGACAGAACGCTCGCGCGTCGGCGGCGGGGAAGGGGCACGGAGTCCTCCGGATGTCGGTCTGTAACGGTTGTGTAAACGAAGGTGTCGGGGGCCGTTCAGCGCTTGCGTTCTATTTGTTCGTAAGGTGTACTAACAAACATGACCGGCTCCTTCGGCACCAGCCGCACACTTCGCACGGCCGCGAAGGTGCTACCCGAACACGCACGCGCGCACAACCGCTCGCTCGTGCTGCAGACCCTCTTCCACCAGGGTGCCATGAGCCGCGCCGATCTGGCCCGCGAGACGGGCCTCACCCGCGTCACGATGTCGGACCTGGTCGCCGAGCTCATCGACGACGGCTACGTCGCCGAGCGCGGGGCGCGCGAGGCAAAGGGGCCGGGCAAGCCCGCCATCCTCGTCGACCTCGACCGCGCGGGTCACCGCATCGTCGGGCTCGACCTCTCGCGCAGCGACCGGTTCCTGGGCGCCGTGCTCACCCTCGACGGCGAGATCGTCGCCCGGCACGACGTGCCCGTGCCCGAGAACCCCGCCGACATCCTGGACACCGTCGTCCAGCTCACCCGCGACCTCGTCGCCGACGCGCACGCGCCCGTCCTCGGCGTCGGCGTCGGCACCCCGGGCATCGTCGATGACCAGGGCACCGTGCTGACGGCGCCGAACTTCGGCTGGACCGGTGTCGACCTCGAAGGCATCCTGCGCACCGCCGTCGGCCTTCCCGTCCTCGTCGCCAACGACGCGAACGCCGCGGTGCTCGCCGAGTACACGTTCGGCGGCGCGCGCGATGACGTCATGCTCGTCCGGGTCGGGCGCGGTGTCGGCTCGGGCCTGCTCTCGGCCGGGCAGCCGATGCGCGGCAGCCGCTTCGCTGCGGGCGAGATCGGGCACGTCACGGTCGGCACCGACGGCGGCCCCGTGTGCGTGTGCGGGAAGGTCGGATGCCTGGAGGCCTGGCTGTCGGACCCGTCGCTGCGACGCGCGCTCGCCGAGCCGGGCGCCGAGCGCTCCGCCGTGCTGCAGGGCGCGGGGGAGCGGCTGGGCATCGCCCTCGCCCCCGTCGTCGGAGCTCTCGATCTCGCCGAGATCGTGCTCTCCGGCCCCGAAGAGCTTCTCGCCGGCCCGCTCGCCGAGGCGACCGCCGAGACCCTGCGTGCCCGTTCGCTCGCCCAGTTCCACGACGGCGTGCGTGTACGGATGACGGAGCAAGGCGAGGACATCGTCCTGCGCGGCGCGGCCGTCATGGTCCTCTCCGGACAGCTCGGGGTGTCCTGACACCCACCATCCCCCTCGGATAGGCCACCCGGCCACCGGGAACCACCAAGAGAAGAAAGAAGACACCATGAACAAGAAGCTCGGAGCACTCGCGCTCCTCGGCGCTTCCGCTGTCGTTCTCGCCGGCTGTGCCGGTGGCGGCGGTGGCGGTGCGAGCGAGCCCGCGACGGGTGACCTGACCGTCTGGCTCGTCGGAACTGACACGCCCGACACGGCTCGCCAGTACCTCAAGGACACCTTCGAGAAGGAGAACGAGGGCTGGACTCTCACGATCGAAGAAAAGACGTGGGATGACGTCTCGAACACCTACACGGCCGCGCTCTCCTCGAGCGACACCCCCGACGTCGTCGAGGTGGGCAACACGCAGGCGATCGGCTTCGCCGACGCCGGGCTGTTCGCGGACCTGACCGACATCAAGGAAGATCTCGGTGGCGACGACCTGCTCGGCGGCCTCGTCGACGCGGGCACGCTCGACGGCTCGCTCTACGCGGCGCCCTACTACGCGGGCGGTCGCGTCGTGTTCTACTCGCCGCAGATCGTCGGCACCGACCTGCCCACGACCCTCGAGGAGTACGTCGCGAAGGGTAAGGAGCTCAAGACCGACACCGTCTCGGGCATCTTCGCCCCGGGTAAGGACTGGTACAACGCGCTGCCCTACATCTGGGCCAACGGCGGCGAGATCGCGGTGCAGGACGGCGACACGTGGGACGCGCAGTTCTCCAGCCCCGAGAGCCTCAAGGGTCTCGAGATGCTGCAGGACGTGTACCTGAACGCCTCGGTCGCTCCGGTCGACGGCAACGAGCGTCTCGGCAACATCGCGTTCTGCGCCGGCGAGGTCGGCTTCCTCTCGAGCCCCGCATGGGCCGAGGGGAACCTCACGGGCGCGTGGCCGTGGGGCGACGAGGCCGCCGGTGAAGAGGTGTCCAACGGATGCCCGGACACCTACGCCAAGGACCTGTCCGCGTTCGCCCTGCCGGGCCTGAAGGCCGGCGAGACCGCCCCGATCTTCGCGGGTGGCTCGAACGTCGCTGTCGCCTTCAAGTCGGACGCCCCGAACAAGGCGAAGGCTGCGCTGAAGATCATGCTCTCGGAGGGCTACCAGAAGCTCATGGCCGAGAACGCGCTCGTCCCGGGCATCGTCTCGGCAGCGAAGTACCTGCCCGACACGGCATCCGCCAAGGCGCAGGCAGAGGGTCTCGCCAACTCGAAGGGCACCCCGGCAAGCCCCAACTGGGCTGAGGTCGAGAAGGCGCAGCTGATCCCCGACGCGCTCGTCAAGATCGCGCAGGGCGGCGACGTCACCGAGATCGCGACCGAGCTGGACACCGCCGTCGAAGCGATCCTCAACAAGTAGTCACCCCGCATCGGAGGGCTCCGGCGCACCCGGGCCGGAGCCCTCCGACGCACCCACGTTCCCTTCCCAGAGAGGAGGCGAGAGACATGACCACCGTGAGCACACGGCCCGACTCCCGCCTGAGCGCCGACCCGCGGCAGCTCGAGCAGCAGGTCGCCGACCGCGACCGCCGCCGGCGCCGCCGCGAGACCCGAGGCGGCTGGGGACTGCTGACGCCCGCGACCGTCATCCTCGCCGTCATGGTCGGCTACCCCGCCGTCCTCATGGTCATCCAGTCCTTCACCGACTACACGGTGAAGAACAAGGTCCAGGGCACGATGCCGAACTTCATCGGCTTCCAGAACTACATCGACCTCTTCACGAAGTCTGACTTTCCCGCCGTCCTCGGCCGGAGCCTGGCGCTCATGGTCGTCCTCACGGCGCTCATCCTCGCGCTCGGCGTCCTGATCGCCGTCCTCATGACCCGGCTCGGCCGCGTCTGGCGCGTCATCGTCTCGGTCGGACTGCTCCTGGCGTGGGCGATGCCGCCGCTGACGGCCACGGTCGTCTGGGGCTGGATGTTCGACACCCAGTACGGCCTCGTCAACTGGATGCTCAACACCCTCACCGGCACGACCGAGTGGACCAACCACTCCTGGTTGCTCGAGCCGCTCTCGTTCTTCTTCGTGCTCACGATCATCGTGGTGTGGCAGGGCATCCCGTTCGTCGCCTTCACGACGTACGCCGGCCTCGGGCAGGTGCCCGCCGAAGTTCTCGAAGCCGCCTCCCTCGACGGCGCGTCGGGATTGCGCCGCTTCCGCTTCATCGTCTTCCCGTACCTGCGCAGCATCCTCACCGTCGTGCTCGTGCTGCAGATCATCTGGAACCTCCGCATCTTCACGCAGGTCTACTCGCTGCAGACGCGCGGCGGTGTCGCCGCCGACACGAACGTCCTCGGCACCTACCTGTTCCGCCAGGGCGTGGGCGAGTTCGGCGCGACCGCCGCGATCGGTGTCTTCATGGTCATCCTGCTGCTGGCGCTCTCGTGGGGATACGTCCGGACGACCCTCAAGGAGGAGGAGCTGTGAGCACGCAGATCAACGTCAGCACGCAGCTCGGCACCGCCGGTGCCGCCGACACCCTCGATGCGCCCGTACGGCGCGGCTCGATCGATGCCCGCCGGCCCTCCGGCACCAAGGTGCTCTCGCGGACGCTCCTGAACCTCGCCGCACTCGTCGTGTTCGTGTGCTCGGTGTTCCCCGTCTACTACATGGTGAACCTCGCGTTCACGCCGAACTCGAAGATCGTCAGCCGCACCCCGAGCCTGTTCCCCACCGACTTCACGGTCAGCAACTTCGTCTCCGCGTGGAGCCGGGAGGCAGCGCCCGGGCAGACCGACTTCCCGCACGCGCTCGGCGCGACCGTGACAGTCACCGCCGGCGTCCTCGTCGTGACGCTGCTGTTCGCGTTCCTGGCATCCGTCGCCCTCGCTCGTTTCCGCTTCAAGGGCCGCCGCACGTTCATCGTCGCGGTGCTCATCGTGCAGATGATCCCGGGTGAGGCGATGATGTTCACGATCTACGGCATGATCGACGACTGGCGTCTGATGAACACCCTGCTGGGCCTTGGGATCGTCTACACGGCAGCCGTCATCCCCTTCACGATCTGGACGCTGCGCGGATTCGTCGCGGGCGTTCCCGCCGACCTCGAGGAGGCCGCCATGATCGACGGCTGCACGCGGTCGCAGGCGTTCTGGAAGGTCACGTTCCCGCTCCTCGCGCCGGGGCTCGTCTCGACGGGCATCTTCGCCTTCATCCAGGCGTGGAACGAGTTCACGATGGCGCTGCTGCTCATGAGCGGCTACAACCTCACGCTCATGCCGTGGCTCAACGCGTTCCAGTCGTCGTCGGTCGGCGGCGCTGTCAACTGGGGCGCCGTCATGGCAGGATCGACCATGATCGCCCTGCCGGTGATGATCTTCTTCCTGATCGTGCAGGGGCGGATGACCGGCGGCCTGGTCTCGGGAGCGGTGAAGGGCTGATGCGTCTCGGATTCGACGTCGGGGGAACCAAGACCGACGGGGTGGTCGTCACGCCCGCGGGCGAGGTGGTCGCACGCCTGCGCCGACCCACCGGGTGGGGCGGCGACGCCGTCGTCGAGACGATCGTGGGCCTCGCTCACGAACTCGCGGATGCCGTCGGCATCACGGCATCCGCTGTCACATCGATCGGCATCGGGATGCCGGGGCAGGTGCCCGGCGGTGGGGCGATCGTCACCCACGCGGTCAACCTCGGCATCGAACAGCTCGACCTCGCGCGCACTGTCGGCGAGGCGCTCGGGGTGCCGGTCGGCGCCGAGAACGACGTGAAGGCGGCAGCCGTCGGCGCATCAGCGCTGCACGGTGACCGGGGCGGCGTGGGGCGCGCGATGGCGTACCTCAATCTCGGAACCGGCGTCGCGGCGGGCTTCGTCACGGACGGGCGCCTCTGGCGCGGCGCGCGCGGAACGGCGGGCGAAGTCGGGCACATCTCGGTCGACCCGCGCGGGCCCGAGTGCAAGTGCGGCCAGCGCGGCTGCATCGAGGCGTTCAGCGGCGGCGCCGCCGTCGCCGAGCGGTGGGGGCGGCCCGGCGCGTTGCCGGTGCGCGACGTCTTCGACGCGGCGGATGCCGGCGACGCCGCCGCGACCGCGCTCCGCGACGGCCTCGCCTACGGCGTCGCGGCGGCCGTCCGGGTGATCGTCCTCGCGACGGATGTCGAGACGGTCATCCTCGGCGGAGGCGTCACCGCCCTCGGCGAGCGGCTCCTCAGCCGCGTGCGCGCGACGCTCGATGCGGGCGCCGCGGCATCCCCCTTCATGCGTTCGCTCCGCCTGTCGGAGCGGGTCGAACTGCTGCCCGCGGGGTCGCCCGCGGCAGCGCTCGGCGCCGCACTCATCGGCGCCGCGGCATCCGAACAGGAGGCAGTGTTCCATGGCTGAGATCGTGATCGTCCCCTCGCCGGCGGATGCCGGTGCGCTCGTCGCCGACGAGATCGTGCGGCTCGTGAGCGCGCGGCCGGATGCCGTGCTGGGCCTCGCGACGGGGTCGACGCCGCTGCCGGTGTATGAGGCGCTGCGCGCCCGGGCGTCGGGAGTCAACCTGTCGCAGGTGCGCGGGTTCGCGCTCGACGAGTACGTCGGGATCGACCCGCGGCATCCGCAGAGCTACCGGTCCGTCATCACGCACGAGGTCGTCGAGCCGCTCGGGCTCGACCCGGACCGCATCCACACGCCCAATGGAGCCCTCGAGACGATCGCGCACGCGGGTGAGGACTACGAGCGCGCGATCGCCGAGGCGGGCGGCGTCGACCTGCAGATCCTCGGCATCGGCACCTCGGGGCACATCGGCTTCAACGAGCCGGGCTCGTCGTTCGCGTCGCGCACGCGCGTGAAGACCCTGATCGAGCAGACGCGCCTCGACAACGCACGCTTCTTCGACTCGGTCGACGAGGTGCCGACGCACTGCATCACCCAGGGCCTCGGGACGATCCTCGCGGCGCGGCACCTGTTCCTCCTCGCCTTCGGCGAGGGCAAGGCCGCCGCCGTCGCGGGCGCCGTCGAAGGGCCGGTGAGCTCGTCGCTGCCGGGGTCGGCGATCCAGCTGCATCCGCACGTCACGGTCGTCGTCGACGAGGCCGCCGCATCGCGGCTCGCGCACGCCGACTACTACCGCTACGCGTACGCGAACAAGCCCACCTGGCAGGGGCTCTGACGCTGGCATCCGCCGCGGTGCGCCCGGGCATCCTGCGTCAGTTCTTCGGAGATCTGCACATCTGCGGATGCCGGGGCGCGCTTTCGTCCGAAGTACTGCAGATCTCCGAAGTTGTGCGACGGCGCCCGCGCCCCGCACGCCCACCTCAGCGCGAACGCTTGGCCGGGGCTCTGACGCGGGCATCCCGCGCTCTGCGCCGCGGCATCCTGCGTCAGTTCTTCGGAGATCTGCACATCTGCGGATGCCGGGCGCGCTTTCGTCCGAAGAAGTGCAGATCTCCGAAGTTGTGCGACGGCGCCGCGCCGCGCACGCCCACCTCAGCGCGAACGCTTGGCCGGGGCTCTGACGCGGGCATCCGCGCTCGGCGCGCGGGCATCCCGCGGGCGGTGCGCCCGGGCATCCTGCGTCAGTTCTTCGGAGATCTGCACTTCTGCGGATGCCGGGGCGGGTTTTCGTCCGAAGTACTGCAGATCTCCGAAGTTGTGCGACGGCGCCGCCGCGCCGCGCGAGCGCGCCCCGCGCACACCCGCGTCAGCGCGCGAAGACCTTGCCCGGGTTGAGGATGCCCGCGGGGTCGAACACGCGCGCGATCTGCCGCTGCAGCTCCCACTGATCCTCGCCCAGCTCGTCGGCAAGCCACCGGCGCTTGAGGACGCCGACCCCGTGCTCGCCGGTGAGGGTGCCGCCCAGGCGCAGCGCCGACTGGAACAGGTCGTCGGCCGCGCGCCAGACGTGCTCGGGCACCTCGTCACCCGTGTAGAGGAAGCTCGGATGCAAGTTGCCATCGCCCGCGTGGCACACGGTCGGGATGACGAGGTCGTACTCGCGTTCGATGCGCGCGATCTCATCGAACATCGCCGGCAGGGCGCTCCGCGGCACCGATACATCCTCGATGAGGCGCGTGCCGAGCAGCGCGGATGCCGGGTTCACCGACCGCCGCACGAGCCACAGCGTCTCGGCCTCGGCGTCGTCGGCGGCGAGGCGCACGGTTCCGCCCGCGGCGGCGAGGGTCGTCGCGATCGCCTCCGCCTCGGCATCCGCCGCCGGCCCGTCGGTCTGGATCGTGAGCTGCGCGAGCCCCGCGGGTGGGGCGTCGAGCCCGAGGTACCGGTGCGTCGTGGCGACGCTCAGGGCATCCATCAGCTCCATGATCGCGGGCTGCACGCCCGATGCCGTGACGGCCGCCGCGCCTCGTGCGGCCGCGCGGACGTCGGGGAAGGATGCCGTGAGCGTCCGCGCGTGCCCGGCGGCGAGGCGCCGGAGCTTCAGCGTCGCGGCGACGACGACCCCGAGCGTCCCCTCCGATCCGATGACGAGCGACGTGAGGTCGAGGCCTGTGACGCCCTTGACGCTGCGGTGGCCGAGGCGCAGCAACCGCCCGTCGGCCAGCACGAGGTCGACCCCGAGCACCGCGTCGCGGACAACGCCGTACTTCGCGCACAGGAGCCCGCCGGCGCCCGTCGCGATGTTGCCGCCGACGGTCGAGATGTCGCGGCTCGCCGGGTCGGGCGCCCACCAGAGGCCGTGCTCCGCGAGCGCGCGGTTCAGGTCGCCGTTGAGGATTCCGGGTTCGACGACAGCGAGCAGATCGTCGGGGTTGATCTCGAGGATGCGGTCCATCGCGCGCACCGACAGCACGATCTCGCCCGGCCCGGCGATCGCGCCGCCGGCGAGGCCGGTGCCCGCGCCGCGGGTGACGACGGGGGTGCCGGTCGCGTGCGCGATGCGCAGTGTCGTCTGCACGTCGGCGGTCGAGGCCGCATGGACGATCGCGAGCGGCGCGCCGGCGGACGCGTGGCCCGAGCGGTCTGCGCGGGATGCCTCGAGGCCGGCCGGGTCGGTGTCGACGCGGTCGCCGAGCTCGGCGCGCAGCCGCTCGATGACGGCGTCGCTCATGCGAGGCGGCGTCGCCCGACGACGAGCCCGACGGAGACGGCCACGACGGCGAAGGCGAGCCCGATCCAGGGGCTGCCGCTCGTCCACCAGACGATCGTCGCCGACGCGTAGACGAGCAGTTCCACGAGCGCTCGCACGAACGGATGCACGGCGACGACGGCGCGCGGTGAGACGAAGAGGGCCCACAGGAGGATCGCGATCAGGGGCGCGCCGATGCCGGCGACGATGTTCCACGGAAACGGCCACGCCGTGAAGCCCCAGACCGCGAGGGTGCCGAACGCGAACAGCTCGCAGAGGAACGCGAGGACGTCGAAGCCGTCCAGGCGAGCGCGGGTTCCGGCGGGTAGCGCGGAGGCTGCTACGGCGTGCTCAGGGAGGTCGGCGGCGGCAGGCGTCTGGTCGGGCACGGCCACCAGTTTACGGCGCTGCCGAAGCGGCTCAGTCGACGGGAGTCCAGACGTCCACAGTGGCGGACGAAGGAACTCCGTTGATCAGGTACGAGCCCCAGGCGTTGCTGGTGTCGTAGTAGCTCGAGTGTACGGTGAACTCGATCGTGGCTTTGCCTGCGGCATCCAGCACGGCGCGGCCAACCTCCGATGCCGCATGGTGCGGCGGAGCGAGCTGGATGACGACGGTTTGGCCCGGGACTCCGCTAAAGCGCGCGACAGTGGTGGCATTGCCGTTCGTGAACGTGACGAGCGATTCGACGAGCGTCGGCGGTCCCGAGGGGGCCGTGGGCGTCGGTGTCGGTGTCGGTGTCGGTGTCGGTGTGGGAGTGTGTGTCGGGGTCGGTGTGGCCGTCGGTGTCGGAGGCGGCGCCTGGGTGGTCGTAGGTGTGGGCTTTGCAGGTGCCGGTTGCGCGGGTGCGGGCGGTCGTGCCGTGGCCTTCGGCGCCGTGGGCTTCGTCGGGGCGGCCGGAGGGACCGGCGTCGGCGCGGGGTCCGTCGCCGGCGGCGTGGTCGCGGCGGGCGAGGGCAAATCGCTCGGCGAGGGCTTCGCGGCCGGCGGGATGCCCGCTCCGCCCGAACCCGAGGCTGCGCCGTCTGCGTTCGAGGTCGCTGCCGGTTCGGTCGCGGCGAACACCTGCGGTGCGACCACTGATGCGGCGACACCGCCGCCGATGAGCAGGAGCCCTGCGGCGACGAGCCCCACGATCGCGCCGACGCCCAGCGTTGCGCCACCCGATCCTCCTGCGGAGCCCCCGCCGGCCGATCCGGCGCCCGCGCCCGTCGACCCGGAGCCGTTGCCGACCGCACCGGCAGAGCCGCCCGCACCCGCAGAGCCGACCGCACCGGCAGAGCCGCCCGCACTCGCAGAGCCGCCCGCACCGGCAGAGCCGCCCGCACCGCCGACGGCGGCGAATGCGGCATCCGACCCCATGACGCTGCTGGGCATGGCGCCGGCGCCGGCTGCCAGCGCGCCGAGCGGCGTCGCGCCGCCCTGTACGCAGGCCAGGTACGCGGTCGCGGCGCCAGCGCCAATCGTCAGGGGAAGCAGGATGAGCGCGAGACGGTGCGAGACGTCCTTCGCCTCTGAGGCGACGATCGTGCACCGCGCGCATTCGGCGAGGTGCGTCTCGATCTTCTTGCGCTCGCGTGCGCTGACGTTCCCGCGCGCGTAAGCCCCGAGTCGCTGGATCGTCGACTGGCACGGCGAGCCGTCGGTGACCGACTGCAGATGCGCCTGAATCCACGCCTCCCGCAGGCCTGCTCGCGCGCGGAACGCGAGCTGGGCGACGGCCACAGGCTTCATGCCCAGCAACGGCGCGATCTCGGCGGGCTTCATCTGCTCGATCTCGGTGTACCAGAGCACCTCCTGCCACCGTGTCGGCAGGCTTCGGAAGGCGCGGTGGGTGAGGCTGCGGTCCAGCGCCTCGTCCGTGCTGTGGATCTCGGCATCCGGATCGGGCAGCGCCTCGAGCTCGTCGATCGGCGTCTCGTGCCGCGCGCGACCCCAGCCAGCGGCGGTGTTGCGGATGCTCGTGAACAGATACGCGCGAAACGACCCGGTGGGTCCGCCGCCGCGAAGGATCGACTGGTAGATGCGCGAGTACGCCTCTTGCACCAGATCGTCGGCGTCGAACGTCGAGGTGACGGAGGCTGCGACCGTCACGCCAGAACGGTAGTGGCGCCGCCACAGTTCGGCGAAGGCGCTACTGTCGCCGGACCGGGTGCGCAACACGAGCTCGGCGTCGGCGATGTCTGCTACATCGGGGCGCGACAGTTCGTGATCGTCCATCCGGGGTTCCTGACAGTGTGTGGTCTCTACTCAAGAGACGTGCGCATCGGGGGTCTATTACGCAGTATCAGTCTGGCGCTTCGTCACCGGGCAAACGACCGGGTTCGGCTTTCTTGAGACAACCTCAAGAAAAACTTCTGAGAAAAGGCGTCATAGAACACGTGATCGACCATCTCATGTACGACATCGTCTTTCGACGGACCGTTCGGGGGGACGGCACGCCGTGAGGGTGTCGCCTGGAATGCGGACCCGAACCGCGTTCCAGATCGGAGAGGCGCGCAGCCTGGGGAGGCCCGGCGCCGATCCGCCCGGGGGGGATCGAGCGGGACGGTGGGTGGGGGCCCACCGTCCCGCTCTCTTCGTTCTACGACGAGGTGTGGCGGATGCCGCCTGTCCAAACCGCGGTGACGCGAAGCGTCTCGTCAAGGAGCACGGCGTCGGCCGCGGCGCCGACGCGGAGGCTACCGAAGCGGCCCGCGACGCCGATCGCGCGCGCGGGCACGGCGGTCAGCGCCTCGACGACGTCGACGAGCGGGATGCCAGCCTCGACCGCGAGGCGGAGCGCGGCATCCTGCGTCAGCGTCGATCCGGCGATCGCCCCGCCCCCGTCGAGGCGCGCGACGCCGCCCGTGACGGTCACGGCCAGACCGCCGAGCTCGTAGCTGCCGTCCGGGGCGCCCGCGGCGGCCATCGCGTCGGTGATGAGCGCGATGCGCCCGGGTGCTCCCGCGAAGGCGAGCGCGACGACGGCGGGGTCGACGTGCACCCCGTCGGCGATGACCTCGAGCGTCACCCGGTCGTCGCGCATCGCGGCGACGACGGGCCCGGGCGCGCGGTGATGGATGCCGGGCATCGCGTTGAACGCGTGCGTGAGGATCGTGGCGCCCGCGTCGAAGGCTTCCTGCGCCTCGCCGGCGGTGGCGTTCGTGTGGCCGACGGCGGCGGCGGCGCCGGCCGCGACGACCCGTTTGGTCGCGTCGAGCCCGCCGGGAAGCTCGGGCGCGAGCGTGATCTGGCGCACCGTGCCGCGGCCGGCCTCGAGCAGCCGGTCGATCGACGCGGCATCCGGGGTGCGCAGCAGCCGCTCGGTGTGCGCGCCCTTGTGCCCTGCATCGAGGAAAGGGCCCTCGAGGTGTGAGCCGAGGATCGTCGCGTCTGTGGCCGCGAGGTCGGCGACGACGGCGGCCCGCGCGGCGAGCACGTCGAGGGGAGCGGTGACGAGCGAGAGCACGGCGCGGGTCGTGCCGTGCGCGCGGTGCAGCGCGCGTGCCGTGCGGATCGCGTCGGCGCCGTCGTCGAACGCCGCCCCGCCGCCGCCGTGGCCGTGGATGTCGATGAACCCGGGCGTGAGGTATGCGCCTGTGCCGTCGATCGGGTCGGCGCCGGGCAGTTCGCGCCACGCCTGGCCGTCGCCGGTCGCGGTAACGAGCCCGTCCGCGAAGGCGACCCAGGCATCCTCCGTGATGCGCCCGTCGTCGACGAGGCGGACGGAATGGATGACGGTGGTCATGCGCCCGCCGCCGCGTCGTCGGTCGCCCACGGGATCTCGGGCAGCGGCGTGAACCCGATGCCCAGCCGCGTCCACAGGGGCGCCAGCGCACCGACGCGCGCGGCGAACGACTCCCACGTGCGCTCGTCGCTCGCCCCGAGCGGCACCGACCACGCGGCTTCGGCCGCCGCCGCGATCCGGGGGAACGCGAGCGCGTCGATGTCGGCGGCCGTGCGCACGGTCTCGCTCCACAGCGGCGCCTCGACGCCCAGGATGCCGTCGTCCCCGACGCCCGGGATGACCGCCGCCGGGTCCCATTCGTACGCGCGCCGCGCGCTCGTGACGCCGCGCGCCCAGGTGAGTCCGAGCGGGGAGTCCGCGTCGAACTTCATGTCGAGGTAGATCGCGTCGGCGGGGGAGAGGATGAGTGACGAGCCGCGCGCGACGAATGTCCGCGCCTTCTCGTCCATCCCGTTCTCGGGTGTGACGTAACCCCAGTACTGCCCGACGGTCGACGGGTGGATGCCGGGCGAGGCGCCCGCCTCGTGCCACGCGACCGGGGTTTTGCCGTGCCGCGCCGCGAGCGCGGTCACGCGGTCCATGAAGGCGGCGTAGTCGCCGGCATCCGTCCCCAGCGCCTCGTCGCCGCCCACGTGCAGGTACGGGCCGGGGGTCAGCCCCGCGACCTCACCGAGGACGTCCTCGAGGAAGGCCCAGGTCGCCTCGTCGTGGATGCGCAGCGACGAGAACCCGACCGCCATGCCCTCGTACGGGGTGCCGTTGACGGGCATCCCGCCGCCGAAGTCCCGCACGATCTCGCGGATGTGGTCGGTGATGACGGGCTCTTCGGACAGCTCGGAGTAGGCGAGCGAGACCGCGTGCGTGTGCCCGGGAAGGTCGATTTCGGGGACGACCGTCATGTGACGCGATGCCGCGTGCGCGATGATCGCGCGGTAGTCGTCCTGCGAGAAGAAGCCGCCCGGGTCGCCGCCGATGGCGGTCGCCGAGGCCCGCTCGGTGAGCAGCGGCCGCGAGTCGAGGTGCAGGCGCCAGCCCTGGTCGTCGGTGAGGTGCAGGTGCAGGCGGTTGAACTTGAGGCTCGCGGCGCGGTCGATGAAGGCCTTCACCGTCGTGACGTCGTGGAAGTGCCGCGCGACATCGAGCATGACGCCGCGATACGCGAAGCGCGGGCTGTCGTCGATCCGGACGGCGGGGATCGTCCAGCCGTCGCCCGTGCGCGAGATCAGCTGACCGAGGGTCTGGATGCCGTAGAACAGGCCCGCGGCATCCGCGCCGGTGATCGTGACGGATGCCGGGTCGACCGTGATCCGGTACGACTCGGGCGTTCCGCCGGGAGCGATGGAGAGGTGGATGCCGACGGGCTGCTTTGCGGTTGTCTCGAGGGTAAGGCCGGTGCGGACGTGGATGAGATCGACGAGCGTGTACGCGGCGTCTGCGACCGCGGTATCCGTCGTGACGGTCGTCGTCGCCGCCAGTGCGAAGGGCGCCGCGCCCGCGGCCGCGATCGACGACGGCGCGGGAACCACGGCGTAGACGGGTGTCACCATGTTAAGAGTCCTTACAAATATGGCTTCGATCAGCGTATCCGATATGCTCGGAACGTCGCGACTGGCGTTGAGGTGGACCACCACCGGGGAGCGACCACATGGCAACTGACCGCGCGCCTGGGTCGGCCGTGGTTTCGATACACCGCCGCTGCGCGGCGGCACTCAACCACCGAAGAACCGCAGGAGTCGCCATGACCGATCCGTATTTCAACGCCCCGCTCGCCGAGGTCGACCCCGAGATCGCCCAGGTGCTGGAGCGTGAGCTCGAGCGTCAGCGCGGCTACCTCGAGATGATCGCGTCCGAGAACTTCGTGCCCGTCTCGGTGCTGCAGTCGCAGGGCTCGGTGCTCACGAACAAGTACGCCGAGGGATACCCGGGCCGCCGGTACTACGGCGGCTGCGAAGAGGTGGATGTCGCCGAAGAGCTCGCGATCGAGCGGGCGAAGGCGCTGTTCGGGTCGGAGTTCGCGAACGTGCAGCCGCACTCCGGGGCATCCGCCAACGCCGCCGTCCTGCACGCGATCGCGCGCCCCGGCGACACGCTGCTGGGCCTCTCGCTCGACCAGGGCGGGCACCTCACGCACGGCATGAAGATCAACTTCTCGGGCCGGCTCTACAACATCGTCGCGTACGGCGTCGACCCCGAGACGAGCGTCATCGACATGGACGAGGTCGAGCGCCTCGCCGTCGAGCACTCGCCGAAGGTGATCATCGCCGGCTGGTCGGCCTACCCGCGTCAGCTCGACTTCGCGCGTTTCCGCGAGATTGCCGACAAGGTCCGCGCGCTCCTGTGGGTCGACATGGCGCACTTCGCGGGCCTCGTCGCGGCGGGCCTCCACCCGAGCCCCGTGCCGCACGCGCACGTCGTCTCGTCGACCGTGCACAAGACGATCGGCGGCCCGCGGTCGGGCTTCATCCTCACGAACGACGCCGAGATCGCGAAGAAGATCAACTCGGCCGTCTTCCCGGGGCAGCAGGGCGGTCCGCTCATGCACGTGATCGCCGCGAAGGCGACGGCGTTCAAGCTCGCCGCGACGCCCGAGTTCCGCGAGCGCCAGGAGCGTGTCGTGCGCGGCGCCGCGATCCTCGCGGAGCGCCTGTCGCAGCAGGACGTGAAGGATGCCGGCATCTCGGTCCGCTCCGGCGGCACCGACGTGCACCTCGTGCTCGTCGACCTGCGCGATGCCGAGATCGACGGCAAGCAGGCCGAAGACCTGCTGCACGAGATCCACATCACGGTCAACCGCAACGCGGTGCCGAACGACCCGCGCCCGCCGATGGTCACCTCGGGCCTGCGCATCGGCACGCCCGCACTCGCGACCCGCGGCTTCGGCGACGCCGAGTTCACCGAGGTCGCCGACATCATCGCGCTCGCGCTGGTGGGTGGCGCGGACGGTGCCGACCTCGAGGCGCTGCGCACGCGTGTGGCATCCCTCACCGCCGCCTTCCCGCTCTACCCCGGCCTGCAGCAGTAAACCCCGCGGGCCGCCGCGGCCCCTCGCGAGAAACCACCTGCGCCCCGAGAAACCACGGGTGCCGTGGTTTCTCGACACGCGAGTGGTTTCTCGCGCGGCGGCACGCACCACGACAGGAGGATGACATGACCGCGAAGACACTCGACGGACGGGCGACCGCCGCGGCGATCAAGGCCGAGCTCGCGGAGCGCGTCGCGAAGCTCAAGGCGGCGGGCATCACCCCGGGCATCGCGACGGTGCTCGTGGGCGCCGACCCGGCATCCCAGCTCTATGTCGGCATGAAGCACACGCAGTCAGAGGCGATCGGCATGAACTCGATCCAGGTCGAGCTGCCCGCGGATGCCACGCAGGCGGATGTCGAGGCGGAGATCGACCGGCTCAACGCCGATCCGTCGTGCCACGGCTACATCGTGCAGCTGCCGCTGCCGCGCCACCTCGACACCGACCGCATCCTCGAGCGGATCGACCCGGCGAAGGATGCCGACGGCCTCCACCCCACGAACCTCGGCAAGCTCGTGCTCAACGTCAACGACGAGATCACCTCGCCGCTGCCGTGCACCCCGCGGGCCGTGATCGAGCTGCTGGAGCGGAACGGCTTCGACCTCGCCGGCACGCACGTCGTCGTGGTCGGGAGAGGGGTCACGATCGGCCGGTCGATCGGGCTGCTGCTGACCCGCCGCGCCGTCAATGCGACCGTGACCCTTACCCACACCGGCACGCGCGACCTGCCGTCGTACCTGCGTCAGGCCGACGTCATCGTCGGCGCGGCGGGCGTGAAGCACCTCGTGCGCCCCCAGGACGTCAAGCCCGGCGCGGCGGTGCTCGACGTCGGCGTGACGCGCGAGACCGACCCCGAGACCGGCACCTCGAAGGTCTACGGCGACATCGCGCCCGGTGTCGAGGAGGTCGCGGGCTGGCTGTCGCCGAACCCCGGCGGCGTCGGACCGATGACGGTCGCCCTGCTGATGACGAACGTCGTCGAGGCGGCGGAGCGCTCCGCCCGGGCCTGACCCGCGTCGCGCTGTCGAAAGCGGCACGCGCGCCGCATCTTTCGACCGCGCGAGCAGTTTTCGACCGCCCGCGCGTGCGTGCCGGCCTCAGCCCGCGAAGCGGGCGAGGAACTCGCGCGTGCGCGGGTGCTGCGGGGCGGCGAAGACCGATGCCGGAGCCCCCTGTTCGACGATCGTCCCGGCATCCAGGAAGACGACACGATCGGCGACCTCGCGGGCGAACGCCATCTCATGGGTCGCCATGAGGATCGTCGTGCCCTCCGCGGCGAGCGAGCGGACGAGCTCGAGCACCTCACCGACGAGCTCGGGGTCGAGCGCCGAGGTGATCTCGTCGAGCAGCAGCACCTCGGGGTCGGTCGCGATCGCGCGCACGATCGCGGCGCGCTGCTGCTGCCCGCCCGACAGCCGATCGGGGTGCGCCTTCGCGTAGTCAGCGAGACCGATGCGCTCGAGGAGGACCAGGGCGCGCTGCTCGGCATCCTTCCGCGGCACGCGGTGGACGACGCGGGATGCCAGGGTCACATTGTCGAGCACCGACAGATGCGGGAAGAGGTTGTAGCTCTGGAACACCGCCCCGAGCCGCGCGCGCACGCGGTTGCCGTCGACACGCGGGTCGGAGATGTCGAGCGCGCCCAGGAAGATCTGCCCGTCGTCGATGGGTTCCAGCAGCCCCAGGCACCGCAGGAGGGTGGACTTTCCCGATCCGGATGCCCCGATCAGCGCCACCACGTCGTGCGGCGCGAGCGACACCGATACCCCGCGCAGGACCTCGCGGTCGCCGAACGACTTCCACAGGCCCTCGGCGCGGAGCGCGGGCACGGCGCGCGCGCCGGCATCCGCCACGGCATCCACAGCGCTCACAGCAACGATCCCTGCTGCTCGCGCTCGCGCAGCCGCGCGGTGTACCAGTCGGTGAGGCGGATCGTTGGGATCGCGAGCAGGATGAACAGGATGCCCGCGACGATGTACGGCGTGAAGTTGTAGGTCAGGGACGCGACCGACCGGGCCGCGGCGATCGCGTCGATCGCGCCGAGGATCGAGATGAGCCCGACATCCTTCTGCATCGAGACAACGTCGTTCATGAGTGCGGGCGTGACTTTGCGCAGGGCCTGCGGCAGCACGACGCGGCGGAGGGTCTGCACATGCCCGAGCCCGAGGGCGCGCGCCGCGAGCCGTTGCGACGGGTGGACCGCCTCAATCCCCGCGCGCAGCACCTCGGCGACGTACGACGAGTACGTGAGGGTGACGGCGATGACGCCGAGCAGCACGATGGGCATGCGGACATTCGCGATCGTGGGCAGCCCGAACCCGACGAGGTAGAGCACGATGATGAACGGCAGCCCGCGGAAGAGGTCGGTGTACCCCGCCGCGACGACGCGGAGCGGGAAGAACACCGGGCCGCGGAGCGTCCGCACCGACGCGACGATCGTCGCGACGATCGCGACGGTCACGAGCGAGTAGGCGAGCACCTGCAGGTTGATGAGGAACCCGGCCCACACCTTCGGTAGCGCCTGCACCGCGATCGCGGGGTCGAAGAACGCCTGTTGCACCCCGGCCCAGCCGGGCGTGTTGATGACCGTCGCCCAGACGATGCCCGCGAACACGAGGCTCGACGCGATCGCGACGAGCACCGACCGTTGCTCGCGCCCGCGGCGGTAGGCGCGCCGGTCGAGCTCGAGCTCCGTCGGAGTGTGGGTGCTCACGGATCGACCGTAGCGCCGGATGCCGCGCGCTGCGGCATCCGGCCTGTCGCGGTCGATCGGCGAAGGCCCGTCAGAGTCACTTCAGGAGCGTGACGCCCTGGCCCGATCCCAGCCACTCGTCGGTGATCTTCTGCAGCGTGCCGTCGGCGCGCAGTTCGTCGAGGGCAGCCGACACCTTCGCGGTGAGCGGCGAGTCCTTCGCGAGCAGCAGGCCCCACTCGTCGGGCACGCCCGCGGCGGGCAGCTCGCCGACGATGAACGAGTTCTCGATGTAGACGCCGGTCGCGTAGTAGGCCGTCGGCAGGTCGAGGACGAGCGCGTCGATCTGGCCCGCCTTGAGCGCGGCGACCGCGTCTTCGTTCGACGAGTACGGCTGCGCCGGCGTCGTGGGCGCGATGGCCTCGTCGATCGTCGTCGCGCTCGTCGACCCGCTCATCGCCCCGAGGAGCAGGCCCTTGAGGCCCGCGATGTCGGTGACGCCGTCGGCCTTGCCGCCCTTGATCGCGACCACGGCCTGGCTCGCCGAATAGTACGGCGACGAGAAGTCGACGGCCTGCTTGCGCTCGTCGGTGATCGTGTACTGCTGGATGTTGAAGTCGAAGCTCTTGGGGCCCGGCGCGATCGCCGACTCGAATGAGGTGCGCACCCACTCGACGTCATCCTTCGCGAAACCGAGCTTGTCGGCGACGGCGTACGCGACGGCGGCCTCGAAGCCTTCGCCGGATGCCGGGTCGTCGTCGATCACGTACGGGTAGTACGCCGTCTCGCCGGTCGCAATCGTGAGCTTGCCGGGGGTGACGTAGCCCTCGTCGGCGTCGCCCGACGAGGCGGGCGCGGCGCCGCCGGCACAGCCGGTGACGAGGAGGGCGACGGATGCCGCCGCGGCGGCGAGGGTGAGACGCAGAGCGTGGCGCGACATAGGGAGACCTCTCGGGACGGGTGCGCGGCGTCCGCGGATGCTGTGACGGATGCCGTGGCATCCATCATCGCCCGTGCCGCCGACACGGGGCCTCGCCCGCGTCGCTTTGTTACACGCCCGTCATGAACCGAGGTCGTCGAGCATCTTGCGCTGCTCGGGTGTGAGGCCGTCGCGCAGCTCTTCGGTGGCGGGTGCCGGCGCGGCTGCTGCGGGGGCGGACCCTCCGCGCAGCTTCGCCTCGGCGCTGTCGTAATAGGTGCCGGCCTTCGCCTCGACCCGGTCATCGATCTTCGAGTACACGTACCAGCCGATCGCGATGATGATCGGGGGTAGGACGTACGCCCAGAACCAGCTGCCTTTCGCGTTGACGCCGGTCAGCAGCAGCGTGATGATCCAGACGATCGTGGCGACGAGCAGCACGATGCCGACCTGCACGAGGGCTTCGCCGGCCTTCGTGCGCTCGCCGGCGGACTTCGCGGCGGCGCCGGTGAACAGCTTGTGCACGGCGGGCTTCACGAAGAGGACGGCGAGCGTGAGAATGACGGATGCCCAGATCACGGCCCAGCCGACGTGGGCGGGGGTGAACAGGCCGATCGCGATCAGCACGACGAGGTTGAACACGTACAGCGACGCGAAACGGACGATCCAGGTCTTCATGCCCCTAGCGTGGCACGACGCGCCCCGTTCGGCGAGGAAGGTCAGCCGATGGATACGAGGGTGTCGAGGTCGTCGCCCGGAAGCGAGTCGGCCGTCGCGGTGACGGTCGACTCGACGAGATCGGCGCGCCCGCTCATGACATTGAGGAAGGCGGTGTCCGCGGCATCCCGCCCCGTCGCGATGCGGACGAGCGTCGAGCGCGGAGCGAGGGTCGTCGCATCCACCACCCGCCACGCCCCGTCGACCCACGCCTCGGCGACGGCGTGGAAGTCCATCGGCGACAGCCCCGGCGCGTAGACCGCGACGAGCCTGGCGGGGATGCCGCGGGCGCGCAGGAGCGCGACGCAGAGGTGGCTGTAGTCGCGGCAGACGCCCTGGCGGCCGAGGAGCGTGCGCACGGCGCCATCGGTCGGCAGGCTCGAGCCGCTGACGTACGAGAGCTGTGTCCCGACCCACGACGACACGGCCGTGAGGACGGCCACGGGGTTTTCGATGTCGCCGAACTCTGCGGCGGCTGTCGGCGCGAGCGCGTCGGATTCGGCGTACCGGCTGGGGCGCCCGTAGACGAGCAGCTCGGTCTCGTCGGCGCCGAGGGGACCGACGGTCCCGTCGACCGTGGCCTCATACTCGACCACGAGCTGGCCCGGCGCGGCCGTCAGACGGTGGAGCCGCCCGCCGTGCGCGTCGGGCAACTCGCGCGGCTCGATCGAGGCGCCGTCGAGGGCGACGGAGAGAGTCTCGGATGCCGGGACGTAGGCATCCGACACGGCGATCGCGAAGACGAGGTCCGCCTCTTCGGTCACGTCGAGGACGATACGGCTGGTGACGGTGCGCTGCATTCCTCCAGGGTCGCACGCCGCGCTTTCGTGCGCTGAGGCCTTGACATCGCGGGGTCGCGCCCCCGTCGCCCTCGCCGAGAAACCATTCGCGGCGTGAGACACACCGGCATCCGTGGTTTCTCAGGCGCCGAATGGTTTCTCAGCGAGCGCACCCCGACCGGAGCGCGGCGTCAGGCGAACAATTCGGCGCCGACGAACGAGCCGGGTGCGGCGCCGGGCGGCACGGCCCGGACGCCCGAGCCGATGTGGCGCACGTACTCGGCCATGAGGTCGGTCGACAGCGCGCGCTGCAGCGTCACGAACTGCTCGGGCGAGCGCTGGTACGACAGGAAGAAGAGGCCGGCATCCAGCCGTCCGAGGTTGGTGTTGCCGTCGACGTAGTTGTAGCCGCGACGGAGGATCCGGATGCCGTCGTTGAAGTCGGGGTGCGCGAGGCGCACGTGGCTGTGCGCGTCGATCGCGGGCGAACCGCCGCCCGTAACGCCCGAGGCGCGAGAAGCCGCGAAGTCGGGCTCGGTCGTCTCGACCCCGCCCGACAGCGGCGCGCCCTCGCCCTTGTCGCGCCCGGTGATGCGCTCCTGCTCCGAGAGCCGCACGCGATCCCACGTCTCGATGAGCATCGCGATCTTGCGCGCCACGAGGTACGAGCCGCCCGCCATCCACGCCGGGTCGTCGTCGCCGGCGACCCAGACGTGGTCGGCGAGCGCCGCGCTGTCGCTCGCGAGGATGTTCGCGGTGCCGTCCACCTTGTCGGGCCGCGAGGTCAGCGCTGCGCGTGCCGGTCGAGGAAGGCGTAGACCTCGCCGTCGTCGACGCCGGGGAACGCGCCGCGCGGCAGCGGCGAGAACATCTGCATGTGCACGCGCGCGCTCGGCCAGGCCTTGCCCTCCCACCGGGTCGTGAGCTCGGCATCCGGCCGTCGGCAGCAGGACTCATCGGGGCAGGTCGACGTCGCGCGCTTCTGCGTCTCGCGGCCGCGGAACCACCGCGCATCGTCGAAGGGCACGCCGACTGTGATCGAGAACTCCCCGTCGCTCGTCTTGCCGGTCTGGCTCGAGCACCAGAACGTGCCGGCGGGGGTGTCGGTGTACTGGTAGTGCTCGACGGTGCGGTTCTGCTGCGCGAACGCCGATCGCGCGGCGAACTCGCGGCAGACGACCTGGCCTTCGACCGAGCCCGTGACATCCATCGGCAGCGGCAGCTCGTCGTTCTCGTACGCGCGGCTGATGGCACCCGCGCCGTCCACCCGCAAGAAGTGCAGCCGGATGCCGAGGTGCTGCGTCAGCAGGTTGGTCAGACGCATCCCGGCGCCTTCATGGGTGACGCCGAACGCGTCGCGGAAGTCTTCGACGGCGAGGTTCCGATCCTTCTTTGCCTGTGTCAGGAACGCGACAGATGCCGTTTCGGGCATGAGCGCGCACGCGGCGTAATAGTTGATCTCGAGGCGCTGCTGAAGGAACGCGGCGTAGTCGGTCGGGGGAGTGTGCCCGAGCAGGCGGTGCGCCATCGCCTGTAGCGCCATCGAGCGCAGGCCATGACCGCCGGGAATGGATGCCGGGGGCAGGTAGATGCGCCCGTTCTCCAGGTCGGTGACCGAACGAGCCGAGTGCGGCAGGTCGTCGACATAGATGAGCTCGAACCCGAGCTGCTGGGCCATGATGCTGACGGTGCGGTGGGTGAGGGCGCCGCCGGTGTGCCCGGCCGCACGCAGCTGCTTCTCGGCGAGCTGTTCGATCTCGGGCAGGTAGTTGTTCTTCTCGCGCATGCGCAGGCGCAGCTCGGTATTGCCGCGGCGGGCTTCTTCGGGGGTCGCGATGGCCTCGCGCTCGCGGCGCTGCAGCTCGCGGTGCAGCCCCAGCACCGCCTCGATCGTCTCGTCGGTCGTCGTCTTCGTCACGCGCACGGGCGGGATGCCCAGGCGCCGGAACACCGGCGACCCTTGGGCCCGCTCGAGGTCGAGCTCGAGCGCCGCCCGGCGGTTGGGCGGCTCGGGCGAGAGCAGGTCGGTGACGTCGGTGCCCGTCGCGTGGGCGATCGCCTGCAGGAGCGACAGCTTCGGCTCGCGCTTGCCGTTCTCGATGAGGCTCAGCTGGCTGCCCGCGACTCCCACGAGTGCGCCGAGCTCGTCGAGGGTGAGACCGTTCGCGACGCGGCGATGACGGATGCGGTGTCCGAGCGTCGACAGCTCGATGGCGGAGGTGGGCATTCCTTTATGTTAGCGAAAGAATCAAGATTCTTGACGCTCGAAATGTTGGTAAGCAGCCGAGAAACCGTCGCAGAGTGGATTCAGGCGGTGACCCCACCGCCACGAAGGAGCTGACATGGCCATCGCTGACCTCTTCACTCGCACCGGATCCGTTCCCGTCGCGACCACGTACCCCCGCGAGTTCGGCGCGCGCCCGGTCGGCGTCGAAGGACTCGACGAGCTCACGGCGTGGGTCGACGAGATCGCCGCGCTCACGAAGCCCGCCCGCATCCACTGGGTCGACGGATCGCGCGCCGAGAACGAGGCGCTGCTGCGCGAGCAGGTCGACGAGGGCAAGCTCATCAAGCTCAACCCCGAGTGGCGGCCGGGCTCCTACCTCGCCCGCTCGCACCCGAGCGACGTCGCCCGCACCGAGGCGCGCACCTTCATCGCCTCCGAGCGCGAAGAGGATGCCGGCCCCACCAACAACTGGGCGGCGCCCGCCGACATCCGAGCGACGATCACGCCCCTGTTCGAAGGTTCCATGCGCGGGCGCACGATGTACGTCGTGCCGTTCTCGATGGGCGCCGTCGGCGGCCCGCTCTCGCACATCGGCGTGCAGATCACCGACTCGGCCTACGCGGTCACCTCGATCGGCATCATGACCCGTGTCGGCACCGAGGTGCTCGACCAGATCGCGTCCGGCAAGCCGTGGGTCAAGACCGTCCACTCCGTCGGCGCACCGCTCGAGCCCGGTCAGCAGGATGTCGCGTGGCCGTGCAACGACGAGAAGTACATCGTGCACTTCCCCGAGACGCTCGAGGTGTGGTCGTTCGGCTCCGGCTACGGCGGCAACGCCATCCTCGCGAAGAAGTGCTTCGCGCTGCGCATCGCGTCGGTCCTCGGTCGTGACGAGGGCTGGCTCGCCGAGCACATGCTCCTCATCCGCGTCATCTCGCCCGAGGGCAAGAACTACCACCTCGCGGCGGCCTTCCCGTCGGCGTGCGGCAAGACGAACCTCGCGATGCTGCGCCCCACGATCCCCGGCTGGCGCGTCGAGACCCTCGGCGACGACATCGCGTGGATCCGTCCCGGCGAGGACGGGCGCCTGTGGGCCATCAACCCCGAGGCCGGCTTCTTCGGCGTCGCGCCCGGCACCGGCCAGTCGACCAACGTGACCGCCGTCGAGACCCTCTGGGGCAACACGATCTTCACGAACGTCGCGCTTCGCCCCGACGGCGACGTGTGGTGGGAGGGTCTCACCGACGACGTCCCCGCCGAGCTCACCGACTGGGAGGGCAACCCCTGGACGCCCGCGTCGGGCCGCCCCGCCGCGCACCCCAACTCGCGCTTCACCGTCGCCGCGGCACAGTGCCCGCAGATCGCCCCCGACTGGGACACCCCCGAGGGTGTGCCGCTCGACGGCATCCTCTTCGGCGGTCGCCGCGCGACCAACGTGCCGCTCGTCGTCGAGGCGACCGATTGGACGCACGGCGTCTTCCTCGGCTCGAACATCTCGTCGGAGCGCACCGCCGCTGCCGAGGGCACGGTCGGCGAGCTTCGTCGCGACCCGTTCGCGATGCTCCCGTTCTGCGGCTACAACATGGCCGACTACTTCGGTCACTGGCTGAAGGTCGGTCAGAAGCTGCGCTTCGACCGCGCGCCGCGGATCTTCCAGGTCAACTGGTTCCGCAAGGGCTCGGACGGTCGGTTCCTGTGGCCCGGATTCGGCGACAACTCGCGGGTCATCGACTGGATCATCCGTCGCATCGAGGGCGAAGTTTCCGCGGTTGACAGCGCGATCGGTCGCCTGCCGGTCACGTCGGACCTGAACCTCGACGGCATCCACGTGCCGCAGGAGGACCTCGACGCCCTCTTCGAGATCGACCCTGCCCTGTGGCTGCAGGAGGCCGACCTCACCGAGGAGTTCTACGCGACCTTCGACGGCAAGGTGCCCGCCGCGCTGTACGCCGAGCTGGCGGCGCTGCGCTACCGGCTGAAGGCTGCGCGGAGCGCCTGACCCCGCGTCGCTGGGCTCCCGCCTCGGGCGGGCTCCCGCCCCGACAACCCTCGTCCCACTTATGGCGAGGGTTGTCCCACAATCGGCTGATCTCAGCAGGTAAAAGCGACCACTTTTGGGACACGACGATGGATGCCGGAGCACATCGGCCCCGTCGCGCCCGGCCCCGGGCTAGACGAGCAGCTGGTGCCGCGCGAGGTCGCGGTACAGCGGCACCGTCTCGACGAGTTCGGCGTGCGTGCCCTGACCGACGACCTCGCCGCGGTCGAGCACGACGATCAGGTCGCTGTCGACGACGGTCGAGAGCCGGTGCGCGATCACGACGAGCGTGCGTCCGGCCGCGACCGCGTCGATCGCCTCGCGCATGCGCTGCTCGTTGAGGCCGTCGAGCGATGACGTCGACTCGTCGAGCAGCAGGATCGGGGGAGCGGCCAGCAGCGCCCGCGCGATCGCGAGGCGCTGGCGCTCGCCGCCCGACAGCATGACGCCCGCCTCGCCGACGGGAGCCTCCAGTCCGAGCGGCGACCGCTCGAGCACGTCGCCGAGGTTCACCGCCCGCAGCACCCGCTCGCATGCGGCATCGGATGCCGTGGGCGAGGCCAGCCGCAGATTGTCGCCGATGGTCCCGGCGAGGGTCGGGGCATCCTGTTCGACGTATCCGAGCTGCGCGCGCAGCCGCGTGCGGTCGACCGTGCGCACGTCCACGCCGTCGACGAGGATCGCGCCCTCGGTCGGGTCGTAGAACCGCTCGATGAGCGCGAGGGTCGTCGACTTTCCGGCGCCGGACGGCCCGACGATCGCGACGCGCGCGCCGCGCGGCACGCGGAACGACACTCCGCGCAGCACCTCGCCAGAGCGCGCGGGCGCGGCGTCGACGTCGACCGCGGCATCCGCGTGGACCTCGGCGAGAAGCGCCGCCGCCTCGGTCTCGCTGCGGCGGCGGGCGGCGACGACATCCGCGGGGTACGCGAAGTGCACGCCTCGGAACTCGATGGCGGCGTCGTCGGGGGTGACGCCCGTGTCGGCGGCGCGCACGGTCGCCGCGATCTCGGCATCCTTTGCCGTCTCGGTCGGCAGGTCGAGGACCTCCTGGATGCGGCCGAGCGCGCCGAGCGCCTGATTCACCGACGTGATCGCGCCGAGGAACGACCCGAGCGGCTGGATGAGGAAGAACAGGAACATCACGAACGTCACGAGCTGGGCGATCGTGATCGCCCCCGACGCGACGCGGAGGCCGCCGACCCCGAGGACGACGAGCAGCGACAGCTGCAGTGCGATCCCGGCGATCGGGACGATGAGCGCCGACGACTTCGCCACCTGCACGCCCGCGTCGTACGCGTCGCGGGCGGTCTTCTCGATCGCGGCCTGCTCGCGCGCGCCCGCCCCGGCGGCACGGATCGTGCGGATCGATCCGATCGCCCGCTCGACGCCGGATGCCAGCTCACCCACCCGCTCTTGCTGCGCGGCCGTCGCGCGGCGAACGCCGACGCTCAGAGCCACGACGACCGTCACCGACAGGCCGATCACGACGAGGATCAGCAGCAGCAGCACGGCGTCGATCACGAGCATCGCGATGATCGCGCCGACGAAGATGAGGGCTGCGCCGACCGAGTCGGCGAGGCCCTGCGTGAGCACGGCGTACAGCAGCGTCGTGTCGGTGCCGACGCGCGAGACGAGGTCGCCGGTGCGGCGCGCGTCGTACTCCTGCACGGGCAGGTGCAGCAGCTGCGCGACGAGGCGGCGCCGGCTCGAGTAGACGACGGAGGTTCCCGCGCGCTGCAGCAGGAAGTGTTGGATGCCGCTCACGAGCGATCCGCCGATCACGAGCGCGACCAGGACCCAGACGAGCGTCCCGAGCGGCGCGTTCTCCTGCACCCGGGCGACGACCTGCCCGACGATGACCGGCTGCGCGAGAGTTGTCGCGGCGGCCACGATGCTCAGGATGCCGACGGCGACGAGCGAGCCCTTCAGCTCGAACACGAAGGGGAGCAGCTGCCCGAGGCTCGCGCGCGGGCCCTCGTCTTTCGGTGCGCGTCGCGCTCGGGAACCGCGGGGCTCGCGGGTGGATATTGAGGACATGCGGGTCTTCCTCGGGTGTCAGGTTCGGCGCCGCGCTCGGTGTGCGACGCCCGCTCGGTGATCGGCCCCGCGCTCGGTGCGCGACGCCCGCTCGGTGATCGGCCCCGCGCTCGGTGCGCGACGCCCGCTCGGTGATCGGCCCCGCGCTCGGTGCGCGACGCCCGCTCGGTGATCGAGTGCCGCGCCGCAGGCGCGGTGTATCGAGATCAGTACTATCTTCGTCCGTATTTCTTATGCACGGCCTGGCGGCTGACGCCGAGGGCATCCGCGATCGCGACCCACGAGAGTCCGCGGGCGCGGGCGCGGCGCACCTGCTCGGCCTCTGCGCGGGCGAGTTCGACGTACAGCGCGCGCAGCTTCCGCAGCTCGCGCAGCGGCTCGCCGCCTTCTGCCGCTCCGATCGCCGTGCGGATGTGGTCGCTCATGGCGTCAACCGTAGTTGACGCTTGTCAACGCGTCAACTAGGGTTGACAGTCGCGAGTCGGACGCGTGTCGGATGCCGGCGCTACTGTGGACCAGTGCCCGAACCCGTGATCTCCGCCCAGAACCTGGTCAAGACGTACAAGGTCAAGGGCAAGCCCGACTTCGTCGCCGTCGACGGCCTCAGTTTCGAGGTCGCGCCGGGCGAGTCGTTCGGCCTCCTCGGCCCGAACGGCGCGGGCAAGTCGACGACGATGAAGATGATCGGCGCGGTCTCGACCCGCACGCGCGGCAACCTCACGATCCTCGGGCTCGATCCCGACCAGTACGGGCCCGAGATCCGCTCGCGCCTGGGCGTCGTGCCCCAGCAGGACAATCTCGACGGCGAGCTCAACGCCCGCGAGAACCTCTACATCTACGGTCGCTATTTCGGCCTGCCGGGCAAGGTCTGTCACGAGAAGGCCGACGAACTGCTCGCGTTCGCGCAGCTCGAAGACAAGGCGAAGTCGAAGGTCGATCAGCTCTCCGGCGGCATGAAGCGGCGCCTCACGATCGCGCGCGGGCTCATCAACGACCCCCGTATCCTGCTCCTCGACGAGCCGACGACGGGCCTTGACCCGCAGGCGCGGCACGTGCTGTGGGATCGCCTGTTCCGCCTCAAGGAGCGCGGCACGACCCTCGTCCTCACGACGCACTACATGGATGAGGCCGAGCAGCTGTGCGACCGCCTCATCGTCGTCGACAAGGGGCGCATCATGGCCGAGGGCACCCCGGCATCCCTCATCCGCGAGCACTCCAGCCGCGAGGTGCTCGAAGTGCGGTTCGGCTCCGACCGGAACGCCTCCGCGGCCGAGCAGCTGCAGGGCATCGGCGACCGCGTCGAGGTGTTGCCCGACCGCATCCTGATCTACGCCGAGAACGGCGAGGCCGCCCTCGAGCGGGTGTCTGCCGCGGGCCTCGAGCCGCTCACGAGCCTCGTGCGCCGCTCTTCGCTCGAAGATGTCTTCCTGCGCCTCACGGGAAGGTCGCTGATCGAATGACGGATGCCCAGCCACCCACCACGGTGGATGCCGGCGCCACCCCGACGCTCGACGACCTGCGCGCCGAGGCGATGGCGTGGGCGAAGGCGCCGCGCCGCCGCGGCAGCTGGTACGTGACCGAGCACATGGTGCGCGCGATGCGCGCCTACGGGTGGACGATCATCGTGGGCGCGGTGGGTCAGCCGATCCTGTACCTGCTGGGTCTCGCGGTCGGACTCGCCGCGCTCATCACCGTGCCGATCGTCGATCACGGTCAGGAGGTCAGCTACCTGATGTTCGTGGCGCCGGCGCTCCTTGCCACCGCGACGATCTCGGTCGCGAGCGAAGAGATGACCTACCCCGTCATGTCGGGGTTCAAGTGGCGCCGCTACTTCTTCGGCTTCAATGCCTCGCCACTGTCGAGTCCGCAGATCGCGAACGGCGTCATCCTCGGTGCGGCGGCGCGGATGATCCTGGCATCCGCCGCGTATTACCTCATCGTCTGGCTGCTGCCGTTCGGCGCCGTGCCCCACCCCGAGACCGGCTGGCTCGCGATCTTCGCGGGCGTGCTGGCGGGGCTCGCGTTCGGTATTCCGCTGATGGCATATGCCGGATCGATCGACGATGACAAGGGCCAGTTCGCGCTCGTGCAGCGGTTCATCTTCATGCCGATGTTCCTGTTCTCGGGCACGTTCTACCCGCTCGATACCCTGCCGGTGTGGCTGCAGTGGATCGGCTGGATCTCGCCGCTGTGGCACGGCTCCGAGCTCGGCCGCGTCGCGACCTATGGCGCGCAGCTTCACCCTGCGATGATCGCGACGCACCTCGGGTACCTCGTCGTGCTCGCCGGCATCGGCTACCTCTGGGGTCGGCGCGTGTTCACCGAGAGGCTCCGCGATGAGCGCCGTGGGTTCGCTACAGGGAGCTGATGCTGGGGTCACCCGCCGCGGCGGAGTCCGGGCCCTCTGGGCAGGAAACCCCGGGGCGGTCGTCCAGCGCGGACTCGTCGCCGCCCGCTCGTCGAGCTGGGTCGTCGTGCTGTCGGGCTTCTTCGAGCCGGTGTTCTTCCTGGCATCCATGGGCATCGGTCTCGGCACGTACATCGGCGACGTGCAGACCTCGCAGGGGGTCACCGTCGCCTACGCCGCGTTCATCGCCCCGGCCCTGCTGGCGGTCTCGGCCATGAACGGCGCGATCTACGACTCGACGTGGAACGTGTTCTTCAAGCTCAACTACGGCAAGCTCTACGAGGGCATGCTCTCGACCTCGCTCGGGCCGCTCGATGTCGCGCTTGGCGAGATCCTGTACGCGCTGCTGCGCGGCCTGGTCTACGCGACCGGATTCATGATCATCATGCAGATCCTCGGGCTGAACCTGTCGTGGACGGCGCTGCTCGCGCTCCCCGCCGTCGTGCTCATCGCGTTCGGGTTCGCGAGCCTCGGCATGGCCGTCACGAGTTACATGAAGACCTTCCAGCAGATGGACTGGATCAACTTCGTGCTGCTGCCGATGTTCCTGTTCTCGGCGACGTTCTACCCGATCACGGTGTACCCCGGCTGGGTGCAGCAGCTCGTCATGGCGTTGCCGCTGTGGCACGGGGTCGAGCTCATCCGGGGGCTCACGACCGGCATCCTCAGCGCGGGATGCTGTGGCACGTGCTGTACTACGTCGTCATGATCGCCGTCGGCCTCGTCTTCACGACGAAACGGCTGCGCGCGCTCTTCCTCGACTGACGCGGGCGCCCGCCGGGCCCGTGGGCGGGCGCGCGGCCCGTTCTCATCCGTCGCAAAGTGCGGCTATGGGTGCGGATGCCGGCGTTTTGCGCCGGATGAGCCGCGGGAGGGTCCGCGGCTCGTGTTGATCCGTCGCAAAGTGCGGCTAAGGGCGCGGATGCCGGCAGTTTGCGCCGGATGAGCGGCGGGGAGGGCGCGCGGCTCGTGTTGATCCGTCGCAAAGTGTGGCTAAGGGTGCGGATGCCGGCGTTTCGCGCCGGATGAGTGGCGGGCAGGGCGCGCGGCCCGTGTTCATCCGTCGCGAAGTGCGGCTACGGGCGCGGATGCCAGCAGTTTGCGCCGGATGGGCCGCGGATCGTGCGTCGTGCGTCGCGCGTCGTGCGTCGCGCGAGCGCAGGGCGCTACAGCGACGCGGTCTCGCCCAGCCCGAGTTCGGCGTCGTAGTCGACGTCCTTCGTCTCCTTCGACAGGAGCAGTGCGATGAGGGTGAGCACTCCCGCGCCGCTGAGGTAGAGGCCGACGAGCACGGGCGATCCGCCCGCCGAGGCCCACAGGGCGACCGCGACGATCGGCGCGAGCGCGGCCCCGAGGATCGACGCGACGTTGTACGCGATCGCCGAGCCCGTGTAGCGCACGTTCGTTGGGAAGAGCTCCGGCAGGAGCGCGCCCATGGGGCCGAACGTCGCGCCCATGAGCATGAACCCGAAGACGAGGAACGCCTGCACGAGTGCGCCGGTGAACTTGGGATCGGCCTGCGGCAGCAGGAACACCGTGAACAGCAGACCGAACACGATGATGCCGACCGTCACCCAGATCAGCAGCATCCGGCGGCCGATCGCGTCGGCGACGGGGCCGGAAAGGAGCGTGAAGATGCCGAAGAAGACCACGCCGATGATCTGCATTATCACGAAGTCGATGTAGCCGAAGCCAAGCCCGGCGACGTACGCGCTGGGGTCGAATGCGGTGCCCGCGGCATCCGCTGCCTTCTGCGCGCCCTCGAGCGTTGGCTTCGTCCCGTACGAGAGCGTGAAGTTCGTCATCAGATAGAACAGCACGTAGGTCGCGAGCATGATGAACGTGCCGAGGATGAGCTGCTTCCAGTGGCGGCGCACGGTCTCACCGAGCGGGAACTTGCGGATCGCGCCGGTCTTCTCGGCTTTCGTGAACGTCTCGGACTCGACGAGGCGCAGTCGCACCCACAGCCCGATGATGACCATCACCGCCGAGAACAGGAACGGCACGCGCCATCCCCACGCGAGGAACGCCTCGGATCGCTGTGCCGTGCCGTCCGGGTGGGGGAGGGCGAAGTTGATGATCAGGAAGATCGTGTTCGCGATGATGAAGCCGATCGGAGCGCCCAGCTGCGGGAACGTGCCGTACCAGGCGCGCTTGCCCGTCGGCGCGTTCTCGGTCGCGACGAGCGCCGCGCCCGACCATTCGCCACCGAGCGCGAAGCCCTGTGCGAGACGCAGGATGAGCAGCAACAGCGCCGCCCACCATCCGATGTTCTGATAGGTGGGCAGGCATCCGATGAGGAACGTCGCGATTCCCATGGTGAGAAGGGATGCCACGAGCGTCGCCTTGCGGCCGAAGCGGTCGCCGAAGTGCCCGAAGACGATGGCGCCGATGGGGCGCGCGATCATGGCGGCGCCGAAGACGCCGAACGAGGCGAGGAGCGCCGTCGTGTCGTCACCCGTCGGGAAGAAGAGGATCGGGAAGACGAGAACGGCCGCCGTCGCGTAGGCGTAGAAGTCGTAGAACTCGATCGTCGTGCCGATGAGGCTCGCGGTGATCACGCGCGAGCGGGGGTTGGCGGGGGTGCCGGATGCCGCGGGCGAAGGGGAGGCAGAAGTCGCGGAAGGTGCAGAGGACATGCGTGGAGAGCTCACTGTCGAGACGTGGCGGATGTCCTTGTGGGACGCGCGGTGGGTGGGCGTCCGGGGCAGTGGTGATGCGGCGGGCGCCTCATCATTGGGGCCACCGAGGCGTCGCAAGGGTCGCGACGCACAAACGTCGAGTCTACTCCCGCACCGGCTGGTCGCGGCGCGGGAGGCGCCGGATCAGCGCCAGATCGCCGCGATCGCGGCGTTCGCGAACGTGAGGATGCCGACGGACCAGAACAGCGCCGGCGGCAACGTGCCGGTGCGCCGCTGGCGGGCCGTGCCGATCCCGAGGACAGCGCCGATCGCGAGCAGGATCACGAGCTTGACGCCGAGCTTCACGTAGTTCAGCTCGTACGAGATTCCCCAGGGGGCGGCCAGCGCGAGCCCCGCGACGGCGGCGATGACCATGCCCCACGTCATGAGCCGCGTGAGGCGCCGATCGCCGAAGGCCGCGACGACCCACGCGCCGAACAGCACGGCGAACCCGACGAGGTGGACGAGGACGACGACGTGGCGCAGGGTTTCCATGCCTTCAGTCTAGCTGATGGATGAAGCCCCGCCGCCTGAGCGCCGCGCCGCGCCTCGCGCGAGGCCGCGAAACCTCACTTATGTACGCTTTTTCGGCGTTCTTCTGTACACAAGTGAGGTTTCGTGGGGTGGTTGCGCGGCGCGGGGGCGCGGCGCGGAACGCGGCGTCAGCCGCGCAGGCGGCGCAACAGCAGGGCGGTCCGCAGGGCCGCATCCGCCGCTTCGGCGCCCTTGTCCTCGTTCGAGCCCGGAAGGCCCGCGCGGTCGAGGCCCTGCGCCTCGTCGTCGAGGGTCAGCACGCCGAATCCGACCGGCTTGCCGGCATCTAGCGCGACGCGGGTGAGTCCGTCGGTCGCCGCCGACGAGACGAACTCGAAGTGCGGCGTGCCGCCGCGGATGATCACGCCGAGCGCCACGACCGCGTCCACCCCGGCATCCAGCGCCGCCTTCGCGGCGACCGGGAGCTCGAACGACCCGGGTACGCGCTCGAGGCTCCACGTGGCGCCGGATGCGTCCAGCACGCGCTCGGCGCCTGCGATCAGGCCGTCCATGATGACGTCGTGCCACTTCGCCGCGACGATCACGACGCGAAGGCCCGCCGCGTCGACCGGGGTGGTTTCGGGGGCTCCGTGGCCGCTCATGCGTGCTCCTTCGTTGCGGGGGTCGATCCGGGGGCCGCGTCGGCGCTGTGCGCGAGGGCCTCTTCGAGCTCCTCCGCGCCGATGATGTGGCCCATGCGGTCGCGCTTGGTCTCGAGGTACTGGTGGTTGTTCGCGCCGACGCCGACCAGCAGCGGCACCTGCTCGGCGATTTCGAGGCCGAGCGCGCGCAGCTGCGCCACCTTGTCGGTGTTGTTCGTGAGCAGGCGCAGGCGCTCGACGCCGAGGTCGGCGAGGATGCCGGCGGCCGCCGCGTAGTCGCGGGCATCCGCCGGGAGGCCGAGCGCGAGGTTCGCGTCGACCGTGTCGAGGCCGCGCTCCTGCAGGCTGTACGCGCGCAGCTTGTTGATGAGGCCGATGCCGCGACCCTCGTGGCCGCGCATGTACACGACGACGCCGCCGTCCTGCTCGATGGCATCCAGTGCGGCGTCCAGCTGCGGACCGCACTCGCACTTGAGCGAGCCGAACGCCTCGCCCGTGAGGCACTCGGAGTGCACCCGCACCAGCGGCGCATCGCCCTGCAGATCGCCCGAGACGACCGCGATGTGGTCGGTGCCGGTGACGCGATCCTTGTACGCGAGGAAGCGGAACGACCCGTGCTCGGTCGGCACCTGCGCCTCGGCGCGCAGGCTCACCCGGCGACGCGGGGCGTGCTCGTGCGCTGAGGCCTCGGGAACCGCACCGTCGAGGTGCGCGATCAGCTGCTCGATCGTGATGACGGGGATGCCCTCGCGCTCGCCCATCTCGAGAAGCCCCGGCAGGCGCATCATCGAGCCGTCCTCGGCGACGACCTCGCCGATCGCGGCGACGGGCTGCAGGCCCGCGAGCTTCATCAGCTCGACGCCCGCCTCGGTGTGCCCGGCGCGTTCGCGGACACCCCCGTCGACCGCGCGCAGCGGCAGGATGTGCCCCGGCCGGATGACGGAGGAAGGTGTGGATGCCGGGTCGGCCAGCACGTTCAGGGTGTGCGAGCGGTCGGCGGCGCTGATGCCGGTCGATACGCGGTCGGCGGCATCCACGCTCACGGTGTAGGCCGTGCCGCGGCTGTCCTCGTTGACCGCGACCATCGGCGGCAGGTCGAGTCGGTCGGCCCACTCCGCGGGCATCGGGGCGCAGAGGAACCCGCTCGACCAGCGGATCGTCCAGGCGAGCCACTCGGGAGTCGCGAGCTCGGCCGAGAGGATGATGTCGCCCTCGTTCTCGCGGTTCTCGTCGTCGGCGACGATGACGGGGCGTCCCGCGCGGAGGGCGTCGAGGGCCTCGGGGATGGTGGAAAGGCTCATCGGGAGCCTCCTTCGGTGGGTGTGGTTGGAGCTGTCGGACGGGTGAAGGCGAGGAGGCGCTGCACGTGCCGCGCCAGGATGTCGGTCTCGAGGTTCACGGCATCCCCCGGGCGGCGAAGGCCGAGGGTCGTGATCTCGAGCGTCTCGGGGATCAGCGAGACCTCGAACCACGGCTCGGGGTCGCGGGCATCCGAGACGGCGCTGACGGTGAGCGAGACGCCGTCGAGGGTGATCGATCCCTTGTCGACGACGAGTGGGGCGAGCTCCGCCGGGAGCGAGACGCGCACGACCTGCCACTGCGCACCCGGGCGGACCTCGAGCACGCGCCCGGTGCCGTCGACGTGCCCCTGCACGATGTGGCCGCCCAGGCGCGTGTGCGCGGCGACCGCGCGCTCGACGTTGACGGGAGTGCCCACCGTGACGCCCGCGAGGCTCGTCACGTCGAGGGTCTGGCGCATGACATCCGCGGTGAACCAGTCGTCGCCCTGGTCGGTCACGGTGAGGCACACGCCGCTGATCGCGATGGAGTCGCCGCGGCGCGCGTCGGATACGGCGATCGGCGCGTGCACCGTGAGGCGCACGCCGTCGCCCGACGGCTCGATCGCGGTCACGTCGCCCCGCTCTTCGATGATCCCCGTGAACATGTCAGCTCTCCTCCGTTGCTGGGTGAACGTCTTCCGGTGGTCGAGCTCTCTCCGGTGGTCGAGCCTCTTCCGGCGGTCGAGTGCCGGCGCGCACGTCCATCGGTGGTCGAGTGCCGGTGCGCACGTCCATCGGTGGTCGAGTGCCGGCGCGCACGTCCATCGGTGGTCGAGTGCCGGCGCGCAGCGCCGGTGTATCGAGACCATCCCGCCCCACCGGCCGCGCCACCACGAGCAGGTCATCCCCGAGCCGCTCGACCGCCACGACCTCGAGCCGCCGTTGTTCCCCAATGGTCGCGACCCCGACATCCCCGAGCGCGAGGCGGTCGCCGCCGAGGAGCGTCGGTGCGATGTAGACGAGCACCTCGTCGACGAGTCCCGCGCGCACGAACGACGACGCGAGCGTCGGTCCGCCCTCGACGAACACGCGGTGCGCGCCCAGTTCACGCAGGCGATCGAGCAGGTCGGGCAGGTCGTCGCCCTCGTCCTGCATGAACGGATGCGGATGCCGGCGCACGCGCGCCTCCTGCGGAACGGCGCGCGTGCCGACCACGACCGGCCGCGGCTGGTGGTCGTAGAGAGACCCGTCCGCGTGACGCGCGGTCAGCGCGGGGTCATCGGCGAGCAGGGTTCCGGTGCCGACGACGATCGCGTCGGCATCCGATCGTCTGCGATGCACGTCGGCGCGGGCATCCGGTCCGGTGATCCACTGACTCGTGCCGTCGGATGCCGCGGCGCGGCCGTCGAGCGACTGCGCCCACTTGAGGGTGACGTGCGGGCGGCCGAGGCGCTGCACCGTGAGCCACGAGTCGAGCAGTGCGTGGGCGTCGCCTGCGAGCACGCCGGATTCCACGTCGATGCCCGCGGCGCGCAGGCGCTCGGCGCCGCCACCGGAATGCGCTCCCGGATCGTCGATCGCGTAGACGACGCGCGCGACGCCCGCGGCGATGAGCGCCTCGGCGCACGGCCCGGTGCGGCCGGTGTGGTTGCACGGCTCGAGGGTGACGATCGCGGTCGCGCCGCGCGCGGCATCCGCCGCGATCCTCGAGAGCGCGTCGACCTCGGCGTGCGGCGTGCCCGCGCCGCGGTGCCACCCCTCGGCGAGCGTTTCGCCGGACGGCGACAGCAACACCGCGCCGACCTGCGGGTTTACGCCCGCCGGACCGTTCCGCGCGAGCTCGAGCGCGCGGCGCATCGCGCCGAGCTCGATCTCGCTGGCGATGCCGGTCATCCGTCGTCCTTCGTCTGGGACTCCGGGGTGCGGGCGCGATGCGGGGCCGACACGGCAGGCGCCATAGGCGCCGCCCGTGCTGCCTCCCATCCGGACTAGCGACAAGGTTCTGTCGAACCGTGTCGCATCACCGTCGGTCCCGGATTTCCACCGGATCAACCTCGCCGCCTTGCGGACGACGGGGCTCGCGGACTATCACCGCCGGTTCGGATTCACACCGACCCCGGAGCACGTGTACTGCTCTCGATCCTACTCAACGCGCCGCGCGCGGTTTCATTCCGTGACGGCGTCCCGTCGTCCGGTCGCGTGCCGGGCGGCGCGTTCCGCCGCTCCGCACCCCCCACCTGCGCTCTCACCGGTCGAGCGCCGGCCGCTCTCCCACCGATGGTCGAGTGCCGGTCCCTCTCCCACCTGCGGTCGAGCGTCGGCCGCTCTCCCACCTGCGGTCGAGCGTCGGCCGCTCTCCCCCCGGTGGTCGAGTGCCGGCGCCGCTCTCCCCCCGGTGGTCGAGTGCCGGCGCGAAGCGCCGGTGTATCGAGACCAGCCGCTACTTCAACAGTCGACTGAGCCGCCGGTCGGCGAGGAGCTTCCCGCCCGTCTGGCACGTCGGGCAGTACTCGAGGCTGTTGTCCGCGAAGAAGACGCTGCGCACCTCGTCGCCGCAGACAGGGCAGCGCTCGCCGCGGCGCCCGTGCACGGACATTCCGCGGCGCTTGGCATCCTTGAGGTCGGAGGGCGGACGGCCGGATGCCGTGGCCACGGCATCCGTCAGCGTCGCGCGCAGCGCCGTAAAGAGACGGTCGGTCTCGTCATCGCCGAGGCTCGCCGCGAGAGCGTACGGCGACATCTTCGCGGCATGCAGGATCTCGTCGGAGTACGCGTTGCCGATGCCCGCGACGATCGACTGGTCGCGCAGCACGCCTTTGATCTGCGTGCGCCGGCCGGCGAGAAGCCCGGCGAGAGTATCGCGGGTGAACGCGGCGCCGAGCGGGTCGGGGCCGAGCCGCGCGATGCCCGGCACGTCGTGCGGGTCGCGCGCCGCGTACACGGCCAGCGACTTCTTCGTGCCCGCCTCGGTCAGGTCGAACCCGGAGCCGTCGTCGAAACCCACACGCAACGCGATCGGGGTCTTGCCCGGGCGGATGACGGTCGCCGGCAGCGTCTCGTACCAGCGCAGCCACCCGGCCTTCGCGAGGTGGAAGATCAGATGGACGCCGGGTTCGGCGGGCGCTCCGGCATCCGGCGCCTGCTCGGTCGCGAGGTCGACGAACTTGCCGTGTCGGGTCACGGCCGCGACGCGCCGCCCCTTGAGCGACTCGAGGGGCGGGTCGTAGGTCTTCAGCGCCGCGATGTTCGCGACAGTCGCCTTCGTGATGACGAGCCCGGCCGTGCGCTCGCTGAGGAAGTCGACGAGCCCCTGCACCTCCGGCATCTCGGGCATGCGCTCATCCTGCCACGGGCGTGCGACATTCGGGGTGGGTCAGCCGATGGTCGCGAGCGAGTGGGCTCCTGGTCAGTCGTCGAGCACGGGCCAGGGGCGTGGCATCCGATCATCGGTCGCGAGCAGCCCCGCGATGTGACCATCCGCGCGTGCTCCGGACCCGTTCACGAGCGCCGCGCGGAGGGTGCCCTCGTAACGGAAGCCGAGCGTGCGGGCGACCTTCGCCGACGCCTCGTTGGCCGCCACCGCGCGCCATTCGATGCGGGCGAGGCCGAGTCCGCCGGGGGAGAAGCCCCAGTCGATGACCGCGTTCGCGGCCTCGAGCAGGAACCCCTGGCGGCGCGAGCCGGGCGCCATCCAGTACCCCAGTTCGCCCTCGCCGCGGCCGAGCCGATGCAACCCGATCATCCCGGCGAGGCTCCCGTCATGGCGGATCGCCCACGTCGTTTCGCTCCCGGCATCCCACCATCCGGCCGCCTTCTCGACGAAGCCGATCGCGTGCTCGCGGGTGTATGGCGTCGGCACGGTCGTGTACCGCTGGATCAGCTCGTCCTGGCACGCCGCGAAGATCGCGTCGGCATCCGCCGCCGTCGGCACCGACAGCACGAGTCGCTCCGTCTTGAGCTCCACCGGTTGCACCCCCCGAGCCTATCCCCGCCCCGCTCCGCTCGAGCGCGGCGTCCACGGCGCATAACTCAGGCGAACTGCGTGATTCTGGGCCCGGAGAGGGCTTAGCCTCGATCCACCGATGAGTTTGGGGTGTGAGCGGGTGCCGTGACACGGAAATGCCCCTCGGATCAGGGAAAATAGAGCTTGTCTAAGGTTCTAGTTC
>QFPM01000024.1 GCA_003248655.1 Microbacterium sp.
TCGCCCGCGGCTTCCGCAACCGCGACAACTACCGGCTCCGCATGCTCCTCGCCGCCGGCGGGCTCACCCCATGACCCCCACCGGATGTCCGAAGAGCCGGATATCGCTTCGACCGTTGGATCTCAGCGTCAGCCACGGCCAGGATCCGTGCATCCGAAGGAGAGCAGAGGACTCTGGGGGAGTGGGAGGAACTACTCGCGAACCTATGCGCGGAACCATTGGGCGCCGTCTACTCGGCACTTTGGTGGCGGCGGCTTCGGGTAGACGTGGAACTCCCGCTCTCGCTCAGTACGGCGGCAGTGGCGGCATAGCGATGCGCGCGCGGATCGGAACACACCTCACCTGGGACGGTCACGAGTTCGTCGTTATCGCGATCGACTATCGGCACGCCGTGTTGCGATCGCTGGAGGAGGAGTTCGTCCGCGAGGTCGTCATCGAGGAACTGCTGCGCGCCCCCGACGTCGTCTGGCACGATGTGCGACCGCTCTCGAGCGAACCGCCCGACATTCAGTTGATTGCCGCGTTGCCGGAGGCGGAGCGACGCGTGCTGGATGCCTGGGTCGAACAGCTGGAGGCGGTGAAGGTCGCGGTCGACGCCGGCGCCGAGCTCAAGCCATTGCTCCAGGACGTTCGCGATGCCATGGCACCGTTCGTCCAGGTGTCGACGGAGACCGTGCGTCGCAAGTACCAGCGCTACCGCGCCGAGGGCGTCCTCGGGCTCATCGACAAGCGCCGACAGAACGGACGCAAGCCTTCGGTCGACGCGCGCATCGCGGCCGCCCTGAGTCAATTGGGCGCTGCAGGAGTGAAACGCTCCTCGGGCACGCGGTCTCGCACCGTCGACAACGTGAAGTGGATGCTCGAGGAGGATCTCGGTGAGAGCATCGACCTGCCGAGCGACCGGACGCTGTACCGCCTGATCGCGGCACACCCCACGGCTCGCAAGCTCAGTTCATCGGCGAGGCGTCGAGAGACCGAAGCGAACAAGCCGGGCCGGGCATTCGGGTTGCATGGATCCCTCCGCCCGGGCGAACACGTGCAGATCGACTCCACGGTGATCGACGTTCCTTGCCGGCTGCTGGATGGGCGTCTCAACCGTGCCGAACTCACGATCATCCACGATGTCGCCACCCGCTCGATCCTGGCGGCGATGGTTCGCGCGATCGCGACCAACAGCGCTGACCTGGCGGGAGTCCTCGCTCGGGCGCTGACCCCCTACGACCGGCGGCCGCCGGGTGCCCGCGAGCAACGTGAGCGGGTGGCCGCGACCTGGGCGGGCAAGTTCATGATCGAGCAGGATCGGCTGGATCAGCATCGGCTCGCGCAGCCGTACATCTTCCCCGAGACGATCACGACCGACAACGGCAAGATCTTTCGCTCTCAAGCCTTCCGGCTGGGATGCGCACGGCTGGGGATCTCTCTGATCTTCGCGAGCAAGCAGACGCCGACCGACAAGCCGCACGTCGAGCGCACGTTCGAGACGATGGTCACCCGGTTCGTGCAGTATTTGGAAGGCTTCACGGGCGGCAGCGTCGAACGCCGGGGCCGAGATGAACCGACCGACGAGGCGCTCGCCCTGGCCCAGCTGCAAGAGCTCCTCGAGGACTGGGTCGCAATCGAGTGGCAGAACCGACCACACGACGGGCTCACCGACCCATTGCTCCCCGGCCGCTTCCTCACGCCCAACGAGATGTTCCGTGCGTACCGCCGGGTGGCGCCGGAGATCCACGTGCCCTTCGAGCTCGCCGACTTCATCGGACTGTTGCCATCGAAGACCTGTACCCTGCAGGACTACGGCATCAACTTCTCGCGTCGCGTCTACAAGTCCCGGCGCCTTCCAGAGCTCCGCGCCGCCGGAGCCCAAGGCGAAGGAGCGACACGGCCCTGCCAGATCCGGTACGACCCCAACAACCCGCTCTACATCTGGGTCGAGCACGACGGCGACTTCGTGCCTTTCCGCGGCGCCCCCGATCTGCTGGATCAGCCGATGGGCGGCGACATCTGGCGAGCCTCCCGTGACGTCGATGCGGATCACGATCGCGCCGTGAGAGAGGATGCCGCGCAGCTGGCAGACCGGATGAAGCGGGCTCAGTGGGTGCGCTCCGGCAACAAGCGCAACCGTTCCGTTCGCACGGCGGAGGTGGATCGCGACCCGATGCACCTGACGGGCATCTCCAAGACGGTCGCTCGCGAAGAGTCCGAGGACGAGCCCGGCGGCGACGAGGTGATCTGGGAGCGCGGCGGTGGGTTCTCGCTCCTCGCGGACGATGACGGGGTGTGGGAGCGGCTGACATGACCCAGGCGATCAACACGCGGGAAGGGTGGTCCGCGTTCGTGAGCGAGACCCTCGACAAGCCCCTCCCGATCACTCGCGCCGAGCTGGAGGCGCTCTCACCGGCGGATCGTGCGATGAATCGTGAGGCCCGCAAGCAGTTCATGATCCGCGGCCCGGTGGTGCACACGGCGCCGTTCGCGGCGATCGAGACCGAGATTCTGCGGCGGCTGATGCTCAATCAGTACAAGTCCCACGGCAAGCTCGGCGTGATCGTCTCCGGCGAACCCAACATCGGCAAGACCACGACCGTCGCGCACATCGCCCGCCGGTTCGAGCGCCGCCGCCGCGATATCGGCCGCGCCGGAGGCAGCAACTCGATCCCCGTCATCTACGTCTCGGTGCCGCCCTCGTGCTCGCCGAAGCTGATGCTTGGCGAGTTCGCGCACTTCCTCGGGCTGCCGATCCGCCCGCACTACAACACCGGCGAGCTGATGAACACCGTGGCGAGCGTGATCGCCGCGTGCGGGACCGAGCTGATTATCGTCGACGAGATCCACAACATCAACCAGAAGTACAAGCAGATGGGAGAAGCCTCCGACACCCTCAAACAACTGTCGGAGAAGTGCCCGGGCACGTTCGTGTACGCCGGTGTGGACGTCGAGGCCAGCGGGCTCCTTGACGGCACCCGTGGTCGGCAGATCAGCAGCCGGTTCCAAATCATGCACCTGCAGAAGTTCGAGAACTCCGGCAAAGCCAAGGCGAACTGGGCCGACCTGCTCGTCGCCGTCGAGAGCTCTCTCGGGCTCATCGACCAGCAAGAAGGCGCGGTGCTGCGCCACGCCAGCCAGCTGCATGCCGCAACCGGAGGCGTGATCGGCGATCTCACCGGGATGCTGCACATGCTCGCGATGGACGCGATCGACAACGGCACCGAACGGCTCGACCTCGACACGCTGTTCGGCACCGTCCCCGCCGATGCCGCGAAGGCGACCGCCACGAGATGAAGTCGCCGCAGCGTGTGGCGGACGTACGTCCCCTTCCGATCGCGGTGCGTCCACTGCCTGCGGAAACGGTGAGCGGGTACCTCGCCAGGCTCGCCACGGCGAACATGCTCACGCCGCGTGATCTGCGACTCCACGTCACGGCCATCGCAGGGCTCTCCCCCTCGCGCCCCAACCTCGAGCGTGCGGCGGCCTGGGCGGAACGCCTCGGCGGTCTCACCCCGGGCCACTTCGACGCCGACGCCCGACGAAACGCGATGTACGTGCGTTGTCAGCACTACCAATGGCAACCCACCCGCTGCAGACAGTGCGGGTACACGCAGCGCCCGCGCACCGCGTGCCAACGGTGCTCGGACGGAGCCGACACGACCGTATGCAGACGCGGCGGCGCCGTCTGCAACAGGCACCGACGATGGCACATCGACGGAGCCGATCTCGACCTCACTCCGTTCCCGGAGTACGCCCACGCAGAACGCTGCCTCTCCGGAACGCTCTGGAAGCGCGGGATAGGACTCACGACCGGCGAGTTGCAGCTGGCGGCAACGTTGATCCGGTACTGGGCGGTGGACGACCAGATCAGCCCGCGCGTCGCTGAACGCATGGCTGCGCTCGGCGTCGATGAGCTCAGCCCCGAGACCGTCTTCCTCGTCGCGTATCCGGAGGTCGTGAACCTGACGACCGTCCTGACCGATCTGTCTTTCGCGAGCTACCTACTCAGCCCGCGGTTCAGCCTCGCAGAGCAGGTCTGGGCGCTCGAAGCCGCGGTCATCACGATCATGCGAGGCTCCACCACGCCACGGCTGCACCACGTGGCCGAGAAGATCGTCTCCCGCGGAAAGGCCGCGGTCGAGACCGCTTTCGGGATGCGGCAGAACGCGCACAACAAGCGGCCCGCCACCCTTGAGAAGGCGCTGATCGCCGCATCGCAGCGCCACCGAAGCTGCCTGCTGCGCCACCTCAGCACAGTTCGCATCCAAGTCCCGCCGTTCAAACCCGGAGTGGCGGCACCAAGGAACGGTGTCCTGGTACGACGACAGCCGCTTCCCGACCTCGCGCTTCAGGAATAGGCGCTTCGCCTGCCGGTGTCGACTGTGCAACGGCACGTTGCACAGTCTTGAGTGCGATCCCGGTCGGTTGCTCTCGAGGACATAGTCATGACGGAGGATCCGCTCACGCCGATCATCCCGATTGCCACGAACGCTGGCGAATATGGCGAAATCTAGGGATGTCTAGCGTTTCCCTAGATTCTCCTAGACCTTGATCCACGTCCGCGATGGTGCCGAAGATGCTCCGCCCGAAGATCAAGCACGACGGCGGACGTTGCCCATGCTCGCAGCGACCGGTGGCTACTTGTCGAGTTGGAGGCGGTGCCAGGCCACGAGCGTCAGTGCTCCGAAGAGCAAGGGGACGCTGGGGATCAGGGCGAGTTGTCCGGCTGTGACGCTGTCGGGGCTGATGGCCCAGAGTGCGGGGGTGACGATGGGGAACCATGCTCCGACGCCGATGAAGGCCATGACCTGTGCGATGACGAGGAGGCCGATCGCTGTCGCGATCCCGGGGAGCAGGCCGCGGCCGAGGGTGGCGGCCCAGGCGACAGGCGCGGCGGCGAGGCCCACGAATATGGTCAGGGGGATCTGGCGGGCGAGGGCTTGCCACTCGGTGGGGTCGGGCGCCCCGTGACCGAGCAGCAAGCCCAGCAGCAGCAGCGTGACACACAGTGCGAGCGACACTGCGATCGTCCAGGCGAGGTAGATGAGCAGCTTGGCCAGGGCGATCGCCCATCGCGGCACGGGGAGGGCGAACAGTCCGGTGATCGTGCCGTCCGCGAACTCGCGGCCGATCATCCAGCTGAGCCCGATGCCGAGCGCGGGCATGAGGCCGGCGGCGGTGATCTGCGCGGCGATCGCGAGCAGCGCGGACCACCCGTCGAGGTCCGCGATCGGGCCGAGCTTCGCCGTCAGTTGAGGGTCGCCGAGGGCCATCGCGGCGAGGATGCCGGCGACGAGCGCGGTGACGCTGACCAGGAGAAGGCCGGTGGTCCACCGCAGGACGCGGGACGTGACGGCCTTGCGCGTCTCGGTAGCGAGTGCGGCGCGGAGGATGCTCATGAACGTCCTCGTTCCTGGTCGTCGACGAGGACTGACGCGAAGAATGCTTGCTCGAGGTCGGTGCCGGCGGGGTCGAGGGCGCCGATGATGTGGCCGGCATTGAGGAGCGTGATGTGGTCGGCGATGCGGGCGACCTCGTCGAGGTGGTGGCTCGAGACCAGGATGGCGGCGCCGGTTGCTTGGAGGGTGTGCAGGGCGTCGCGCAGGAGCAGCACGCCGGCGGGGTCGAGGGTGCTGGTGGGTTCATCGAGCACGACGATGCGCGGGTGGTGTTGCAGCGCGGCGGCGAGCCCGACTCGTTGCCGGTTGCCCGCGGAAAGCCGCCGTACTCGCACGTCGGCGTAGGGTGCCAGGGCGAACGCCACGATGGCGGCGTCGACGGTATCGGGTGCGAGCCGTGGGGACATGCCGTGCAGTCGCGCGGCCAGCAACAAGTTCTCCCGTGCGGTGAGGTCGCCGTAGGCGAGCGGGTGTTCGATGACGTGGCCGACGCAGGCCCATACGGCCGCGGGTAGCCTGTGCAGTGAGACACCGTCGATCAGGACGTCCCCGGCGGTGGGGCGCAGCATCCCGAGCAGCACTTTCATGAGGGTGGTCTTCCCGGCGCCGTTGAGCCCAACGAGTGCGTGGATCGTGCCCGCCCGCACCTCGAGTGTGACGTCGCGGATCCCGGCCCCACTGAGGAAGGTGCGTGTCACGCCGACGGCGCTGAGTCCGTGCGTCGTCATCGCGGCACCGTGTCATCGAGGACGTCGAGGGCGAGCCGTATTGCGTCGTCGAGCGGGCACGGGGCATCCGCGACGGCCCAGGCGGTCAACGACTCCATCAGTGCCGCCAGGGTGGCGGCCGCCGCGATCTGCGCGACCGTCGGGTCGGCGCCGGTGTCGGTGAGCGCTCGTGCGATCGCGGTCTCGGTGGCGCGGGTGTTGGCGCGGATGGCGCCGGTCAGCCCGGGCGTGCGCGCGGCGATCCGCATCCGCCGGCGGACCGCTTCCTCTGCGGGTTCGGGCACGGTGCGCCAGGCGGCTCGGACACCCGCCGTCGCCCTGGTGAGTGCCGGAAGCTCGGGGGGCTGCGCAGCGACGGCCTGGGCGATGACCGGGTCGTAGGGGTCGTCCAGGAGCAGGCGATCCTTGGATGCGAAGTGGCGGAACAGGGTCATCTCGCTCACCCCGGCGGTCGTGGCGATCTGCGCCGTGGTCGTCCGGTCGTAGCCCTGTGCCTCGAACAGCTCGAACGCCGTCTCGAGGATGTGCTGCCGCGTCCGCTCGCGCTTGGCAAGGTACTCCACCATGCCCATTATGTTAGCAACTAACATTCTCCGGTGGGCGACCCGCCACGGTGGCGTGGCTCGGGTGCTCCACGGATCACTACAATTGGCGGGTGCTGTTCGCTCGTTCAGTAGCCGGCGGGTCAGTCTCTGCCCGGCGGCTGCGTCCGGTGCAGGTCATCTTCCTGGGCTTCTTCGGCGCCGGCATCGTCGGCACCGGACTGCTGATGCTGCCCATCGCGAAGACCGGACTGGGTGGGGCGAGCTTCCTCGAGGCACTGTTCACCGCCACCTCCGCGCTGTGCGTGACGGGCCTGGTCGTGGTGGACACGCCGACCTACTGGACCGGGTTCGGGCAGGCCGTGATCCTGGCGCTCATCCAGGTCGGCGGATTCGGGGTGATGACCTTCGCGTCCGTGGTGGGCCTGGCCGTGCTGCGCCGGTTCTCGCTCCGCTCCCGGCTGGTCGCGGCGGCGGAGGTGAAGAGCCTCGGCCTGGAGGGCGTCGGGTCGCTGGTTCGTGGTGTCGTCGTGATCTCTCTGGTGATCGAAGCGATCGCGGCGGTGATCCTGACGGCGCAGTTCGCGATTGGGTACGGGTACGGGTTCGGTGAGGCCGTCTGGCTGGGCGTGTTCCATTCGGTGTCGTCCTTCAACAACGCCGGGTTCGCGCTGTACAGCGACAGCATGATGCGCTACGTCGCGGACCCGGTGATCTGCCTGACCATGTCGGCAGCGATCATCCTCGGCGGTCTCGGGTTCCCCGTCCTCATCCAGCTGAGGAGGCACCTGCGGGAGCCGCGGCTGTGGTCGATGCACACCCGCCTGGTGCTGTGGGGAACGGTGCTGCTGCTCGTGCTGGGCACGGTCTACATCACCGCCCTGGAGTGGGCGAACCCCCGCACGCTGGGCCCGCTGGAGTGGCCGGTCAAGCTGCTGGCCGGGTTCTTCCAGTCCGTGCAGACCCGCACCGCCGGGTTCAACAGCGTCGACATCACCCAACTGCACGAGGCGACCTGGTTCGGGATGGACGCGCTGATGTTCATCGGCGGCGGCCCGGCCGGCACCGCAGGCGGGATCAAGATCACCACCTTCGGGGTGCTGCTGTTCATCATCATCGCCGAGCTGCGCGGCGACGGCGTGGTGAACGTTTTCGGCAAGCGACTGTCTCGCGCCGTGCACCGGCAGGCGATCACCGTCGCCCTGCTCGCCGTCGCGCTCGTCGCGGGCAGCACGGGGCTCATGCTGCTGATCACCGACCACCCAATGGACAAGGTGCTGTTCGAAGTCACCTCCGCATTCGGCACCGTCGGGCTGTCAGCCGGCATCACAGCCGACATCCCCCCGATCGGTCAGGTGCTGCTCATCCTGCTGATGTTCATCGGCCGACTGGGGCCGATCACCTTCGCGTCCGCCCTCGCGTTGCGTGAGCGTCGACTGCTGTACGAGCTCCCCAAGGAAAGGCCGATCATTGGCTGACAAGAAGATCCGACTGTTCGGCGGCACCGAGCCGTCCCGAGTCGCGTCGGCGAACGCCGTCGCCGTGCTCGGGCTGGGCCGGTTCGGCAGCTCCCTCGCGCTGGAGCTGATGGCCAACGACACCGAAGTGCTTGGTATCGACACCCGCGAGGAGGTCGTGCAGTCGCTCAACGGGCGCCTCACCCATGTCGTCGCCGCCGACACGACCAGCGAGGATGTGCTGCGCCAGCTCGCGGTGCCCGAGTTCGACCGGGTGGTCGTCGCGATCGGTAGCGATCTGGAGGCGAGCATCCTCACCACCTCGCTGCTGCTGCGCTTCGGGATCCGGGATGTGTGGGCCAAGGCGGTCAGCGGCGCGCACGGCGCGATCCTCGAACAGCTCGGGGTGCCGCACGTGATCTACCCGGAGCAGGACATGGGGCGCCGGGTCGCGCACCTGGTGCGCGGCAGCATGCAGGACTATATCGAGGTCGACAGCGACTTCGCCCTCGTGCGCACCACCCCGCACCGCGCGATCACCGGGGTCCCGCTGGGCCAGACCGATCTGCGCGCGAAGCACGGCGTCACCATCGTCGCGGTCAAACCTCTCGGCCAGCCCTGGACCCACGCGACAGCGGAGACGGTGCTGCGATCGGACGATGTCATCCTGGTGTCCGGGCGAACCCGCAAGGCGGAGGCGTTCAGCCAACTGCGCTGACCCTCTTGAGATGATGAGGCCGTGAAGATCCAGGCGGCAGCAATCGTGGCAGCAGCCGGTGTTGCCGCCCTGGTGTTCTGGTTCGTGCGCGGTGGGCCGAAGCTCCCGTCCGAGACGGATGCGATCATCGAGCGGGTGTCGGGGAGCGACCTGCCGCATGTCGTCGTCGGCGAGACAGGCTATGCCGACTCGAGCGGGGTGCGCATCTGGTACGAGAGCATCCCGGCCGGGGTGCCTGAGAAGGGCGTGGTGCTGCTCAACATCTCGATGGCCGGGAACTCCCTGTTCTGGCCGCCCGGCTTCATCCGAAGCCTCCGGCAGGCGGGGTATCGGGTGATCCGCTACGACCAGCGCGGCACCGGCGCCTCGGATTGGATGCCCGCGTGGCGCCGTGCGCACCCGTACGCGCTGGTCGACATGGCCGCCGATGCGACCGCGGTGCTCGACGCGCTGCGTGTCGAGCGGGCGCACGTCAGGGCTCTCCCTCGGCGGATTCGTCGCCCAGGAGATCGCGATCGGCCATCCCGGCCGCGTGGCGTCCCTCACCCTGATGTCGACGGCCGCCGACCCCACCGACACGAGCCTCCCCGGGCCGCGGTTCGGCCGCATGCTGCGCGCCGGGCTCGCTGGCATCCCGCTGCTGCGATACCGCCTGCTCGGTGGCGAGAGGAACCTCGTCAAAGAGGTCGTGGCGAAGACCATCATCGGGATCGGCTACGAGAACCTCGACATCGAGGAGACCGCCGAACTCGTGCTCTACGACCTCCGCTACCGGCGCGGCATCAACTTCCGGGCCATCGGCCAGCACCAGGCCGCGGTGGCCGCCACCCGCTCCCGATACGAACTGCTTGGTAGTCTCCGGGTTCCCACCCTGGTCATCCACGGCACCGCTGACGACTTCCTCCCGATCGAGCATGCACGAAAGCTCGTCGAGCTGATCCCCGGCGCCCGGTCCCTCTGACTCAAAGGGGTGGGGCACCTGTTCCCGTACCCCGATATGCCTGCGGTCACGCAGACGATCGTGTCGCATCTCGACGGCGCACGCTAGGACGTGTTGAACCGACGCGAGACTAGCTGAGAAGAGGTGGGAACTGGGGTGGGCCGTCACACATGACGACTCACCCCATTCCTTAGCCGAGGATGTCGCGCCGTGCCAGTGCCGCGGTTCCGATCGCGACCAGCAGCGCGGAGCCGCCCCACAGCAGGACGAGGCCGGGCCAGTCGAATCCGTTGGTCAGCGGCGCTTCGCCGTACGCCCAGTGGAAGGGCGAGAGGACGCGCAGCCAGTCGAGGTCTTCGCTGTTGTTCGCGACAGCTTGCATGACGTACCCGGCGACGGCGACGCCTGCGCCGACTCCGACGCCCCACGACCGTCGGCCGGTGAGCGCACCGGCAGCGAAGCCGGCTGTTCCCGAGAAGAGGCCGAGCCCTATCCATGCCGTGGTGACGGCGACGAGGTTGCCGGCGTCGAGTTCCAGTTCGCCCGGGCCGTTCATCGCCCAGATGAGCAGCCATGCCACGACGCCCAGTACGAGCATCTTCGCCAGCAGGGCGAGGGCGCTTTCGAGGGCGTACTGCACGCGTCCGACCCCGTGGGCGAGGGTGAGCTCGAGGCGGCCGGATTCCTCGGCGCCGCCGGTGAACGCGCCGCCCCAGGTGATCGAGGCGATGGTGATGAGGACGAAGCCGATGAGGCCGAAGAACGTCGCCTGCGCGTAGCCGGCGCCGGTGGTGATGTTCTCGTATCCGATGGTGCGGACCAGTTCGGGAGGCAGCGAGTCCATCAGTCCGATGAGCTCGGGCGACTTCATGGCCGGGTACAGCGGTAGATAGAGGAATACGACGGCGGCCACGCCGGCCGACCAGCCGATGAGTCCTCGCCACCCTTCGCTGAGCCAGCGGCGGAACACCGGGAGTGGGGTGGGGCGAACGGATGCGGTGCGCTGTGCGATGGCGGTCATGATGCTGCTCCGTTTCGGGCGTACAGATCCAGCACGGACTCTTCGAGGTCGGGTTCTTCCACGGTGAGGTCGCGGATCGTTCCGGCGGCGATGGCCCGGATCACGGGGTCGATGTCGCCGCGTGCGGTCGCGGAGACACGGACCAGGTCGCCTGCCGCGGCGACGTCCACGTCCTCGATACCGGATGCCGCGGCCAGAGCGTCGGCGACGGTCTCGGCCGCGACACCGGTGACGGTCGCGCGGACGCGGCGCACGCTCGCGATCCGCAGCGATGAGACCGGGCCCTCCGCGACGATGCGTCCCTGCGCGAGCACCGCGACGTCGTCGGCTGCCTGCTGGATCTCGCTGAGCACATGGGAGCTCAGCAGCACGGTCTGCCCCGCGTCGCGGGCCTCGCGCACCATCGCGAGGAACTCCCGCTGCACGAGCGGATCGAGGCCGCTGGTCGGCTCGTCGAGCACCAACAGATCGGGCCGGTGCATGAACGCCTGGACGAGTCCGAGCTTCTGCTTGTTGCCCTTCGACAGCGTCCGCACGGGCCGGGCCAGGTCGAGTCCGAGCCGCTCGGCGAGCTGCTCGATGGTGCCGGGTGCAACGGGGCCGCTGATCTCGGCGAGGTGGCGCAGCAGGGCGCGTCCTTTGACGCGTCCTTCCAGGCGCAGCTCGCCGGGGACGTACCCGATGCGGCGGCGAAGGGCGGCGCCGCCGGCTCGGGGTGATGCGCCCAGCACCGTGATGTCGCCTGAGGTGGGGCGGATGATGTCGAGCAGCGTCCGCAGGGTGGTGGTCTTGCCGGCCCCGTTCGGGCCGATCAGCCCGAACACCGAGCCGGACTGGACGGTCAGGTCGAGTCCGTGCAGCGCGGTGTGCGAGCCGTAGCGCTTGTGCAGCGCACGGGTGTGGATCGCCACGGTCATGGCGGTGGTTCCTTTCGAATCAGGGATGAGGATCGAGGACGCTACCGCGCCGCCGGGGGATCCGGATCCTGATTCGGGTCGCCGTCGCCCTTGTCGCTGCGGGGCCCGGCGGGCCGGGCGAGTGCTTCCTTCGCCGCCGTCAGCAGGCTGTCGTCCTGGAACAGCCCGTGGGTGAACAGCTCGAGGCCGGGAAGCGCCAGCCGCCGCGCCCCTTCCGGGCCTAGTGGGTCGACGCCCAGCACCCGAGCGATTTGACCCTGCAGCAGCAGCGGCGCCAGCCCGTAGGCGGTCAGCAGCAGCGCGGTGGCCTCGGGGTCGGACATCGTCTGCGTCTGCCACTTGTCTCCCACATCACGGAGCATCTTGCGGGTGTGCTCCAGGAACGCGTCGAACACCCGCCGACCGGCGTCGCCGGGATCGGCGAGCAGCCGAACCAAATAGCCCAACCTGCCCGCGTGGACGCCGACGCCCGCCAGCACCGCGTCGATCCCTTGCGCGGTGGGGTCGTCGATCGCGATGGTGCGGTCCGCGAGCAGTGTCGAGACCACGTGCTCATCGCACTCTTCACGCAAACCGGCCTTGGAGCCGTAGTGGTGCAGCACCAGGGCGGGGCTCGCGCCCGCGTGCGCCGCGATCTGCCGCACCGTGGCCCGATCGAAGCCCGCCTCGGCGAAGACCTCGATGGCGGCATCCCGGATGCGCGCACGCATCGTCAGGTCGCCAGCATCCCGGACTGAACTCACGTTCAGCATACTAATCATGCGTTCACCAATCTGTCCAGTGATGTCGTCCAGCTGCGGGGTTTCGTTGCGGAACGCCGCACCCGGCCTTGGCGGGCCGGGTCGCACAACGCAGGCTTCTTCTCACAGCACAGCCGTGGCGCGGTGTTTCTCGCGCCCGCTGCGGGTAGGGTGTCGTGGATCCCCCTCCGGGGTCACGGTGAGCCGGGAAGTCTGGTCGGCAGCGGTCGCGCGACCGCTCCGGCACACCGAACAGACGGAGAAGCGGTGACACACACCGTCGTCGCCCTGGGCGACCATCTCGATTCCCTACGCCAGCTGACCCCGCACCGCGGCGTGATCGACTCCGACGAGGACCTGGAGCCACGCGGCGGCGTGCGTGGGCTGGTCGTCGGGGTGGACCTGACGGGCGCCCGGTCTGCACGAGAGGTGCGGGCGGAACTGAAGCGACAGGTGACCCGGTGGGCCGAAGCGGCGCGCCGGTATCCCGGAGCGATCCACCTGCTGATCGCCTACCAGATCCCTCGGGGCCTGGACCCGAGCCGCGTTCAGGGAGCCGCCGACGGTGCCGCCCTGCGGGCGCACGCGATGCTGGAGCGCAGCGCCGCCCGCTACGTCGATGTGACCCTGCTCGATGTGACCGAGTGCGACGACACGACGGTTCTGGCGGATCGGATCATGGAGCGGATCAGTGGCCGGGCCGGTGCTTACTCGGCGGCGGCGCTGACGTGGGCGGATATCCGCGGCACTTCGATCGCGCGTGCCACAATGGCCGACTACTACTGACCAGCCTCTCACCCGCGACAAGGCCTCCGGGGTTCAGCCGATGATGGGGCGTTCCTCGGGGAGGGTGTAGAGCAGGTTCCGTTGCCGTAGCGCCAGGGCGGCGGCCAAGCCGATGGGGCCGATGCGGCCGGCGAGCATGAGCAGGCTGAGCACGTACTTCCCGAACGGCTCGAGCTCGGCGGACAGGCCGACCGAGAGTCCGCAGGTCGCGAACGCGGAGATCACCTCGAACAGGATCCGGTCCAGCGGCGCGGTGCTGACGGTCATCACCAGCCCGGTGGCGACGAGCACCAGGGTGGCGCCGAGGAAGGTGACGCTGATCGCGAGGCGGAGCGAGCCGTCGGGGATGTGGCGTCCTGCCGCGATGACGTGCCGGTCGCCGCGTGCTTCGGCGATGATGCCGAGGAACAGCACCGCGAGGGTGGCGACCTTGATGCCGCCGGCGGTGGACGCCGAGCCGCCGCCGACGAACATCAGCGCGTCGGAGACGAGCAAGGTGATCGGGGTGGACTCGTTCGTGTCGGTGAGCGCGAACCCGCCAGAGCGCATCATGACCGAGGCGAACAGCGCGTGGAACGCTTTCTCGGCGGGGTTCAGGTGGCCGATGGTGCGGTCGTTACCCCACTCGAGCAGACCCCACGCGAGCGCGCCGACCGCGAGCAGGATGGTGGTCGTGGTGAGGGTGAGTTTGGTGTGCAGGCTCCACTTGCGCCGGTGCCACTTGTGGATGATGAGAGTGAGGAACACTGGAAATCCGAAGCTGCCGACGAACACTCCGATCATGATCGGGACCAGGATCCACAGGTCGCCGTCGAACGGGGCGAGCCCGCCTTCGTGGATGGAGAACCCGGCGTTGTTGAACGCCGAGATGCCATAGAACAGGGCATTCCACAGCCCCTCCCACCAGTGTTCCTCGATCATCACGAACCGGGGGACTAGCGCGAGGACCAGGATCGCTTCGATGGTCAGGGTCGTGACCACGACGATGCGCAGCAGTTGCCCGACCTCGCCGAGCTTGGAGGCGCCGCCGATGCTCTGCTGCGCGAACAGCTTCCCTCGCACCCCGAGGTGGCGGGTGACGGCCCTCATCAGCAGCAGCGCGATCGTCACGATCCCCAGCCCGCCGGCCTGGATCGCGAGCAGGATCACGACCTGCCCGAAGAAGGACCACTGTGTGGCGGTATCGACACTGGTCAGCCCGGTGACGGTGACGGCGGAGGTGGCGGTGAACACGGCATCCTGCAGCGGCGCGGCGCGCCCATCTGCAGAGGAGACCGGCAGCGTGAGCAGGCCGGAGAACAGCACGGCGGCGAGAAAAAAGATCAGCACCGCCATCCGCGACGGCGACCGCTTCGCCAGGTCGCGGAGATAGCGACCCGGCCGCAGCACCGTCTCGGGCAACCATCGCATACCGCGGTCTCGCGCCACCGGGGTCTCCTCATCAGATCAGACGACCCGAGGGTCGCCGCCGACCAGGCTTCCCGGCACTCCGGCGACAAGCATAGTTCGGCTGATCCGAACCCCCTCCATGCCGCGGGGTTTTGGACCGCCGAGGATGTTCTGAAGACCTGCCAGGGCACCTCCATGCGGCCTCTTGTAGGCTGGGGGAGGCGCGTCGGGAAGCCTGGTCGACACCGTCCTTCGTCGACCCGATCGGAACCGCCTATGACCTCTCCCGACCCTGCCCGGAACACTCCCGCGAGTGCGCAGTTCCCTCTCCGCGGCAGCTACGCCGAAGCGCTGCGCATCGGCACACTGCTACGCAAGGAGACCGTCGGCGGCGGGCTTCTCGTGCTCATGGCCGCGATCGGCATCCTGTGGGCCAACTCGCCCTGGGCAGAGGCCTACTTCACCCTCCGCGACCTCGAGGTCGGCTACGAGCCGTGGCATCTGCAGCTCAGTCTGGGCGCGTGGGCCGCCGACGGGCTGCTGGCGATCTTCTTCTTCCTCATCGGCCTCGAGCTCAAACGCGAGTTCGTCGCCGGCGACCTGCGCCGCTTCAGCACCGCGATCGTCCCGGTCGTCGCCGCGGCCGGCGGCGTGATCATCCCCGCCCTGGTCTACGTGGCCATCGTCGCCCAGACTCCCGGTCTCCTGCGCGGATGGGCGATACCGACCGCGACCGACATCGCGTTCGCGGTCGCCGTTCTCGCGCTCATCGGCTCTCACTTGCCGGGCCCGCTGCGGATCTTCCTGCTCACCCTCGCCGTCGTCGACGATCTCATCGCGATCAGCATCATCGCGATCTTCTACACCGAGACGATCGCCATCGTGCCGCTGCTGATGGGCCTGCTCACGATCGCCGTGTACGCCGTACTCGCGCAGCGGTACCGGCAGTTCTTCCACCTCAAGCCCGCCGCCGCATGGCTGATCCTGCTGCCCATCGGCGTGGTCGCGTGGGCATTCGTCCACGCCTCCGGCATCCACGCCACCATCGCCGGCGTGCTGCTCGGCTTCACCATCCCCGTCATTCACCGCCGCCGCGACCAGGTGCCCGACACCGAACCAGGTCTCGCGGAGGAGTTCGAGCACCGTTTCCGCCCGCTCTCCGCCGGGTTCGCCGTACCGGTGTTCGCATTCTTCTCCGCAGGGGTCGCCATCGGCGGGGCGGAGGGCTTCCTCTCCGCGCTCACCGACCCGGTGACCATCGGGATCATCGCCGCACTGGTCGTCGGGAAGCCGGTCGGCATCGTCCTGGCGACCTGGCTGACCACCCGAGTCCGCGGCATCCGACTTGACCCCTCGCTGAGGTGGGTCGACATCACCGGCGTCGGCCTGCTCGCCGGGATCGGGTTCACGGTGTCGCTCCTGGTCACCGAACTCAGCTTCACCGCGACCGACCCGCACCACGACCACGCCAAGGTCGCGATCCTGCTCGCCTCCGTCGTCGCGGCCGTGATCGCCTCGGCCCTGCTCGCCAGCCGGAACCGCCGCTACCGCAAGATCGCCCAGAACGACGCGGAAGACACCGACAACGACGGCATCCCTGACGTCTACGATCGGCCGTAACTCGAGTGCGCCGAGCGACTTGAGAAGCTCCCCGGGGTCATCGGCGAGGGTCGCGCGTATACGCCCCATCACCCGTGTGGGGTGCGGTGGCGCGGACTGTGAGCACGGTGTCGTCCTCCTGACCTGGTCTCCTAGCGGATGTCCGGGGGCGACGTGTCGGGTATTCCGATCAGGGGTTGAGCGGCGGCGTGGTGTCTTCGGCCGTTATCGCGGCCGCGGTGTTGGGTCTGTCGATGTGGAGGCGGTAGCCCATGCCTGCTTCGGTGATGAGGTAGCGCGGGTGGGAGGGTTCGGGCTCGAGCTTCTTGCGCAGTTGAGACACGTAGAGGCGGAGGTAGCCGGTGTCGGTGGCGTGCTCGGTGCCCCAGATGCTGGTGAGCAGGGTTTGCCTGGTGACGAGGTTGCCGGTGTTGCGGATGAGGATCTCGATGACCTGCCATTCGGTCGGGGTCAGGCGGATCGGCGCGTCGTGTCCGTCACGGGTCCGTGTGGCGCTTCGGGCGGCGAGGTCGATGACGATGTCGCCGAGGTGGACAGCGGGGTTGCTGTCGTGTGGGGAGAGGCGGCGGGTGAGGGCTCGGATGCGGGCGAGGAGTTCTTCGACGGAGAAGGGTTTAGTGACGTAGTCGTCGGCGCCCGCGTCGAGGGCGTCCACTTTGTCGGCGGCGCCGGTGCGGCCGGAGACGACGAGGATGGGGGATTCTGACCAGCCGCGGATGCCGTGGATGACGTCGATGCCGTCGAGTTCGGGCATGCCGAGGTCGAGGAGGTAGATGTCGGGCTTGTGGTCGATAGCGGCGCTGATGGCTTCGGCGCCGTTGGTCGCGGTGATGATTTCGTACCCTTTGGCGGTCAGGGTGATGCGAAGGGCTCGGAGGATCTGAGGGTCGTCGTCGGCGATCAGGATCTTCATGACGGGGTGTCCTCTGGCTGGGCTGTGGTGCTGTTGTGGGTGGGGAGAGCGACGACCATGGTGAGTCCGCCGCCGGGCGTGTCTTCGGGGGTGAGGGTGCCGCCCATGCCCTCGACGAACCCTTTGGAGAGCGCGAGGCCGAGGCCGAGGCCGCTGGTGTTGTCGGTGTCGCCGAGGCGTTGGAAGGGAACGAAGACGTCGTCGATGCGGTCGGGTGGGATTCCAGGGCCGTGGTCGATGACGCGGATCTCGACGATGTCGTCTAAGGAGCTGGTGGTGATCCGGACCTTGGAGTCGTCTGGGGAGTGGCGCGTGGCGTTGGCGAGGAGGTTGACGACGACGCGTTGCAGCAGGCCTGGGTCGGCGGAGACTAGGGGGATCTCGGGGTTGAGGTCCAGCTCGAGCTCGTCGGGTCCGAGGCCGAGCTCATCGAGCGCGGGGACGATGACGTCGGCGGCGTCGACGTGGGTGGGGAGGATGGCGAGGACCCCGGCTTGAAGACGGCTGACGTCGAGAAGGTCGGTGACGAGGACGGAGAGGGTGGTGAGGCTTTCGCCGGCGGTGGTGACCAACTCAGCCATATCGGCAGGGGTGAGGGAGTCTCCGGCGGCTTGGAGGCCGCTGACGGCGGCGGTCGCGGCGGCTAGTGGCCGGCGGAGGTCGTGGCTGAGTGCGGACAGTAGGGCAGTGCGAATCTTGTCGGAGGCGGCGAGTGGGGCGATGCCGCTGGCAGTCTCGGTGAGCTCACGGTGTTCGAGCGCGACGGCGATTTGCGCGGCGACGACGGTCAGGAGGCGTTGTTCGCGGGCTGGGAGGTCAGGGCCGTGCAGTTCGAGCACGGTGCGTTTGCTTACTGGGACGGTCGAGTATCGGCCGTCGGCGAGGGGTTCGCCGGATGTTACCAGCACCGTGTCCCCTTCGCGCAGTCGCACGCCAGCCAAGGCGAACGCTTCGCGGGTGCGCTCCACGAGCGCCTCGATGGCGTTCTGTCCTCGCAGGACACTTCCGGCGATGGTTTGGATGAGTTCGGATTCGGCGGCAGCGCGACGTGCGACGCGTGTCTGTCGAGCTGCGCGGTCGACGATGAAGCTGACCAGCACTGCGATGGTGACGTACAGGGTGAGTGCAAGAAGATGGAGGGGATCGTCGATGGTGACGGTGTAGAACGGTTCGATGAAGAAGAAGTCCAGGGTGAGCCCGGACAGCACGGCAGCGAACAGGGCGGGCCAGATCCCTCCGACGAGAGCGACGATGACGACGAGCAGCTGGTAGCTGAGCACATCGCTGGTGATGGACTCGGGGCTGCGGAAGGTCGCGAGCAGCCAGGTGAGAGCGGGGCCGCCGATCAGGGCGAGGATCATCCCGGCGATGCGGCGTTTCATGGTCAGCGCGCCGCCGCTGCGGGGCAGGGCGAGGCGTCCGCCGGCGGCGGAGTGGGTGACGATGTGCACGTCGATGTCGCCGGACTCGCGGATGACCGTGGCACCGATACCGGGGCCGGTGAGCGCCGCGCTGAGCCGGCTGCGGCGGCTGACGCCGATCACGAGTTGTGTCGCGTTGAGGGACCGGGCGAACTCGACGAGCGAGTGGGGGATGTCGTCCCCGATGACCTGGTGATACGTACCGCCGAGCTTGTCAACGAGGGAGCGTTGCGCCGCTAACGCGGTGGGGCTGGAGGTGCGCAGTCCGTCCTGGCTGGTCACGTGCACCGCGATCAGCTCTCCGCCGGCGGAGCGGGCGGCGATACGGGCGCCGCGGCGGAGAAGGGTTTCACCTTCGGGTCCGCCGGTCAGGGCGACCACCACGCGTTCCCGGGCCTCCCATTGGCTGTCAATACCGTGCTCGTTGCGGTAGCTTTTCAGCGCCTGATCGACCTCGTCGGCGAGCCACAGCAGTGCGAGTTCGCGCAGCGCGGTCAGGTTACCGAGCCGGAAGTAGTTGGACAGGGCGGCGTCGATGCGTTCGGCGGGGTAGACGACGCCGCTTGCGAGGCGGTCTCGCAGGGCCTGCGGGGCGAGGTCGATGACTTCGACCTGGTCGGCTTCGCGGAGGATGCGGTCGGGGATGGTCTCTCGTTGGGGTACTCGGGTGATCTTTTCGACGACGTCGTTGAGAGATTCGATGTGTTGGATGTTGACGGTGGAGATGACGTCGATGCCTGCGTCCAGCAGTTCGTGGACGTCTTGCCACCGCTTTTCGTTGCGGGATCCGGGAGCGTTGGTGTGGGCGAGCTCATCAACGAGAGCGACAGCCGGGTTGCGTGCGAGGGTGGCGTCGATGTCCATCTCGGTGAGCTCGACGCCACGGTGGGAGACGACGCGGCGGGGGAGGATCTCCAAGCCTTCGGTCATCGCGGACGTGGCGGCGCGCCCGTGGGTTTCCACGACCGCGACGACCACGTCTTTGCCTTCGCTGAGAAGGCGTCTGCCCTCCTCGAGCATGGTGTAGGTCTTGCCGACGCCGGGGGCGGCGCCGAGGAGTACGCGAAGCCGCCCCCGTGTGCTCATCTGTCAGTCCTCCAACTGGTCTAGCGCCAGGTTAAGTTCCACGACGTTGACTGTCGGTTCTCCCAAGTATCCGAGGTCTCGACCTTGGGCGTGCTCGTCGAGGATGCCTTGCACCTGGTCTACGGTCAGGCCCCGCGCGTCGGAGACGCGCTGCACCTGCAGCTGTGCGTACTGGGGGCTGATGTGCGGGTCGAGTCCGGAACTGGATGCGGTGACCGCGTCCGCGGGGATCTCATCGGGAGAGACTCCGTTGAACTCGGCGATCTGTGCCTTGCGTTCCTCGATCGCCGCGATCAGGTCCTCGTTCTCGGGACCCCAGTTGGAACCTGAGGACGCGCCTCCGTCGTAGCCGTCGCCGGCTGCGGAGGGCCGGGGCTGGAAGTACTCCGGTAGCGGCTCACCGTCAGCGGCGGTGAAGTTCTGGCCGATCAAAGACGACCCGACGACCTCGCCTTCAGCGTTCCGGACGAGGCTTCCGTTGGCTTGTGCAGGGAAGGCGAGTTGACCGACCGCGGTGATCAGCAGGGTGTAGCCGATGCCGAGCACCACGGTGAACAGCAGGAGGGCACGGGTGGCGACCCAGAGGCTGCGGCCGGTGCTGCGGGTAGCGGTGTTCATGAACGTGTTGTCTCCTTGACGATCCCGGGTCAGAACCCGGGGATGAGGCGCACGACGAGGTCGATGAGCCAGATGCCGATGAAGGGGGTGATGATCCCGCCGAGTCCGTAGACGAGCAGGTTTCGGCCGAGGATCTTGGATGCGTTCGCCGCGCGGTACTTCACGCCGCGCAGCGCGAGGGGGACCAGGACGATGATCACGATCGCGTTGAAGATGATCGCCGAGAGCACCGCAGAGGCGGGGGAGTGCAGCCCCATGATGTTCAGCGCCGCCAGGCCCGGGAACACACCCATGAAGATCGCCGGGATGATCGCGAAGTACTTCGCGATGTCATTGGCGATCGAGAACGTGGTCAGCGCCCCGCGGGTGATGAGCAGTTGCTTGCCGATGCGCACGATGTCGATGAGCTTGGTCGGGTCGGAGTCGAGGTCGACCATGTTGCCGGCCTCCTTCGCGGCCGACGTGCCGGTGTTCATCGCCACCCCGACATCCGCCTGCGCGAGCGCGGGCGCGTCGTTCGTGCCGTCGCCGGTCATCGCGACGAGGTTGCCGCCCTCCTGCTCCTTGCGGATGTAGGCGAGCTTCTGTTCCGGAGTGGCCTCAGCGAGGAAGCCGTCCACGCCCGCCTCCCGTGCGATCGCGGCCGCGGTGAGCGGGTTGTCGCCGGTGACCATCACGGTGCGGATGCCCATCGCACGCAGTTCTGCGAACCGCCCGGTGAGTCCCTCCTTCACGATGTCCTTGAGGTGGACCACACCTAGCACCCGGCCCTCGCCGGAGGGGTCCTTCACGGCGACGACCAGCGGGGTGCCGCCGGACTGTGCGATGCGTTCGGTGTGGTCCTCGAGCTCGGCCAGCTCGCTGGACGGCAACCTCCTCCCCTCCGATTCCAACCATGCGGTGACGGCGGACCCGGCGCCCTTGCGGATCTGAGCACCGTCGGGAAGGTCGAGACCGGACATGCGGGTCTGCGCGGTGAACGGGACGATCTCGCCGGCGGTGCTCGTGTCGACGTCCTCGCCCTGGGCGCGGGCAAGGTCGACGATCGAGGTGCCTTCCGGTGTCGGGTCCGCGAGGGACGAGACGGCGGCAGCGTGGACCAGTTCTTGCTCACGCACCCCGTCCATCCGGACGAACTCGCTGGCGCGCCGGTTGCCGTAGGTGATGGTGCCGGTCTTGTCCAGCAGCAGGGTGGTCACGTCGCCGGCGGCTTCGACGGCGCGTCCGGACATGGCGAGCACGTTGCGCTGCACGAGCCGGTCCATGCCCGCTATGCCGATCGCAGAGAGCAGTGCACCGATCGTCGTTGGGATGAGGCACACCAGCAGCGCGATCAGCACCGTGATGCTGGCCGGGCTGGCGGCGTAAGACGCTATGGGGTTGAGGGTGAGCGCGACGACGACGAACACGATCGACAGGCTCGCCAGGAGGATGTTCAGCGCGATCTCGTTCGGCGTTTTCTGTCGAGCAGCGCCTTCGACCAGGGCGATCATGCGATCGACGAAGGTTTCGCCGGGCTTGGAGGTGATGCGCACGACGATCCGGTCGCTGAGCACCCGGGTGCCGCCCGTGACGGCGGAACGGTCGCCGCCCGATTCGCGGACCACGGGTGCGGACTCGCCGGTGATCGCGGACTCGTCCACGCTTGCGATTCCCCACACGATGTCCCCGTCCCCGGGGATCAGTTCACCGGCGGAGATCACCACGATGTCGCCGAGGCGCAGGTCCGCGGAGGACACATCAGTGGTCGTCGCCTGTTCGGCGCCGGCATCCGTGGCGGAGTCGTACCCATCGATTCGGTGGGCGGTGGTGCTGGTGCGTGTCTTGCGGAGCGTGTCCGCCTGCGCCTTCCCGCGTCCTTCCGCCACGGACTCGGCGAGGTTCGCGAACAGGACGGTCAGCCACAGCCAGATCGCGATCACCGCGGTGAATGGCCACGGCACCTCGGTGCCGCCGGAGGGTGCTGGACCGCCGAGGAAGGGTTCCGCGATCGCGAGCACGGTGGTCAATGCCGCACCGACCCACACGAGGAACATGACAGGGTTACGCCATTGGGCGCGCGGATCGAGCTTGCGGAACGCGCCCGGGAGGGCAGCCCGCACCTGTGCCCAGGTAAAGGCCTTCCGCGGTGCCCGCGGGGCATCGCCCCGGGAAGGGGCAGGGGATTCGGGGGTGGGTGTGATGGTGGTCATGGTTTACAGCAGCCCTTCCGCTAGGGGACCCAGCGTGAGAACGGGGAAGAAGACGAGCGCGGTCACCAGGACCGCTGTGCCGACCACGAGGCCGATGAACAACGGTCGGTGGGTCGGGAGGGTGCCGGCGGTGGCCGGTACCTTGTCCTGTGCGGCCAGGGAACCGGCCAGGGCGAGAACGAGGACGATGGGCACGAACCGGCCCAGCAGCATCGCCACGCCCAGCGCGGCGTTCAGCCACGGCGTGTTCGCGGTGAGGCCGGCGAACGCGGACCCATTGTTGTTGGACGCGGACGCGAACGCGTACACGAGCTCCGACAGGCCATGGACGCCGGGGTTCCATATCGAGGTCGTTTCCACGTCCTCTCGGACTCCGGGGATCGCGAAGCTGAGGGCGACACCTCCCAGGAGCAGGGTCGGCATGACGAGGATGTACAGGCTGGCCAGCTTGATCTCGCGAGGCCCGATCTTCTTACCCAGGTACTCGGGGGTGCGTCCGACGAGGAGCCCGGCGATGAACACGGCGATCACTGCGATGATGAGCATCCCGTACAGACCCGCCCCGACACCTCCAGGGGCGATCTCGCCGAGCATCATGTTCAGCATCGGCATCATGCCCCCCAGCGCGGTGTAGGAGTCGTGCATCGAGTTGACCGAACCGGTGGAGGTCAGTGTGGTGCCGCTCGCATACAACACGGATTGGACCAGACCGAACCGGGCCTCCTTGCCTTCCATGGCGGCACCCGCGAGTTGCGGGGCGGTGCCGTTTCCGGCGAACTCGAACGCGGCCAGCGCGCCGAGCGAGACGACGAACAGGGTGCTCATCGCGGCGAGGATGGCGTAGCCCTGGCGGTTGTCGCCCACGATCCGCCCGAACGTGCGCGGGAGCGAGAACGGGATGAGCAGCAGGAGGAACACCTCGAAGATGCTCGTCCACGCCGCGGGGTTCTCGAACGGGTGGGAGGCGTTGGTGTTGAAGAACCCTCCGCCGTTCGTGCCGAGCTCCTTGATCGCCTCCTGCGACGCGACGGGACCGCCGGGCAGGACCTGTGATCCGCCGGATACGGTGGTGATGTCAGTGAACCCGGCGAAGTTCTGCACGACCCCTCCGGCGAGCAGGACGATCGCCGCGATCACGGAGAACGGCAGGAGGATGCGGAACGAGCCGCGCACCAGGTCGACCCAGAAGTTGCCGATCGTTCCGGTGCGTCGATAGGCGAACCCGCGCACGAGGGCGATCGCGACGGCGATGCCGGTCGCGGCGGAGACGAAGTTCTGCACCGTGAGTCCTGCGAACTGCACGGTGTAACCGAGGGTGAGCTCGGGGGAATATGCCTGCCAGTTCGTGTTCGTCACGAACGAGATCGCGGTGTTGAACGACAGCCCCTCCGGGACAGCGGGGAGACCCAGAGCGTAGGGAAGCCACTGCTGGGTGCGCTGCAGCAGGTAGAGCAGCAGGACCCCGACAAGGGAGAACAGCAAGACTCCGCGCAGATACGCTTGCCAGGTCTGCTCGGACCTGGGGTCAGCGCCGATGACGCGGTAGATCCCGCGTTCGACCTTCCAGTCCTTCCGAGAGGTGAAGACCCAGGCCATGTAGTCGCCGACGGGGCGGTACGCGACGCCCAGGAACAGGATCAGAGTCGCCAGGCTGGCGGCAAGGAACAGCCACTCCATCAGAACTTCTCCGGCTTCACCAGAGCGGTCACCAGATACACCAGCGCCGCGAGGCCGAGGGCAGCGGCGAGCAGGTCGAAGACGATCACAGCTTCTCCACCGCCTTGCCGATCAGACCGACCAGCGCGAACAGGACGATAACGCCCAGCACGTACACGATGTCGAGCACGAGGAACTCCATTCGAAAGCTGTCGAACCCCCGGGCGAGGGCCGCGCGTCGTTCAGACGCAACTCCCGATCAAACACCTGCGCTCACGGCGAAATCACAGCCCTAACGAAACGCATACGGCCACCCGTCGAAAGCTAACGGCCGTCCATACATCCCCGACGTCCCGCGCCCTCCCCGATGCCGGCGACCACCTCCGCCCCGAGTGCTCATACCCCGCCCGGCTTCTGCTCGTCATGTCAGCAGACCGTGAGCAATCCGGGCGAAGCGGGCCGTTCCGCGCATGTATTCCGTTCGGACCCCACCGATCGTGCGGATGGGCGGGCTAGGACAGACGGTGTGACTCTCACCGATATCGTCCCCACGCTGCGACGCACCCTTCCCGTTCCACTTCGGGCGAGGGCTTGGCCGGATCACACGACGCCGACGACGACCGACGTGGTCGTCGCCGGAGTGTCGATGCGGCGTCTGGCCGAGATGTGCGGCACCCCCTGCGTCCACAACACTGACCGCATCATTCGCACGAACCCCCGCCAGGCCGAGGTGCTCCGCTCGGACGTGTCGGTCGTCATCACCCGTGTCGTGATGACAGTGAACAACCTCGACTCCCAACGCGTCATCCTCATCGACGCGAACTTCAGCGACGTCCCTGCGGTGTGGTCCGAGGCGCGCCTGATCGACCGGATCTCCGCCGCCGCGTCGGCTCCTGGCATCTTGCTGGCCGCGGAAGCAGCCGCCCCGGCCTACCCGTCTCCTCCGGTGCGGCTTCCCGCCGACCTCGCCGAAGGCGACCTGCTGGCACTGCCGTGCGAAGGCACAGTGCCCCTGGGGCGCGTGCGTCCGGTGCCACTGCCGCGCCATGACACAGCACCGTTGTCTCCGGCTATCGCGGTGTCCCCGGCCATCGACATCGCCCCAGGTCTCTTGTCCGCCCTGACCCCCCAGCTCTGAAACGGAGACAGTTGACGTGACTCTGTTACACACCATCCTCAGCGCCCGACTCCTCCGGAACCGGATCCCTGCAGCGACGCCGCGGGCACACGGGTGGCCCATGGACACCGTTCACACTCGCGAGGACGTGCTGGTCGGTGGGCACTCGCTGCTCGGACTCGCCACGACGCGGGGCACACCCGCGGTACTCATCCACCCCGCCGGACACCCCGAACGGACTGGAGGTTCTGACGCCTATGTCACCCTCGTAATCACGCGTGTCCTCGCTGTCGCCGGGGACACGCGCGGCGCGTTGCACGTCCGCGTCGACGGCGACATGACGGAAGTCACCCCGGACTGGGCGGGGTCGACCGTGCTCGGCCGCCCCGACGCTGGCAGTCGGGCGCCCGCCAGCATCGAAACGATCGGAGCAGCACCGCTGCCGGGTGAGGTGCCCCAGGAAATCCAGGCTGGGGATCTTCTGGTCGTCCCGTGCGCGGGAACGATCGCGCTGGCCACCGTACGGCACCACCCCGCCACGACCCCAAACGAAAGAAACTCGATGGAGACGTGGACGCGATGCGCGAAATGACCTTCCGCACCTCCACCTCCGGCAGGATGTGCTTGCTGACCGGCGGATCTCTACATGGACCCGACGCAGAGCAGCCGGCTACGGACAAAGGTGCGAGCTCTTCGTTCGTGGGCGGCATCGTGTGGGGGATCCAGCTGGAGGACAGCGCAGCGGGGCTACAGGTACGCAACCGCCTCCGCGGTTCCTGGCGGCCCATTCGCGATGTGCTGCGTCGCTCGCCGACCGTGCATCATGTGATCGTGCTGTACCGGCGGGGTCCCGGCCATCGCCCTCGCTCCTGCAAACGGTTCGCTTACGCGGCGGCCACAGACTTTCACGCGCGGGCCGAGAGAGAACTGGGGTGGGACGTCGATGTCGTCTTTATCGACGTGACCGACTGCGCGTCCCACGCGCGGCTGAACGCTCGGCTTCTCCAGTACGTCCGCACGCACCCTTCCCCCAATATCTGGGGCGCGCTCTCGCTGGACTGGGCGGACGTCCGTGACCGATCCGTCCACGACGTGGCCGCGGAGATCTTCGCCTGATCGCGGCCACACCGCGATCGAAACCAGGCGGGGGCGATGTCCTCTGCCCGACGGCCAGCCGATGGCTAGCCGTTTCGTTGCAGACTGAGCAGTGTCACCTCGCCGAACACGTTACGCCAGGCTCTCGTGTACTGGTCTGCCGTGATCGTTCCCGCGCGACGGGCGCTCGCTGCTTCCGTCATCGTCTCCGCGAGAGCCTCGAGATGAGTCTGCGCCCGGGAACGATCGTGGTCGGGCGAGATCGCCGACGTGCACACCCAGATGGATGCGGACTTGCGACGGACCCCGATCGTCCGGGAAGACAGAACCACCCAGCCGATCACGAAGAGGCCTGCGATCGACAGCAGCGTCAGCTCGGGCGACGCCCCGGTTCCCAGCAGAACGATCGCGGCGATAACCGCGCCGCCTATGCCGAGGGGGGTGAGTGTGCGAGACGCGTCGGCCCAGAGACGTTCCCGGTCGAACGAGTCGGGCGGGTATACGACCAGATGCGTCGTGACGCTGCCATATCGGCCGGTGGACCGGGATATGTGCCCCCACCGTTGCGTGCCGACAACCTCCGTGGATGAGTACTGGCCTGCCATGGGGAAGTGAGGACTGTCGGGGTCCGCGCGTTTCGACACGCATACAGCTTTGTCGCCCACGTGGCTTCCCCGCGTGCGTCCTCACACAACCCATGCGCGAATCCGCCCAATACTCACGTCGATCCAAACACGGGCCGTTCGGCCGAGGTGACTCAGATGCATATGCCGCTTCGACGAACTACACATCCGCTGGCGCTGATACCGCCACCGTCGAGGTGCCCCCAACGGCCAAGCAGCGCGAAGACGCGGAAGGCGATCACAGGATCGGTGGCACGGACGACAGAATCACTGTCATCGGACACTCCAGTTGTCCGATTCTCACCGACGTGTCGAGTCGTCTCATTCCAGCTGTCGGATTCTCACTCCAGTTGTCGAGACGACGGCGCGCCGCGTAGTGCTGGTCCGAGGCGGGAGTAGCTTGCGGTGCAAGCCGGGAGGTTCCATAGGAGCGCTCTGATCGGGTGCGGGATTCTCCGGAAGGGAGAGTTCTCCGTGACCTTGACCCAAGACTGGCTCGCCGCGATCGACGGGACGAACGCTCTCGCGGCTACGATCGAGTTTTCCAGACACGGCCTCCTCCAGCACGCAGACCCCGTCGACGCGGCGCGCGTGATGTTCGAGGATGCGGATCCGGTACGCGAGTTCCCGTCGTGGCCGGGCAAGCGCAACTTCGAGGGCAAGCTGTGGATGGCCTCTACTGGCCGACACGTTCCGTTCGAGTCGTTCTGGGAGCGCTCGTTCCTGACCTCGCTGGACAGGACGGAGGATGTCGTCGGGGTGGCGAGCCAGCCGATGTGGATTCGCTGGCGATCACCGAGGCGCTCACACGCGCCCGACTACTTCGTGCGCCGATCCGATGGGAGTGCGCTGCTCGTCGACGTGAAACCGGTCGAGCTGATCAAGCCCGAGGACAGCATCAAGTTCGAACTCACTCGTCGCCTTGCTGCCGCGCTGGGATGGTCCTATCTCGTCTTCGATCAGCTTCCCGGAGCAACCCAGGCGAATCTGCGCTTCCTGCTTCGGTACCGCGAGCCTGCGTGGCTGGAGGGCGTCAACATCGCCGAGCTCAGGCTCAGCGGTCGAATGAGTCTGGGCTCGCTCGCGGCGGCCCTCGATGGTGTTGCCCGCTCAGGTGTCGGCGCCGCGTATGCACTCGTGTGGAGCGGAGTTGCCGAGGCGGATCTGCGCCGTCCCCTATCGATGACGACCATCGTCGACCTCGGGGCGGCAGCATGAGCATTCACCCGGGCGACATCATTCGGTGGCAGGGCGGAAGCCATCAGGTCGTCGCGATCCGACCCACCTACCTGACCTTGCGCGCCGTCGACGGCGACGGAGACGACGTGGAGGTGCTCGCCGCTGATCTGCGACATGAGGCGGAACCTGCTGCAGCGGCATCGCTCCGCTCGCTGCTGGATCTGCGCAGCCTGCAGGACCTCGACGCGCGTGACCGCAAGATCGTCGACGTATGGCTGGAGGAACTCGCCCGGTTCGACGAGCTCGTGGCGGTAGGCGTGACCAAGCCCGCGGCGCGGCAGCAGATCATCCAGAACGTCAACCGTCGTCTCGGGACCGACTACAGCCCCGTCAAGGTCTCGCGGCAACAACGCGCTCTCGAGGAGTTCGGGGCCAGTGGACTTCTCGATCGACGTCGCCACGGCCTGGCCGACATGCCCGGGCGTTCCTACGACGAGCGCCTCATCGACGCGATCCTGACTGTCCAGGCCGGCCAGGAACGGAAATCCACGGGAACCGGGACGCGACTGATCTGGCTCGTCCGCAGAGAGTTGGACGACCGCTTCGGCGAGGGCGTCGTGCCGATGCCGAGCCGCGCAACGATGTACCGGCTCCTGAGTGAGCTTGATGCGGGCAAGCACACGCTCGGGACTGCTCGTGCCCGCCGCACCACGGCGAATCAGCCAGATCATATGCACGGGGTGCGGTCGGGGGTGCGGCCCGGTGAGCAGGTGCTGATCGACACGACGCCGATGGAGATCCTCGTCGAGTGCGACGGTGAACCCGTCCGCCCCGATCTCACTCTGCTGTTGTGCGAGGCATCCAGGTCGGTGCTCTCCGGCATCGTTACCGTTGGCTCCCGCAGCATCGATCTGGTGGTGGTCCTCGCTCGCGCTCTCGTGCCGTACTCCTCTCGCCCCGACGGGGTGCGTGCGAACCGGCGTCAGGTGTCGGAGGCATGGACTGGCACGGACGGGCTCATGGTCGAGCGGTTCGAGGCGCTCCGCGATGCGCAGCCCTACATCTTCCCCGAGTCGATCACGACCGACCGTGGCGCGTCATACGTGTCTCGGCACTTCTCGGATGCGTGCCGGACGTTGGGGATCTCACTCACCGTCAACGCCGAGTACTCGCCGACGCAGAAGGCGAAGATCGAGCGGATGTTCCGCACCGTCAAGGACATGTTCACCCAGTACGCGATCGCGTTCCTCGGGCAGAGCACCGACATGCGCGGCGACGAGATCATTGCGACGAGCCAGTTGCTCACTCTCGAGCAGCTGCAGGAGTTGTTCGAGGACTGGGTCGCAGTGAGCTGGCAGAACCGACCCCATAAGGCGCTGCGCGACCCCCGCAATCCGCGACTGATGCTGACCCCGAACCAGATGGTCGCCGCGTACCGAGAGATCGCGCCGGAGCTGCAGGTGCCGCTCACAGCCGAGAAGTACATTGCATTGCTCCCTACGGATTGGCGTGTGATCAACCACTACGGTGTCGACATCGACCTGCGCGTGTACGACTCAACGGAACTCGGCCCGCTGCGAAAGAAGCGGTCACCGCATCATCGGCAGCAGGGCAAGTGGCCGTTCCACGTCGACCCGTACAACCCGATGACGGTGTGGCTGGAGCTCGGCGACCAGTTCGTCCCGCTGGACTGGCGGTCCCCGTACAGCGGCGTTCCGATGGCTGACGAAGTGTGGCGGGTTGCCCGCGCTCAGGCGGTCGCTCGCGGCGAGAGTGAGCCAAGCACCGACGACCTGAACGAGGTGATGCGCCGGTTCATGTACAAGGGCAACGCGCTGCCGACGAAGCGGCAGAAGAAGCGTGCGATAAGCGCACGAACGGATCCGCTGGCGATCACCAACCAACTCCCGCACGTCGCACCCGCATCCCCACCGGGCAGTGAGCCGGCGGGTGCCAACGATGGTGACGACGAGAAGGTTGACGCCCTGCCTGCGAAGCCGGCTTGGCCGGTCGCTGCGCCTTTCGGGATGACCCGATCGCCGGATGAGGTGTAACTGCGATGTTCGACGACCTACTGGGAGACTTCGACTTCGACGCCCCGTCGAGCGATTTCGACTACGCGACCAAGGAAGGGTGGCGCGAGTTCGTCGAGTTCGTCGCACAGCGGCCACTCTCGATCACACTGCCTGAGTACGACGCGATGGACTCCTCGGAGCGTGCGCTGTTCAACATCGCCCGCGAACGGTACATGACCCTCGGCGCCCGAGTCGCGACCCCGGCACTGCGGCAGGTGGCGGTCGCGATCCGCCATGCGATGGCCGACAATCGCTCCCCAGACGCCAGCAAGTCCGGCGTGATCATCTCCGGCCGCCCAGGTCTCGGGAAGACCACCGCGGTCCAGGAGTTCGGCAGGGCATTCGAGCGAGCACGACGACAACGCGCCGGCGACACCGTGAGCAGAAGCCTGATCCCGGCTGCCTACGTCCCGGTGCCCACTCACGCGACGGCAAAGACCATGATCACCAAGATCGCCGACTTCTACGCCCTCCCATACTCCCGAAACGCGAACTACGAAGCCCTCCTCAGCCGCGTGAGCCACGTGATGCGCGAATGCGGCACCGAACTCGTAATCGTCGACGACATCCACCGATTGGATCTGCACTACCGCGGCAACGAGCAGGTCGCCGACGCGCTCAAAGAACTCTCCGAACGGTGCCCCGGCACCATGGTCTACGCCGGCGTCGATGTCGCCCGCAACGGCCTGTTCTGGGGCTCCCGCGGCGAACAGATCATGGCCCGGTTCGAACTCGTGAAGTTCGACACGTACGACACAGGCGAAACCGACGGAGCTGCTGTGTGGGGACGCATCCTCGTCGATCTCGAGGACTCGCTGTGCCTCATCTCCCAACCTGATGGCGAGATCCTCAACGCCGCCGCCGAACTCCGCGAACTGTCCCGCGGGTCCATCGGGCGTATCGCGAGAGCCGTGCGCCGCGGCGCACGGCGCGCCATCGAACAGCACACCGAGCGCCTCGACCTCGACGACGTACTCGCATCACTCGCAAAGATCCGCGAAGCGGAAGGCTGGGTCGAGGAAGAAGAGAAACGCCCCTCACCACGCCCCAAGCGAGGACGGCCAGCGAAGGCCCGAGTGTGAGAGCCTTACCGGTTCGCATCGAACCGTTCCCCGGCGAGACCACTCGCAGTGTCTACCGGCGACTGGCCGAGCACAACGCCGTGCCTACCGGGGAGCTGTGGACAGCGATTCGCCACGTGCGACCGCGCCTTCCCCTACGCACCTCGCCGGAACTCGTCCCACGTCTCGTTGAAGAGCTCGCTGCGCTGCCGCACGGGCACTTCCGCGGGCGCCCACGTGACCGACTCTTTGTCCGGTGCGTGCATGCCCAATGGCAGCACGCGAATTGCGATAGTTGCGCGCCGCTACCCGCGCCCGTCTCTATGTGTCGGCGATGCTCTCACGGTGAGGACGTCGAAGTACGCGGCCGAACGGGCCTGGTCTGCACCCGGCATCGCCGCTGGCACGGCGCCGGCGCCGACGATGATGCCTCTGCCAGTGCGAGGCATCGCCGCGCGGAGCGGTGCCTCGTCGGCACGCTCTGGGAACGCGGGATAGGCCCTTACACAGGGGAACTCGAACTCGCTGCCGAGATCCTTGGCCACTGCCAGGCATCGGACGACGCGGAGACTGTCACCGCTGGCCCTGGCATGGCCTTGCGGGAGGCGTACCCAGATGCGGTTCAGCTTGTCGCGCTACTGACCGAGCCCTGGGCGGAGCGGCTCATGGCTAACACCGGGATTGGACACGCACCTGTCGCCGCACTCATCGAGACTTCCGTGACCGCGGTCATGACGCGCTCGAGAAGCGCTTTCGCGGCCGTCCGAGAGTCCTTCCGTGCACGAGACCGGGAGACGGTGATCACTATGAACCGGAGCGTGCGACTGCGGCATGGCCAGTCTCCTGGCCTGGGTGAGCTCGGTGCACATATCCACGCCATGGCGCCTCGCGTGCGCGCCACCCTCCTCAGACATGCCGACGCCCGCCACTCTCACGGTACTCAACAGTCCGATCAAGTGCGCGCGCCCCGATCAACGTGAGCGCGCCGCTCCGGACACTCCCGATCCGCCTCGAACCGCTCGACGGCGAGACTCCCGACGGGTTCCTCGCCCGGCTCGCTCATGCTCACCTGCTTGATGAGGTCGACCTCCGTCGAGTGATTCTCCAGCGGATCGGCCGGAGCTGGTGGCCTGCCGACGAATCCCACACCGTCGAGGTTCTCGAAGAACTCGCGGATCTTTCAAGCGGATCGCTGCTTCCCGACTTCGAGCGAGACGGCATGTGGGTCCGGTGCGGACACCGCAGCTGGAGCCCGGAGAAATGCGCGAAGTGCCTGCGCTTCGCACAACCCCGCACAGCGTGCGGTACCTGCGCGGGAGGGAGAACGACGACGGTCGTGCGTGGCGGCGCGCTTTGCCTCATTCACGGCGAATGGGCGTTCCGCGAGCTGCGCGCCGATGTCGCCGGCCTCTCCGCGTACGAACACGCGGAACTCACACTGCGGGCCCGGCTCTGGAAGCGCGGCGTCGCACTCCATACAGGAGAGATGAACCTCGCGGCCGCGTTCGTCAGGGCATGGCACGCCGGCGCCGGCGCATCGAACCCCATTTCGGATCGAATCTCTAGGTTCGGCGTGGATGCGCTGGACACCTACGAGCGGGTCCTGCTGTGCGCCTATCCCGAAGTCGTTCGCATCGCATGGACGCTGGTCAACACCGCTGTGATCACTCCTGTTCTCGATATCAGGATGTCGGCGCTGGATCGGGCTGACGTACTGTCGCGCGCGGTTGCGGATGCGATCGGCGAACCGGAGAACGATGGGCTCCGAACATTCACTATCAGGGTGGTTGGGCACGCTCACCGGGCCATGCTCTACATGTATGGGCTACGTAGCACGCGACAAGCGAAGCACCAACTGAGCCCTCTCAACCGCGCCCTCATCGTTGCCGCGTCTCGCCAACGCGCCTGCCTTCTACGTCACGCTAACCCGCGACGCATCCCGGACATCGCGGGCAAGGTGACGGCTGCTGCTCCGAAACCGCGCGTCATCCGCAAGTGGCCGGTCAAAATCGATGAACTCGCGCTGCCGTAGCTGCCTGGCTCAAGCCAATGCCGCCCCTCCGTGGTCACACTTGCTCGGGCGGCACGAGCGAAGGCGCGCCGGCATCGCTTGACGCGATGCCCCCGCTCGAGCTCCCGAGTGTCGTCTTCGATGTGCAGCCGACACGAAGACGATCCATGTCTCGATCGGGAACTCGTCTAGTACGTCGCGGCGCGGAAATGGGTCAGCCACCGACGGCGGTGCCGAAGAGGGTGCCGACCAGGAACGTTGCGCCGAGTGCGAGTGCGCCCCCGAGATGACCCGCCGATCCCCAACTGGATGTCCTCGGCTCGCTGCTCGGCGTTCCCTGCCGGAGAGTCTCCTTCACCATCGGAGCGCAGCTCGCCATACCTGACTCCACCCGCCATCGCGCTGACCAGTGACCTGGCCAGCGCGATGACGTTGAGGTTAGGCGGCTGCTTGCGCTCGTCTGCGGTTTGCGAGGACAATCACTGCGCCGGTCGCGAGCAGGACCAGAGCGGCCGGGATGAGCAGAAATACCCACGGCTCCATTCCCGTGGGTGGGAGCCCCGCGGTGCTCGCGTTCGCGGTGAAGGTGTTCGTGAGCACGACTTCATGGGTCGACTCGTCACCGATGGTGAACGTCCTGGTGTTGAACGCAGAACCTGCCCAGGTGCCTCCGTGGAGCGCGGCGGGCTCGGCTTCGGTCAGGGTGACTTCCGTCCCGTACGGCAGGGCCTCGCTCGTCACCGCGCGGCCGTCGTTGTGGACGACGAGGGTGCCCGATCCGGTCGTCGGTGTGATGTCGAGGTCCGCGGGGATCTCGTAGGTGTAGTCGACAGTGAAGGCGACGTCGCTGGGGACGAGGGAGGCGCCCGTTCCGTCGATGGTCTTTCGGATGGAGAAGTTGCCGTCGTTCCAGGTGACGGGGTTGTCCAGCGCGACCTGGACGATCTGGTCGGTTTCGACGGTGAACTCTGCGAGGTCGAACTGCGGCTCGCCCCATGTCGCACCTTCGACGGTGACCGGACGCACCTCGGTGAGCGTGACCGTCGCTCCAGCGGGAATATCGTCGACGACGGGCGACGTGTCGCCGGCCTGCACGGTGACGATGCCGTCGCCTGCGGGGAAGCCGTTCACGGCGGTGTAAGAATACGAGACCTCGAACTCGGCTCCGTCGGGCACGAGGGGAACCCCGTTGCCGGAGATCGCCTTGGTGATGGAGAATCCGCCGAGGTTCTGAGTGATGCGGTTGGTGACGACCAGTTCGATCGAGCCGTCCGCGGGGAGCACGACGGGTTCGTTGTTGGGTTCGATCTCCTGCCCGTTGATCTCGATGACCGGATCAGCCCAGGTCGCTCCCGGCACTACAGGTGGGGTGGCTTCCGCGAAGTAGTACTCGATGCCCGCCGGGAGCTCTTCGCTGTCGGCAGGCGTGCCATCGACGGGGAGGAACCAGCTGCCGCCACGGAACGCCGGCACGCCAGCTGCGGGGTTCGCGTCGTGCGCCCAGGCCAGACGATAGGAGTCGGCTCCTTCGGGCAGCGGGACGCCATCCGGGTTTTCGATCACCTTGCGCGCAGTGAAATGGTTGGTCTGCAGATCGCCTTGGTTCACGAGCTGGATCTCCGAGATCTGGCCGAGGTTGCCGTTCTCGGCTGAGAACGTCAGCTCCGTGAGCGGCTCGCCGTCCGGACCGAGGAACACCGGCGTGGCCCAGTCCACGTTGGAGGGCGCGGTCGGCTGGATCTCCGACAAGACGATGCGTGTGCCCTTGAAGTACTCGTTGCTGATGTAGGACTGACCCGACTTGATGTCGAAGCTGCCTTCGTCGATCAGCTCGTCACCGTCGTATGCCTGGTAGTTGATCGTGAAGGCCGGGTTGAGGATCGCGGTGCCGGTGCGGACCTTCGTCACCTGGAAGCGACCGAAGTTGGCGCCGACGACCGTGGCACCACCGGAGTAGCGGGTCGCTCCGCCATTCGTGTTGCCGCCGGCCTGGCCCTCGATCGTGAACGAGGCGCCGTTGGTGTAGGTGCGCGCTTTGCCCTCATCGAGGACTCGCACCTTCCACTGCACCTGGTAGAACGAACCGTCCGTGCCGCGGCGTCCCTCACCGAGGTCGGCGTCCTGCCCAGCGCCGGGCACGGAGGTGAACGACGCGGTGAGGTTGTCGGTACTCCACGTGATCTGATCGGTCGGCTTCACCGCGTACGAGACGACTTCGCGATCCCAAGAGTTGTAGGCCAGTGATGTGCCTTCGAGCACGCGCGGGTACGTGCCGTCGACGATGAGCTCGAAGTCGTCCGTGTTGAGCACATCAGTCACGGTGATCGCCAAACCGGGATCGATGCCTTGTTCTCCGGCGGGCAACTGCACCGTCCAGATGATGGTGTCATCGGCGTTATTGTAGGAGCCCCATTTGCCCTGCCCTTGACCGGTGTACTCGCAGTTGGTCGTGCACCATGCCGGATTCGGGTCGACAGTCACCGTCTGGGAGAAGCCGCCGAAGTCGAAGGTGTGCTGCTCGGTCTCCTGGTTTTTCAGCTCAGTCTGCACGTCGAACCAGAAGGAGCCCGAAACGCCGTACGGGTTGCGGTCCACGAACGCCGGATCAACCGTGCACTCGACCGCCGATGTGGTGACCGTGCAGGTGCCGGCCTCGCTACCGTCGGGCCCCACCATGGGGAAGGTGTCGGCGAAACCGCGCATCCCCTCTGGCAGGTCTAGCGAGAGTGTTACCGGATTTGTCGCTCCGAATGGGACGCTCCAGTCGACGTAGAGCGACTGACGTGAACCGTCCGCGAACGTGTCCGACGACAGATAGACATTGTCGAGCTGCACCTCGGCTGCGGCATGTGCCGCCGGGGATGCGATCAGCGCAGCGCCGGCAAGCAACGTGCTCAGGATCACCGCGGCCAGCGACCGGACCCGAGCCCCGCGACGGCGCGACCGTCGCCGATCAGACGCAGCGCGCGCGCCAATGGATGTACTCAACTCGATCTCCTACGGTGAAAGCTCAGATGACGTGGGAGAACGGCGAGCGACCCGGGCTAGATGCCCGAACGCGAGCCGGAATGCTGGACAGCCCGCCGGGCAAGCGGCGAGCGGCCTCTGTGCATACCCCCACGCACCACTGAACCAAGCGAATCCATCGCGAACCGTGCCAATTAGGGAAAGTCATCCCTGACTTCATCCCTATCCGGTCAGGGCAGGATTCCTCGGCGGTACGCGATCTCAACGGCGTCGTGCCGAGACTTCGCGCCAATCTTGCGGTACATGCTGCGCACCTGAGATTTCACCGTCGCGAGCACAACGAACTCTGCATCCGCGATCTCGCGCAAGGAATCGCCCCCCGCGAGGCGTCCCAGCAGAGTTCGCTCACGGGGGGTCAGGCTGACAGCGACAAGAGTGTCCTCGAGCGGGTTTGCACGGTTGACGTTCGTGGGAAGTCGTATGTCCGTGCCCTGCACGATCGCTTCGAGCTCACTCCTCGGAACAAGCGCGTGAATCAAGCGAATGCCCAGACCTTGCGTGATTGCCACGGCCCGTCGCAAGGCCCCTTGTGCACTCTCCAACTGATTCGACCGATGGAGGTGTACAGCCAGGAGAAGAAACCCTTGGGCGCGCAACCGCGGCCAGAGATCATCTGTGGCCACGAGATCTCTCAGGTCTGGGATCGCGTCACGGCTGTTGGTGATGAGTCCAATCCTCGCCGCCGTGAGCCGTAGCGCATGGTCCCCGGGATCGCGTTCTACCGTGAGCTGGGTTGCCCGCTGCACGTCGCCGGCCGCAAGAGAGAGATCAGCGACCGCCGATAGCATCACGCGACGTAGTCGCTTCGTCGAGGGCTGTCCGCCGAACGCGCCGAGCAGCCGATTCAGTTCCTCGACGCCCGTGGCCGCGTCGGTCGCAATGTGCACGCGCGCGGCAACAGTTAGCGCCCACGGCCACTCATCGGCCGCGGGAAGATCGACCTCAAATGCACGCATCTCTGCCCGCGCGCTGCGAACATCCCCGTGCTCGAGATGGATCGCGACGCGCGCAACGCGTCCGAGAGTTGAGGGTGACTTCTCTCCTCGCCAATCTCGCTCGAGCGGCGCGATCAGCTGGGTAGCTGTATCGATCTCACCCCGCATCGCTCGAATGAACGCGCCGAGCTCGATGCTGCGCTGACGTCGCATCGGGTCACGTTGCCAACCCAGCAGCGTCAAGGTGTGCTCTGCCTGGATCAGATTGGCAGAGGCCACTTGGACGGAAGCGGCTTGCAGAAGAGCGCGCTCGATGGCGGGAGCCAGCTGGACCTGTAGTTGCGGGTCCATAGCGGCAATGCGCCCCAGCACAGCCACTGCGGCACTCGCTGCGTTCTCCAGGTACCCCGCGGAGCGCAACAAACTCATCTCCGCGAACGAACGGAAGAACATCTCATCTGGATCATCGCTCGTTGAGCGCCGTCGCAGCTCGTCCACCGCGACGAGAGCGGAGCTGATCAGACCCACGGACGGTGACTTCTCAACGGACCGCCGGAGCCCCAGCGCAAAAGCAGCCAAAGTCCCGTCCGCGGCAATGGCGGACGATGGGATCAGTTCCAGCGAATCGAGGGAACTCCCAAACGTCCCCTCCTCGGATCTCGGGGACATAACCGCATGCGGCCAGACTTCACCGAATCGTCCGGACTGAAGCAAACCCGCGACAGAGTCGCTCACGCCACCATCGTTTCCGGCGAAGGTGGGTATCTGCATGCCTATACCGTACCGAGCCCCACCAATCATCCTGAGAAGCCCGCTGGTCTGCTCGTCGGCGCCCACAAGGCCAGAGGTTGCGGATGCTGTCGGCCATCTGCAGTTGCCTGAGAAGACGTTCAGCACTGCCCTGGCCCTGTCTTCGCGAGCTCTGGTGCGCGTCCAGTTCTGATAGGTTGCTCTGCTCGGCGCGTATGCCGGGCAGAAAGGTGGTCTCCCGGTGCGCGACGAGTATCCGACGTTCGACTTCGACCAGGTCGACTACATCACCTCGGACACCCATTTCAGCCATGCGCGGATCAGTGAGCTCGCTGCCCGCCCGTTCGAGTCGGTCGCAAAGATGGACGCGGAGCTGATTCGCCGTTGGAACGAGACCGTTGCTCCCACCGACACCGTTCTGCATCTTGGTGACGTCGCGCTCGGCCCCATTGCCGACTCGCTGCCACTGACCGCGCAGCTCAACGGCCGCAAGCTCCTCGTTCCCGGCAATCACGACCGGGTCTCACCGGCGACGCAGTCGCGGCGTGCGGTCGAGCGATTCACACCCCTCTACGAGCAGGCCGGCTGGATCATCCTGCCCGAGATCATCGAAGGCACCCGTCGCGGCATCCACATCCTCGCCTCGCATTACCCGTACTCCGGCGACACCCAAGATGCCGACCGGCACACCTCGCACCGTCCCGTCGACCACGGGACGCCTCTGCTACACGGCCACACCCACGACCGCGAGAACGGGCCAGTCGGTCACCAGTTCCACGTCGGAGTCGACGCGTTCGGCTACGCGCCCATCCCGTTCACGCTCGTCGACGCATGGCTCGATGACCTCCGCCGAGAGGAAGAAGAGATCGCCGCGATCGTCCGTGAACGCGCCGCACAGGGTGAGAGCACACCGCTCTCGGAGCTGGCCGAGAAGTTCGGGATCGACCTCGGCGCGATGAGCTCAGACGAGCGAATCTAGTGAAGTCTAGGGAAACGCGAGACATCCCTAGACTTCGCTAGATTCGCCAACCGTCCCGGTAGTCGGGGTGATCCGCATGGGCGAACGCGAGCTCCCGCAGCACCCCCTCCAGGATCTCCGCCTGCGCGGGCGCGGCAGCGCGGAACGCCTCGACGATCCTGCGATTGGCAGCGCACTCGGCGAACACGCGCTGATAGTCGACCGCGACGATCATCCGCTCCGCATCGAACGCGAACTGCGTCGCCCAAACGCAGAACCCCGTATCAGTCGTCGGCGACACCGACGCAACATGATCCGCGATCCGCTCATCCTCCTCGACCCGGGCCAGCAGAAACTCCACCAGCGCCGTCGACTCCTCCGTCATGGTCACCTCCTCGAGAGCAACCTGCCAGCATCGCACATCCTCAGATTGGTGCAACGACCCGTTGCACCAGTCCCGCCCAGGCCCAGCGGCAATGTCGGAGGGCTGATGCAAGATGGGCGTCGCCAACGATCCGTCTCGCACATCGGGGAGCCCTCACCTCGCGCCAGAACCCGCCGCCTGGGAGAACGCTGTCAAACCATGCGGCGAACATGCCCGGCAAACGATGCACTTCTTATGCTAGTTTTGTGGACGGAGGTGAGTGATGGCGGATGCGGCGATCTCGATGATCACGCTGCTGCGTGAGGCGAAGGGCTGGAACCAGACCGACCTGGCACGTGAGGCAGGGGTGTCGCAGGCTGTCATCTCCCGGCTGGAAACCGGGGCGCTGGAGCTCACCCCGGATCGCCGGGACGCGCTCGTGAAGGCGCTGGACTGCCCGCCGGAGATCCTCGAGGAGCAGCCCACCGTCCCGGGC
>QFPM01000039.1 GCA_003248655.1 Microbacterium sp.
GCCGCAAAAGGTGACGCTCGATCCAAGCTGCGCGAATAATCCGGTTGCGAAAGACCCGGCAGTCCAGGCGAAGGCTTTGAGTGCTCTTGGAAAGTCGGTATCTGGCAATCCAGCGGGAACCGCCGAATGGGCCTTCATGGTTTCGGAGCCGTATATCGGTAGTGGCAACTGGACCGGCAACCTGTTCACCGAAGGCCGCAGGTCAGAGATCAGTGGTGAAAGGATTGGTCGAGAAAGCCCAAGCGCGTTGGGCAATCTGCTGACCGGATACTATCCTACGTCCACTCTTGTTCATGCGCATCCGAACAACGCCCCTCCTTCTGGATTGAGCGACAATGACCTCAATCTAGGAATACCGGTTATCGCTATCGATAAGGCCGGGACATTCTTCTGCGGAGGTCGCTGACGATGTCCAAGAACAAAGCAGCGGTATGGGCGCTAGCCGTCGCGTGCGTGATGCTCGCAGCCGGTAATTACTACCAATATACGAAGGTGAAGGCGCTTCATCGCCAACCGGCTTTCTTCAAAACCGATCAAGGCTTCGTAGATGACGCAGTTGAGCATTGGTCAAAGGTCGCGAGAGAAAGCCCTGATAAAGCGATGAGCGATAGATATGCTGTCGCATTGCACTTCCCGAAGGAGGTCTGCGTTGAACTTCGGCTGAACTTGGGTTCTGCGGGTGGCAGTCCGGTATACTGCTTTGATCGGAGATCGCGGGCTGTAACTCGTAAGTTCGACAGCGTGGAGTGATCTGGCCAACCGCCTCATACAGTCTTGCCCGTGTGAGGTGGCGGATCGAGCAATCGCAAGATTAAAGGATTAGCTCCCCCTGTTGGGTTAAGCTGTTGTCTGCACATCGTTTTTTGACGGGACAGGATGGCGCCATCGGGAGACCGATGGCGCCATGTTCGTATCAAGCCATTGATCCTGCTGGTGGAATACCGGCGCCATGAATCTTGCGCGCCCTTTGGAGGCCGCCCTCATTGCTGGCGCGGGGTCGCACTCGCAGGCTCGCGCGGGGGTGGGACGCACGCCGTGGGCGTAGGAAGTGTAATGCACCGTACGCACGGGTGCTGCGGCTCGAAAGCCGCGTATTATCAATGGGATATGACTGTCCTACGTGTCAGACACGGACGTCGTATTTTGTCTGACGCGTAGGACAAGCGCGGGCTGCCGCTCTCCAACTCATTGTAATCCCCTGTCATTATCTGTCTGACGCGTATGACAGAGCCGCAAAACGCCTCCATCGCGGGGCGCGGTGTGGATGCCGTCCCCTTGGGCGTTCCGCGATGCCCCGCCAGCCCTCCCTAGCGGATGATGCTCTCGATCTGCCGCTTGGTGAGGAAGGCATCGAGGAGGGTCTTCACTACCTGCTTGTCGGCGTCGGGCAGATGCTCGACAGCTTGGAACTGGCGGAGCAACTCGCGATCGGTGACGCGGGCGGCGGCGGCTTCGTCGCTGGCCCCCTGGAGCAGATAGTCGCTGGTGGTGTCGAGCGCATCGGCGAGGCGCTTCAAGGTGTCGCCGCCGGGGCGCGAGGTGCCGCGCTCGAACCGGCCAATATGGGTGTAGTGGAGACCGGCCTTCTCGCCGAGCTGGGTCTGCGAGAGGTTGCGGGCCTTGCGGAGCGCGCGCAGCCGTTCGGCGAATCCGTCGCCCGTGTCGTTCTCCAGCATCCGTGCAGCCATCGTCGCCTCCAATGGTGCGATGGTGCCGGATATGAGGGGGGAATGCCATGCCTCCATGCTCGATCATCCGTCTGAGTGGCTTGACTCGATACAGCGTGCTGGCTAGCAGATCAAGCATCCTTGCTTGATGCGAAAAAACTTCAGGAGACCCCATGGCCCGTATCGCGGATAGCGAGATCGAGCGGCTGAAGGCCGAGGTGAGCCTTGTGCGGCTGATCGAGTCGGGCGGCGTGAAGCTGGCGCGGCGCGGCAAGGACGAGATGCTGGGGTGCTGTCCGTTCCATGAGGACGATACGCCGTCGCTGTCGGTGAGTGTGGCGAAGAACCTGTTCCACTGCTTCGGCTGCCAGGCATCGGGCGGGCCGATCGACTGGGTGATGAAGCGCGAGGGGGTGAGCTTCCGCCATGCGGTCGAGCTGCTGCGCGATGGTGCCCCGCTCGATACGCCCGCGTCGTCCTCGCCGGTGCGCGCGACGGTGCGCAAGCTGGCCGCGCCGGTGGCCTTCGACGCCGACGATGCGGCGCTGCTTACCCAAGTGATCGGCTATTATCACGAGACCTTGAAACAATCCCCCGAAGCCCTGGCCTATCTGGCGTCGCGGGGGCTGTCGCACCCGGAGCTGATCGAGCGGTTCCGGCTTGGCTATGCCGACCGCACGCTGGGACTGCGCTTGCCGGAGAAGAACCGCAAGGCGGGCGCGGAGATCAGGGGCCGTCTCGAACGGATCGGCATCTACCGGGAGAGCGGCCACGAGCATCTGACCGGCAGCATCGTGGTGCCGGTGATCGACGCGCAGGGCGTCGTCACCGAGGTCTATGGCCGCAAGATCAGGAACAATCTGCGCGCCGGGACGCCGATGCACCTCTACCTTCCCGGTCCCCATCGCGGGGTGTGGAATCTGGACGGCATCATGGGGTCCGGCGGCGAGGTGATCCTGGCCGAGGCGCTGATCGACGCGATGACCTTCTGGTGTGCGGGGTTCCGCAACGTGACCGCCGCCTATGGCACGGGCGGGTTCACCGACGATCATCTGGCCGCGTTCCGGTCTGCGGGCGTGGAGCGGGTGCTGATCGCGTTCGACCGCGACGAGGCGGGCGACAAGGGCGGGACGCAAGTGGCCGAGCGGCTGATGGCAGCGGGGATCGCGGTGTTCCGCATCCTGTTCCCCAGGGGCATGGACGCCAACGCCTATGCGCAGAGCGTCACGCCCGCCTCGCGCTCTCTGGGCCTGCTGATCCGCAAGGCCGAATGGCTGGGCAGTGGACGTGCGCCCGCCATCACCAGCGCGCATGATCCGCTGACGGCGGTGCTGGGCGCGGGCGCGGAGGATCGGGCGGAGCCATCCCCATCCCCTGTCTCAGCCGCCGAACCCGACCTTGCGGCCAGCGCCGCGCCCGAACCGGAAGCCATGCCGTTGCCGGAGCCGTCGATCGCCACCCCGCTGCCGGAGATGCCCGCGCCCGACGCGACCGAGACGCGCGGGGACGGCGAGATCGTCCTGCTGCTGGGGGATCGGCGCTATCGGGTGCGGGGCTGGAAGAAGCCGCTGAACCCGGAGAGCCTCAAGGTCAATCTGCTGGTCCACCGCCCCGCCGACCCGGAGGGCCGGTTCCATGTGGACACGCTGGACCTCTACGCCGCCAAGGCCCGCGCCGCGTTCGTGCGCGCGGCGGGGATCGAGCTGGGCGAATCCGAGGACGTGCTGAAACATGATCTGGGCCGCGTTCTCCTGAAGCTGGAAGAGTGCCAGGAGGCGGAGATCGCCGCCGCGCTCGCCCCGGAGGACCACCCCGGCATGAGCGCGGCCGAGCGGGCGGAGGCGATGGCGCTGCTGCAATCCCCGGACCTCATGGACCGCATCCTCGCCGACTTCGCCCTGTGCGGCGTGGTGGGCGAGGCGGTCAACATCCAGACCGGCTATCTGGCCTGCGTGTCGCGGCTGCTCGATCGGCCGCTCGCGGTCATCATCCAGTCCAGTAGCGCGGCGGGGAAAAGCGCGATGATGGACGCGGTGCTGGCGATGATGCCCGCCGACGCCCAGGTGCGCTACAGCGCCATGACCGGGCAGAGCCTGTTCTACATGGGCGAAACGAACCTCAAACACCGCATCCTCGCCATCGCCGAGGAGGAAGGGGCATCGACCGCCAGCTATGCGTTGAAGCTGCTCCAGTCCGATGGCGAGGTGACGATCGCCAGCACCGGCAAGGACGCGACCACGGGCAACCTGGTGACGCAGCAATATCGGGTGGAGGGTCCGGTGATGCTGTTCCTGACCACCACGGCGATCGATATAGACGAGGAGTTGATGAACCGCTGCCTGGTGCTGACGGTGGACGAGAGCCGGGAGCAGACGCGCGCCATCCATGCCTTGCAGCGCCGCCGCCAGACCCTGGAGGGGCTGCTGGCCGATGAGGACCGCGCCGCCACGCTGGCGCTTCACCGCAATGCGCAGGCGCTGCTCGAAAGCGTGGCGGTGGTGAACCCGTTCGCCGACACGCTGACGTTCCTGGACGACAAGACCCGCACCCGGCGCGACCATATGAAATACCTGACCCTGATCCGTGCCATTGCGCTGCTGCACCAGCACCAGCGCCCCGTCCGCACGGTGGAGCATCGCGGCCGCCAGCTTCGCTATATCGAGGTGACGGAGGCCGACATCGCGCGCGCCAACGGCCTCGCCCATGAAGTGCTGGGCCGCACCCTGGACGAGTTGCCGCCGCAGACCCGCGCGCTGCTCTCCCGTATCCATCGCTGGGTGGCGGCCGAGTGCGAGCGGCTCGCCATGCGGCGCTCCGATCTGCGTTTTACCCGCCGCCAGATACGGGAGGTCACGGGCTGGGGCGACACCCAGCTCAAGGTCCATCTCAGCCGCTTGGCCGACCTCGAATATGTGCTGGTCCACCGCATGAAGGTGGGTCAGGGCCATGATTATGAGCTGCTCTATGACGGCGAAGGCGAGGACGGCGAGCGGTTCCTGATGGGGCTGTCCGGTCCCGGACTCCATGCTCCCGTCGAGGATGCCGCGCGCGGTTATGATGCTCCCCGGTCGGGGGACAGGGAAACGCGGTCGGCCCCCGGTCGGGGGGTGGACGGGGCGCGGTCGGCGGGTGGTCGCGCGGGGGAAATAGCGGCAAGTCCGCTCCCCGCAAGGCGTTCCGGCGATGGAGCATCGGACCTCCCCGAATCGCATATCCCGGTCCTCAACGGCAGCGGTGCATCATACCCGCATCCGCTCGCCGCGTCGGCCTGATCCGGCATCGCCATGCCGCGCAAGGGCCAGACCAGAGCGAAGCCGCCGGTGGGCGATACGCGCGATCCTGACAGCCTGTATCATTACATGCTCCGGTTCAGCCAATGGCAGCGCGAGAAGAACTACTCGGAGCGCACGGTGGAGAATCGGGAGGACGCGCTGCGCCTGTTCATAGGCTGGGCGCATGAGCGCGGGCTGACCCGTCCCCAGGAGATCAGCAAGCCGATCCTGGAGCGATACCAGCGCCACCTGTTCCTCTACCGCAAGGCCAATGGCGAGCCGCTCTCGACCCGCAGCCAGCATGTGCGCACCACGCCAATCCGCGCGCTGTTCAAGTGGCTCGCCCGCCAGAATCACATCCTCTACAATCCGGCGTCGGACCTGGAGCTGCCGCGCATGGAAAAGCGCCTGCCCCGCCATGTGCTGAACGTGCGCGAGGTGGAGACGGTGCTGGCCATGCCCGACCTCGCCACGCCCATCGGCATCCGGGATCGGGCGATGCTGGAGACCTTCTACTCCACCGGTATCCGCCGCATGGAGTTGATCGGCCTGCACCTGACCGACATCGACGCCGATCGCGGCACGCTGATGGTGCGCCAGGGCAAGGGCCGCAAGGACCGCATGATCCCGATCGGCGAGCGGGCGCTGGCCTGGGTCGGCAAATATCGCGATGACGTGCGGCCCGGCTTCGCGTGCGGCATGGATGACGGCACGCTGTTCCTCACCACGCTGGGCGAGGCGTTCGTGCCCAACCGGATGACCCAGCTCGTGCGCGACTATGTGAATGCCGCCGCCATCGGCAAGAGCGGGTCGTGCCACCTGTTCCGGCATACGATGGCGACCTTGATGCTGGAGAACGGGGCGGACATCCGGTTCATCCAGGCCATGCTGGGGCACGCGGAACTCTCCACCACGCAGATCTACACCCAGGTCAGCATCCGCATGTTGAAACAGATCCACAGCGCCACCCATCCGGGGCGGCCGATCACCTCTACGCGCCGTCAGCATGACGCCGGCGACGGTCGCGAAACCCTGCTCGCCGCCCTTGATGCCGAGGCCGACGACGAGGAAGGATGAGAGTGCGATCCGCACCCTCGCGCAATGGCGGAAAACCGTCGATCCTGCTCACGCGCATCCCATAAGGGTGCGGATCGCCCTCTCGAAAACCCGCAGAAAACCGTCATGCACCCGTGCGTGAGGTGTGTATCCTGATTACTGGCTCGATGCGTAGCATCGCAGCCCCTCCAACGACGATGACGGCCGCTAATGCTGGCACCGCTGCGCACAGCGCGCTATCACCGCAGCATGACCGCGACGGCCCGCCTATCACCTTCTCAGCCGCTGGCCCTTCCGGGCCGGAAAACCGCCTCTGGGGGTCTGCAACCCTGGACCCGCCATCGCGTCGGGCGGACCCGCCTGCAACCCACGGATGCGTCAGGGAAAAACCGCCCGCGCTACGACCTTGCGCGTCGGGGTGCTGTGTTGCCGCAAA
>QFPM01000047.1 GCA_003248655.1 Microbacterium sp.
CCGTGACGCCATCCGCCTGGAGTGCCAGATCGGCCAGGCCAAGGGCAGGGCAGTTGCCGAGGGCAAATATTCCAACCCTGACTGGTACCACCGCGCCAAAGCAGCGCTGAAGCACATCAATCGCGACCGCCAGCGCCTGATGCAGCACATGAAGGCGCTGCGGGTCGAGGCCAGGCGCAATTGCCCGGCTTGGCAGGCCCGCGACAAGGCCATCCTCCGCGAGCTGAACGCCCGGGTGCCGAAGGAGGTGTTCGACGAGTGCGTGCGGGTGGTGGACGAAGAACTGGAGATGATGCGATGAGCAACGTCACTGCGGCGTTGCCGCGCAAGAGCCTGACTGCCGTGGAGTGCAAGTTCCTCAAGGTTGGCAACCGCATGCTGCTGGAGCAGAACAATGGCCGGATCGCTTCGGCCGCGCTGATGGACATCGTGGCCGACTGGCACGCTGCGCGCGCCAACGTGGGGTTCGAGCAGTTCGCCAAGGGCTGGATCACCGAAGGCAACGCCAGGAACAAACACGCTGACAAGCTGCTGCGCGAACTGTTCGGCCTGGACACTGACCCAACGCCCCGGAGGGCTGCATGAAGAAACGAACCTACGTGGACAAGGCGCTGGGTGATACCGAGTACATGCTCGAGCAGTGGGGCTGGTGGCGAATGAGTGAGATGGGGGTGCCACGATACGTGTCGCCACTCTATGCGCTCATGCGCGACAACGTACCCAGCGAGGGTGGTGCTCGGCAGTATGTCATCACAGACGACCTGGCGCTGATCATCGACGGCGCCGTGGCCAGGCTGACGAAGCGCAACCAGCAGATGGGTGATTTCGTATGGGCTTACTACGGTTCGAAGCACCCGGCCATGCGGGTTGGCCGGGAGGCGGGAATGTCAGAGCGCAAGGCGCGGGAGATCATCAAGGCGGGCGTTGCATGGATCGACTGCGCCCTCGAAGAAATTCGAGAAGCTGCGTAAAAAGATCTATGCGGGCGGATAAACACCTGTTTTCATAGCAGCGTGTCCAGCTTGCAACGTTACGCGACACAGACAAACCCCGGCCATCGTGTCGGGGTTTTGTGTTTTTGAGGGGCTTCGATTCAGGTAGCCCTCCAGAAAAAGCATTTTTCTTGTATGAGGGAACGATTTGATAGCGCTATGATTCTGATAGGTTGCTACTCAATAATATGGAAGACCGTGAGTATGAAAAACGTT
>QFPM01000003.1 GCA_003248655.1 Microbacterium sp.
CACGCTCGACACCCGCGACGATCTCCGCGAGCACGGCGATGTCTGCATCGCTACCCGCGCCGGGAAGATCGGACCATTCGTTCATACCTTCGATTATGAGCAGGGGGTCCGACATTGCGACCGGACCCTGGTCTCGATACACCCGCGGCTCCGCCGCGGCCACTCGACCACCGGAGGTACAACCGCGTCTAAGCCGCCAGTCGCCGGCGATTCTAGGTGCCCGCCGGTCGCGCCGCCGCGATCGCCTGGATCGTCGCATCCGAGCACACGCCTGCGAAGGCTGAGGCGCGAGCGCCCGCGCTACTGTGCTCCGCCCGGTGACGCGAGCGTCGCAATGACTTCCGCGGCCACGCGTTGGGACTGCTGCGCGGATAGGTGACATCTGATCTGGCTTGCCCGTGGGGGTGGGCCTGGAAGGATGTTGCTGTGCCCAAGCCCTACCCGAGTGAGTTCCGTGATGACGTGGTGCGCGTCGCGAGGAACGGCGAGTCCGGAGTGACGATCGAGCAGATCGCGAAAGACTTCGGTGTTCACCCCATGACGTTGCAGAAGTGGTTGCGTCGCGCCGACATCGACGCCGGAGCCAAGCCCGGCCAGTCTCGGACCGAGGCCGCCGAGATTCGTGAGTTGAAGAAGCGGAACCGGCTCCTCGAGCAGGAGAACGAGGTCCTCCGGCGGGCGGCGGCGTATCTGTCGCAGGCGAACCTACCGGGAAAAGGTTCTACCCGCTCGTGACAGAGCTCGCCGACGCAGGGGTCCCTGTGACGGTGACGTGTCGGGTGCTCAAGCTCTCCCGTCAGCCCTACTACCGATGGCTGGCGGACCCCATCACCGATAGTGAGGTGGTGGAGGCGTATCGGGCGAACGCGCTGTTTCACGCCCACCAGGACAACCCCGAGTTCGGGCATCGGCTCCTCGCCGACGAGGCCCGCGACAACGGTGAGGCGATGTCAGACCGGACCGCTTGGAAGATCGCGTCGGCCAACGGCTGGTGGAGTGCGTTCGGGAAACCCAAGAGGGGCAAGGCTCGCAGGCCTGGTCCGCCCGTCCACGACGACCTCTGTGCGGTCATCGACGAGCACGGCAGAACACGACACGTGTTCGCTGCGGAGGGACCGAACGAGCTCTGGCTGGTGGACATCACGGAGCATAAGACCGCCGAAGGCAAGCTCTACTGCTGCGCCATCAAAGACGCCTGCAGCGGACGGATCGTCGGGTACTCGATCGACTCGCGGATGAAGTCGCGACTGGCCGTCCAGGCCCTCGAGAACGCCGTGGCTATGCGCGGAGACGTCGCCGGCTGCATCGTTCACAGCGACAGGGGCAGCCAATTTCGGAGTAGGAAATTCCTGCGCGCTCTGGCCCGTCACCGCATGGTCGGATCGATGGGCCGAGTCGGCTCCAGCGGGGACAACGCGGCGATGGAATCGTTCTTCGCGCTGCTGCAGAAGAACGTCCTCGACCGCCGCTCGTGGACCACCAGGGAACAGTTGCGCATCGCGATCGTCACCTGGATCGAGCGGACATACCACCGCCGACGCCGACAGGCTCGCCTGGGACGTTTGACCCCGGTCGAGTTCGAGACCATCATGAACACGACCGCCGCACTCGCGGCGTGACTACAACCTGTCACCTAACCGTGCAGCAGTCCCAGGGCTGTGCCGACGACATACGCGGCGAGCGGATACCCGCTACCACCCTCATGGTGACCGAGCCGCACTTCCATCGCGCTCAGCCTGCGTTCGAATCGTCGCCGGTGGTGCTTCGCTTCATCGCCCCCAACCGACGCGAGGGTTATCGGGGGAACGGCGTAATCACCGTCGACTCCGTCGAGGCCATGTGGATACTTCGGCGCGAGGACTCGGGAGCTGGGAAGCTCAGGGTATCCAAGGCGCTGGAGTGCGGCATTCAGCGCAACCAACCACTTACTCTCTTTGTCGCCAGTTCCTACTCCGTGAAGAAAGAGGAGCGTGACGTCGCTTGCATTCGCGTCGTTGTTGCTCATCGCGATGGTCACTCTGCGAACTGGAACTCGAGAGTTGCGGTGGGATCCACGGCATGGACGATTCCGGAGTAAAAGGCCTCGGTCTGGCTATGCAAGAGGTCCAGGTTTCGAGCGATGTACTCGGCCTTGGCCCCGTCGTTCACGATCTCGTTGCGCATCTTCTGGTCATCGATCTCTTGTGTGGTCCATGAAAGCGCTCCGTTTGACTCCGCAGCGATCTCAGCGATCGAGTTGTCTAGGCCGATGAACATGAATTCTGGAATCGTGATGACGTAAGCGTTGTCGCCTTTGGGGGTGATCTCGACCGCACTGCCATCGATGCCGAGCTTTGCGTCAAACGAATACCGCAAGAAGACCGTGCGATCGGTCCAGGGGATCTCGAACTCACCGATCTTCGCCGTCGTCTTCTTGTCTACGAGCCCGATGATGCCGAGTTGAACGAGGACCACCTCCTCCTTGCGTTCAACCGACTGAATCACCTGATCGTTTCGCTGTTGCGAGGATGATCCGAAAATCGAGCCGAGTGCGAGGGTGTTCACGGCACCGAACGCGGCGGCGGCGCCCACGGCGCCGATGAACACGACGACTATCAGAAGGACCGGCCACAGCAACACCTTCGTCTTGAAGAACTTTCTCACTGCACGCCTCGCTTCGTCCGTAGGGGATGCAGCCGTGGGGGGCGCTGCACTCCGCATTATGCCGCAAGGCCCGGACACGCCCGTAGCGACCGTTTCTCAGGGCCCCCCAGTGGTCAGACCATGGGGTCCCCACCTAGGCTGACAGTCGTGGCTCAGAGCATCTACATCACCTCTACAGAGGGTCTGTCGGGCAAGTCCACCATCGTGCTGGGGGCGCTCGACGCGCTCAGCCGTTCGACACCGCGGGTGGGGGTGTTCCGGGCGATCGCCCGCTCGACCTCCGAGCGCGACTACGTGCTCGAGATGCTGCTCGACCACATCGGCGTCGACCTCGACTACGAAGAGGCGGTCGGCGTCACCTACGACGAAGTGCGCCACGACGCGGATGCCGCACTGTCGAAGATCGTCGAGCGATTCAAAGCCGTCGAGGCCAAGTGCGACGCGGTCGTCGTCGTCGGCAGCGATTTCACCGACGTCGGCTCGACGAGCGAGCTCGGCTACAACGCCCGCATTGCCGCGAACCTCGGCGCGCCCCTCCTCGTCGTCCTCAACGGTCGCGCCCACGAGGGCGACCGGCTCGGCGTGAGCGACGCGCGCACCCCCGAGCAGCTCGCGCAGCTGACCTCGCTCGCGCTCGCCGACATCCACCATCAGCGGGCCGAGCTCTTCGCCATCATCACCAACCGCGCCGACCCTGCGCGCCTTGACGACATCGTCGCGGCCGTCGGAGAGGTCGTGAAAGATGCCCCGGCTGCCGACGGCACGCGCGAAGCGCCCGTGAAGGTGTGGGCGATCCCCGAAGACCTGCTGCTGGTCGCGCCGGCGGTCCGCGACATCCTGCTAAGCCTCGGCGGCACGCTGCTCCGCGGCGACGAAGAGCTGCTCACGCGCGAAGTGGTCGATGTCGTCATCGGTGGGATGTCGCTCAACAACGTCCTGCCGCGCCTCACCGAGGGGGCGATCCTCATCGTCCCCGCCGACCGCACCGAAGTGCTGCTGGGCCTGCTGCTCGCGCACTCGTCGGGCACGTTCCCCTCGATCGCGGGCATCGTGCTCAACGGGCCGTTCCCGCTCCCGGAGGTCATCGAAGAGCTCATGGTCGGCCTCGACTCGTCGCTGCCGATCATCCAGACCGACCTCGACACCTACGACACGGCCCTGCGCGTCATGGGCACCCGCGGGCGACTCGCGGCCGGTTCGCAGCGCCGCTTCGACACGGCGCTCGCCCTCTTCGAACAGTACGTCGACACCGAGGAGTTCACCTCCGCGCTCGGCCTCGCCCACACCGGCGTCGTCACTCCGCTCATGTTCGGCTACCGGCTGCTCGAGCGCGCCCGGTCGCAGCGCCGGCGCATCGTGCTGCCCGAGGGTAGCGACGACCGCGTGCTCAAGGCCGCGGCGACGGTCCTCGCGCGCGGCATCGCCGACCTCACCATCCTCGGCGAAGAGGCAGAGGTCCGCGGCCGCGCCGTCGAGCTCGGCCTCGACCTCTCGGCGGCGCAGATCGTGAGCCCCTTCGATCCCGAGCTCGTCGATCGCTTCGCGACGGAGTACGCCGCCCTTCGCGCCCACAAGGGCGTCACGTACGAAAAGGCCGCGGATGCCGTCACCGACGTCTCGTACTTCGGAACCATGATGGTGCACCTGGGCCTTGCCGACGGCATGGTCTCGGGCGCTGCGCACACCACGGCGCACACGATCCGCCCGTCGTTCGAGATCATCAAGACCCGCCCCGGCGTTTCGGTCGTCTCGAGTGTGTTCCTCATGGCGCTCGCCGACCGCGTGCTCGTGTATGGCGACTGCGCCGTCATCCCCGACCCGACCTCGACCCAGCTCGCCGACATCGCGATCTCGTCGGCCGAGACGGCGCGCCAGTTCGGCATCGACCCGCGCGTCGCGATGCTCTCGTACTCGACCGGCGAGTCGGGCTCTGGCGAGGACGTCGACAAGGTGCGCGCCGCGACGGCGCTCGTGCGCGAGCGCGCCCCCCAGCTGCTCGTCGAGGGCCCGATCCAGTACGACGCGGCCGCCGACGCGGCCGTCGCAAAGGCGAAGATGCCCGGTTCCGCCGTCGCCGGTCGGGCGACGGTGTTCGTCTTCCCCGACCTCAACACCGGCAACAACACCTATAAAGCAGTGCAACGCTCCGCCGGAGCGATCGCGATGGGCCCGGTGTTGCAGGGCCTCAATAAGCCGATCAACGACCTGTCGCGCGGCGCGCTCGTCGACGACATCGTCAACACCATCGCCATCACCGCCATCCAGGCGCAGGCAGAAGCAGCGCCCGAAGAACCCCAGGGAGAAACCGCGTGAGCGTCGTCCTCGTCATCAACAGCGGCTCGTCGTCGTTCAAGTACCAGCTCGTCGACGTCGAGACCGAGACGGCGCTGGCATCCGGCCTCGTCGAGCGCATCGGTGAGCCGGTGGGGTCTGCGACCCACAAGACGGCGGATGCCGCGCACACACGCGAGCTGCCGATTCCCGACCACACCGCGGGGTTCGCCGTCATGCTCGAGGCGTTCGAGGAGTACGGGCCCTCGCTCGTCGAGGCGCCGCCGGCCGCGGTCGGCCACCGCGTCGTCCAGGGTGGCGCGCGCTTTTTCCGCCCCACGCTCATCGACGACCTGGTCGAGATCAACATCGACGAACTGTCGGTGCTCGCGCCGCTGCACAACCCCGGCGCCGTCCAGGGCATCCGCGCCGCGCGCGCGGCCTTCCCCGACCTCCCGCACGTCGCAGTCTTCGACACCGCGTTCCACCAGACCCTCCCGCCCGCGGCCTGCACCTACGCGATCGACAACGCGCTCGCCCGAAAGCACCGCATCCGTCGTTATGGCTTCCACGGCACGAGCCACAAGTTCGTGAGCGAAGCCGCCGCCGCATACCTCGGCCGGCCGCTGCGCGACCTGAAGCAGCTCGTGTTGCACCTCGGCAACGGCGCGTCGATCACGGCGGTCGACGGCGGTCACTCCGTCGAGACCTCGATGGGACTCACGCCCCTCGAAGGACTCGTGATGGGCACGCGCTCGGGCGACATCGACCCGTCGGTGCTGCTCGTCCTCGCCCGCCGCGAAGAGTTGAGCCCGAGTGAGCTCGACGAGTTCCTCAACAAGCGCAGCGGCCTGCTCGGCCTCGCGGGTGTCTCCGACATGCGCGACATCGAAGACCGTCGTGCCGCGGGCAACGGCGCCGCGATGCTCGCGTTCGACGTCTACATCCACCGCCTCCGCGCCTACATCGGGGCTTACATCGCGCAGCTCGGCGGCGTCGACGTCATCTCGTTCACGGCCGGTGTCGGCGAGAACTCATCGCTCGTACGGGCAGAAGCGCTCGCAACCCTCGGCTTCCTCGGCATCACGCTGGACCCCGCGCGCAACGCCGAGCGCCGCCGCGACACGCGGGTCATCTCGACCGACGACTCCGCCGTCACGGTCCTCGTCGTGCCGACGAACGAAGAGCTCGAGATCGCCCGGCAGGCCGTCAGCGTCGCGCTCACCTGACCGCGTCGATATACGTCGCTCGCACCCGCGCACTACGCTGAATCCGTGACCGCGGATCTTCCCGACCTGACGTCGTATGACGGCGTACTCTTCGACCTCGACGGAGTGCTGACGCCGACAGCCGAGGTGCACATGCACGCCTGGCAGACGATGTTCGACGCGCTGTTCACGGCGTGGGAGATCGTGCCGCCGTACACCCAGGACGACTACTTCCGCTATCTCGACGGCAAGCAGCGCTACGACGGCGTCGCGAGCCTGCTGCGCTCGCGCGACGTCGAGGTGCCGTGGGGCGACCCGTCCGACCCGCCGACCGCCGACACGGTGTGCGGCATCGGCAACCGCAAGAACGAAGTGTTCGCCGCGGTATTGCGCGCCGAAGGCATCGCCCCCTATCCCGGCTCGCTCGCGCTCGTCGAGCGCCTGCACGCCGCCGGCACCCCGATCGGCGTCGTGTCGAGCTCGAAGAACGCCGAAGAAGTGCTCGTGGCCGCCGGCATCCGGAGCTTCTTTCCCGTCGTGATGGACGGCGTCGTCGCCGCGCGCGAGGGCCTGCGCTCGAAGCCTGAGCCCGACATGTTCGCCGAAGGCGCGAGGATGCTGGGCGTCGACCCCGCCCGCGCCGCCGCCGTCGAAGACGCGCACTCGGGCGTCGAGTCGGCATCCTCGGCCGGATTCGCGCTCGTCGTCGGCGTCGACCGCGGCGCCGGAGCGCAGGCGCTCCTCGACCTCGGAGCCGACGTCGTCGTCGACGACCTGTCGGCCTTCCTCGCATGACACCTACCGCACCTACCCCGCGCACCCCGAACGCACCCGACCAAGGAATGGACAGGATGGATCGCGACCGCTTTCCGATCGACCCGTGGCGACTCGTAGAGTCGAGCTTCTCGCTCGACGACGTCGGGGTCACCGAGACGCTGTTCGCGCTCGGCAACGGGTACTTGGGCCTGCGGGGCAACCACCCCGAGGGTCGCCACGCGCACGAGCACGGCACCTTCATCAACGGCTTCCACGAGATCTTCCCGATCCGCCACGCCGAGCAGGCGTACGGGTTCGCCGAGGTCGGCCAGACCATCATCAACGCGCCGGATGCCAAGGTCATGCGCGTCTACGTCGACGACGAGCCCCTCTCGTTCGACGTCGCGGATGTCCGCGAGTACGAGCGGGCGCTCGACCTGCGCTCGGGCATCCTGACGCGGCACGTCCGCTGGGTCACGCCGAGCGGCAAGGACGTCGTCATCGACATGGACCGCATGGTGTCGTTCGAAGAGAAGCACCTCGCGATCATGCGTGTCACCGTCACGGTGCTGAACTCCGATGCCCCGGTCACGATCAGCTGCCAGCTGATCAACCGTCAGGACGGCGAGGACGTCTACGGCGGCACCGCGCCCGGCGGCGGGGCGACGAAGGGCAAGGCGGGCTTCGACCCGCGCAAGGCCGAGAAGATCCACGAGCGCGTGCTGCAGCCGCAGGAATACTGGCAGGAGGGCGGCCGCACCGCTCTGTCGTACCGCGTCACCGAATCGGGCATGACGATGTCGCTCGTCGCCGATCACGTCATCGAGACCCACAACGAGTACTCCGCTCGCACGCAGGTCGAGCCCGACATCGCGAAGAACGTGTTCCGCGTGCAGGCGAAGGCCGGGGTCCCCGTCACCGTCACGAAGCTCGTGAGCTACCACACCTCGCGCGGCGTTCCCGCGCGCGAGCTCGTCGACCGGGGTCGGCGGACGCTCGATCGGGTCGAAGCCGAGGGCATCCAGACGCAGTACGACCGGCAGGCCGCGTGGATGGCGGGCTTCTGGGACCGCTCCGACGTCGTCATCGGCGGTCACGACGACCTGCAGCAGGCGACCCGGTGGTGCCTGTTCCAGCTCGCGCAGGCCGCGGCGCGCGCCGACGGTCAGGGCGTGCCCGCCAAGGGCGTGTCGGGGTCGGGATACAGCGGCCACTACTTCTGGGACACCGAGATCTACGTGCTCCCGTTCCTCATCTACACGACGCCGCTGTGGGCGAGAAACGCCCTGCGCATGCGCTACCTCATGCTGCCCGCCGCCCGCAAGCGCGCCGGTCAGCTCAACGAAGCGGGGGCGCTGTTCCCCTGGCGCACGATCAACGGCGAAGAGGCATCCGCCTATTACGCCGCCGGCACGGCGCAGTACCACATCAACGCCGACGTGAGCTTCGCGCTCGGAAAGTACGTGCGGGCGACCGGCGACGACGAGTTCCTCTACCGCGAGGGCGTCGACATCGCCGTCGAGACGGCCAGGCTGTGGTCGACGCTCGGATTCTGGCGCTTCAACGAAGACGGCGAGCCCGAGGTGTTCCACATCCACGGCGTCACCGGTCCCGACGAGTACACGACCGTCGTCAACGACAACCTGTTCACCAACGTCATGGCCCGCTACAACCTGCGCTTCGCCGCGCGGGTCGTGCGCGAGATGGAGGAGCGGGCGCCCGTCGAGTACGCGCAGCTCGTCGAGCGGCTCGGCCTCGAGCCCGGTGAGGCGGATGCCTGGGATGCCGCCGCCGAGGCGATGCACATTCCGTACAGCGATGCCCTCGGCATCCACCCTCAGGACGCCGTGTTCCTCGAGCGCGAGGTCTGGGATCTCGAGAACACGCCGCCCGAGCAGCGGCCGCTGCTGCTGCACTTCCACCCGCTCGTGATCTACCGCTACCAGGTGCTCAAGCAGGCCGACGTCGTGCTGGCGCTGTTCCTGCAGGGAAACCACTTCACCTCGGACGAGAAGCTCGCCGACTTCGAGTACTACGACCCGCTGACGACGGGCGACTCGACGCTGTCGGCGGTCGTGCAGGCGATCCTCGCGGCCGAGGTAGGGTATCAGGACCTCGCGCTCAAGTACTTCGCGCAGTCGATCTTCGTCGACCTCGGCGACCTCCACCACAACGCGGCCGACGGGGTGCACGTGGCCTCCGCGGGCGGCGTGTGGACGGCGCTCGTCGCGGGGTTCGGCGGCATGCGCGACCACTGGGGCGAGCTGTCGTTCGACCCGCGGCTGCCCGCAGAGTGGCCGTCGCTGTCGTACCCGCTGCGCTGGCAGGGTACACAGCTGCAGATCACCGTCACGGCACGCGAGCTCGTGGTCGAAGCGGGCGAGGGCGACCCGGTCGCGTTCACCGTGCGCGGCGAGGCGTTCGAGGTCGCCGGTGGCGGCGCCGTGCGGGTGCCGCTCGCCGACCAGGGTGCGGTGCTCCGCGGACGCCCGACCCTCGACGACATCGGCGAGGCGCTGCGCGAAGACGGCACCCTGCTGTCGGCGTCGGTGCCGAGCTCGACGATGACCACCAGCATCCCCGTCATCACCGGCTCGATGCCGATCGTCGGCGCGGCGGGCGAGGACCACGGGAACCTGGGCGTCGATTCGTAAGGTGCGCCCGGGTTCGCCGTGCGCTGATTTGCCAGTTGGTGTGGGTTTGGGGCGCGGGATGCCGCGTGAACTGGCAAGTGGGCGCGCGGCGCGCGGGTCGAGTTCAGGCGCGCTCGGCCACGATCGCGCGCACGGCGTCGCGGCCCGCGCGGTTCGCCCCCACGGTCGACTGCGACGGGCCGTAGCCGATGAGGAAGAGGCGCGGCTCGTCGAGCGACCTGCCGTTCGCGACGCGGATGCCACCGGCATCCGTCCGCAGGCGAAGCGGGGCGAGATGGGGGATGTCGGCGCGGAAACCCGTCGCCCAGAGGATCGCGTCGGCGCGCTCGAGGGTGCCGTCCGGCATCCGCACGCCATCCGCCTCGATCGCCGTGAACATCGGATGCCGTATGAGCACGCCGCGCTCCCGCGCCGCCTCCGACCACGGCGTCCGGTGCTGGCCGGTGATCGAGATGACGCTGCCGGGCGGCAGGCCGCGGCGCACGCGCTCCTCGACACCGGCGATCGCGGCGATGCGCGCGGCGGTGTCGAACTCCGTGGCATCCCACGTCACGTCGCGGCGGGTGACCCAGAAGGTGTCGGCGACGCGCGAGATCTCCTCGAGCAGCTGCACGGCCGAGATCCCGGCGCCGACGATGACGACCCGCAGCCCGGCGAACTCGCCGGCCGAGACGTAGTCGTGCACGTGCAGCTGGCGCCCGCGGAACGTCTCGGCACCGGGATAGTGCGGCCAGAAGGGCCGCCGCCACGTGCCCGTCGCGTTGATGACATGGCCCGCGGCCCACACCCCGGCATCCGTCTGGACGAGCAGGCGCCCGTGCGGATCGCTGTCCGCGCGGCGCACCGCGCGCACCACGACGGGCCGGCGCACGCGCAGGTCGAAGCGCTCCTCGTACGCGGCGAAATACGCGGGCAGGACGTCTCGGGCGGCGGATGCCGGGTCGGCCGGCGGCACGGGATAGCCCGGCAGCTCGTGGATGCCGTTGACCGTCGCCATCCGCAGGGATGCCCAGCGGTGCTGCCACGCGCCGCCGGGGGAGTGCTCGGCATCCAGCACCACGAACGACGGGCTCTCGGCGGGAGCGGGGGAGTATCCGCGCCGCCGCAGATGGTAGGCGGCCGACAGGCCCGCCTGACCCGCGCCGATCACGGCGACGTCGACGGGGTGCTGCTCCACCATGACTGAAACGGTACGCGAGGGGCCCGTGTTCCCCGCGCCGGGCGCGATGTCGGTGCCACGCCGTAGTCTGTTCTGGTGACCACCGCCCTGTACCGCCGCTACCGGCCCGAGTCGTTCGGCGAGATGATCGGGCAGGCGCAGGTCACCGAGCCGCTCATGACGGCGCTGCGCGGCGACCGGGTCGGGCATGCGTATCTGTTCAGCGGGCCGCGCGGGTGCGGAAAGACCACGTCGGCGCGCATTCTGGCGCGGTGCCTCAACTGCGCCGAAGGCCCGACCGACACCCCGTGCGGCACGTGCGACAGCTGCGTCGAGCTGGGTCGCGGCGGCGGCGGGTCGCTCGACGTGGTCGAGATCGACGCGGCATCCCACAACGGCGTCGACGACGCCCGCGACCTGCGCGAGCGTGCGATCTTCGCGCCCGCGCGCGACCGGTTCAAGATCTTCATCCTCGACGAGGCGCACATGGTGACGCCACAGGGGTTCAACGCTCTGCTGAAGCTCGTCGAAGAGCCGCCCGACCACGTCAAGTTCATCTTCGCGACGACCGAGCCCGAGAAGGTCATCGGCACGATCCGCTCGCGCACGCACCACTACCCGTTCCGGCTTGTCGCGCCCGCGGCGATGCTGTCGTACGTCGAAGAGCTGTGCGCCCAGGAGGGTGTGCAGGTCGAGCCGGGCGTGCTGCCGCTCGTCGTGCGCGCGGGCGGCGGATCGCCGCGTGACACCCTGTCGCTACTCGATCAGCTGATCGCGGGCTCCGAAGACGGCGCCGTGAAGTACGAGCGCGCCGTCGCGCTCCTCGGCTACACGCACGGTGAGCTGCTCGACGAGGTCGTGTCGGCCTTCGGTGCGCACGACCCCGCGGCGGCTTTCGCGGCGATCGACCGCGTCGTGCAGACCGGGCAGGACCCGCGCCGCTTCGTCGACGACCTGCTCGAGCGCCTGCGCGACCTCATCGTGGTCGCCGCGACGGGCGATGCGGCGCCGGCGGTGCTCCGCGGCATCCCCGCAGACGAACTCGAACGGATGTCGCGCCAGGCGGGCGCCTTCGGCGCCGACCGCCTCTCGCGCATCGCCGACCTCGTGGTCGGAACCCTCGACGACATGACCGGCGCTACCTCGCCGCGCCTGCAGCTCGAGCTGCTCGTCGCGCGCGTGCTCGCGGCGCAGAACTCGGCCGCCGCCCCCGTCGCGCCGGCCGCGGCTGCGCCCGTTGCGACCGCACCGGCCGCGCCCGCACCGGCAGCCTCGCGAGCGGAGCGAGTCGAAACGCCCCAAGCCCCCGCCGCGCCGGCACCTGAGCCGCCCGTCGCTGCTCCCGCACCCGCCGTCCCGACCGGCCCGGTCACCCTCGCCCGGGTACAGGGCGCGTGGCCCGAGATCCTGGCACAGCTTGAGCCGATCAGTCGCACGTCGTGGGCGATCGCCGTCGCTGCGACACCGGTCGCATATGCCGACGAGGTGCTGACGCTGAACTTCCAGAGCCAGGCAGACGTCGCGACCTTCAAGAAGCTTGCGGCGGGCAAGGGCCCGAGCGAAGACCTTCGCACGGCTATCCTCGGCGTCCTGGGTGTGCGGGTGAAGTACGTTGCCCGGCACGAGCCCACGCCGGGTGATGACCCGAACGGTCCCGGTGGTTCCGGCGGACGCGGCGGCCCCGACCGCCCCGCGGCTCCGCCGACTCCGCCCGCGGCACCGTCGGTGCGCGCGGCGGCGGCATCCGCCGTCACCGACTGGGCGGTCGCCTCGATTCCCACGCCCGACGACGTCGACGCCGCACCCGCGCCGTCAGCCCCGCCCGCCGCACCCTCGCTCGCGGTCGACGACGAACCCGAGGATGCCGCGGCATCCGCCGTCCGCACACTCACGCTCGAGCGCGACGGCGCGGTGCTGCCGTCCGACGACGACGCTCCCGACGAAGACGACGTGCCACCCCCGCCCGACGAAGACGCGCCCCTGCCCCCGCGCGTGCCCGTCGCGGTCGAGCGGCCGGTCGCCGCCCCGCGCGCACCGCGCGTGAACGGCATCGAGCGGGTCGGCGAGGCCGTCGTGCGTCAGGTGCTCGGCGCGACGTTCGTGCGCGAAGAGCCCTACCAGTCGGCGACGAGGTTCAGCTAGGCATGTACGACGGCATCGTCCAAGACCTCATCGACGAGTTCGGGCGGCTTCCGGGCATCGGCCCGAAGTCGGCCCAGCGCATCGCGTTCCATATCCTGCAGACGCCGACGTTCGACGTGACGCGCCTGTCGCAGCTCCTCGGCGAGTTGCGCGAGCGGGTGCGCTTCTGCGAGGTGTGCGGCAATGTCAGCGAGCAGGAGCGTTGCGCGATCTGCCGCGACCCGCGCCGCGACGGCACCCTCATCTGCGTCGTCGAAGACGCGAAGGATGTCTCGGCGATCGAGCGCACGCGCGAGTTCCGCGGGCTCTACCACGTGCTCGGCGGGGCGATCAGCCCGATCGCGGGCATCGGCCCCGACGACCTCCGCATCACCCAGCTCATGCAGCGCCTCGCCAACGGCACCGTGCAAGAGGTGATCCTTGCGACGAACCCCAACCTCGAAGGCGAGGCGACGGCGACCTATCTCAGCAGACTCCTGCACACCCTCGAGATCCGCGTCACGCGTCTCGCGTCGGGCCTGCCCGTCGGCGGCGATCTCGAGTACGCCGATGAAGTGACCCTCGGCCGGGCGTTCGAGGGGCGCCGGAGCGTCTGATGTCCACCGCGGTGTCCGGGCGCGCCTGGCTCCTTTACGGCGCGATGGCCGTGCTGTGGGGCATCCCCTACCTCTTCATCAAAGAAGCCGTCGACTCGTACTCGCCGGCGGCGATCGTGGCCGGGCGCACCCTGCTCGGCGCGGTGCTGCTCTTGCCGCTCGCCATCCGAAGCGGAGCGCTACGCCCCGCGCTGAAGCTCTGGCCCTGGGTGCTCGCGTTCGGCGCGATCGAGATGGCAGGACCCTTCTTCCTCCTCGGCAGCGCCGAACAGACGTTGCCGTCGGGGCTCACGGGGCTGCTCGTGGCGACCGTCCCGCTCTTCGCGGCGGGAATCGCCCTCGCCCGCGGCGATCGCACGATGCTCTCGCCGCCCCGCGCGATCGGACTCGCCGTCGGCTTCATCGGCGTCGGGATCATCGTGGTCGGCCCGGGCCTTGCCGTCGCCGACCCGGCGAGCGCGCTCGCCGCGATCGGGCAGGTGCTGCTCGTGGCGTTCCTCTACGCGGTCGCGCCGTTCATCATCGCGACGAAACTCGCGCACGTGCCCTCGCTCGGGACGATCACCCTGTCGCTGCTCGTCGTCGGCATCGCGTACCTGCCGATCGCCCTGCTCACCCAGCACGAGGTTCCGACGGTGCGCAGCACCGTGTCACTCGTGGCCCTCGGCATCCTGTGCACCGCGCTCGGGGCTGGGTTCCGGCGGAACGACGGGTGGCGGCAGCGGGTACGGAGGCTCGAGCGGATCGAACGGCGGCACAACGGGTGGCGGCACAACCGGCGGCACGACGGGCACGACGACCCCGGGCACAACAGGCACGGCCGGCGCCGCCGGCATCCTCACGATGGGTGGTCTCACAACCTCACCGAGCATCTCGGTCGACCCGCTCGGCGGCACCGTGCGCATGTGGTTCACCGTGCGCAACGAGTCGAAGAGCGTGATCGATGGGGCCGCGCGGTTCTGGATGACCAGTTGGCTCTTCGGCATCCCGCTCGATGAGCAGACCGTCGCCGTCGGCGCGCTGCAGCCGGGGGAGTCGCGGGTGGTCAGCGCCGAACTCCACGGCGCCGGGCAGTGGACGCTCGTCGACACGCACGTGACACTCACGCCGCCCGAGACGATCGACGGCACCGAGGTGAAGCCGATCACGCGAGACGCCCTCGTGTTCGTGTTTCCGTGGCTGCTCGTCGCGGCCGCGGGCGTCGCCCTCCTCGGCATCCTGGCGGCACGCGTCTGGCAGCGGCTTCGCGTCGCGAGCCCGGTGGCGAGGGAGCCCGCATGACCGTCATGGATGACCAGACCGCGCTGATCGCGCCGACGGATGCCGGGGCGCCGCCCAGCGGCAAGCCGCCGAAGCCTCCGCGCCCGCCGAAGCCGCCCAAGCCGCCGAAGCTACCGAAGGGCGAGCGGCCGCCGAAGCCGCCGCGCCGCGTGCCGCGCCCGCCCGTGCAGTACGCGCCGCTCAGCCCCGGTCAGGCGGTGGTCCGCGGCATCCTCGCCCTCGTCGCGATTCTCACGCTCGCGTTCGTCGTGTACTTGGTCGGGCTCAGCCACATCCAGTACCTCGCGGCGCAACAGCAGCTCTCCGACGTGTTCCGTGCGCAGCTCGCCGAGGGCACGGCGCCGGTCAGCGAGGGCGACTTCGACGACGTGCTGCTGGCCGACGGCGCGCCCGTCGCGCTCCTGACGATTCCGCAGCTGGGCATCAGTCAGATCGTCGCCGAGGGGACCTCGTCGGGCACGCTCATGGGCGGGCCGGGGCACCGCCGCGACACCGTGCTCCCGGGCCAGGCCGGGGTCAGCGTGCTGATGGGCCGCGCGGCGGCCTTCGGCGGCCCTTTCTCGCGCATCCAGACTCTGCAGCCGGGTGACGAGTTCACGGTGCGCACGGGCCAGGGCGAGAGCACCTTCGAGGTGATCGGCGTGCGCTACGCGGGCGATCCGACGCCGCCGAACCCGGTCCGCGGCGAGAGCCGCCTCATCCTCATGACCGCGCGCGGCGCGCCGTACGTGCCGACGGGCATCGCCTACGTCGACGCGAAACTCGTCGGCGACGCGCTGCCCGCGGGAGCTCGCCAGACCACCGCACTGACGCTCCCGCCCTCGCATCGCGCGATGGCGACCGACACCTCGACCGTCTGGGCGCTCGTGTTCGCCCTGCAGTTCCTGCTCGTCGCCGAGGTCGCGGCCGTGTGGGCCTTCCGCCGGGTCGGCGCGCAGAAGACCTGGGTCGTCTTCGTGCCCGTCCTGCTCCTCGCGAGCGTGCTGGTCGCCGGCCAGCTCGTCCGCCTTCTGCCGAACCTTCTCTGAGTGGAGCCTCCGTCATGACCGTCGAACCCACCATCGAGGCCCCTGCCGCGCGCCCCCGCTTCACCGGGCGCAGGCGCCGAGGCGAGCAGACGCCGCCCCCGTTCTTCGAGCCGACGGATGCCGGTGCCGCAGCCATCGCCGACCGGCCCGCGCCGTCGGCGGGCGCCCTCGCCCCCGCGCGGCCCGCGGCCCTCGAGGCCCGGTCGATCTCGGCGTGGTTCGGCGACCACCAGGTGCTCCACGACGTCTCGCTCATGATGCCGTCGGGGCAGATCACCGCACTCATCGGTCCGTCGGGGTGCGGCAAGTCGACGTTCCTGCGCATCCTCAACCGCATGCACGAGCTCGTGCCCTCGGCATCCCTCGCCGGAGAGGTCCTGCTCGACGACGACGACATCTACGACGCCGGGCACCGGCTCGTCGACGCGCGCAAGAAGATCGGGATGGTGTTCCAGAAGCCGAACCCGTTCCCGGCGATGTCGATCTACGACAACGTCCTCGCGGGGCTGAAGCTCACCGGTATCCGCGCCAGCCGCGAGGAGCGCGACTACCTCGTCGAGCGGTCGCTGACCTCGGCGGGCCTGTGGAACGAGGTCAAGGACCGCCTGCGCGCTCCCGGCGGTGGCCTCTCGGGCGGGCAGCAGCAGCGCCTCTGCATCGCCCGCTCGCTCGCGGTGAAGCCCCAGGTGCTGCTCATGGACGAGCCCTGCTCGGCCCTCGACCCGACCTCGACCCGCGTCATCGAAGAGACGATGCTCGAGCTCGCCCGCGAGGTTACGATCGTGATCGTGACGCACAACATGCAACAGGCGCAGCGCGTCTCGCAGCAGTGCGCGTTCTTCCTCGCGTCGCAGGGCACGCCCGGCGCGATCGTCGAGCACGGCGACACCGCCGCGATGTTCGAGGCGCCGATCGACCCCCGCACGTTCGACTACGTCAACGGGCGGTTCGGGTAGCGGTCATGGCGCGCATGCGGCTGTTCGTCGCGGCCGCGGCGGTCACGGCCGTGGTCGCGGGCGCCTGGATCGTCGTCGTCAGCGCGGCGGCGGATGCCGGCGACACCGGCCCCGGCGTGACCGGGGCAGGGGATGCCGGGGCGCCCGCCCCGATCGTCGCGGTCGCGCCCGAGGTGGAACCCTCGCCCGAATCCGCTCAGGCCGCTCCCGCGACCGCCCGGATCGTCGTCGATCCCGCGTGGCTCGACCGCGTCGCGTCGGCCACCGGCATCCCGCAGCGGGCATTGCAAGCGTATGCCTCGGCCGACCTCGCGCTCGCCGCCGAGCAGGCCGCGTGCGCGATCGGCTGGAACACGATCGCCGCGATCGGCAGGGTCGAATCCGATCATGGGCGCCACGGCGGCGCGGTGCTCGAGGAGTCCGGCTACTCGACCCCCGCGATCCGCGGCCCCGCCCTCGACGGTCACGGCGTTGCCGCGATCGCCGACACCGACGGCGGAGCGTGGGACGGCGACGCCCGCTGGGACCGTGCCGTCGGCCCGCTGCAGTTCATCCCCGACACCTGGGCGCGCTGGGGCGCCGACGGCAACGGCGACGGCGCGGCCGACCCGAACCAGATCGACGATGCCGCCCTCGCCGCGGGCCGCTACCTGTGCGCGTCGGGGACGATGGCGGATGCCGTGGCCTGGCGCGCGGCGATCTTCTCGTACAACCACCTCGACAGCTACGTCGACGACGTCGCGGCGGTCGCGAACAGCTACGCCACGGCCGCGGGGTGAGGAGGTCCGTCCGTCACATGGTCGGGCGGGCATGTGGGCCTCCGTAGAATGGCTCCTTGGGCGTGTTCGCCCGCATCCGGCGGTCGCCGGCATCCATCAGACACTCGCGGGGAGCTCCACACGTGGCGCTGATCGTCCAGAAGTACGGCGGCTCGTCCGTCGCCGACGCCGAGAGCATCAAGCGCGTCGCCAAGCGGATCGTCGACACGCGCCGCGCGGGCAACGACGTCGTCGTCGCCGTCAGCGCGATGGGCGACACGACCGACGAACTGCTCGACCTCGCCCATCAGGTCGCGCCGATTTCCGCGCCGCGCGAGCTCGACATGCTGCTGAGCTCGGGCGAGCGCATCTCGATGGCGCTGCTCGCGATGGCGATCCACTCGATGGGCTTCGAGGCACGCTCGTTCACCGGAAGCCAGGCCGGCATGATCACGACCGCCGACCACGGCGCGGCGCGCATCATCGACGTGACGCCCGTGCGCCTGCGCGAAGCGCTCGACGAGGGCGCGATCGTCATCGTCGCGGGCTTCCAGGGGTTCAACCGCGACACCCGCGACATCACGACGCTCGGCCGCGGCGGCTCCGACACGACCGCCGTCGCGCTCGCCGCCGCCCTCGACGCCGACGTGTGCGAGATCTACAGCGACGTCGACGGCATCTTCACCGCCGACCCGCGCGTCGTGCCGCGCGCCCGCAAGCTCGACGTGATCTCGTCGGAGGAGATGCTCGAACTCGCCGCCAACGGCGCGAAAGTCCTCTACATCCGCGCCGTCGAGTACGCGCGCCGCCACGGCGTCATGATCAACGCCAGGTCCACCTTCAGCTCCGGCCAGGGGACGTTCGTCCTCGGCCCCGGAATGACCGTTCCCGCCGCCGTCTCGGCTGCAGCAGAGGAGTCCGCCATGGAAGAGCCCATCGTCGCCGGTGTCGCCACCGACCTCAGCCAGGCGAAGATCACCGTCATCGGGGTTCCCGACGTGCCCGGCAAGGCCGCCGAGATCTTCACCGTCGTCGCCAAGAGCGGCGCGAACGTCGACATGATCGTGCAGAACGTGTCGGCCGCCGCGACCGGCCGCACCGACATCTCGTTCACCCTTCCCAAATCGGATGCCGCGACCGCCCTCCGCGCCCTCGCGGGGGAGCAGGCGGGCATCGGCTTCGAGAGCCTCGTGCACGACGACCAGGTCGGCAAGCTCTCGGTCGTCGGCGCGGGCATGCGCACGCACTCGGGCGTCTCGGCGACGCTCTTCGAAGCGCTGTCGACCGCGGGGGTCAACCTCGAGATGATCTCGACCTCCGAGATCCGCATCTCGGTCGTCGTGCGCGGCGACGACCTCGCCGGCGCCGCGCGCGTCGTGCACACGGCCTTCGGCCTCGACGGCGACACCGAAGCCGTCGTCCACGCCGGCACCGGCCGCTGACCCCCGCCAGCCCACCCTGCCTGCCATCCATCCACCCCCGCCGCCGCGGCCCCCGGCATCCATCTGCAGTTCTTCGGAGATCTGCACTTCTGCGGACCGAAGTGGCGGGATTGCTCCGAAGATGCGCAGATCTCCGAAGTTGTGCGCCCGGTAGAATCGCCAGAACCCGCTCCCACGCAAGGAACCCGTCATGACCCGCATCTCTGACTCAGGACTGAACGTCGCCGTCGTCGGCGCCACCGGACAGGTCGGCACGGTCATGCGCGAGATTCTCGCGGAGCGGTCGTTCCCCATCCGCGAGCTGCGCCTGTTCGCGACGGCCCGCAGCGCCGGCAGCGCCGTCGACTTCGGCGGTGTCAGCGTGATCGTCGAGGATGTCGCGACCGCCGACCCGACCGGGATCGACATCGCCCTCTTCAGCGCCGGTGCGACGGGCAGCCGCGCCCACGCCCCGCGCTTCGCCGAGGCGGGGGCCGTCGTCATCGACAACTCGAGCGCCTGGCGCATGGACCCCGACGTCCCGCTCGTCGTGAGCGAGGTCAACCCGCACGCGGCGCAGAACCCGCCTAAGGGCATCATTGCGAACCCGAACTGCACGACGATGGCCGCGATGCCGGTCTTGAAGCCGCTGGATGCCGCGGCAGGCCTCGAGCGCCTCATCGTCAGCACCTACCAGGCCGTGTCCGGGTCGGGCCTCGCGGGCGCGCAGGAGCTCCTCGGCCAGGTCGAGGGTGTCCTCGCGCAGGGCCACACACTCGACCTCGTCCACGACGGCTCGGCCGTCGACTTCCCCCAGCCCGAGAAGTACGTCGCCCCGATCGCGTTCGACGTCATCCCTCTCGCCGGCAGCCTCGTCGACGACGGCGACAACGAGACCGACGAAGAGAAGAAGCTGCGCAGCGAGAGCCGCAAGATCCTCGAACTGCCGGACCTCCGGGTCGCGGGCACGTGCGTGCGGGTCCCCGTCTTCACCGGCCACTCGCTCTCGATCCACGCCGAGTTCCGCGACGACATCACGCCCGAGCGCGCACGCGAGATCCTGGCATCCGCGCCCGGCGTCGCGCTCGAAGAGGTGCCGACGCCGCTGCAGGCCGCCGGCAGCGACCCGAGCTTCGTCGGCCGCATTCGCGCCGATCAGTCGGCGCCCGAGGGCAAGGGCCTCGTGCTGTTCATCTCGAACGACAACCTGCGCAAGGGTGCGGCGCTGAACGCCGTGCAGATCGCGGAGCTCGTCGCGGCCCGTCTCGCAACCGCCGCCGCCTGACGCCACAGAAGTCGCCGGACGCGCAAGAACCGCGAGAGTTCACGGCGCCGGATGCCCGCACGCGCGGATGCCGGAGAAAACCCGGCCTAGACTGGGACACCGTGAGTGAACCCGTCGACGTCGTCCTGATCGGCGGTGGCATCATGAGTGCCACCCTCGGAACCCTGCTCAAAGAACTCCAGCCCGACTGGAAGATCGTCGTGCTCGAGCGCCTCAGCGAGGTCGCGCAGGAGTCGTCGAACGCGTGGAACAACGCCGGCACGGGCCACGCCGCCCTCTGTGAACTCAACTACATGCCCGCCGCCGCCGACGGGTCGGTCGATCCCGCCAAGGCGGTCACGATCAACGAGCAGTTCCAGCAGAGCCGCCAGCTCTGGTCGAGCTTCATCGCCCGCGGCATCCTCGATGCGCCCTCGACGTTCATCAACGCGACGCCGCACATGACCTTCGTCCGCGGCGAGAAGGATGTCGCGTACCTCAAGAAGCGCTACGAGGTGCTCAAGAAGCAGCCACTGTTCGCGGGCATCGAGTACTCCGAAGACTCGCGCGTCATCAACCAGTGGGCCCCGCTGCTCATGCAGAAGCGCAAGAAGGCCGACGAGCCCTTCGCCGCGACCCGCGTGCCGGCCGGCACCGACGTCGACTTCGGAGCGCTCACGCGTCAGCTGTTCACCCACATCGCAGGCCACGGCGTCGATGTGCGCACGAACGTCGAGGCGCGCAAGCTCCGCCGGCAGAAGGACGGCACGTGGCGCGTGCACTACCGGAACTCCCTCGGGCGCACGCCCGGCTCGATCGACGCGCGCTTCGTGTTCGTCGGTGCGGGCGGCTGGGCGATCAAGCTGTTGCAGTCCTCCGGCATCCCCGAGATCAAGGGCTACGGCGTCTTCCCGATCGGCGGGCAGTGGCTGAAGACCTCGAATCCCGCGATCGTCGCGCAGCACCAGGCCAAGGTCTACTCGCAGGCGGCCGTGGGCGCGCCGCCCATGTCGGTGCCGCACCTTGACACGCGCGTCGTCGACGGGCAGACCTCCCTGCTGTTCGGCCCATTCGCGACGTTCAGCCCGAAGTTCCTCAAGAACGGCCGCATCACCGACATCGTCGCGCAGGTGCGCCCGTCCAACCTCTTCAGCATGCTCAAGGTCGGTGCCACCAACCTCGACCTCGTGAAGTACCTTGTGGGCGAGCTGCTCAAGACCCACAGCGGCAAGGTCGAGAGCCTGCGCGAGTTCATGCCGACGGCGGATGCCGCCGACTGGGAGCTGCTCAACGCCGGCCAGCGCGCGCAGGTCATGGTCGGGGGAGAGCTCAAGTTCGGCACCGAGGTCGTGACCTCCGCCGACGGCTCGATCGCGGGCCTGCTTGGCGCCTCGCCGGGAGCATCGACCGCGGCATCCATCATGCTGGGGCTTCTGAAGAAGTGCTTCCCCGATCACATCGCCGGCTGGGAGGCGGAGCTGACCGAGCTCATCCCGAGCTACGGGACGACCCTCAACGGCGACCCCGAGAAGGCAGCCGCCGAGATCGCGGCGACGGCGGCGGCGCTGTCGATCAACCGCTGAGGCGCGGGGTTTCGCATGGCGAAGCTGTACTTCCGCTACGGCGCGATGAACTCTGGCAAGTCGACGGCGCTCCTGCAGGCGGCTTACAACTATGAGGAACGCGGGCAGCATGTGCTCCTCGCCAAGCCCGAGATCGACACGAAGGGCGCCGACCAGATCGCGAGCCGCCTCGGTGTCTCGCGCACCGTCGACTTTCTGATCGCTCCGGATGCCGACGTGCGCGCCCTCGTCACGGAGCATGTCGCGCGCATCGACGGCGGGGTCGCGTGCCTGCTGATCGACGAGGCGCAGTTCCTCACGCCCACGCAGGTCGACGACCTCCTGCGGATCGTCGTGGACGACGGCATCCCCGTGCTCGCCTACGGCATCCGCACCGACTTCCAGACGCGGGCCTTCCCGGGTTCGGCGCGCCTTCTCGAGCTCGCTCACAGCCTCGAGGAGCTCAAGACCATCTGCCGCTGCGGCCGCAAAGCGCTCTACAACGCGCGTCTCGTCGGAGGACGGTTCGTCTTCGACGGCGACCAGGTCGCGATCGACGAGCTCTCGCACGAGACCGTGACCTACGAGTCGATGTGCGCCGAGTGCTACCTGCGCGAGTCGGGCGGACGCCTGCGCTGACCCTCGCTGACGTGGTGTGACAGATCGGTTTTTGCTGGTCCGACCACAGTGCGTTAGTGTGGCCTGACCATTAAGGTTCCGGTCGAGAGGGCGATGATGACTGACGAGACCCCCGCACGCGCCTGGCGCGTCGTGCTGGAGAAGATCGAGGGCGATCTGCTGGCGGGCACGATCGGGCCGGGCGATCGCATCGCGCCCGAGCGCGAGCTCGCTGCGACGCTCGGCGTCGGCCGCTCGAGCGTGCGCGAAGCGCTGCGCGTGCTCGAGGTGATGGGTCTCATCCGCACGGCGACGGGATCGGGCCCGACGGCGGGCGCGATCGTCACCGCGACGCCGCACGGCGGCCTCGCGCAGTTCCTGCGGCTACAGGTCGCGGCCCAGGGCTTTCCGATCCCCGATGTCTACGAGACCCGCCTGCTGCTCGAAGAGTGGGCGGTCGCGCACCTCGCCGACGGCGAGGGCGTCGACCTCGCACAGGCACACGCCACCGTCGACGCGATGAACGAGACGGACCTCACCCCCGAGGAGTTCCTCGCCCTCGACACGCAGTTCCACCTGCGCCTGGCGGATGCCGCGGGCAACGTCGTCGTCGCCGCCACCATGGCGGGGCTTCGCACGACGATCGAGAGCTACATTCGCGCGGGCGCCGCGCGCATTCCGGACTGGGCGGCGACCTCCGAGCGGTTGCGCCGCGAGCACGCCGACATCCTCACCGCGATCGAAAGCGGCGAGCCGGACGAAGCCCGTGCCCTCGTACGCGCGCACATCACCGGCTACTACGCGGATGCCGGCATGGCGCGCCCGACGACAACTGACGCCTGACCGAGAGGACCACGACATGGTGCAGCGACAGCTTCCGAAGATCCCCGAGCTTCTCGAGCTCATGCAGTTCAAGAAGCCTGAGCTCGACCTCACGAAGCGGCGGCTCGAGTCGGCGCTGACCATCGCGGATCTGCAGCGCATCGCGAAGCGGCGGACCCCGAAGGCGGCGTTCGACTACACCGACGGCGCCGCCGAGGGCGAGCTGTCGCTGGCCCGCGCACGTCAGGCGTTCGAAGACATCGAGTTCCATCCCGACATCCTGCGCCCGGCCACCGACGTTGACACCTCGGTCGAGATTCTCGGCGGGCACTCGACGCTACCGTTCGGCATCGCGCCGACGGGGTTCACGCGGCTGATGCAGACCGAGGGCGAGATCGCGGGAGCGGGCGCGGCGGGTGCCGCGGGCATCCCGTTCACCCTCTCGACCCTCGGGACGACCTCGATCGAGAACGTCCGCGCCGCGAACCCGCGCGGGCGCAACTGGTTCCAGCTGTACGTCATGCGCGAGCGCGAGATCTCGTACGGCCTCGTCGAGCGGGCTGCGAAAGCCGGGTTCGACACGCTCATGTTCACCGTCGACACGCCCGTCGCCGGCGCGCGCCTGCGCGACAAGCGCAACGGCTTCTCGATCCCGCCGCAGCTGACCCTCGGCACGATCGTCAACGCGATCCCGCGGCCGTGGTGGTGGATCGACTTCCTCACGACGCCCAAGCTCGAGTTCGCCTCGCTCAACACCACCGGCGGCACGGTCGGCGAGCTCCTCAACGCCGCGATGGACCCGACGATCAGCTACGACGACCTGCAGATCATCCGCGGCATGTGGCCGGGCAAGATCGTCATCAAGGGCGTGCAGAACGTCGCCGACTCGAAGCGGCTCATCGACCTCGGCGTCGACGGCATCGTGCTGTCGAACCACGGCGGCCGTCAGCTCGATCGCGCGCCGATCCCGTTCCATCTGCTCCCCGAGGTCGTCCGCGAGGTCGGCAAGGATGCCACGATCATGATCGACACGGGCATCATGAACGGCGCCGATATCGTCGCCTCTGTCGCGCTCGGCGCGAAGTTCACGCTCATCGGCCGCGCGTACCTCTACGGACTCATGTCGGGCGGGCGCCGCGGCGTCGACCGCACGATCGCGATCCTGCAGAGCGAGATCGAGCGCACGATGAAGCTCCTCGGTGTCTCGTCGCTCGCGGAGCTCGAACCCCGCCACGTGACGCAGCTCGAACGGCTCGTGCCCGTCGCGCGCCCCGCGGCGCCCGCGCCGAAGCCGGTCCGCAAGAGCGTCAGGACGTCGGCAGCGTCGGGATGAGCTCGTCGAGGTAGTCGGCGGTGTCTTCCCAGCCCTCGACCGCGTGGCAGGCGACGCCCATCGCGAGCACGGGGTAGTCGTTGCCGTGCTCGTCGAGGCGGTCGCCGACGAAGAGCATGTCATCGAGCGGGATGCCGGTGACCTCCGCCAGGCGCCGCATGCCGTAGGCCTTGTCGATGCCCCGGTGGGTGATGTCGACCGATGTCGATCCGCCGGAGCGGACCTCGAGGTCGGGGATGCGGGCGGCCACGGCATCCCGCAGTGCGTTCTTCTTCGCGCCGGTCGGGTCCCACGCCATCTTCGCCTCGAGTGGGGCGCGCTGGCCGAGCGCCGAGAAGGTGATCTGCGAGCCGCGGTCTTCGAGGATGTCGCCCCAGGGCTCCGCCTCCCATACGCCGAGTCGCTTCGCCTCCTCTTCGACGGCCGCGAGGGCGCGTTGCTTCTCGTCATCGGTCAGCGAGAGCGCGTAGACGGTGTGGATGCCGTCGCCCGTGATCCGGTAGTACTGCGTGCCGCACGTCGGCATCAGGTGGAACCGGTCGCGCGTGTCGTCGTCTAGGGCCGGAAGCCGGTCGACGACCTGCGTCTGGAACTGCCCCAGCTGGCCCCCCGAGATGATCGCGACATCGACGCGTGATGCGAGGGCCCGCAGCAGCTCGCCGATACGCGGGTCGATCGCGCTCTTCGACGGAGCGAGGGTGTCGTCGAGGTCGAAGGCGACCAGGCGGGGCGTGGACACGGCGGCTCCGTTCGTCGTCAGTCGAAGAAAGGCCCCGCCGGAGCGGAGCCTCTCTGCTGTCGGGGTGACAGGATTTGAACCTGCGGCCTCGTCGTCCCGAACGACGCGCGCTACCAAGCTGCGCCACACCCCGTGGCAACCCTCCGAGTCTACCCCGTCCCGGGCCCGCGGACGAATCGACGGCGGCGCCGGATCACCCGCGCGCGCGAAGCGTCAGGACGGATGCCTCGGGCCGGCATCCGAACCGCACCGGCGCGTAGATCGAGTGCCCGAGGCCTGCCGAGACGTTGAGCGGGACGGTGCGGCCCGCGTGGGTCCACTCCGAGAGGCCGCGCGCCTGATCGAGCGGGATGTCGCAGTTCGCGACCAGTGCCGACGGCGAGAACGGGATGCGCACCTGACCGCCGTGCGTGTGGCCGCCGAAGATCATGTCCGCGCCGAGGTCGATGAAGCGGTCGAGCACGCGACGGTAGGGCGCATGCGTGACGCCGATCGTCAGCGCGGCCGACTGGGCGCGGTGGAACAGCGGACGCCGATGCACGTCGGCAATCGCGTCCGGCAGCGCATCGAGGTCATCCCAGCTGCGGTGCGCGTCCGATACGCCGAACGCGTCGATGCGCAGTCTCTCGGCGGTCACGCTCGCGGCTGCGTTGTTGAGGTCCGCCCAGCCGAGCTCGTCGGTGAAGTAGGCATCCATCGCCGCGGTGTCGAGGTCGCCGCCGCGGTGCGTGCGCTGCGAGGGGCCCGAGAAGTACAGCAGAGGGTTGCGCGCCGCGGGGCCGGTCACGTCGTTCGAGCCGTGCACGAACAGCCCCGGCACGCCCCGCAGCGGCGCGAAGGCGGCGCGAATGCCGCGGAGCCCCTCGGCGTGCCCGAGGTTGTCGCCCGTGTTGATGACGAGGTCGGGCTGCACGCGCTCGGCGAGCTCGGCGATCCAGCGCTGCTTGCGGTGCTGCCAGGGCGCCATGTGCGCGTCGGAGAGATGCAGGACGGTCAGCGTCGGGGTCCCTGCGGGCAGGATCTCGAGGTCGTGCCGTCGCTCAGCGAACAGGAACCGCTCGATGCACGTTCCCCAGACCGCCGCCGACAGCCCCGCCGCGCCCACGACCGCGGCGGTCGTGAGCGCGGTGCGCGAGGGCGAACTCACCCTCGCCCGCTGCAGTTCTTCGCCTGGTACTCGATCGTGATCGTCGCGCTGCGGCTGACGACGCTGCCCGCGGCGGGGTTGGTGCCCGTGACGGTGCCCTCGTTCGAGGCGTCGTTGTTCTGCGTGCACGAGCCCTGCAGTTGGTCGAAGCCGGCGCTGCGCAGCGTCGCGACCGCCTGGTTCGGCGTTCCGCTGACGGCTGGCACCCGCGCGCCTTGACCGTTGCTCGGGTTGATCGTCACGGTGGTGCCTGCGCCGACCTTGCCGGCGCCCGGGTTCTGCGCGATGACCGTACCCGCTGCTTCGACACCGTCGACCGCGTCGCCGACGACCGCCGTGAAGCCTGCGCCTTCCAGCGTCTTCGTGGCCTGATCGACCGTCATCCCGATGACGCTCGGGAGGTCGGTGAGCACCTGCTTCGTCAGGTTCTTGTCGGGCTGCGGGAAGCTGTCGCCGCCGTACTTCGCGTTCGCTGCGCCCTGCATCTTCGGCCAGATCGCGTTTCGGATGCGGGAGAGCTGGTACCCGCTCTCACGATGTGTGTTGAGTTTCGTGTTCACGCCGTTGATGGATTCGACGTTGCCGACCCAGACGACGGTCGCCACCTTCGTCGAGGCGCCGTCCATCCAGGTCTGCTCGTACTCGTGGATTCCGGTCTTGCCGAACACGGGGACGCCGTCGCCGATGCGCGCACCGACGCCCGTTCCGCTCATGACGCCCACGAGAGTGTACGCGGCCGTCGAGGCGACTTCTTCGCTGAGCCTGCGCTCGCACGTCGTCTGCGGCGTGATGTCGTTGCCCTCGGCATCCAGCGCCTGGTCGATCGACTTCGGCTCGCAGAAGATGCCGTTCGCGGCGACCGACGCGTAGGCCTCAGCCATATCGATGGGTGCAACGTCCTTCGATCCGAGCACGTCGTACGGCAGGTTCGACGAGTCTAGCGCCGTGCCGTTTCCGTAGGTCACGCCGAGCTTCGCGGCAACGCGGTTCGTCGAGCAGACACTGATCTGCTCGGCCATCGCGAGGAAGCCGGAGTTCAGCGAGTCGCGCGTGAAGTTGTAGATCGTGCCCGAGTAGCCGCCGTTGTTCTCGAAGTTGCCGATCGCTCCGTCGACGCCGTTCGCCGTCTTGACCTGCTGGATCTGCCCGTCGCAGACATCCACCTTCTTGGTGCCGATGCGGCCGTTGATGACCTCGTTGACGGACTTGCCCTGCTCGAGCCAGTTCAGCAGGCTGAAGATCTTGTACGTCGACCCGGCGTTGTGGCCGCCGCCGCCGTTGGCTGTCCGCACGTTGTAGTTGACCTGGGTCGTCGGGCCGTTCTGGCCGACGTCTTCGATCGAGTAAGGCCTGTTCTGCACCATCGACAGGACGCGACCCGTGCCGACCTCGACCTGGATGCCGGACGAGCCAAGGTTCATGTACGAGACGGTCGGCGGCACGACCGAGATCGCGTTCAGAGCCGTCTGCTGGAGGTCGGGGTCGAGCGTCGTGTAGATCTTCATGCCGCCGCGACGCAGGTTCGCCGCGCGCTCGTCGCTGTCTTCGCCGAACGCCGGGTCGGTAAGAAGGATGGATCGCACGTACTCACAGAAGAACTCCGCACCCACCGCCATCACGCAGCCCTGGTTGCGCGGGGTGATGGTCGGCGTGATCGGCGAGGCATCTGCCTCGTCGTACTCGGCCTGCGTGATCTTGCCGTCGTCGAGCATGCGGCCGAGCACGTAGTGGCGACGGTCGAGCGTTAGCTTGTAGCCGTCGGCGGCGCTGTTGAGGGGGTTGCCGGCCTTGTCGGTCGTCGAGCCCTCGGGCTTGTCGATCCGGTAGGTGTTCGGTGCCTGCACCATACCCGCGATGGTCGCCGCCTGCGCGATGGTGAGGTTCGCGGCATCCGTGCCGAAGTAGTACTGCGCGGCCGCACCGATTCCGTAGACGCTGCCGCCGAAGTGCGCGATGTTCAGGTAGCCGACGAGGATCTCGTCTTTCGAGCTCTTCTTCTCGAGCTGGATCGCGTACCGCATCTCCTGGATCTTGCGCTGGTACCCCTCGGATCCCTTGTTGACCGTCGTGGAGGTGTAGCAGTTCTGGACTTCTTCGTCGTTGGTTGCCTTGCGCTCGCAGTTTTGCTGCAGCACGTTCTTGACGTACTGCTGGGTGAGCGACGATCCGCCTCGGTTTCCTCCGCTGGAGGCGTTGCCGGCGAGGGCACTGACCGTGCCGATCAGGTCGATGCCGCCGTGGGTGTAGAAGTTCTTGTCCTCACTCGAGATGATCGCGTCGTACATGACGGGGTTCACCTGGTCGAAGGTGACCGGAATGCGGTTCTGGTCGTAGAACTGCGCGAACTGGATCCAGTTGCCCGCACTGTCCTTGCGGTAGAACTCGGTCGGCAGCATCAGCGGGTCGATTTCGAGGAAGCTCGGCATGTTCTCGAACGTGTCGAGAACGCTGGATGCCGCGTAGCCCGAAACGGCGATCGCCGGAGTCACGGTGGCGGTCACGAGGATGCCGGCAACTGCGCTCAAGCCGACCAGTCCCGCGAGGCCGCCGAGCACGCCGGTGGCCGTCCGTTTGAGTTGAGGCATAGGGTTGATCGTAAGGGACAACCCTGGGCGAAGCCTTGATGAACGGGAGCCTCATGACCACGTGGGAGTACCTCACGACGCCGCTGCTGATCCACAACACGGCAGCCATCCTCAACAATTGGGGCAAGCAGGGGTGGGAGCTCGTACAGGTCGTCACCGGCCCCGAGGGCGGCCTCGTCGCCTACCTGAAGCGGCCCGTCGGCGGGGGAGCGGCCAACGCCGGCCTGGGCGCTGCGGCCACGGCATCCCAGCAGTTCGAGGAGAACGCATGAGCATCACGACCCGTCTCGCCGAGCTCGGCATCGAGTTGCCGCCCGTCGTGCCGCCGGTCGCGGCCTATGTGCCGGCCGTCGTCCACGGCGACCTGGTCTACACGTCGGGGCAGCTGCCGATGGTCTCGGGTGCCCTGCCCGCGACCGGCAAGGTCGGCGAAGGGCACGGCCTCGTGCCGGCATCCGATGCGAAGGCCTATGCGCGCCAGAGCGCGCTGAACGCGATCGCCGCCGCCGCGGATGCCGTGGGCGGCGTCGACCGGCTGGTGCGCGTGGTCAAGGTCACGGGCTTCGTGGCATCCGTTCCGGAGTTCACGGGTCAGCCGGGCGTCATCAACGGCGCGAGCGAGACGCTCGGCGAGATCTTCGGCGACGCCGGCCGTCACGCGCGTTCGGCCGTCGGCGTGCCGGTGCTGCCCCTCGACTCGCCCGTCGAGGTCGAGGTCGTCTTCGCCTGGGAGTGACCGCTGCGGCCCCAACCCAGGAGCGGTCACCGACACAGGAGAAATCACCGGTACAGGATGCCTGAGCCGTAGCTCGTCCTGTGTGTGTGATTTCCCCTGTCTCCGTGATGCGGGTGAGGTTGCTGCGCGCTACTTCACCTGGGCTGAGATCACGCTCATGACGGCGGTGTCGGCGAGGGTCGTCGTGTCGCCGACCTCGCGACCCTCCGCGACGTCGCGGAGCAGACGGCGCATGATCTTGCCCGAGCGGGTCTTGGGCAGCTCGCCGACGATGTAGATGTCGCGGGGACGGGCGATCGGGCCAATCTGCTCGCCCACCCACGTGCGCAAGGTGCCCGCGAGGCCCTCGGGGGAGTGCGCGTCGAGGTAGCTCTGCTTCACGATGACGAACGCGACAACGGCCTGGCCGGTGGTCTCATCCGACGCGCCGACCACCGCGGCCTCGGCAACCGCCTCGTTGCCGACGAGCGCCGACTCGATCTCGGTTGTCGACAGGCGGTGGCCCGACACGTTCATGACGTCGTCGACGCGGCCGAGGAACCAGACGTCGCCATCCTCGTCGAGGCGCGCGCCGTCGCCCGCGAAGTAGTAGCCCTGCTTCTCGAACTTCTCCCAGTAGGTTTCGACGAAGCGGTCGGGGTCGCCCCAGATACCGCGGAGCATCGACGGCCACGGCTTCGTGAGGACGAGCAGGCCGCCGTTGCCGTTGCCGACGTGGTTTCCGTCGTCGTCGACGACATCCACTCCGATGCCCGGGAAGGGAACTTGCGCGCTACCGGGCTTGGTCTCGGTGACGCCCGGGAGGGCCGACACCATGATCGAGCCGGTCTCGGTCTGCCACCACGTGTCGACGATGGGGGTGACGCCCGCGCCGATGATCTCGCGGTACCACATCCATGCTTCGGGGTTGATGGGCTCACCCACCGAGCCGAGGAGGCGAATCGACGACAGGTCGAACTGCTGCGGAACCTGGCGCCCGAGCTTCATGAACGAGCGGATGGCGGTCGGCGCCGTGTAGAGGATCGTGACGCCGTACTTCTCGACGAGCTCCCACCAGCGGCCGGGGTGCGGCGTGTCGGGCGTGCCCTCGTAGAGCACCTGCGTGGCGCCGTTCGCGAGCGGGCCGTACGTCACGTACGAGTGGCCGGTGATCCAGCCGATGTCGGCCGTGCACCAGAAGACATCCGTCTCGGGGTGGAGGTCGTGCACGATTTTGTTCGTGAACGTCGCCTGCGTGAGGTAGCCGCCCGAGGTGTGCAGGATGCCCTTGGGCTTTCCCGTCGTCCCCGAGGTGTAGAGGATGAAGAGGGGGTTCTCGGCGGGGAAGGCCTGTGCCTCGTGATCGGCGGATGCCGTGGGCACGACCTCGTGCCACCACAGGTCGCGTCCCTCGGTCCAGCTGACCTCGTTCTCGGTCCGCCGCACGACCAGCACGTGCTCGACGGTGGCCTGCGGCCCGTTGCCGCGGTCGGCGAGCGCCTGGTCGACGGCGGGCTTGAGCGGCGAGACACGGCCCTTGCGGTATCCGCCGTCGGAGGTGATCACTACCTTCGCGCCGGCGTCGTCGATGCGGGTACGCAGGCTGTCGGCCGAGAACCCGCCGAAGATGACGGAATGGATGGCGCCGAGTCGCGCGACGGCGAGCATCGCCGCGATCGCCTCGGGGATCATCGGCAGGTAGATCGCGACCCGGTCGCCCTGGCCGACCCCGAGACCTTCGAGCACGTTCGCGACTCGCTTCACCTCGTCGGTGAGCTCGGCGTAGGTGACGCGGCGCTCATCGCCCGGCTCGCCCTCCCACAGGAGGGCGACGCGATCTCCGTTACCGGCCTCGACGTGCCGGTCGAGGCAGTTGTAAGCGACGTTGAGCTCGCCGTCGGCGAACCACTGCGCGAAGGGCGGGTTCGACCAGTCGAGCACCTGCGTGAAGGGCGTGTGCCAATGGAGGGCGCGCGCCTGCTCCGCCCAGAAGCCTTCGCGGTCGGCATCCGCCTGTGCATAGAGCTCCGCGGCGCCGACGGCGTTTGCCGCGAAGTCGGGCGACGGGGCGAACCGGCGGGTCTCGGTCAGCAGGTGGTCGATCTGGCTGCTCATGTGTGCGCGCTCCTTTGCGGCGGTGTCCGGACGGTCGAGATTCTCCCGGACGATGCAGGACATCAAACCAGCGCGACGACTCGCCCACTACCTCCGATAGTAGGGAGTCGCGCATCTGGAGCAGCCACCGGCGAAAGTTCAGAAATATATCAGCGTGAATATGCTCGGCGATCCCTGTGCTCGCGCGATGATTGCGTAGGCTCAGTCGCGGCCGGTCTCTCGATCACGGCAAGCGCGGCGCCTCGCGACCCCCAGCGCGACGCGCCGCTGAGGCGGCATCCCATTCCCCCCCAGTGGGATGCCGCCTCCTCCTCCACAGGCCGCGATTTTCGCGATCTGTCCACCGATCGGGCTCTCCGAGCTCCACGCGCCTCGGCGTCGCCCTACCGTCGGGGGCATGTCCGAACAGTTCGTCATCCGCCGCCGCGAGGTCGAGGCCGTGCGTCGACCCGCGCCCCTGGGGGCGGGTGTGGGGTTGGCTGCTGCGCCAGAGCCGGCCGCCGCGCCGGTCGCGCCGCGTGCGCCGCGCCGCGCGTTGCCCGACCACCCGGCGCTCGCGCCGCTCGCCGACGTGCTCTCCGACCCTTCTGTGACCGATGTCTTCGTCAACGGCACCGAGGGGCTCTTCGTCGATCGAGGTCGCGGGGCCGAGCCCGTGGCGGGCTGGCACGCGGGCGCCGACGAGTTGCGCGCGCTCGCCGTCGCGCTCATCGGCATCGGCGGGCGTCATCTCGACGACGGTGCGCCGCTCGTCGACGTGCGATGGGAGCACGGCACGCGCGTCCACGCCGTGCTACCGCCCGTCGCGTGTTCGGGCGCCGCGATCTCGATCCGTCTGCCGCAGGTCGATCTTCCCGATCTCGACGAACTCGGCCGGCGCGGCATGTTCGACGCCGTCACCGGTGCGCGACTCGAGGCACTTGTCGCGCGCCGCGAGAACGTGCTCGTGACGGGTGCGACCGGCGCGGGCAAGACCACCCTCCTCGCCGCGCTGCTCGGACGCGTTCCGCCGACCGAGCGGATCGTGACGATCGAGGATGTCGCGGAGCTGCGCATCGCCCACCCCCACCACGTCCGGCTCGAAGCGCGCCAGCCGAACCTCGAGGGAGCGGGGGCTGTCTCGCTCGCGCGGCTCGTCCGCGAGGCGCTGCGGATGCGCCCCGATCGCCTCGTCGTCGGCGAGTGTCGAGGCGAAGAGGTCCGCGAGCTGCTGACCGCGCTCAACACCGGCCACGACGGGGGAGCGGGCACCGTCCACGCCGGCAGCATCCGCGATCTGCCGGCCCGCCTCGAGGCGCTCGGCTCGCTTGCAGGGCTCGACGACCACGCGACGGCACGCCAGGTCGTGAGCGCGATCGGCGTCGTCGTGCACGTCGAGCGGGGGCCGGACGGCATCCGCCGAATCGCCGGATTCGCCCGGCCGGTGCTGGACGATGGCCGTCTCGCCGTCGAGGTGATGACGTGAGGAGGGATGCCGGGCCAGCGGGGTCTTCGTCGGCGTCGGGCGTGCAGCGCCTCGCGGTGCTGCTCGAAGCGGGGATCGCGCCGGGGCGGGCATGGGAGTTGCTCGCCGAGGCGGGAGATCCGGTGGCAGCCCGCGTCGCGGGAGCGCCGCCCGGGGCCGCCGTCGGAGACACGCTCGCCGCCGAGCGCGGTGCGTGGACCGACGTCGCGGTCGCGTGGCGGGTCGCCGAGACGGTCGGGGCGCCGCTCGCGTCGAGCCTGCGCCGCTTCGCCGATGCGCTGCGCGATGCGCAGGAGACCCGCGACGATGTCGCGGTCGCGCTCGCCGATCCGGCGGCGACGGCGCGGCTTGTCGGGTGGCTGCCGCTCGTCGCTGTGGCACTCAGCGCGGCTCTCGGCTTCGACCTGGTGAGCGCGCTGACACAGCCGATCGGCATCGCCTGCATCGTCGGCGGCATCCTGCTCATGCTCGCGGCGCGCCGCTGGAGCGCACGCCTGGTCGCATCGGCCCGGCCGGGCGAGCGTCTCGCCGGGGTTCAGGCCGAGACGGTCGCGATCGCGCTGTCGGGCGGAGTGTCGGTCGACCGCGCGCTCGCCGTCGTCGCGGCATCCGGCGGCGGCGATGTCCTTGCGGAGACCCGCGACACTCTCGCCCTCGCCCAGCGCGCGGGGGCGCCCGCCGTCGAGCTGCTCCGCGCGGAGGCGGCCGAGAGCCGCCGTCGTGCACGCACCGACGGACGCCTCCGCGCCGCGCGCCTGGGCGCCCGGCTGCTGCTGCCGATGGGGCTGTGCACCCTGCCGGCGTTCCTGCTGATCGGCGTTGCGCCGATGCTGCTGTCCGTCATGACCGGGTCGATCCCCGTCCTCGCCTCGCCGTGAACGCCCCGTCGCGAGGCTCTATGAACGTGCCCACCCATCCATCCAGATCCACGATCCGAGGAGCCACACCATGACCGCCACACATCTCCACACCAGCCGCAGGGGTACCGCGGCGCTGCCCACACTCACCCGCCGCCACGCCGCGGCGCTGTTCGACGACGAGTCCGGCGCCGCGACCGCTGAGTATGCTGTCGCCACGATGGCAGCGGTCGCATTTGCGGGCTTGCTGGTCGTCATCATGCGCTCGGATGAGGTGCGCGGCATCCTCACCGACCTCGTCCGCAGAGCGCTGACCGTCGCGTGAGAATGCGCTCGGGCGACCGCGGATCGGCGACGGCGGAGTTCGCCGTCGTCGTCCCCGCGGTCGTGGTCCTGCTCGCGCTGACGGTCGGGTCTCTCGCGGCCGCCGGCCAGCAGGTGCGGCTCGAGCAGGCGGCGGCGCAGGCAGCCAGGCTCGCGGCGCGCGAGGAGTCCACCGCCCGTCTCGCCGAGATCGTCGCCGCGGTCGCGGGAGGCTCGGTCGCGAGCGTGTCGACGGAGGGCGACCTCGTCTGCGTCACGGCGACTGCTCCCGCGCGCCTGCCGCTCGTCGTGGTGCCCGCGCTCCGCGCGCGCTCGTGCGCGCTGTCGGGCGGCCGCTGATGGCGGGTACCGCCGCGGGCATCGGCGCGCTCGCGATCACCGCGACCCTCGCGCTCGGCGTCGGGGCGACCGGCGCCGCGACGATTCGAGCCGCCCGCGCGGCCGGGGCAGCGGATGCCGCGGCCCTCGCCGCAGCCGACGGCGCGTCCGGTGCGGTCCCGCTCGCCGCGGGCGAGACGGCCTGCAGCGTCGCCGCGGCGGTGGCGTCGGCATCCGGTGCGGACCTCCTCGCGTGCGACCTCGACGGCCTCGTCGCGACCGTGCGCGTAGAGGTCGGGGCGGGCCCGTTCGCGGCGCAGGCGCGTGCGCGGGCCGGGCCGCCGCCGTAGGCTCCCAGCCTTCTCATGCGCAGGACATGTGTATGGTGTGCAACGAAGAAGGGACAGCACGTGGCCGAGAGCACCAAGGCGAACGCCAAGACGGGCAAGAAGCTCGTCATCGTCGAGTCGCCGACGAAGATGCGGTCGATCCAGGGGTACCTGGGCGACGGCTACGAGGTGCTGAGCTCGGTCGGGCACATCCGCGACCTCGCCGATAAGAAGGACATCCCCGCCGAGCTCAAGAAGACCTCGGTCGGCAAGTACTCGATCGACATCGAGAACGGATTCACCCCTCTTTATGTCGAGAGCGATCGCGGCAAGAAGACCGTGGCCGAACTCAAGCGCGCCCTGAAGAACGCCGACGAACTCCTCCTCGCCACCGATGAAGACCGCGAGGGCGAGGCCATCGCGTGGCACCTGCTCGAAGCGCTCAAGCCCAAGGTCCCCGTCAAGCGCATGGTGTTCCACGAGATCACGAAGGATGCCATCCGCGCCGCCGTCGACAACACGCGAGAGCTCGATCTCGCCCTCGTCGACGCGCAGGAGACGCGCCGCATCCTCGACCGCCTCTACGGGTGGGATGTCTCCGACGTCACCCGCCGCAAGGTCGGCCAGGGAACGTCCGCCGGCCGCGTGCAATCCGCCGCGACCCGCCTCGTCGTCGACCGCGAGCGAGAGCGCATCGCGTTCGTCTCGGCCGACTACTGGGATGTCGAGGCCGTCGCCTCGCCCGGCGGACGCGCGAACGACCCCGCCTTCGCGACGCGCCTGGCCCGCCTCGACGGCGCGCCGCTCGCCCGCGGCACCGACTTCGACGACGCCGGTCAGCTCAAGAAGGCCGTCATCGTCTTGAGCGAAACGCAGGCACGTGAGCTTGCCGCCGCTCTCGAAGCCGCCGGCGAGGCCACCGTCGTCGCGATCGAGGCCAAGCCCGGCACGCGCAGCCCCAAGCCCCCGTTCACGACCTCGACCCTCCAGCAGGAGGCGGGGCGCAAGCTCTCGATGAGCGCCAAGCACGCCATGGGCGTCGCGCAGCGGCTCTACGAGAAGGGCTACATCACCTACATGCGCACCGACTCGACGGCGCTGTCGGCCCAGGCGCTCGCCGCCGCCCGCTCGCAGGCCGTCGCGCTCTACGGCGACCGTGCCGTCCCGCCGAACCCGCGCAGCTACCGCAACAACAGCAAGAACGCGCAAGAGGCCCACGAGGCGATCCGCCCGTCGGGCGAGTCGTTCCGCACGCCCTCGTCGGTGGCATCCGCCCTCGATCGCGATGAGCTGCGGATCTACGACCTCATCTGGAAGCGCACCGTCGCCTCGCAGATGTCCGACGCGAAGTACGAGACGACGACCGTCACGCTCGATGCGGAGGCCGGGGGAAAGAAGGCATCGTTCACGGCATCCGGCACCGTCTACACCTTCAAGGGCTTCCTCGAAGCATATGAAGAGGGCCGCGACGAAAAGCGTGGGGATGCCGACAAGGCCGACGACCAGTCGCTGCCGCAGCTCGCCGTCGGCGACGTGCTGAACCTGCGCGACATCGAGCCGAAGGGCCACGCGACGAGCCCGAAGCCCCGGTACACCGAGGCGAGCCTCGTCAAGGCGCTCGAAGAGAAGGGCATCGGTCGCCCCTCGACGTTCGCGAGCATCATCGATGTCATCATCAATCGCGAGTACGTCACCAAGCGCGGCCAGGCGCTCGTCCCCAGCTGGCTCGCGTTCAGCGTCGTGCGGCTGCTCGAGCAGCACTTTGCCGACCTCGTCGACTACGACTTCACGGCGGCGCTCGAGGACGACCTCGACGCGATCGCCCGCGGCGAGCAGCAGCGCGTCGAGTGGCTACAGGAGTTCTACTTCGGCTCGAGCGACCACGTGGGCCTCCGGCACATCCTCGACAACCTCGGCGAGATCGACGCGCGCGAGATCAACGCGACCCGCATCGGCGACGTCGCAACGCTGCGCTTCGGTCGCTACGGACCGTACCTCGACGTCCCGAACGGCGATGGCACCTCGCGCATCGTCAACGTCCCCGGTGACCTCGCCCCCGACGAGCTCACGCCCGAGAAGGCGCGCGAGCTCATCGACGCGCCCATCGCCGGCGACCGCGTACTCGGCCAGAACCCCGAGACCGGGCGCGACATCGTCGTCAAGGACGGGCGGTTCGGACCCTACCTCGAAGAGGTGCTCCCCGCAGAGCCCGAGCCGGAGCCTGCTCCCGAGCCGGCCCCGGGCGCGCCGAAGAAGCGCGTCGCAAAGAAGAAGGTCGAAGCGCCCAAGCCCCGCCGCGCCTCGCTGTTCAAGAGCATGTCGCCCGAGACCATCGACCTCGACACGGCCCTCAAGCTCTTTTCGCTGCCGCGGACCGTCGGCGTCGACCCCGAGACCGAGGCCCCGATCACAGCGCAGAACGGTCCCTACGGTCCGTATCTGAAGAAGGGCACCGACTCGCGCTCGCTCACGAGCGAGGACCAGATCTTCGACATCACGCTCGAGCAGGCGCTCGAGATCTACGCGCAGCCGAAGTACGCCAACCGGGCCGCGACCTCGATCAAGGAGTTCGAGGCGGACCCCGTCAGCGGCAAGCCGATCCGCATCAAGGACGGCCGCTTCGGTGCGTACGTGACGGATGGTACGACAAACGTGACGATCCCGCGCGGGCAGACGGCGGATGACATCACGTTCGAGATCGCCGTGCAGATGCTCGCCGACAAGCGCGCCAAGGGGCCCGCGCCCAAGCGCACGACCCGCCGCGCGCCGGCCCGCAAGCCCGCCGCCAAGAAGTAGTGATGCCGCGCGGACTCTGGGTCACGATCGAGGGCGGCGACGGCGCCGGCAAGACGACGCAGGCGACCCTCCTCGAGGAGTGGTTGCGTGAGCAAGGCCGCACGGTGGTGCGCACGCGCGAGCCGGGCGGCACCGAGGTCGGCGTGCTCGTCCGCGACATCGTGCTGCACCACCGCGGCGACATCGCGCCGCGCGCCGAGGCGCTCCTGTACGCCGCCGACCGCGCGCATCACGTCGCAACCCTCGTACGCCCCGCCCTCGCCCGCGGCGAGGTCGTCATCCAAGACCGCTATCTCGACTCGTCCGTCGCCTATCAGGGTGCGGGCCGGGTGCTGGATGCCGGAGAAATCCGCGACCTGTCGCTCTGGGCGGCCGAGGGCGCGTTGCCCGACGTGACCGTCTTGCTCGACCTCGACCCGGCATCCGCCCGGGTGCGCCTCGACGCGGCCGACAAGCCGTTCGACCGGCTCGAAGCCGAGAAAAGCGAGTTCCACGCGCGCGTGCGCGACGCGTACCTCGCTCTCGCCGCCGGCGAGCCGGAGCGCTTCCTCGTCCTGGATGCGACCCTGCCCCCGAGCGAGCTCGCGGCGGCGGTGCGGGCGCGGGTCGCCGATGCGCTGGCGTGAGCGCCGGGGCGACGTCGCAGGCACCCCGTAGGCTGGGCGCTATGACGTCCGCCGCGCCCACCCTTCCCTGGGAAGACGTGTGGGGTCAGGGCGACGCGCTCGCGCAGCTGCAGGCGGCGGCATCCGATCCGGCGCAGCTCGCCCACGCGTGGCTCATCACCGGTCCGGCGGGCTCCGGCCGCTCGACCCTCGCGATGGCGTTTGCCGCCGCCCTCATCGCCGAGCCGGGCGACGAGGGCGCGATGCGGCAGGTGCTGGCGGGGACGCATCCCGACCTCACGGCCCTGCGCACCGAGGGCGTCATCATCTCGATCAAGGATGCCCGGGCCTTGGTCGAGCGCTCCTACTTCTCGCCGTCGCTCGGGCGCTACCGCGTCATGGTCATGGAAGATGCCGACCGTATGGTCGAGCGCACGTCGAACGTGCTGCTGAAGGCCCTCGAAGAGCCGCCCGAGCGTACCGTCTGGATTCTCTGCGCCCCGAGCGAGGCCGACCTGTTGCCGACGATCCGCTCGCGGGTGCGGACGCTCCGGCTACGCGAGCCCGATGTCGCCGACGTCGCGCGCCTCATCAACTCTCGCACGGGCGTCGACGAGGCGACCGCCGAGCAGGCCGCGCGCCTCGCGCAGCGCCACATCGGCATGGCTGTGCGCCTCGCGACGGATGCCGACGCACGCGCCCGCCGCGACGAGACGCTCCGCGCGGTCCTGGCGGTACGAGGCGTCGCGACGGCGGTCGAGACGGCGGCGCGCATCGTGCAGCTCGCGACCGACGACGCCAAGACCCTGACGGCCGAGCGCGACGAGACCGAGCGAGAGGCGCTGCTGCGCACCCTCGGCATCACGCCGGGTGCCGCCGTGCCGCCCGCCGTCCGCGGGCAGCTGAACGCCCTCGAAGATGACCAGAAGCGCCGGGCGACGCGGAGCCTCCGCGACGGTCTCGACCGCGTGCTCACCGATCTCGAATCGATGTTCCGCGACGCGCTCATGCTGCAGTTCGGGCAGAGTAGCGGTCTCATCAACCGCGAGCTCACCGACGAGATCGCCGCGCTCGCCGCCGCGTGGACGCCCGAACGCACGCTCACCGTACTCGATCAGATCTCCGCCACCCGCACCAACCTCGAGGGCAACGCCGCACCGGCGCTCGCGCTTGAGAGCATGCTCGTCACCGTGGCGAGCGGAAGGACACCGTGAACCACGTCTCTGACCGCCGGGGCTCCGCGCTCCGTCGAGTATCGGCCGTCATCGCCGGCGTTGTCGCCGCGGCCATCACTCTCTCCGGATGCCTGTATGCCGCTATCCCGCCTGAGGCGATCGCGACGCCCGCGCCGAGCCGTACCCCTGATACGGAGGGTGCACCCGCCGGGTTCGAGGACCTCTACGGTCAGCGCCTCGACTGGCGGTCGTGCATGGGCATGGACAGCGGTTCCTACGACTGCACGACGGTCACTGCGCCGCTCGACTGGTCCGACGCCTCGGCGGGCACGATCGACCTCGCCGTCATCCGCCGCGCAGCGACCAACGGGGACGCGATCGGATCGCTCCTGACCAATCCGGGTGGCCCGGGGGCGAGCGGTTACGACCTGATCGCCCAGTCGGCATCGTTTGCAGTGGGTGCGGCGCTGAGCGACGCGTACGACGTCATCGGCTTCGACCCGCGCGGAGTGGGCCGCTCTACGGCAGTGTCGTGCCTCGACCCGAAGGCGATGGATGCCTACCTGTTCGATATCCCTGCCGACCCGCGCGGCAGCGACGGGTGGCGGAGCGAGCTCACCGCCCGCAACCAGGAGTTCGTCGATGCCTGCGAGGCGAACTCCGACGGCATCCTCGCCTACATCACGACCGACAACGCCGCACGCGACATGGATCTGCTGCGGGCCGTGCTCGGCGACTCGAAGCTCAACTACCTCGGCTATTCGTACGGCACGTTCCTCGGCGCGACCTATGCGAAGCTCTTCCCCGAGCGCGTCGGGCGTCTCGTGCTCGACGGTGCGATCGACCCGTCGATCTCGGGCCTCGAGGTCGGGACGATCCAGGCGGTCGGCTTCGAGTCGGCGCTGCGCGCGTACATGTCCGATTGTCTGGCGGGCAGTGACTGCCCGTTCACAGGCACCCTCGATGAGGCGATGGGCGATCTGGGCGCTCTCCTGGCGAGCGTCGACGCGCGGCCCCTCACCGCGACGGATGGCCGGCGGCTCGGCGCCGACGCGCTCATGACCGGAATCATCGCCGCGCTGTACTCGGAGGACAGCTGGTCGTACCTGACCCAGGCGCTCGCCGACACGCTCGCGGGCGACGCCGACACGGCGTTCTATCTCGCCGACTTCTACTTCGGCCGCGACGCGGATGGATCGTATCAGGACAACTCCACCGAGGCGTTCCGCGCCTACAACTGCATGGACTATCCGCTCGACACCACGCAGGCAGACATCGACGCGTCCGACGCGCTGATCGCGGAAAAGGCCCCGACCATCGCCCCCTATTGGGAAGGCGTCGACTCCTGCGAAGTCTGGCCGTACCCGCCCACGGGGGTCCGTGAGCGCATCACCGCCGACGGCGCCGCGCCGATCGTCGTCGTCGGCACGACGAATGACCCCGCGACCCCGTACGAGTGGTCCGTCGCACTCGCCGATCAGCTGTCGTCGGGCGTGCTGATCACCCGCGAGGGCGAGGGACACACGGGCTACAACAAGGGCAACACCTGCGTTGACCGGGCCGTCGAGGACTACCTCGTGAAGGGCACCGTTCCCGAGGACGGCCTCACCTGCGTGGCGTGACGCCGCAGGTTCGGTGCGGTTCGCGGCAAGCCTGACAACCCTGTAAGATCGAACATCGTGCACGGCGCCAGCGCCTTGCGCCGCCCTAGCTCAGTCGGCAGAGCATTTCACTCGTAATGAAAAGGTCAAGGGTTCGATTCCCTTGGGCGGCTCCACTCCATCATCGGAGGACCCATGGAACACGTGATCGACGTGTTGCTCGAGGTCTTCACCTGGGTCGGCTTCGGTGCCGGCGCACTTCTCGCCGTCGCGGCGGTCGTCCTCTGGGCACTTGACGGCACCTGGCTGAGCGCCGACGCGATCGTCGACCGCGAAGACGGTGACACAGTCGTGCGCTGGTTCGACGCCGACGGCGACGCCAACAGCGCCGTTGCGACCCCCGCGGATGCCGTCATCCTCGAGGGGCGCGACACGGCATCCATCTGGTACCGGCACGGTTGGCAGGGCCGGATGCGTCTGACTCGCCGCGCACCGGGCTTGCGAACGCTCGCCGTGTCTGCGGGCGGCATGCTGGCTCTCGGCATCCTGTGCCTCGTGACGGGCTGGGTCCTGTACTTCACCCGCGGCTGACCGCGAGACCCACGTCCTGCGTCGAAACCCCCGTCCGTGAACGTACATCTCGACGCGCAGACCGGGTCTCGCGGATGCCGGGGCGTCAGGCCGCGGCGAGGAGGACGCCGGCGGCGAGGGCCAGCGCGAGCCCGAGCCATTGCAGTGCGGTGATCCGCTCGCGCAAGACGACCGCGGCGAGCACGACGGTACCGGCCGGGTAGAGCGCCGTGAGGGCGGCGACGACGGCGAGATCTCCGCCGGTGCGGAGCGCCAGCACGAGCAGCACGTTCGCGCTCGCGTCGACGAGACCGCACACGAGCGCGAGCGTCCAGGCACGCCGCGCGGTGAGCGGCAGGGCGGTGTGATGGGGTTCGGCGTCGACGTGCCCGCTGGCGGTGACGGCCACGACCCGCTGCCGCGTCGCGAGCGCCGATCGAGCGGGGCGGCCCGCCCGCACCGCCAGCGCGACAAGACAGGCGACCGCGCCGGCCATGATCACGCTGTTGACGGCACGTCCGAGCGCGAGGGGGAGGAGCCCGGCATCCGCGCTGAACTGATCGAGGACGATCAGGAATGCGCCGATGGCGAGCCCGGAGCCCACGGCCATCGCGAGGCCCCGCGCGGACGGCCGGGTGATCCGCTCGCCGGGGAGGAGCGCCACCAGCACGATCGCGACGATCGCGAGGCCGAGCCCGATGACAGACAGCGCCCCGAGACGCTCACCGCCGACCAGCACGCCCCACAGCATCGGCGCGACCGCCGAAACGACCGCGGTGACCGGTGACAGCACGCTCATCGGGCCGATCGCGAGGCATCCGTAGAGAAGGACCACCGAGATCGACCCCACGATCCCCGAGAGAGCGCCCCAGCGCAGATCGTCGGCCGTCGGCGATCCGCCCACGAAGGGCGCGAGCGCGAGGAGGAGCACCATTCCCGACGAGGCCACCACGGCGGTGACGAGCACCGCGGGGAGCCGCCGCGACGCGAGCCCGCCGAGGAAATCTGCCGAGCCGTAGACGAGCGCACCGACGAAGGCGAGCGCGGCGGACAGCATGCCGATCACCCTATCGATCGGTTTCCCCGAAAGCGGATGCCGCGGAGCAGATTGCTAGCTAAACTAGCGATATGACTTCTCGCGCCGTGACACCCTCCCGCTGGCTGCGCATCGGCATCCCCGCTCTGCTGGTGCTGATCTGGCTCATCGGAGGTTCGATCGGTGGCCCGTACTTCGGCAAGGTCGACGAGGTCGCGACCAACGACCAGTCGAGCTTCCTGCCGTCATCGGCCGAGGCGACGCAGGTGCAGGAGCGGCTCGCGGACTTCACCGGCGGCGACACGATCCCCGCGGTCGTCGTCGTGACGGGGGACGGCGCGCTCACGGACACTCAGCTCGCCGACATCGACGACCTCGCCGCGGCGATCGGCGATGTCGAGGGCGTCGGTGACATCTCGCCCGCGCTGCCGTCCGAGGACGGTGAGGCTGCCCAACTGTTCGTCCCGATCTTGACCGCCGGTGACGTCGGCGAGACGGTCGAAGCCGTGCGCGAGGCGATCTCCGAAGAGTTGCCCGATGGATTGGATGCCTGGGTCACCGGCCCCGCGGGCTTCACTGCTGACCTCGTCAAGGGCTTCCTCGGCATCGACGGGCTACTGTTGGCGGTCGCGCTCGGCGCCGTGTTCGTCATCCTCGTGATCGTCTACCGCTCGCCGCTGCTGCCGATCCTCGTCCTCTTGACCTCGACCTTCGCGCTGTGCGTCGCACTGCTGACGGTCTGGTGGCTCGCGAAGGCCGGCGTGTTCGTGCTGAACGGCCAAGCCCAGGGCATCCTGTTCATCCTCGTGATCGGCGCCGCGACCGACTACGCGCTCCTCTACGTCGCGCGCTTCCGCGAAGCGATCGCGCGCGGTGAGCGGCGATGGGATGCCACGAGCTCCGCCTGGCGCGGAGCGTTCGAGCCGGTCGTCGCCTCGGGCGGCACCGTCATCGCGGGCCTGCTGTGTCTGCTGCTGAGCGACCTCGCGACCAACCGCGCCCTCGGCCCGATCGCGTCGATCGGCATCGCGTTCGCGGTGCTGTCGGCGCTGACGTTCCTACCGGCGCTGCTCGCCCTCGTCGGACGGGCGGCGTTCTGGCCGTTCATTCCGAAGCCGGGCGCCGCGCGCGTCGGAGGCGACCAGGTCGGTGCCCTCGCGACGGACGCGACGACGTCCGTGAAGGGGTTCTGGCCGCGCCAGGCGCGGCTGATCGCCCGGCATGCCCGGCCCGTGTGGATCGTGACGACGGTGGTGCTCCTCGCGGCATCCGCCGGCATCCTGCAGCTGAAGGCCGACGGTGTGCCGCAGAGCGACCTCGTACTCGGTGCCTCCGAAGCCCGCGACGGGCAGAGCGTGCTCGCCGAGCATTTCGCCGCCGGGTCGGGCAGCCCCGCCTACGTCATCGTGCCCGAGGGCGAGGTCGCGGCATCCGTCTCGGTGCTCGAGGCATCGGACGGCATCGACAGCGTGGCCGCCGTCTCCCAGGATGCCGCATCGGGACAGATCTCGGTGACGGTCGAGGGCGGCGAACCCGTCTACTCGGTCGCCGGTCCGCCCGGTGCCGACGCGCCCGCGCCGACGGTCGTGGATGGCGATGTGCTACTCGTCGCGACCCTCGCCGACGAGGCCGACTCGCTTGCCGCCGAGCAGACGATCCGGGGCCTGCGGGCATCCTTCACCGACACGCTCGGCGAGGGCGTGGCGCTCGTCGGCGGCCCGACCGCGATCGACGTCGACACGAACGACACTTCCATCCGCGACCGCACGGTCATCATCCCGGTGATCCTGTTTGTCATCCTCGTGATCCTCATGCTGCTGCTGCGCGCGGTCGTGGCGCCGGTGCTGCTCATCCTGAGCGTCATCCTGTCGTTCGGCGCGGCGATGGGCGTGAGCGCGCTCGTGTTCAACCATGTGTTCGACTTCCCGGGTGCAGACCCCGCGGTGCCGTTGTACGGGTTCGTCTTCCTCGTGGCGCTCGGGGTCGACTACAACATCTTCCTGATGTCGCGCGTGCGCGAGGAATCGCTGCGCCACGGCACGCGCCCCGGCATCCTGCGTGGACTTGTGGCGACCGGCGGGGTGATCACCTCGGCCGGTCTCGTGCTGGCGGCGACGTTCGCGGCGCTCGGGGTGATCCCGATCCTCTTCCTCGCGCAGCTCGCCTTCATCGTCGCCTTCGGGGTGCTCCTCGACACATTCGTCGTGCGGTCGCTGCTCGTGCCGGCCGCGGCGTACGACCTCGGGAGGGTCATCTGGTGGCGGTCGAAGCTCGCGAGGCGCGGTGCCGAGGCGCCCGAACGGGGTAGCCTCGAGCCATGACCAGAGCCCTGTTCATCGTCGATGTCCAAAACGACTTCACCGAGGGCGGCGCGCTCGCCGTCGCCGGCGGTGACGCGGTCGCCGAGGCGATCTCGGCCCACCTCGCCGCGCACGCCGCGGACTACGCGCTGATCGTCGCGTCGCGCGATTGGCACGACCCCGACTCCGACAACGGCGGGCACATCGCGCTCGAGGGAGATCCCGACTTCGTCGATACGTGGCCCGCGCACTGCATCGCCGGCACCGAGGGCGCCGAATACGACCCCGGCCTCGACACGGCATCCATCACCCATCACGTGAAGAAGGGGCAGGGCAAGCCCGCCTACTCGCTGTTCGAGGGCACCACGGATGCCGGGGAGACCGCCGGAGAGCTGCTCGCAGGCGCCGGCGTGACCGAGGCCGACGTTGTCGGCATCGCCACCGACCACTGCGTTCGCGCGACCGCACTGGATGCGATTGCGCACGGCATCCACGTGCGTGTCTTGACGGACTTGGTCGCCGGGGTCGCGCCCGAGCCGTCGGAGGCGGCCCTCGCCGAACTCGCCCACGCGGGCGCCGACCTGGTGGGTGCCGCGTGAGCGCCCCCGCGGGATGGTACCCCGACCCTGCTGACCCCCGCGGCCAGCGGTGGTGGGACGGCGTGGGCTGGACGGCCTATCAGCAGGAGGCGACCGCGACAGCGCCGCAACAGCCGCAGCCGCGGTTCGGCGAGCTCGCCCCGACCGCTTCGTACGGCGTCGCCGCGCCGGTCACCCCGCTCGCGCCGCCCGCGCCCGTGAACGTCGATACCAACACCGTCTGGATCTGGCTGGCCGTAGTGGTGACTGCGCTTCCCTTCGCGATGCTCTTCCTCTTCGACTGGAACGGCTACATGGAAGCCGTGATCCGCGCCGAGCTGAACGGAGAGATCGCCGCGCTGCAGGATTGGGCGGGGCGCATCCTCCTGCTGTCGCTCGTCAGTTGGGGATGCTACGCAGGTCTCGTCGTGCTGTGCTGGCTGGACTGGCGTGAGTTGCGGAGCCGGGGCGTTCCTGCGCCGTTCCACTGGGCCTGGTCGTTCTTCGCGGGAATCAACGGCGGCCTCGCGGTGTACATGATCGGGCGCGCCGTCGTGCTCCGTCGCCGCACGGTGGGTGGCGGATGGGCTCCGCTCTGGGTGTGGATCGGTGTGACGGTAGTCGGCTTCATCGTCGCGGTCGTCTGGTCCATCAACATCATGACGACGACGTTTGCGGGAATCAGCCAGTTCATCTGACCGGCGGATGCCGTGTCGCTCGCGATGTCGGCGGCTTCGAGTACAACGGATGAATGGTGCCCCCGGAGAATTACGATATCTCGACCCACCGGTTAAAAGCCGGTTGCTCTGCCTCTGAGCTACGGGGGCTAGAGCCGCAGGAGAAGGTGTGCGGATCCTGTCGGCAGTCTAAGCCACTGACCGATTTCAATCGAAAGCGCTCGCGCGCTGACGGGCTGCAAGAAGTGTGTCGTGACTGCAACCGCGAGTCCTCCCGCCGGTACTACGCGGCGAACCGTGACAAGCACATAGCAGTGATTGTCGCCCGCAATGCTCAACGCCGCAGAGACGCGAAGGAGTTTCTCGCTGAGTACCTCCACCAGCATCCCTGCGTCGACTGTGGGAATAGCGATCTGAGAGTCCTCGACTTCGACCATCGTCCGGATGCCGTCAAGCGCGCCGATGTGATGCAGCTCGTGAAGGAAGGGCATTCGATCGAGACCATCAAGGCCGAACTGGCCAAGTGTGAAGTTCGCTGTCGAAATTGCCACGCCATTGTCACGCTGGAACGCGCGCCTGCGAACTGGAGGTCTCGCGCAATGATCACCGCAGGACTCGATACCGGTTGATGCGCGCGCCGAAGCGGCCGCCGGCGCTCCCCGCGCCGACGGCCGCTCCGCTGACCTGATCAGCTGGTCGGCATCAGCACCGAGTCGATCAGGTAGACCGTGGCGTTCGCCGTCTGGACCCCGCCGCAGATGACGTTCGCGTCGTTGACCATCCACTCGTCGCCCGAGCCGGTCACGTCGAGGTCGGTGCCCTCGACGGTCGTGTGCATGCCCGCGATGTCGGCCGGCTCGATCTGACCCGGGACCACGTGGTACGTCAGGATCTTCGTCAGCAGCGCGCTGTCGGTCTTGAGCGTGTCGATCGTGGCGGGGTCGATCTTGGCGAACGCGTCATCCACCGGCGCGAACACGGTGAACTCGCTGCCGTTGAGCGTGTCGACGAGGTTGACGTCGGGGTTCAGCTGGCCGCTCACGGCCGCGACGAGCGTCTTCAGCATGGGGTTGTTGGAGGCTGCGACGGCAACCGGATCCTGCGACATGCCCTGGATCGAGCCGGCGCCATCCGGCACGGCCTCGGCGTAGGCGGCGCAGCCGGGGCCGACGAGGTTCGCCGCCGGGTCGTTCTCCATCGCCTCGGGTGTCATCGAGGGCGACTCCATTGCCGCGGGGCTGGTCTCTTCGGGCGCTGCGGCACCCGACGAACACGCCGACAGCGCGAACGCTCCCGCGATGGTCAAAGTCAGTGCTGCCGTGATCTTCCTGGTCGTGCTGAGCATGATGTCCTCCATTGGTCAGGGTCGTGAACAGGGGTCGCGGAGTGCGCCCTCGGGACTGGTTCGGAGCCCTCCCGGAATCGGATGGGATCGGATCGACATCGGATGCCGGGCAATCCGAAACCCGCGCGGCGGCGAACGACTCCCGACAGAGACGGGGGAGTCCATGGACCTCATCATCATCGGCCTGCTGGGCGGGCTCATCACGGGCATCTCGCCGTGCATCCTGCCGGTGCTGCCGGTCATCTTCCTCACCGGCGGCGCGCAGTCTGCCCGGTTCGAGGGCGACAGCAAGACGGTGCCCGCGCGCCGTAGTCGGCCCTACCTTGTGATCGCGGGCCTCGTCGTGAGCTTCACGCTCGTGACCCTGGTCGGATCGCTCATCCTGGGCCTGCTGAATCTTCCGCAGGACGTCATCCGGTGGGTTGGCATCGTCGTGCTCATCCTGATCGGCATCGGACTCATGGTGCCGCGGTTCGAGCAGCTGCTCGAAAAGCCGTTCCAGTGGCTCCCGCGGCGCGAAGTCGAAAACCGCGGAAGTGGCTTCGGCGTCGGCCTTGCCCTCGGCGCCGTCTTCGTCCCGTGCGCGGGCCCCGTGCTGGCTGCGATCATCGTCGCGGGCGCGACGGGACAGATCGGCGTCGGCACGGTGCTCCTCACGGCATCCTTCGCGATCGGCGTCGCGATTCCGCTCCTCGTGTTCGCGCTCGCAGGCCGCGGCGTCGTCGAGCGCATCCGAGCGTTCCGCACCCGCGAGCGCGGCCTGCGCATCGCGGCGGGCGTCGCGATGCTCGCCCTCGCCGTGGGCCTCGTCTTCAACGTCCCGCAGCAGTTGCAGCGACTGCTGCCCGACTACACCGCCCAGCTACAGCGCGACCTCACCGACAACGAGCAGGCGTCCGAAGCGCTCGGCCTCGGCGGTCTCGTCACGCCCGAGAACGAGCAACTCGACCAGTGCACGAACGGCGCCGACGAGCTCGAATCGTGTGGCCCGGCTCCCGCCATCCGCGGCATCGAGTCGTGGCTCAACACGCCGGACGGCGGAGGGCTCGACCTCGCCGACCTCCGCGGAAAGGTCGTGCTGATCGACTTCTGGGCGTACTCGTGCATCAACTGCCAGCGGTCGATCCCGCACGTCGTCGCGTGGGACGAGGCGTATCGCGATGCGGGGCTGCAGGTCATCGGCATCCATTCGCCGGAGTACGCGTTCGAGAAGGATGCCGGGAACGTCGCCGCCGGCGCGCGCGACTTCGGGATCGAGTACCCCGTCGCCCTCGACAACACCCTGTCGACGTGGACGGCGTACCGGAACCGGTACTGGCCCGCGCACTACCTGATCGACGCCGAAGGCACCGTGCGGCACATCTCGTTCGGCGAAGGCAACTACGCCGCGACCGAGAAGATGATCCGGGAGCTGCTCGAAGACGCTGACCCGTCGGTGTCACTTCCCGCGGCGACCGGCACGAGCGATGACACGCCCGAGGCTGGATCCACGACGCGCGAGACCTTTCTCGGGTCGTCGAAGGACGTCAACTTCGCAGGGCCGGGCGCCTATCGGGCGGGCGAGAGCAAGTTCTCGCTGCCGGCCGACCAGGCATCCGACACCTTCGCGCTCGAGGGCGCCTGGCGGGTCGAGACGCAGTTCGCGACGCCGAGCGGGGCGGATGCCGGGGGCATCCGACTCGACTATCACGCCGCCGAAGTGCGGATGGTGCTCGCCGGCGAAGGCTCTGTGCGCGTGCGTGACCAGGACGGCTCCGAGCGCACGATCGACGTGTCGGGAACTCCGCGCTCGTACGAGCTCGTGAAGCGGGGTGCCGTGGAACCCGGCATCCTCTCGATCGAGGTCGACCCGGGCGTCGAAGTGTACTCGTTCACGTTCGGGTGAGCATCCGTGAGACAGGAGGCGCGAGATGAGGCATGCTGTGGAGGATGGTCATCGACGGAGTGGATGTAGCGGGCGAGACGCCGGCCGACCCTCCGGCGCGCGATCACGTGGCGGAGCTGCTCGTGCGCATCGCAGATCGCGATCAGGTCGCCTTCGCGCAGCTGTACGACATGCTGTCGGCGCGCGTGTTCGGTCTGATCCTGCGGGTGCTCGTGAATCGAGCCCACGGTGAAGAGATCCTGCAGGAGGTCTTCCTCGAGGTGTGGCAATCCGCTGCGTCGTTCGCTCCGAACAAGGGGCAGGGAAGGACGTGGATCATGACGATCGCGCATCGGCGGGCCGTCGATCGCGTGAGATCCGCACAATCCAGCACGGAGCGCGACGAGAAGGCGGGCCTGCGGGAGCTGCACACGCCGCAAGAGGCCGTCGACGATCAGGTCGAGCTGCGCATCGAGAGCAGGCGCGTGGCGCGGGCGCTCGGCGCACTGCCAGACCCGCAGCGTGAAGCGCTGACCCTCGCCTATTTCGGGGGATACAGTCAGAGCGAGATTGCGGCCCTGACCGGTTCGCCGCTGGGGACGATCAAGACGAGAATGCGTGACGGACTGTCGCGCCTGCGACAGGAGATGGGGGTGACCACATGACCGAAGACGAGTTCGCCGAGCTCTCCGCCGGGCATGCTCTGGGCGCCCTCTCGCCCGATGACGAGCGCGCGTTCGCCGAGGCGATTGCCGCGCACCCGGAGTGGCAGCGGATCGCCGATCGGGATGCCGAGACGGCCGCCGCGCTCGCCGAGGGCGCCGCGCCGGTGGCGCCGCCGGTCGATGTTCGGTCGCGACTGCTCGCGGCGGTCGCGGGTGCGTCGGAGGGCGCTCCCGGCGCGACGGGGGATGCGGCAGAGGATGCCGTCGACGTGGCTCCTGTGTCTGCCCCTGTATCGCCACCCCCGCCGACCGACGTCGTGCAGGCCCTCCAGCGGCGTTCGTGGAGTCGCGGTCTGTTCGCGCTCGTCGCCTCCTTGGCGCTGCTCGTGGGCATCGGCTGGGGCGTCGGCGCGATCGCCACGCTGTGGCAGACCCCGCCCGCGGTGACGGCGCTCGCCGAGATCGAGGCGGCGCCGGATGCCGCGTCGGCATCCACGACGTTCGAGGGCGGCGATGCGACCGTGCACTGGTCGGAGAGCCTCGGCAAGGTCGTGCTCGTCGCGGACGGACTGCCGCAACTGCCCGCCGACCGGACGTTCGAGCTCTGGTATGTGCGCGGGGACGCACCCGTGTCCGCCGGGACGTTCTCGGCCAGCGGCGGCGCCGGCACAGCCCAGCTGTCGGGGCCGATGCAGCCGGGCGACACGATCGCGGTGACGGTCGAGCAGTCGGGCGGCTCGCCGGGTGGCGCTCCCACGACCGACCCGCTGTTCGCGATCCCGACGGCGTGATCCGAGCCGCGCGCCTCCGTCGCCGTTACCCTGGATGGGTGACTGACGACCGCCGGGACTTCCACAAACCCGTCCGCCGTTCGGCAGCCACGTTCGATCGCCGGTTCGGGTCGACCGATCCCGCGGAGGTGTCCCGCGCGGCGCATGCCACGGCATCCGCTCTGCTGACGCGCGTGCGCGAGGAACCCGACGCGGATGTGGTCGACCGCCTCGTCACCTTCACCGATGCACACGGCATCGACACGATCGCCGAGCTGTGGTCGCGCTCGCCCGCGCGGTCGCTTCCGGGTGCGCTGTGGCGGCTGTACCTGCTGCAGCTGATGGTGCGCGGTGACGCTCGCGCCGCGGCGCTCCTGTACGAGCGGGGTCGCGCCGTGCGCACCTCGGTCGATGTCGTCGTCGCGGGGGCGCCCACGCCCGCGGGGCCGGAAGAGCTCATGGCCCTCGTCGATGAGATCCTGCGCGGAGTGTTCACCGGCGATTTCGCGGTCGCGCTCGAGCGCGCGGCATCCTTCTGCCGGGTCGAGGCGGCGGGCGCTGCCGACCTTGCCGACGACTACGACGCGAATGAGCCCGAACGTGCCGCGGAGTTCACGACCCGCGCCCTGCGACTAGACACCTATGCCGCCGACCTCACCGCGTGCGCGGGGCTCTGGCGGCGCGACGCGCTGAACTGACTGACTGACTGACTGACTGACTGACTGGTGCCGGGCCGCAGAACGCCTCGTGTCTTTGGCCGCTTCGCGGGAGAGCCGTTCTGCACCCCGGCATGAGGATGCCGGGCCGCAGAACGCCTCTCGGCGCGTGGCCGCTCATAGCGGCGAAAGATGGAGCCCGGGGTTACTGCGGCCCGGCTGACTCAGTGTAACAACCGGCGGGGCGGCGGGCATTCCCCGGCGTAGGCTCGGGTCATGGCCTGGCGCTTTGCACTCATGATCGACCCCGTTGCCGCCGGTGACGATCGCACCGACCTCGCGGGCACGTTCACCGTCGTCGATCCGGCCGCTCCCGCGCTCACCGTCGGCGAGCTGAGCACGCAGCGCGGCGACGGCATCTTCGAGTCGATCGGCGTCGTCGACGCGCACCCGCAGGAGGTCACGGCGCACCTCGACCGACTTGCTCACTCTGCGAACCTGTGCGACCTTCCCGCGCCGAACCTGGCGCAGTGGCGCGCGGCCGTCGAGCTCGCCGCCGCACAGTGCGGGCCGGGGGAGGCGGTCATCAAGCTGATCCTCAGCCGCGGCGTCGAACACGGCCCGGCGCCGACGGCATGGGTGACCGCCGCCGAGGCCACCGACTTCACGGCCGCCCGCGTCGACGGCATCCGGGTGGTGACGCTCGACCGCGGGTACGCGCTCGATGTCCCGGCACGCGCTCCGTGGCTGCTGCTCGGGGCGAAGACCCTGTCGTACGCCGTCAACATGGCGGCGCTGCGCGAGGCCCGCAGGCGCGGAGCCGAGGACGCGATCTTCACGACGAGCGACGGGTACGTGCTCGAGGCGCCGACGGCATCCCTCATCCTGCGCCGGGGCGACACATTCGTCACACCGGCGCCGACCGGCGCGATCCTGCACGGCACGACGCAGCTGAGCCTGTTCGAGCACCTCGAGGATGCCGGCCACCCGACCGCGTACGAAGACATCCCCGTCGCGGACCTTGGGGCGGCGGATGCGGCGTGGCTCGTGTCGAGCGTGCGCCTCGCGGCCCCGATCACCGCGATCGACGACGCGGCGCTGCCGCTGGATGCGGCGCTCACGGCATCCATGAACGCCTACCTCCTGAGCCCCCGCGACTGACCCGCCCCCGCGTTGGGCAAGCCCCGTCGGGGCATGTCCCGATTTTGGTCGGTTCTGCACCCGCACAGCAACCACAACTGGGACGAGGGCTGCCCCAAGTGGGACAACCCTCGTCAGAAGTGGGACAACGGCCTAGCCGAAGCGGCCGGAGACGTAGTCCTCGGTGGCCTGCACGGCGGGCGACGTGAAGATCGCGTTCGTCGTGTCGTACTCGATGAGCTTGCCGGGCTTGCCGGTGCCGGCGATATTGAAGAACGCCGTCTTGTCGCTCACGCGCGAGGCCTGCTGCATGTTGTGCGTCACGATGACGATCGTGTACTCGGTCTTGAGCTCCTGAATCAGCTCCTCGATCGCGAACGTCGAGATCGGGTCGAGCGCCGAGCAGGGCTCGTCCATCAGCAGCACGTCGGGGGACACAGCGATCGCACGCGCGATGCAGAGGCGCTGCTGCTGGCCACCGGAGAGGCCCGAACCGGGCTTGTCGAGGCGGTCCTTGACCTCGTTCCACAGGTTCGCGCCCTGCAGCGAGCTCTCGACCAGAGCATCCGCGTCGCTCTTGGAGATGCGCTTGTTGTTGAGCTTGACGCCCGCCAGCACGTTCTCCTTGATGGACATCGTCGGGAACGGGTTCGGGCGCTGGAAGACCATGCCCACCTGCCGGCGCACGAGCACGGGGTCCACGCCCTGGCCGTAGAGGTCGTCGCCGTCGAGGAGCACCTCGCCCTCCACGCGCGCGCCGGGGATGACCTCGTGCATGCGGTTGAGGGTGCGCAGGAACGTCGACTTGCCGCAGCCGGACGGGCCGATGAACGCCGTGACGCTCCGCGGCTGGATCTCGAGGGATACGCCCTCGACGGCGAGGAAGTCGCCGTAGTAGACGTTGAGGTCGTTGACTTCGATGCTCTTTGACACGGGTTCTCTTTCGGGTGACGAGCGCTCAGCGGCCGGTCTTCGGGGCGAACAGCTTCGCGACGAGGCGCGCGATCAGGTTCAGGGCCATGACGATGAGGATGAGGGTGAGGGCTGCGGCCCACGCGCGGTCGACGTATGCCTCGGGCGGAATGCCCTTGTAGGCGTACTGCGAGTAGATATACACGGGGAGGGTCTGCATGCGCCCGTCGAACAGGTTCGTGTTGAGGGCATCCGTGAACCCGGCGGTGATCAGCAGCGGAGCGGTCTCGCCGATGACGCGGGCGATGGCGAGCATGACGCCGGTGGTGATTCCCGCGATCGAGGTCGGCAGGACGACCTTGACGATCGTGAGCCACTTAGGCACGCCCAGCGCGTACGAGGCCTCGCGCAGTTCATTGGGAACGAGCCGCAACATCTCTTCGCTGGAGCGGACGACGACGGGGATCATGAGGACCGAGAGAGCCACGGCGCCCGCGATGCCCAGTCGAACGCCCGGGCCGAAGAAGAGGGCGAACAGGGCGTAGGCGAACAGACCCGCGACGATCGAGGGGATGCCGGTCATGACGTCGACGAGGAAGGTGATCGCGCGCGCGAGGCGCGAGTTCTGCCCGTACTCGATGAGGTAGACGGCGGTCATGAGCCCGATCGGGATCGAGATGATCGCCGCCGCAAGCGTGATCAGCACGGTGCCCCAGATCGCGTGCACGGCGCCACCGCCCTCGCCGAGGACGCTACGCATCGAGCTCGAGAAGAATGTCGCATCGAAGCGTGCAATGCCGTTGCTGACGACTGTCCACGAGACCGAGACGAGCGGCACCATCGCGATGGCGAATGCCGACGACACGATGCCCGTGATCAGCCGGTCGAGCGCGCGACGGCCGCCCTCGGCGATGCGCGAGATGACGTAGATCAGCACGAGGTAGGCGAGGACCGACAGGATGATCCAGCCGGAGACGGAGAACTCCGTGCCGGAGGCGGCACCGATGACGCCGAGGATTGCGCCGAACACGGCGAGCGATCCGAGCAGGAGCGTCCAGGGCGCCCAGCGGGGCAGGTGGCCGGTCGTGAGGGGGACGCGCGCCGATGCCGCGGGGCGGATCGGGGTGGGAGCGGGGGCCGTGGTCATGTCAGTTCGCTCCCGAGAATTCCTTGCGACGGCTGACGATCCAGCGTGCCAGCGCGTTGACGGCGAAGGTGACGACGAACAGGATCAGACCCGTCGCGATCAGGACGTTGATGTTGAGGGCGTACGCCTCGGGGAAGGTCAGAGCAATGTTGGCGGCGATCGTCGACGGGTTCTGCGAGGTCAGCAACTGCAGCGTGACGACGTTCGTGGCGGAGAGCACCATCGCGACCGCCATCGTCTCGCCGAGCGCGCGTCCGAGTCCGAGCATGGATGCCGAGACGATGCCCGAGCGGCCGAAGGGGAGCACCGCCATGCGGATCATCTCCCAGCGGGTTGCGCCCAGGGCGAGGGCGGCTTCTTCGTGGAGCCGCGGCGTCTGCAGGAAGATCTCGCGGCAGATCGCGGTGATGATCGGAACCACCATGACGGCCAGCACGAGGGCCGCGGTGAGGATCGTGCGGCCCGATGCGAGCACCTGGCCGGAGAAGAGCGGAATCCAGCCAAGGTTGGCGTTGAGCCACGTGTACGTGGGGACGACCGACGGCGCGAAAACCAGGATTCCCCAGAGGCCGTAGACGACCGACGGCACGGCGGCCAGCAGGTCGACGACGTAGCCGAGGCTCTGGGCGAGCCGGCGCGGGGCGTAGTGCGTGATGAACAGCGCGATGCCGAGGGAGAGCGGCACCGCGACCAGCAGTGCGAGGAACGCCGCCCAGATCGTGCCGAACAGAAGGGGCGCGACGTAGGCCCAGAAGTTCGATTTCAGCAGCGACGCGGTCTCGCTGGTGGCGCCGAAGGCGGGCACCGACTGGACGATGAGGAAGATCGCGACCGCGGCGAGGGTCACTACGATCATCGAGCCCGCGAACACCGCGGTGCCCGAGAACCACAGGTCGCCGGGACGCTGCTTGGCCTGGATGCGCTGCGGCGCGGCGTCGGTGGCGGTGGATGCCGTTGTCATCGCACTCTCTCTTGTCGGTGCCCGGGCGAGGTGGCGGCCGGCCGGCCTCCCCGCGCTCCTGCGCAGGAAGGCCGTCCGGTCGGGATCACTTGATCAGGTCGATCGCGGCGAGGGCCTTCGTGCGAAGGTTCTCCGAGATCGGGGCGCTGCCGGCGTTGGTCGCGGCGAGCTTCTGGCCGTCCTCGCTGACCGCGGTCTGGAAGAACGCCTTCGTGAGGGCGGCGATGTTCTCGTCCTCGTACTGCTCGCAGGCGATCAGGTAGCTCACGAGGAGCACCGGGTAGGCGCCGGCCTCGGTCGTGGTGCGGTCGATCTTGAAGGCGAGGTCACCGTCGGTGCGGCCGTCCTCGATCGACGAAGCGTCGAGGGCGATCGTGGCGCCCTCGGGGGAGTGCGCGACGAACTCGTCGCCCACCTTGACCGCGACGGCCGAGATGTCACCGGCCTGCGACGAGTCGGCGTAACCGATCGAGCCTTCGCCTGCCTTGACGGCCTCGACGACGCCCGAGGTCTTCTCCGCGGCCTCGCCGACGACGCCGGCCGGCCACTCCTCGACCGAGCCCCACGTCCAGACATCCGCGGCGTTGGCCGAGAGGTAGTCGGTGAAGTTGCCCGTCGTGCCCGACTTGTCGGAGCGGTGGACGGGGTTGATCGCGAGGTCAGGAAGCGTGGCGTCGGCGTTGTCGGCGGCGATCGCCGGGTCGTTCCACTTCGTGATGGTGCCCGCGAAGATGCCGGCGACGGTCGCGGCGTCGAGGTTGAGCGAGTCGACCCCCGGCACGTTGAAGATGATCGCGATGGGCGAGATGTAGGCGGGGATCTCGACGATGGCCGAGTCGGCGGCGCAGGCGCCGAAGCCGCCCTTGGCGATCTCGTCGACCTTGAACGCGCGGTCGGAGCCGGCGAAGTTGACGGCGCCGGCGAGGAACGACTCGCGGCCCGTACCCGAACCGGCCGGGTCGTAGTTGATGATGGCGTCGGGGTTGGCCTCGTTGAACGCCGACGTCCACGCCTGGACGGCAACCTGCTGCGACGAGGCGCCCTGGCCGTTGAGCGTGCCGGAGAGCGAGGGACCGGCCGACTCGGAGCCGGTGGGCGTGGTGCCACCCTCGTTCGAGGCGCAGGCGGTGAGAGTAAGGGCCGCGACGGCGGCGACAGCGCCCAGCTGGGCGATGCGGGTGAGCTTCACTGTGGAATCCTTCACATGTTCAGGGTTTCGGCCCGGTGCAGGGCACGCCCCGACGGTAGAGATCGACTCTTACCAACGTGCGCTGTGCCGGTGAACGGCAGGTGAACGAGCCGCGGAGGATTGCGGGGTTCTCAGGGCTTCGGTTCGTGCGTCTCGATCGCGACGATCCCCGACCCGGGATTCGTCGCCGACAGGTGCACGACCGAGAACGCGCCGGTGTCGAGCGACGACGCACTGCCGAGGTACGAGCCGCGCAGGGTCCCCGTCGCGAGGGCGAGCTCCGACAGGATGCCGGGGAGCACCGGCCCGTGGCTGCACAACACCGCGGGCTTGCGTGAGCGCACCCGCTTGCCGACGACGGCGCGGATATCCGACGTGCCGTCCTCCCAGGCATCCTGCCCGAGAAGCGCCGTGCGCTTGATCTGGGTGCCGAGGGCCGCGGCGAGGGGGGTGACGGTCGTGACGCAGCGGACCGCGTCGCTCGAGACGACCTTCCGCACGCCGAACGCGCGCAGGGGACCGACGAGCGCGTCGGCCTGCCGCGCGCCGCGGGCGGTGAGGGGGCGGGCGGCATCCGCGCCCTTCCACTCCTCGCGCGGCAGAGCCTTGGCGTGACGCAGCACGATGAGAGGGAACGTCTCGAGGACGCCGTCGTCGACGTAGCGCAGGAACTGCTCGAGGATCTCGACGTCGACCGGGTACGAGAGGTAGGTCAGCGCCTTGCGCGGTGAGACCCACTCGATCGCCGCGACCTCCTTGCCCGGGACGAACGCCGATGCGCGGATCGCCTCTTCGGTGGCCTGGGCCGACCAGTAGTGCACGATCTTCTGGCGTCCCCGCGGCATGCGGTAGCGCGAGACGCCCACGGGGATGCCGAGGGCGACCCGGATGCCGGTCTCTTCGAAGACCTCTCGCACGGCCGTCTCGGCGAGGGTCTCGCCGGGGTCGACCTTGCCCTTGGGGAGGGTCACGTCGGCATACGCGGTGCGGTGGATGACGAGGATGCGGAGCTTCCCGGCGACGACACGCCAGACGACGCCACCCGCGGCGTACACGGCCGTTTCGGTCATCGCACCGCGCGTGCGCGCCGCCGACGCTGCACCTGAGTCATGGTCCGGTCCTGCAGGTCGAGCAGCGGCGCGCCACCGGGGCCCGTGCTGCTGCGCACCCATTCGCCGTCGGGCTGCAGGTGCCACGAGCTCGTGTCGTCGCCCATCGCCAGGTCGAACAGGTCGACGAGCTCCTTCACGTGGGCGGGCGCCGCGACGCGCACGAGCGCCTCGACACGCCGATCGAGGTTCCGGTGCATCATGTCGGCGCTGCCGATGTACACCTGCGGATCGCCGTCGTTGTGGAACGCGAAGATGCGGGAGTGTTCGAGGTAGCGGCCGAGGATCGAGCGCACCGTGATGTTGTCGCCGACGCCGGGCAGGCCCACTTTCAGCGAGCAGATGCCGCGCACCCAGACATCCACGCGCACACCCGCCTGGCTCGCACGGTAGAGCGCGTCGATGATCTGCTCGTCGACCATCGAGTTGACCTTGATGCGCACGTGCGCGGGCTTGCCCTCCAGCGCGTTGCGCCGTTCGGTGTCGATGAGACGGAGCAGGCCCTTGCGCAAGTGCAGCGGTGCGACGAGCAGGCGCTTGAACTTCTTCTCGATCGCATAACCGCTCAGCTCGTTGAACAGGCGGGTGAGGTCGCGGCCGACCTGCGGGTCGGCGGTGAACAGACCGAAGTCCTCGTACTGCCTGCTCGTCTTGGGGTTGTAGTTGCCCGTGCCGATGTGGCTGTAGCTGCGCAGCGTGCCGTCCTCTTCGCGGATGACGTGGAGGAGCTTGCAGTGGGTCTTGAGGCCGACGAGGCCGTACACGACGTGGACGCCGGCCTTCTCGAGCTTGCGCGCCCAGACGATGTTCGCGGCCTCGTCGAAGCGCGCCTTCACCTCGACCAGCGCGAGCACCTGCTTGCCGCGCTCGGCGGCGTCGATGAGCGCCTCGATGATGGGGCTGTCGCCCGACGTGCGATAGAGCGTCTGCTTGATGGCGAGAACGTGCGGGTCGCGCGCCGCCTGCTCGAGGAAGGCCACGACGCTCGTCGTGAACGATTCGTACGGATGGTGCACGAGCACGTCCGCCTTGCGGATCGCGGCGAACAGGTCGGCGCGCCCGTTCTGCTCGGCCGGCTGGAACGCCGACGCCGTCACCGGCACGTGCGCGGCGTAGTGCAGCTCCGGGCGGTCGATGCGGGCGAGGTCGAACAGCCCGCGCAGGTCGAGGGGTCCGGGGAGGCGGTAGACCTCCTGCTCGGTCACCTCGAGCTCATCGAGGAGGAGGTCGAGCGTCACGTCATCCATCTCCTCGGTCACCTCGAGGCGGATGGGCGGGCCGAAGCGGCGGCGCAGCAGCTCGGCTTCGAGCGCCTGGATGAGGTTCTCGGTCTCGTCCTCCTCGATCACGACGTCTTCGTTGCGGGTGAGGCGGAAGGTGTGGTGCTCGAGGATCTCCATGCCGGGGAACAGGTCGCCCAGGTTCTCGGCGATGAGCTGCTCGAGCGGCAGGTAGCGGGGCGTGCCGGATGCCGCCGACCCCGGCAGCTCGACGAAGCGGGGCAGCATCGGCGGCACCTTGAGGCGTGCGAACTCCTGCCGTCCGGTCTTCGCGTTCCGGATGCGGATGGCGAGGTTCAGCGACAGGCCCGAGATGTAGGGGAACGGGTGCGCCGGGTCGACCGCGAGCGGCATGAGCACGGGGAACACCTGCGCCTGGAAGTAGTCGTAGAGCGCCGCGCGGTCATCGCCAGACAGGTCGGACCACTCGAGGATCTCGATGCCGGCATCCGTCAGCGCCGGCTGCACGAGGTCGAGCCAGGCGCGCGCGTGGCGCAGCTGCAGGGCGTGCGCGCTCTCGGAGATGTCGGCGAGCACGTCGAGCGGCGCGCGCCCGACGTTGGTCGGCACCGCGAGGCCCGTCATGATGCGGCGCTTGAGTCCCGCGACGCGCACCATGAAGAACTCGTCGAGGTTCGACGCGAAGATCGCGAGGAAGTTGGCGCGCTCGAGCACGGGCAGGGCGGGATCCTCCGCGAGCTCGAGGACGCGCTGGTTGAACGCCAGCCAGCTCAGCTCCCGGTCCTGATAGCGGTGGTCGGGGAGTTGCGAATCGTCGAATTCGACCGTTTCGTCAAAGTCGTCGTCGTCGGCATCGCCCAGGCCCGAGTCCGAAACGTCGGTGTCGATCATTCCTTCATCATGTCAGGCGCAGGTGACCGGCGCGTTAACCGCCGGGTGAGGCCTCACGCGCCGGAGCGCTCCCGGGGAGCGGGCACCTGATCGTCCTCGTAGACGTTGAAGCGGTAGCCGACGTTGCGCACCGTTCCGATGAGCTGCTCGAGGTCGCCGAGCTTCGCGCGCAGGCGCCGCACGTGCACGTCGACCGTGCGCGTGCCGCCGAAGTAGTCGTAGCCCCACACTTCGGAGAGCAACTGCTCGCGCGTGAACACGCGCGACGGGTGCGTCGCGAAGAAGTGGAGGAGCTGGAACTCCTTGTAGGTGAGATCCAGCGCGCGCCCGTGCACCTTGGCCGAATACGACGACTCGTCGATCGTGATACCCGAGGTCTGGATGCGGCTGGAGACCTGCTCTGCGCTCTGCCGGCCGATCGCGAGCCGGATGCGCGCGTCGACCTCCGCGGGGCCGGCGGTGTGCAGGATGACGTCGTCGATACCCCAGTCCGTCGACACGGCGGTGAGGCCGCCTTCGGTCACGATGAGCAGCAGCGGCGCGTCGAGACCGGTCGTGTTGAGGATCTTGCACAGCGACTTCGCGCCGACGAGGTCCGCCCGGGCGTCGACGAAGATGACGTCCGCACTGGGCGCGTTGACGAGCTGCGCCGGCTCGGCGGGGATCTGCCGAACGCGGTGACTGAGCAGTTCGAGCGCGGGCAGGACGGGCCCTCCGCCGAGGGCGGAACTCAAGACGAGCAGCTGAGCCATGAGGTCCTCTCCGGCCTGACGGGCGGGCCGTGACCCCATCTTAGGGCGTTCCCGGCGCGGGCTTGATCGGCGCCGACGTGCGGCCACGGCATCCGTCGGTCATGATGGATCCATGACGGTTCCCGGACTCGCGCCGCGCGGCGGCATCGGCGGCATCGTCGCGGTGTGGATTGCCGGTGCCGTCATCGCCGTGACGATCGGGCTGGTCGCGCCGAGCGAATGGCGCGCCGCATGGATGCCGGTGGGTCTTGCCGCCTGCCTCGTCCTGGCCTTCGTGGTGCAGCTCGTGCAGGGGCACGCGGAGGGGTTTCTTCGCCGGGTCGCGGCGAGCGTCCTCGGGGCGATGGTCGTCATGGGACTGATCGGCCTGGGGCTCGGCCTGTCGAGCCTGTTCGCGCGATAGAGTGGAGTCATGGACCTCGTCGCACTCGAACTGTTCTTCGTGGGGCTCCTCGCGCTCGCCTCGCTCGCGATCGTCTTCGTATCGGGCGTTGTGATCAAGAACCTCTACCGCGGCCAGCGCTGAGCTCGTGCTGGAGATTCCGACCGACCTCCCGGCGGACATCGTCCCCCTGTCGTGGCTCATCGGCATCTGGGAGGGCACCGGCGTCATCGACCACGAGGTGGACGGCAACCGCTTCGAGGGTGAGTTCGCGCACCGCGTCAGCTTCAGTCATGACGGCGGCGACTACCTGAACTGCGCGGCGAACGCGTGGCTGCTCGGCCCGGACGGCGCGCGCACGTCGCTCGTCGCCGAGACCGGGTACTGGCGGCTCGCGCGGCCCGCCGGGCCCGCCGACCCCGGCCCGGCGCTCCTGCCGCCGGTCACTCCCGCCGATGCGCCGCGGACGGCCGACGACGTCGAGGCGCTGCGCACCGCCGACGGCGGGTTCGACCTCGAGGTCGCCATCGTGCACTCCGACGGCATCAGCGAGCTGTACCTCGGCCAGGTGCGCGGGCCGCGCATCGACCTGGCATCCGACGCGATCGTCCGCCCCGCAGGCGCGAAGCCCTACACCGCCGCGACCCGCATGTACGGCTACGTCGAGTCGCACCTGCTGTGGGCGTGGGACATCGCCGCCCTCGGCGGTGGCCTGGCCGCGCACGCGTCGGCGCGACTGGCGCGCGTCGAATGAGCGGCGTCGCTGATCCGTTCGCCGCAGTTCCCGGCGCGGTCGTCGACGACGACGGGCTCGCGCACCTCGGATCGCCCGCGCGCGAGCAGCGCGATCTCGCCGTCGGCCTGGCGCTCGCGCCGCTCGCCGCGCGCGCCGTGATCATCGTCTCCGGCCCCGACCGGCTGACATGGCTCGATTCGATCACGTCGCAGGCGCTCGCGGGACTGGCGCGCGGTGAGAGCACGGAGCTGCTCGTCCTCGATCCCCAGGGGCACGTCGAGCACGCCGCGGGCGTCGTCGACGACGGTGAGCGTACCTGGCTCATCGTCGACCGCAGTCGCGCCGAGAGCCTGCTCGGGTGGCTGATGCGCATGCGCTTCCGCCTGCGGGTCGACCCGCGGGCATCCATAGATCATCACGTCGTCGCGGGGACGGCCGCCGCTGTGGCGGCGCTCCGTGCGGATGCCGTGTGGCACGACCCGTGGCCCGGCATCCTGCCGGGCGGCTGGGGCTACGCGGGCGCCGACCCGCACCCTGGCGCGGAGCGTGACTGGAGCGAAGCGATCGTCGACGAGGCCGAGTACGCGCGGTTGATGCGGGCCGCCGCATCCGGAGAGCAGCCCCTCGCGGGTTACCTCGCTGCCGACGCTCTGCGCGTCGCGGCGTGGCGACCGAGCGCCGCGCGCGAGGCCGACGGACGGACGCTCCCGCACGAGGTTGACTGGCTCCGCACCGCCGTGCACCTCGAGAAGGGCTGCTACCGCGGGCAGGAGACGGTCGCGAAGGTGCACAATCTCGGGCATCCGCCGCGCCGGCTCGCGCTCTTGCAGCTCGACGGGAGCGGCGGCGCACTGCCGCAACCCGGCGCTGAGGTGACCCTCGACGGTGAGACGGTCGGCACGGTGACCTCGGTCTCACGTCACCACGACGAGGGACCGATCGCGCTGGCCCTCCTCGCCCGGCGCACCCCGGTCGACGCCGACCTCGTCGTCGGCGCGGACGATGGCCCGGTCGCAGCCGCCCAGGAGGTCATCGTGCCGCCGGATGCCGGCCGCACGGCATCCGTTCCGCGGCTTCCGCGGCTCTCGCGACGGCGCTGAGCGACCCGCGAATGAACGCGCACCCGCCCACGACCGGCACGATCGCCGTGCCCGGCGGATGGCGGTCACGGGTCGCGATGCGCGCACGTTTCGAGCGCGTGCGCGACTCGCTGCCGGCGATCGCGCAGATCGTGATCGCTGCGACGGCCGCGTTCGCGTTCGCGCACTACGTGCTGGGCCACCCGGCTCCGCTTCTGGCCGCGACGGTGACGATCTCGAGTCTGGGGCTCGTGCGCGACGCGCGGCCCCGCCGCGTGCTCGAGACCGTGGTGGGCATGGTCCTCGGCATCCTCATCGCGGAGATCATCGTGCTGATCGCCGGAATCGGATGGTGGCAGCTCGCCCTCACCCTCGCCGCGAGCCTCGTCGTCGCGCGGCTCGCGTCGGAACAGCCCGCGTTCGCGATCGCGGCGGCGCTGCAGTCCGCGATCGTCATGGTGATCCCGACGAGCGTGCCGTTTCTGCGGCCGCTCGACGGGCTCGTCGGAGGAGTGGCGGCGCTGCTCGTGACCGCCCTCGTGCCGCGCAGTCCGCTCCGCACTGTCACGCGCGAGGGCGTCGCCGCGTTCGCTGAGTTCGACAGCACGGTCTCGACCCTCGTGCAGGCGCTGCGCCGGGCCGACCGCGGGCGCGCCGATCGAGGCCTGGCGAAAGCGCGGGCGCTTCAGACGCCCGTCGACACCTGGCGCGCGGGCATCGAATCGGGTGCCGCGATCTCGCGCATCTCACCCTTTCTGCGTCGTCAGTACGCCGAGTTCGAGCGGCAGGATCGCATTCGCGCGCAACTCGACCTCGCGAGCCGCAACCTCCGGGTGATCGCGCGTCGCACCGTCTACGTGACCGATGACGGCGTTGCCCGCCCGGTCGCCGCGGGGCTGCTGTCGGAGCTCGCTGCGGGAGCCCGCCTCATCGCCGAGTCTCTGACGGACATCTCGTACGAGCCCGCCGGGCGCGAGGCCGTGCGCGCCGTCGCCGCGCGCCTGGACCCGACGGTGCTCGCGGCGGGAAGCTCGAGCGTCGACCAGAACCTCATCGGGGCCCTCCGCCCCCTCGCCGTCGACCTGATGACCGCGGCCGGCATGCCCGCCGCCGACGCCCGGGCCGCCCTCCCGCGCGTCTGACCCCCCCCCCCCCCCCCCCGCGAGACCCGGTCTGTGCGTCGAGATGCGCGTTCGTGAACGTACGGTTCGACGCAGAAACCGGGTCTCGCGGAGGAGGGAGGGAGGTCAGCGGGGGGCGACGACGGACCAGGGGACGGTCAGCTCGCCCAGACGCCAGCGGGCGCGCGAGCGCACCGGCCACCCTGCGGCGGACAGCGCGCCGAGCGCGGTGCGCCAGCGGTGTTCCGAGCCGAAGGCCGAGGATGCGGCGGCGCGCACCCACTCCGACTCGAGCGCGGCGATGAACTCGTGCGCGCCTTCGCCCGGGACGTTCCGGTGGATCAGCGCCTTCGGCAGCCGCTCGGCCGCGACGGCGGGAGATTCGAGCCCCGCAAGCCGCAGCGACAGCGTGAGGCTGCGCGGCACGGCATCCGCGCCGATCTCGATCCACGTGCAGACGCGCCCGAGCTCGTCGCACGTTCCCTCGACGAGGATGCCGTCCGGCTGCAGCCGCGCGGCCATGCGCGCCCAGGCATCCGGCACCTCGGCTTCGTCGTACTGCCGCAGCACGTTGAACGCGCGGATGAGCGCGGCGCGGCGCCCGCCCGGCGCAGGAACCTCGAACCCGCCGCGCGCGAACGACACCCGGGCGTCGGCGGCGAAGGGGGTCCGCCCCGCCCGCACCTCGGCGAGCTGGGCATCCGCGCGCGCGACGCGGCCGGGATCGATCTCGAGCCCGAGCACGTCGACGTCCGGGCGCGTGCTGCGCAGGCGCTCTTCGAGCTCGAGGGTCGTCACGGCGCTCGCGCCGTAGCCGAGGTCGACGACGAACGGGTCGTCCGCGCGGCGCAGCGCCGGATGCCGGGCGATCCATCGATCGACGCGCCGCAAGCGGTTCGTGTTAGTCGTGCCGCGCGTGATCTGGCCGACGGCACCGCGAACGCGAGACATGCCCCCATGATGCCAGCGGCGCGGTGGGTAGGATGGCGACCATGACCGCTCCCTACACGCTGATCCTCCTCCGCCACGGCCAGAGCGAGTGGAACAAGACCAATCAGTTCACCGGATGGGTGGATGTCCGCCTGACCGAGCAGGGGCGCGGCGAGGCGGCGCGCGGCGGCGAGCTGCTGAAGGAGTCCGGCATCCTGCCCGATGTCCTGCACACCTCGGTGTTGAGCCGCGCCATCCAGACCGCGAACATCGCGCTGGATACCGCCGACCGGCTGTGGATCCCGGTGAAGCGCTCGTGGCGCCTCAACGAACGCCACTACGGTGCGTTGCAGGGCAAGGACAAGGCGCAGACCCTCGAAGAGTTCGGTAACGAGCAGTTCATGCTGTGGCGCCGTTCGTTCGACGTGCCGCCGCCGCCGCTTCCCGCCGATGACCCGTACAGCCAGGTCGGCGACCCGCGCTACGTCGGCATCGACGGCGAGGTGCCCGACACCGAGTCGCTCAAGATCGTCATCGACCGGATGCTGCCGTACTGGGAATCCGACATCAAGCCCGACCTCGCGGCAGGCAAGACGGTGCTCGTCACGGCGCACGGCAACTCGCTGCGCGGACTCGTGAAGCACCTCGACGGCATCAGCGATGCGGATATCGCGGAACTCAACATCCCGACCGGCATCCCGCTCGTGTACCGCCTCGGCGAAGATTTCACCCCGCTCGAGCCGGCGTTCTACCTCGACCCCGAGGCGGCTGCGGCAGGCGCGGCGGCCGTCGCGAACCAGGGCAAGAAGTAGCCGTGGCGGCGGCCCACCCGGTGACCCGGGCAAGGGCCGCCCCGGTCACTTGGTCGGCTGCTCGCCCGTCGCGAGGAGGCTGGCGATGCTGTCGGTGTCGGCCGTCCACTCACCCGTCGCAAGGTAGGCGACCTTCTTCGCCACCGATCCGGCGTGGTCGGCGAAGCGCTCGTGGTAGCGGCTTGCGAGGGTCGCGTCGACCGTCGCACCGGCCTCGCCCTGCCAGTTCTCGCTGAGCACCTTCTCGAACACGGCGAGGTGGTGGTCATCGAGCTGGTCATCGAGCGTGCGGATGGTCTCGACGAGCGTGAGGTCCTCGGTGCGCAGCAGCTCGGTGAGCGTGCGCGCGACCTCGACGTCGAGCTCACCCATCTTCTTGAACGTTCCCTTGAGGCCCTTGGGGATCGCCCGCTCGGGGAAGCGCATGCGGGTGAGCTGGGCGATGTGCTCGGCGATGTCGCCCATGCGCTCGAGCGACGCGCTCACGCGGAGCGCGGCGACGACGATGCGCAGGTCACGGGCAACCGGCTGTTGACGGGCGAGGATCTGGATCGCGAGCTCATCGAGTGCGATGGCCTTCTCGTCGATGACCTCGTCGGCGTCGATGACCTCTTCGGCCAGCGCCACATCGCTCGTGCCGAACGCACGGGTCGCCTTCTCGATCGCGACGGTCACGAGCTCGGAGATCTCGACCAGACGCGACTGCACGTCCTCTAGCGACTGGTGGAACACTTCGCGCATCTGCAGAACCTCTCCTCGGAGTTCTCGGGGGCGGGCAGCGCCCGCACGACCGGGCCGATCCTCCCGCCCGAAGGTTAACGAACGGTGCTCCCTCGGTGAACAGTGCCCGCGAAGGGCGGGTGGTGGCGAGGGATACGTCTGCGGCGGCCGTGCCCCCACCCTACGCTGGTGAGCATGGACTCGACGCACGTCGCGATCGTCGCTCTCGTCGTGGGCGGCGTCATCGGCGGTGGCCTCTCGGCGCTCGTGCTGGTGGCACTTCGTGTCCGCGACCGCGCAAACATCGAAGCATCGCTCGACCTGCCCGAGGGGGCGCGCGCGGTCCTGCACGGAATGGACGAGGTCGCCGTCGTCGTGGACGCATCGCTGCAGGTCGTCGCATCCTCCGACGCGGCCGACCTCTTCGGCATGCGCACGGGCACCTCCTTGCCGGGTGACGAGCTGCGCGGTCTCGTGCGTCAGACCAGACGCACCGAGCACGCAGAGACCGAGACGCTGCGGCTGCGGCGCGGGGTCGAGTTGCGCCTCGTGACGGCGCGGGCGAGCGTCATCACGCCGCGCCTGACCCTCATCGTCATCCGCGATATCACCGAGCACGAGCGCGTCGAAGAGATGCGCCGCGACTTCGTGTCGAACACGAGCCACGAACTGAAGACTCCCGTGGGTGCGGTGACGCTGCTCGCCGAGGCGATCGACTCAGCCGCCGACGACCCCGATCAGGTGCGCCACTTCGCGAGTCGGCTCAGCGCAGAGGCGGCTCGGCTCGCGCAGCTCACCTCCCGCATCATGAACCTGTCGCGTCTGCAGGCGGCGGATGATCTCACCGATCTTCGCGACGTCTCGGTCGACGAAGTGGTCGCCGCGGCGATCGAGTCGCAGGCGATCGCGGCGGATGCCGTCGGCATCCAGATCGTCCGTGGAGGCGCGCGCGGCGCGTACGTCCGCGGCGACGTGCAGGTGCTCACCGAGGCGATCGCGAACCTCGTCGCGAACGCTGTCGCGTACTCGCCGCACGGCGCGCAGGTCGGTGTCGGCGTCCGCGCCGAAGCCGGGACGGTCGAGATCGCGGTCACCGATCGCGGAATCGGAATTGCCGAAGGCGAGCAGCAGCGCATCTTCGAGCGGTTCTACCGCGCGGACCAGGCACGCTCCCGCCGCACGGGAGGCACGGGCCTGGGGCTTTCGATCGTCAAGTACGCCGTGCAACGTCACGGCGGCGAGATCGAGGTGTGGTCGCGGCCCGGCCGCGGATCGACCTTCACCGTGCGCCTGCCTGCCATCGCCGCACCCGACGGCATCCCGGCGAAAGGCAAGCGCCGCATGAAGCCCAAGAAGAAGTCCAAGGATGTCCGCGCCCTGTCGCGGACGAAGGGAGACCCCGAATGACCCGCGTCCTGATCGTCGAGGACGAGCCCGATCTCGCCGACCCGCTGGCCTACCTCCTGCGCCGCGAGGGGTTTGACGTCGAGATCGCCGAAGACGGCCCGGCAGCACTCGAGGCGTTCGCCTCGCGCGGTGCCGACATCGTCCTGCTCGACCTCATGCTGCCGGGGATGCCCGGCACAGAGGTGTGCCGCCTCATCCGCACCACCTCCAAGTCGCCGATCATCATGCTGACGGCGAAGGATTCAGAGGTCGACATCGTCGTCGGCCTCGAGCTCGGCGCCGACGACTACGTCACGAAGCCCTACTCGTCGCGTGAGCTGCTGGCCCGCATGCGGGCCGTGATGCGGCGGGCGCAGACGCCCGAGGTCGATCTCGACGAGCGCGTCATCGACGGAGGGCGCGTCGTCATCGACCTCGACCGGCACACCGTCGCGGTCGACGGCGACGTCATCCCGATGCCTCTCAAGGAGTTCGAGCTGCTCGAGGTGCTCATGCGCAACGCGGGGCGGGTGCTGACCCGCGGTCAGCTCATCGACCGCGTGTGGGGGAGCGACTACTTCGGCGACACGAAGACGCTCGACGTGCACATCAAGCGCATTCGCTCACGCATCGAGCAGAACCCGTCGGAGCCGGTCATGCTCCTGACGGTGCGCGGGCTGGGCTATCGCTTCGAGGCGTGAGCGCGACCCGGCGACGGGTCAGGACGAGGGCGACGCGTCAGGACTCGGGGACGAACGGTGCGAGGTAGTCGAGCGCGCCGTCGAGAACCGGGACGTCCTGTCGCACGCCTTCGCCGTCGCCCGACTGGAACGTGACGCCGATATCGGCACCGGCCTGCGTGTCGAGGCCCTCGAACAGCAGCGGGTCGGTGCCGTCGAAGCCGAGGCTGACGCTCGATCGGGCGGGAACGCGCACGGTCTGGGTGTCGCCGTCGATGCCGACGAGAAGCGTCTGCGTCTTGTCGGTGTCGTTGACGATCGCGGCGAGGAAGTTCGCGGACGCGCCTGACTTGTCGGTCACGAGGAGGGCGTTTCGCACTGTGAGCGGGCCGGACGGCGGAATGTTCACACCATCGGATGCCGAGTAGGGAATGGTCGTGGCCTGCGTCGAGACCAGACCGCACCCCGTGGTGCCCAGAAGCACGACGGCGGCAAGGGCGACGGGTGCGAGACGGCGCAGGTTCACAGATCCTCCTGAGGCGGGACACGGCGGTTCGCGGCGGTTGCCGCGCGGACGGTGCGAACTCCATTCTAGGGGGCGTCATCCGCGCCACACGGCGCGTCGGGGGCCCAGACGGCGAACCTTAGCGTATGCCGCCTGTGGTATTCTGGAGGTTGCCGAAAGGACATAACTGCATGCTTTTTGAGGTTGGCGAGACGGTCGTCTATCCGCACCACGGGGCCGCAACGATCATCGAGGTCAAAGACCGGATCATCAAGGGCGAGACCAAGAAGTACCTGAAGCTGAACGTCACGCAGGGAGACCTCATCATCGAGGTCCCGGCCGACAACGTCGATCTGGTCGGCGTCCGCGACGTGATCGGCAAGGACGGTCTCGAGCGCGTCTTCGACGTGCTGCGCGCGGAGTTCACCGAAGAGCCCACGAACTGGTCGCGCCGCTACAAGGCGAACCTCGAGAAGCTCGCGTCGGGCGATGTCATCAAGGTGTCCGAGGTCGTCCGCGACCTGTGGCGCCGCGATCAGGACCGCGGTCTGTCCGCCGGTGAGAAGCGGATGCTGGCGAAGGCGCGCCAGATCCTCGTGTCCGAGATCGCGCTCGCGCTGAAGGCCGACGAAGACCACGCCGGCGGCGTGCTCGACGAGGTCCTCGCGAGCTGACGCGTCCTGCCGTGAGCAGCGACATCGTTCCCGTTCCGCGCGTCGCGATCATGGTCGTCGCCGCGGGGTCGGGAACACGACTCGGTGTCGGAACGGCGAAGGCATTCGTCGGCATCGATGACCGCACCGTGCTGCGGCATGCCCTCGACGGTGTGTTCGCGTCGCGGCTCGCGCAGGTCGTCGTCGTCGCTCCCGCTGACCGCGCGGGCGATGCCCTGACCGAGGCGCACGAGGCGGCCCGGCACGCGGGCGGCGGACGCCTCGATCTCCTGCGGGTCGTCGTGGGCGGAGCGACGCGGCAGGCCTCGGTGGCCGCGGGCCTCGCGGCGGTATGGCCGGACGTCGAGTACGTCCTCGTCCACGACGCGGCGCGGGCGCTGACTCCGCCAGCGGTGTTCGAGCGGGTGATCGCGGCCCTCGAGTCGGGCCACGACGCGGTGCTCCCCGTGCTTCCCGTGATCGACACGATCAAACGCGTCGAGGCGGATGCCGTCGTCGAAGCCGTCGACCGCGCGTCGCTCGCGGCGGCCCAGACACCGCAGGGATTCCGGCGCGGGCCGCTCGATGCGGCGTACGCCACGGCATCCGTCGACCACACCGACGACGCCGCCCTGATGCAGGCGGCGGGCGTGACGATCTGGACGGTGCCCGGCGACGAGCGCGCGTTCAAGATCACGACGCCCGGCGATCTGGACCGCGCGCGGGCTCTTGTCGTCGGAATCCCGAGCGCGCCTTCGGGCGGGGGCGCGGCACTGCCGCGCGTGGGCGTGGGAACCGACGTGCACGCCTTCGGCGGTGACGGAGTGCTCTGGCTCGCGGGTCTCGAATGGCCCGGCGAGCGCGGGCTGCATGGCCACTCCGACGGCGACGCGGTCGCGCACGCCATCGTCGATGCCGTGCTCGCCGCGGCGGGTCTCGGCGATATCGGCACCCATTTCGGCACCGACCAGCCCGAGTACGCCGGTGCGCACGCCGACGCCTTCCTCGCCCGAACGCGCGCGCTGGTCGAGGCTGCGGGCTTCGTGATCGGCAACGTCTCGGTGCAGGTGCAGGCGAACCGCCCGCGCTTCGCCGCGCGACGCGCCGAAGCCGAGGCCGTGCTCTCGGCATCCCTCGGCGCAACGGTGTCCGTCTCGGCGACGACGACCGACGGACTCGGTTTCACCGGGGCGGGCGAGGGCGTGGCAGCCTTCGCCGTCGCGTTGGTCGTGCCGCGCTGACGGCCGCTCGCGCGGCACACCCCGCGTTCCACCTGCAAGGGTTCGTGGCCGACACGCCGGGGTGAGGGTGGTCGACACCGGCGTGTCGCGCGCACGGCCTTGCAGTTCGGATGCCGGGCGGCGGATGCCGGCGGCCGGCGCCTCAGGCTTCGACCGCGTAGGGCACGGGGCCGCGGGGCTTGCGTGAGCCCCAGGCGAGCAGGGCGAGACCGGCGGCGAGGACGATCAGGCCCACGACCGCGAGGGCCGACAGGTGCTCGCCGAGCACCGTGATCCCGAGAAGGGCGGCCGTCAGCGGCTCGCCGAGGGTCAGGGTCGCCGCAGTCGCGGCGGAGAGCCCCTGCAGGCCCCACGTGAACATGACGTAGGCGATCGAGATCGTCGCGAGCCCGAGCCAGAGCGCCATCGGCAGTCCGCGCGGCGCTCCGAGCCACGACACGTCGACGAAGGGCAGCGCGAGAGCGCTCACGAGGGCGGAGCTCGCGCCCATCGCGCCGACGACGGTGAAGGCGTCCCACCCGGCATCCAGCAGTCGCCGCTGCACGTTCGCGATGACGGCGAACGATGCTCCCGCGCCGATCGCCCCGGCGACGCCGACCGGGTCGGTCCCGCCGGATCCCGCAGACCCGCCGACGCCCAGCAGCACGACGCCGATCGTCGCGAGCGCCGTCGCGCCTATCCACGTCGCCGATGGCAGGCGGCGAGTCAGCGCCCACTCGAGGAGCCCCGCGAGCACGGGCGCCGACCCGAGCGCGATGACGGTGCTCACCGCGACGCCGTTGCGCGCCGTGCCGAGGAAGAACAGCGGCTGGTACACGGCGAGACACACACCCGTCAGCGCCATCAGCAGCAGAGGACGGATGCCGGGGCGCGGGCGCACCGCGGCGGGGCTTCGCCGCGCGTGCCGCCACGCGAGGGTGAAGGCGAGCAGTGCGAGCCCCGTGCCGCCGATGACCATGCGCATGACGCCGACCGACAGGGGAGTGGTTCCCTCCGGTCCGAGCGCCTGCGAGGTGCCCGTGGTGCCGAAGAGGACCGACGCGGCGAGGACGGCGAGGACGGACAGCACCCCTCAGTTCTACCGCCTGCGCGCCGCCACCTCTGAACCGGCGACGCCGCGCCGGTAGGCTGGTGCGGTGACGGTCCGCCTCTACGACACCCAGGCTCAGGCGCTGCGCGAGTTCGCGCCCGCCGACGAGGCGAATGTCACGATGTACGTGTGCGGGCCGACGGTGCAGTCGGGCCCCGGCATCCATCACCTGCGCGCCGCGCTCGCCTTCGACCTCTGGCGACGGTGGTTGCAACGCCGCTTTGGCCGCGTCACGTTTGTGCGTAACGTCACCGACATCGACGACAAGGTGCTCGCGAACGCGACTCCCGCAGAGCCCTGGTGGGCGCTCGCGTACCGCATGGAACGCGAGTTCACGTCGGCATATGCCGCAATCGGCATCCTTCCGCCGACGTACGAACCTCGGGCGACCGCGTCGATCCCGCAGATGCAGGAGCTCATCGCGCGTCTCGTCGACGCCGGTCACGCGTACGCCGTCGGCGGCGACGTGTACTTCGACGTGCGGTCGTGGCCCGCGTACGGCTCGCTCACGCACCAGAGCCTGGATGCCATGGAACCGGCCGCCGATGCCGACGAGCGCGGCAAGCGCGACCCGCGCGACTTCGCGCTGTGGAAGGCGGCGAAAGACGGCGAACCCGCGGATGCCACGTGGCAGTCGCCGTGGGGAGCGGGCCGCCCCGGCTGGCACATCGAGTGCTCGGCCATGAGCAGGCGCTACCTCGGTGCGGAGTTCGACATCCACGGCGGCGGGCTGGACCTGCGCTTTCCGCACCACGAGAACGAGCTCGCTCAGTCGACCGCCGCGGGTGACGGGTTCGCGCGCTACTGGGTGCACAACGGTCTCGTGACCGTCGGCGACCAGAAAATGTCGAAGTCGCTCGGCAACTTCCTGCTCGCGCACGACGTGCTCGCGCAGACCGACCCGCTGGTTGTTCGCTACGCGCTCGCGGCGGCGCACTACCGATCGACGCTCGAGATCTCGCCGACGACGTTCACCGAGGCCGAGGCGGCGCTCGGACGCATCCGCACGTTCCAGGAGCGCGCCGCGCGGTCCCTCGGTACGGCGTCGCCGCTCGTTGCGGCAGACCTGCCCGAGGCGTTCGCCGCCGCCCTCGACGATGACCTGGGCGTGCCGCAGGCGCTCGCGATCGTGCACGAGACGGTCCGCGCGGGAAACGCCGCCCTCGACAGCGGCGACGAGGCGGCCGCGGCGCGCGCGCTCATCGAGGTCGGCCGGATGACCGGCATCCTTGGTCTCAATCCCGCCGATCCGCAGTGGCGTTCGACCGGTGACGACGCACAGAGTGCGGCGCTGGATGCCCTGGTGCAGGCACTCCTCGCGCAGCGCGCGCAGGCGCGCGCTGACAAGGATTGGGCGGCGGCCGACCGCATCCGCGACGCGATCGCGGCGGCAGGCATCGCCCTCGAAGACTCAGCCGACGGAACACATTGGAGCATCGATGGCCGGTAAGCCAGGGCGCCCCGGCGCCAGCAAGGGCGGCAAGGGCCCTACGAAGGGTTCGGGCGGAAAGAACAAGCGCGCCCTCGAAGGTCGCGGCCCGACGCCGAAGGCCGAGGATCGCGCGTGGCACCCGGCCGGCAAGCGCAAGGCCGCCGCGGAGCGCTACGCCGCCGCGGGCGGCAAGGGCACGCCGGGGCAGAGGCCCGCGGGTGCGAACCGTGCGCCGAAGGCGAAGGCGGGCGATGACACCGAGAACGTGACGGGCCGCAACTCGGTGCTCGAGGCGCTGCGGGCGAAGATCCCCGCGACCGCGTTCTACATCGCGCAACGCGTCGAGATGGATGACCGCGTGAAGGAGATGCTGTCGATCGCGACGCACCGCGGCATCCCCGTGCTCGAGGTCACCCGCCCCGAACTCGACCGGATGGCGGGCTTCGACGGCGTGCACCAGGGCGTCGCGCTGAAGGTTCCGCCGTACGAGTACGCGCACCCGCAGGACCTGCTCGAGCAGATCATCGAGCGCGGTCAGACCCCGCTGCTGGTCGCCCTCGACGGTGTCACAGATCCGCGCAACCTTGGCGCGATCATCCGCTCGACCGCCGCGTTCGGCGGCCAGGGGCTCATCATCCCGCAGCGCCGCTCGGCGGGCGTCAACTCCGCCGCCTGGAAGACGAGCGCGGGCGCTGCCGCCCGCATCCCCGTCGCGATGGCGTCGAACCTGACGAGCACGCTCAAGGAGTTCAAGAAGCAGGGCGTGTTCGTCCTCGGACTCGACGGCGGGGGCGACGTGTCGCTGCCCGCGCTCGAGCTCGCTGACCGCCCCGTCGTGATCGTCGTCGGCTCGGAAGGCAAGGGCCTCTCGCGCCTGGTCACCGAGACGTGCGACCAGGTCGTGTCGATCCCGATCTCGACGGCCGCGGAGTCGCTCAACGCTGGCATCGCGGCATCCGTTGCGCTTTATCAGGTCGCCACGATCCGCGCCGCATCGGAATGATGCATCCGCGGGAATAGATCGGGCGCCCACGCGGCTGACCACGTCAGACACCCGACGGAAGGAACACCCTCATGGCCCTCATCGCAGTCCTCGGCGGCACCGGTTACGCCGGCCGCCACATCGTCGCCGAAGCCGTCGACCGCGGCCACACGGTGCTCTCCGTCGCCCGCTCCGTGCCCGCCGATCGCGTCCCGGGCGCGACCTATGTCGAGGGTACGCTCCTGGACGTTCCGGGTCTGGCCGCCCAGCTCGAGGGTGTCGAGGTCGTCGTCAGCGCCGTCGCCCCGCGCGGTGAGATGGAGGGACTCGTCCGTCCCAACCTCGAAGCACTCGCGTCGGTCCTGCCCGATAGCGTGCGCCTGGGCGTCATCGGCGGCGCTGGCGGCAGCCTCGTCGCGCCGGGCGGGCCGCGCGTCGTCGACGCCGGATTCCCCGAGGAGTTCAAGGCCGAGGCACTCGAGATGATCGGCGTGCTCGAAGACCTGCAGAGCGAGCAGTCGGGTCGCGACTGGTTCTTCGTGCACCCCGCGGGCGGTTTCGGCGCCTGGAACCCCGGCGAGCGCACCGGCAGCTACCGCGACGGCGGCGACGTCATCGTCACGGATGCCGACGGCGAATCCTTCATCTCGGGCGCCGACCTCGGCGTCGCCGTCATCGACGAGATCGAGACTCCGAAGCACACGCGGGAGCGCTTCACCGTCGGCTACTGACGGCCGGCAACTGGCGTCAGACGAGGTCGCGCCAGTCGACGGTCTCGTCGTCGTCGTCGCTCGTGTCGATCGCTCCCGTGATGATCGGGATCGACACCGTCTCGGTGGGCGGCCCCATGACGGTCGCCTCGTCGCGGCGGTGGCGTAGCACCGTGTCGACGTACGAGGAGAGCACCTCGGCGATTGGCACCGACTGCCCGCGTGCCTGCGACATGTACCAGCGGTGCTCGAGCACCTGATGGAAGACCTCCGCGGGCTCGAGCTTCGAACGCAGATCCCACGGGATCGCCTTGACGACCGGCTCGAACACGCGCGTGAGCCACTCGTGGGCGACCATCTCTTCATCCGACCCGAGGCGCGAGACGCGCGCGCGGAACTCGTCGAGGTCGTTGAGGAGGCGCCGGGCCTGGTTCTCTTCGACGTCGAGCCCTGTGAGGCGCAGCAGACGCCGCTGGTGGTGCCCGGCATCCACGACCTTCGGCTGGATCGACACGCGCGTACCGTCGGCGGTCTGTTCGATCGACATCTCGTCGATGTCGAAGCCGAGGTCGTTGAGCCGCTGCACGCGCTCGGTGATGTGCCACGCCTCGCCCGCGGCGAAGGTCTCCTGATCGGTGAGCGCCGCCCACAGGGAGTGGTACGACGAGAGGATGCCGTCGGCGATCGCCACGGCATCCACACCGCCTTCGAGGCGCCCGCCGGCTTCGAGGTCCATGATCTCGCCCGCGATGTTCGTGCGGGCGATGTCGAGGTCGTGCGCGCGCTGACCCGCCGTCAGGCCGGCTTCGTGGAGCTCTCCGGTCTCGGCGTCGACGAGGTAGGCGGCGAACGCCCCGGCATCCCGCCGGAAGAGCGTGTTCGACAGCGACACGTCGCCCCAGTAGAACCCGACCGTATGGAGCCGCACGAGCAGGGCCGCGAGGGCGTCGACGAGCCGTCCGGCGGTGTCGGGCCGGAGCGTCTGCGTGAACAGGGCGCGGTAGGGGAGCGAGAACTTCAGGTGCGCCGTCACGAGCGCCGCGGGCAGGGGCTCGCCCTTCGGGGTGCGGCGTCCGTCGATGACGGCGACGCGCTCGACGCAGGGCGCATCGAGACGGGCGAGCATCCCGAGCATCTCGTATTCTCGCCGGGCCATCTCGGCGGTGGTCTCCTTGACGGCGACGACCCGGCCGGAGAGGTTCGCGAAGCGCACGAGGTGTCGGGACAGTCCCTTCGGCAACGACACGATGTAGTCGCTGCGCCACTCCTCCAGCGGCGTCGCCCACGGCAGCGCCAGCAGGCCCGCGTCGATGCTGCTCGCGGTGATGCTGAGGGATCCTGCCACGGGCGTTCTGCTTTCGTACGTGGGGACAAACGTCGCGGCGCGGGGACTCCCGGGGGAGCCGCCCGCGCCGCGGCGCGATCGGTCAGGCCGAGGCGATCGCCTTCTTGGTGAGGCGCTCGCCCGACTCGACGTCGAACGCGTGCACGTGGTGCGGCACCGGCGCGAGGACGACGGTCTCGCCCGCGGCCGGGTGGTTGCGGCCGTCGACGCGCGCGACGATGTCGGTGCGCTTGCCGGAGATCTCGGTGTGGCCGTAGAGGTAACCGTCGGCGCCGAGCTCTTCGACCAGGTCGACGGTGACCGAAAGGCCCTTGCCGTCAGCCGGGTTCACGACGATGTCCTCGGGGCGAACGCCCGCCGTCACCTGCGATGCGTTCGTCGGGCGGTCGATGTCGGCATCCACGACAGCGGTGCCGAACTGGATGCCGCCCTCGGCGAGGTCAACGGGGAACAGGTTCATCGCGGGCGAGCCGATGAAGCCGGCGACGAACACGTTGTTCGGCTTCTCGTACAGGTCGCGCGGCGTGCCCACCTGCTGCAGGATGCCGTCCTTCAGCACCGCGATGCGGTCACCCATGGTGAGCGCCTCGGTCTGGTCGTGCGTGACGTAGACGGTCGTGACGCCGAGGCGGCGCTGCAGCGACGCGATCTGCGTGCGGGTCTGGACGCGCAGCTTCGCGTCGAGGTTCGACAGCGGCTCGTCCATGAGGAACACCTGCGGCTGACGGACGATCGCGCGTCCCATCGCGACACGCTGACGCTGGCCGCCCGAGAGGGCCTTGGGCTTGCGCGTCAGGTACTCCTCGAGGTCGAGGAGCTTGGCCGCCTCGAGGACGCGCTGCGCGCGCTCCTCCTTGCCGACGCCCGCGATCTTCAGGGCGAAGCCCATGTTCTCCGCGACGGTCATGTGCGGGTACAGCGCGTAGTTCTGGAAGACCATCGCGATGTCGCGATCCTTCGGCGGGATGTCGGTGACATCGCGGTCGCCGATGAGGATGCGGCCCGAGTTGACCTCTTCGAGGCCGGCCAGCATGCGCAGCGAGGTGGACTTTCCACAACCCGAGGGGCCGACGAGGACCAGGAACTCGCCATCGGCGACCTCGAGGTTCAGCTTGTCGACCGCGGGGCGGGTGCCGCCGGGGTAGAGGCGGGTGGCGTTGTCGAACGTGACAGATGCCATGTCTTCTTCTCCTTCACCGGCAGGTACGTGCCGGACGATCCGTAGTGATGGAATGAGCGGGGGCTTGACCCGCACGCCCGCCATTGGGCGCACGCTCAGTATCGCACGTTCGGTCCGTGCCCGGACCGGCCTTGTCTGGGCATTTCCCAGGCTGGGGATCTAGCATCGTGAGGGTCGCCGTCCCCGGGGCGACCGTGCGCCCCGACCCGTCGGCGCCGCGCACCAGAGAGAGCATTCCCGAGAGGTCCCATGTCCAGCGACGACACTCCGCAGCCGCACGCGGGCGACGACGCCCCTGCGACGGAGTATCCGACCGCGCCCACCGCCGGTGAGCTCGAGTCCGCAGACGAGGCTGCGGCGGCCCTCGGGCGCCGCGAAGCCGTGCGCGAGAAGGCGCAGCAGGTACGGCTACAGCAGACGCGCGCGCGCCGGGTGCGTACCCTCGCCCTCGCGGGGGGTGTGACCGCCGCGGTCGCCGTCGTCGCGGTCGTCGTCGCGTGGGCGATCGGCGCCTCGGCCAGCCGCCCGCAGCTCTCGCCGCACGGCGCGAAGGATGACGGCTTCATCGTCACGTCGATCTCGACCGGTTCCTCGGTCAGTTCGCCCGACGATGTCGCGTCGCCGTCGGCGACGCCCCTGTCCGCCGATGCCACGCCCGTCGCCTCGCCCACCGAGACCGCGCCCGTCGACATCCATGTCTACGTGGACTACCTGTCGCCGTCTGCGAAGGACTGGCAGCTCGCGAACAAGGCACAGCTGTCGACCTGGGTGACAGAAGGGGCGGCCACGCTCACCTATCACCCCGTCGCCATGCTCACGGCCAAGTCGAACGGCACGAAGTACTCGCTCCGCGCCGCGGGCGCCGCGGCGTGCGTCGCCACCTATGCGCCGAACAACTTCTTCAGCTTCAACGACGACCTTCTCACGCGTCAGCCCGCTGTCGACTCCGACGGATTCTCCGACAAAGACCTCGCCGACATCGCCCTCGCGAACGGGAGCGATGACCCGACGCGCCTGCGCGAGTGCATCGAAGACGGCGAGTTCTCTGCGTGGGTAAAGGCCGCCACGGAGCGCGCGGTGAGCGGGATCGAGGGCTCCGACGGACTCTCGCTCACGGGCAACTCGCTCATCACCGTCAACGGTCAGGCGTACGTGGGCGACCCGACCGACCCCGCCGAGTTCTCGCAGTTCGTGCTGACGAGCGCGAGCGGCAAGGCCGCGAAGGCGCAGAGTTCGCCCTCGCCGACGCCGTCCGTCACCCCCTGACGCCGCGCGGATCGGGCGACGTCGAGACTCTAGACTGGATGCCGCCTCGCCGGCTTGGCGCAATTGGTAGCGCACCGTACTTGTAATACGGGGGTTGCAGGTTCAAGTCCTGTAGCCGGCACTGTCGTTTCGCAGCCTCAGGGTCGGCTTCGTCGCCCTGCGCGGGCGGCGAAGTCGTCGATGGCGCGCAGGATCTCATCGCTCCGCCAGAACGGACCGAGCTCGTGTTCGGCCTTCGACTGTGCCACCCCAGCCTCGACGAGCGCGCGCAGGGGCGGATAAACGTTCGGCCGCTGGATTCCGAGCGCGGAGGCAGCGGTGGCCGCGTCGATGACGGGCTTGGTCGACAGGACGTCGAGCAGTTTCCATGCGTGCGAGTCGCGTCGCGCCTGCAGGCGTTCCGTCCAGCTTCGCTTGATGTCATCGATGTCTCGGACGAGCTGCCGACTGTTGTCGACAGCTCGCATCGACGCGACCGCGAACGCATGGACGATCGGGTTCACATCACCCTCTCGGTACGCGGTGAGCGCCTCGTGGTACCCCTCGACATCCGCCAGCAACCCCGCTGACACGGGGACCGCGACGTTCCGCGTGACTCGGCGATAGCGAAGCATCGATTGCGCGAGCGCTCGGCCGGTCCGACCGTTGCCGTCCGTGTACGGGTGGATCGTTTCGAACTGGGCGTGCGTGATAGCGACAGACGTGAGCGCCGGGACATCCCAGCGCCGTGCGAATTGCACGACGTCGTCCATCAGCGGGGCGATGCGGGTGTGGTGGGGCGGAACGAAAGATGCGCCGTGTGGGGAATCGGCGCGGGCGCCGATCCACACCTGCTCATCACGGTACCTACCCGGCGTGTGACGTGGTGTCGCAGCCATGAGGACGCGGTGCATGTCGTTGACCTTTTCAGCGGTGACGTCCGATGAAAGGTCGAGGGCAGCTTGGAGAGCGCGGGTGTTCGCGGCGACCAGCGCAGCATTCTGCCCGGTCTTTGCTCCCAGCTCGGCCGCGAATATCTGCCGTGCGCTGGCTGTCAGGTTCTCGATCTGCGAAGAGGAGGATGACTCCGAGCGAAGGAGCACCGGCGCGAACCCCGCGACGCGTTCACCGAGCTCCGCGTCGAACCGACTCAACTCGTTCGTAGCCTCCTCGGCCTCGGCGGCGACGTCGCCAGCCACCTCTGGCATGAGAGCGCCGATCAGCGGCGGGACAGCCGCGCGATACGTCGACGTCGGTCGCGTGCCGAGGGCTGCCTGCACACCGAAGCTCGCCGTCGCCGGCACCCACTCGTGCTCCTCACGGCCCAAAGCGGGCCACGAGTGAGAAGGCTTGGGGGCATCTGATCCCATAAGAGATTGACTCCTTGTTATGAAATAAGAGCTTATCTCATAAAATCTGTGCTGTGCGCGTCTGACCTCTTCCCATCCACAGTCGATGCAGGTCCGTTTTCCCCGGCGATGCGCCGCGCGCTCGAGGCAGGCGCGCCGTACCGTCGGGAGGGTGGACGAGCCGAACACCTCCGCCGAGGCCGAGTCGACCAGCGACGCCATCACCGAGACGATCTGCGTCCTGGGCTACGACTGAGCACCGGGCCTGCCGCGAGCAAGGCCCGCCCCGCGGCTAGGCTGACTCCCCGTGACCGACACCGCCCCGCGCCGCCTACCCGCAGGCATCGCGCTTGGCGGTGCCGTGCTCGTCGGGGTGCTGACCGCGCTGCAGGCACGGGTCAACGGGCAGCTCGGGCACCGACTGGGTGACGGGTTCACCGCGGCAGTCATCTCGTTCGGGTCGGGACTCGTGATCCTCATCGGTCTTTCTGCGCTGATTCCCGCCGGGCGGCGCGGGTTCGGAGCTCTCGTCACCGGCATCCGCGGCCGGACAATCCCCTGGTGGATGCTCGCGGGCGGCGCCGCCGGCGCCCTCACGGTGGCGACGCAGAGCCTCGCGGTCGCCGTGATCGGCGTCTCACTGTTCACCGTCGGGGTCGTCGCCGGGCAGACCCTCAGCGGACTCCTCCTCGACCGGGTCGGTTATGGCCCGGCGGGCGTCGTCGCCGTCACGATGCCTCGCGTCGTGGGCGGCGTCCTCGCGCTCGCTGCGGTCGCCATCTCTCTGCAGGGTGGGATCCTCGACCGCATCCCGTGGTGGATGCTGGTGCTTCCTGTGCTCACGGGCATCGGCATCGCCTGGCAGCAGGCGACGAACGGGCGCCTGCGCCAGCGGGTGGGGACACCCCTGACCGCGACCTTCGTGAACTTCGCGGGCGGGACGGCGATCCTCGCGGTGGCAGCCCTCGTGCACCGCGCTGTCGCGGGGCCGCCGAGCGCGCTTCCGGGCGAACTCTGGCTCTACCTCGGCGGCGCGATCGGCGTCACGTACATCTTCATGTCCGCAGCCCTCGTCGTGCACACGGGCGTTCTGCTGCTGGGCCTCGGCGCGATCTCGGGTCAGCTGGTGACGGCGTTCCTGCTGGATGCCGTGTGGCCGGCCGAGTCCGGACCGGGCTGGCTCACCGAGCTCGCGATGGTCGCCGTTGCGGCCGTCGGAGTCGTCGTCGCGGCGGCGCCGTGGCGGCACGCGCGCCGCTGAGTCACGACTTCTTCAACTTCTTGCCCTTCGTGGCCTTCTTCTTCGGCTTCTCACCGCGCCACGCGGCGATCTCGTCCGGCAGGGTCGACCCGCCCGGCATCCGGCTCACGTGCGAGCGCGCATCGGCGGCCTTGCGTCGGCTCGGCCGCGACCGCTCGGGCTTCCCGCCGACGTAGAGCCAGCCGAGCAGCTCCTCGTCGGCGCCGAGCCCGTGCGCCTTCGCGACGGCCTTCGAGCGCGTGTAGTGGCCGGTGCGCCACAGCACGCCCCACCCCGCTTCGTCGAGCAGCAGGCTGAGCACGTGCGCGACGCCCGAGGCGACGGCCTCCTGCTCCCAGCGCGGCACCTTGTCGCTCTTGCGGTAGCTCGCGACCACCGCGATCAGCAGCGGCGCGCGCAGCGGCTTCGTCGAGGGCTTGTCGCTCTTCTCCGCCTTCGCGATGGCGGCACCGAGGGCGAGGCGGTCATCTCCGCGCAGCTCGATGATCCGCCACGGCCGCAGCGACGAGTGGTCGGCGACGCGGCCGGCGGCCGAGACGAGCGTCAACAGCTCGGCGCGGGTCGGCGCGGCATCCGTCACCTTCGACCACGACCTGCGGCTGCGCACGGCCTCGAGCGCGGGGCGATCCGCGACGGTCACGCCCTCGCTCACTTCTCGGGCGCAAACGACAGCGACAGCGAGTTCATGCAGTACCGGTCGCCCGTGGGCGTGCCGAACCCGTCGGGGAAGACGTGGCCCAGGTGCGAGCCGCAGTTCGCGCAGCGCACCTCGGTGCGCACCATCCCGTGGCTGCGGTCTTCGATGAGTTCGACGGCCTCGGGGCGCACCGACTCGTAAAAGCTCGGCCAGCCGCAGTGCGAGTCGAACTTCGTGCCCGACTGGAACAGCTCCGCCCCGCACGCCGCGCACGTGTACAGGCCCGCGCGGCTCTCGTCGAGAAGCTCGCCCGTCCACGCCCGCTCCGTCCCCGCCTCACGCAACACCGCGTACTGCTCGGGGGTGAGCTCTTTGCGCCACTCGTCGTCGGTCTTGGTCACCTGATAGGTCATGGTCGTGTCCCTTCGTACGCTCTATTCAACCCGACGCGGCGACCCGCTGTTCCGTGCGCGGGCCGACTCCCAGGACAATGGGGGAATGGATGCCGAGGCCGCCGTCGTCGCCGAGCGGTTCGGCCGCTTCGCCCGCGACGAAGCGCCCGGCCGTTCCGAGCTCTACGCCGCCTGGGCGCGGCTCGTCGAGAGCGACCTCGACCTGCAGCGCACGCTCGCCGCCATCCCCGCGAACAGGCGTCAGCCGCCGCTCGTCTTCGCCGTCACGCGGCTGCTGGGCGCTCCCGATGCTCCCGACACGGATGCCGTGGCGTGGGGCGACTGGGTGCTGGCGCACGCCGACGAGGTCGCCCGGGAGTGCGCGTGCCGGTCGTTGCAGACGAACGAGCCGCAGCGCTGCGCCGCCCTGCTGCCGGCGCTCAGCCGCATCCCCGGCCCGATCGCGTTGCTCGAGATCGGCGCCAGCGCGGGGCTGTGTCTGTACCCCGACCGCTACTCGTACCGCTACTCGGGGGCGGCGGGCGAGGTTCGCCTCGATCCGGCAGACGGCCCGTCGGAGGTCGTGCTGGACTGCACCGTCCGCGGCGAGCGGATGCCGCAGGTCACGATGCCCGAGGTCGTCTGGCGCGCGGGCATCGACCTCGCACCGCTCGATCCGGCCGCGCCGGGCACCGTCGACTGGCTCACCCGGCTCGTGTGGCCGGGGGAGTCGGGGCGCGAGGAGCGCATCCGCGCGGCGCTGCGGATCGCGGCATCCGACCAGCCCGTGCTCGTCGCCGGCGATGGCGCACAGCTCCTGGCATCCGTGGCCGCGCGGGCGCCGAAGGGTGCCACGCTCGTCGTCCAGACGCCGGGCGTGCTCGCGCACATCCCCTGGGCGGGGCGCCATGCGGTGATCGCCGCAGCGCGGGCGGCGGGGCGCTGGATCACGCTCGACGCCCCGTCGCTCCACGAGGGGTGGAGCGTTTCGGTGGATGCCGCCGACTGGCCGGGCGGGTTCGCCCTCGCCCTCGACGGGGACGTGCTCGCCGCGGCCGATCCGCTGGGCGCGTGGCTGCAGCTCGCGTCGTGACGCCGCGGGCGGAAGTGCGCGTCATCCGTGTGGCATCCCCGGTCTCGCCGTCGCCGCCGTTAGCGTGAGAGCGTGCCACTGACCGATCGCGACCGCGCCCTGCTCGACTTCGAGTCGCGCTGGAGTGGGCACGGCGCCGCGAAGGAAGAGGCGATCCGTCGCGAGCTGGCACTCACCCCCGCGCGCTACTACCAGTTGCTCGAGCGCACGATCGATGCCCCGGATGCCGCGGCGTACGACGCGCTCCTCGTCCATCGCCTTCGGCGCCTGCGCGACGCGTCGATGTCGTCCGCGCGCCGCGCGGCGGCGACACTCGGCGTGCGCTCGGGCGCGGCCGGGTAGCATTCTGCCGTGCCGAAGACCCCCCCGCCGAAGGACCGCTTCGATGATGTGCTCGCCGATCACGGGCGCGTCGGAGCGCACCGCGCCGAGAACCCGCGCATGCGCGGCAGCGTGGTGCTGCTCTGGTCCGCGGCGGCGACCGTGGTCCTCATCGGCCTCGGCGTGTTCGGCACGCTGATCGCGACGGGGCGGATCACGCTGTTCCCCGTGCCCGAGCCATCCGTCTCGGTCGTTCCCACCGCGGAGCCGGTCGTCGATACGAAGGTCAAGGTGACGATCCTCAACGCGACGGCGCAGGAGGGGCTCGCGAACACGATGAGCGATGCCGTGATCGCCGCCGGATGGTCGGCCGACGACGTGACCGCGAGCTCGGCGGGGTCGCAGGACTTCCCGCAGACGACCGTGTTCTACTCCTCTGCCGCCGATGAAGGCGCCGCGCGTGGGCTCGCGCAGGTGATCGGGGGAGCGGAGGTCGTCCTCAGCGACGCGTACGCCGACCTGTGGGGCGACCCGTCGATTCGGCAACTCGTCGTCGTGATCGGTCTTGACCGCACCACCGGCGGTGCGTCGAGCACCGCGCCCTGACCGGAAGGCCGGGCGGACGGGCGGCGAGAAGGCCGCGTGTTTCGCGCGTGTGAACTCTTCGATGCGCGCGTGTCAACACTTGCGGGAACGGCGATTTCGCGGCATTCGCGCTCGTTAGCATTGCGTCGTCCCACCGCAGCATCAGGAGATTCGCATGGCCGGAACGACCAACGGAACCGTCAAGTGGTTCAACGCCGAGAAGGGTTTCGGATTCATCACCGGAGCCGACGGTCAGGATGTGTTCGTGCATTACTCGAACATCGACATGAGCGGCTTCCGTGTGTTGGAGGAAGGCCAGGCCGTCGAGTTCGTCGTCGGCACCGGCCAGAAGGGCCCGCAGGCGGAATCGGTGCGCGTCATCGCCTGACGAAGTCCTCGCCCCGCCCCGACGTGGCTTGCACTCGGCATGCCCGAGTGCCAGAATGAGTTAGCACTCCGTCATGCTGAGTGCTAAAGACTCATCCTCACGTCCGGGAGGGACGACACACTTATGGCAAAGATCATCGCTTTCGACGAAGAGGCCCGCCGTGGTCTCGAGCGCGGCCTGAACATCCTGGCTGACGCCGTCAAGGTGACGCTCGGCCCGCGTGGCCGCAACGTCGTGCTCGAGAAGAAGTGGGGCGCTCCCACGATCACGAACGACGGTGTCTCCATCGCCAAGGAGATCGAGCTCGACGACCCGTACGAGAAGATCGGCGCGGAGCTCGTCAAGGAGGTCGCCAAGAAGACCGACGACGTCGCCGGTGACGGCACGACGACCGCTACGGTCCTCGCCCAGGCGCTCGTGCGCGAGGGCCTGCGCAACGTCGCGGCCGGCGCCGACCCCATCTCGCTCAAGAAGGGCATCGAGAAGGCGGTCAAGGCTCTCTCCGACGAGCTGCTCGCCTCCGCCAAGGAGGTCGAGACGAAGGAAGAGATCGCCGCCACGGCATCCATCTCCGCCGCAGACCCCGAGATCGGCGAGCTCATCGCCGAGGCGATCGACAAGGTCGGCAAGGAGGGTGTGGTCACCGTCGAGGAGTCGAACACCTTCGGCACCGAGCTCGAGCTCACCGAGGGCATGCGCTTCGACAAGGGCTACATCAACCCCTACTTCGTCACCGACCCCGAGCGCCAGGAGGCGGTCTTCGAAGACCCGTACATCCTGATCGCGAACCAGAAGATCGGCAACATCAAGGACCTGCTCCCGATCGTCGACAAGGTGATCCAGGAGGGCAAGGAGCTTGTCATCATCGCCGAGGACGTCGAGGGCGAGGCCCTCGCGACGCTCGTGCTGAACAAGATCCGCGGCATCTTCAAGTCGGTCGCCGTCAAGGCTCCCGGCTTCGGCGACCGCCGCAAGGCGCAGCTGCAGGACATTGCGATCCTCACCGGTGGCCAGGTCATCACCGAAGAGGTCGGCCTCAAGCTCGAGAACGCGACCACGGACCTCCTCGGCAAGGCGCGCAAGGTCATCGTCACGAAGGACGAGACCACGATCGTCGAGGGCGCGGGCGAGGCTTCGCAGATCGAGGGTCGCGTGACCCAGATCAAGCGCGAGATCGAGAACACCGACAGCGACTACGACCGCGAGAAGCTCCAGGAGCGCCTCGCCAAGCTCGCCGGCGGCGTCGCCGTCATCAAGGCGGGCGCGGCGACCGAGGTCGAGCTCAAGGAGCGCAAGCACCGCATCGAGGATGCCGTCCGCAACGCGAAGGCGGCCGTCGAGGAGGGCATCGTCCCCGGTGGTGGCGTCGCGCTCATCCAGGCCGGCAAGCGGGCGTTCGACGTCCTCGAGCTGACCGGTGACGAGGCGACCGGCGCGAACATCGTCAAGGTCGCGATCGAGGCTCCGCTCAAGCAGATCGCCCTCAACGCCGGCCTCGAGCCCGGTGTCGTCGCGAACAAGGTGTCGGAGCTTCCCGTCGGCCAGGGCCTGAACGCGGCCACCGGCGAGTACGTCGACATGTTCGCCGCGGGCATCATCGACCCGGCCAAGGTCACCCGCTCGGCGCTGCAGAACGCCGCGTCGATCGCGGGCCTGTTCCTGACGACCGAGGCGGTCGTCGCGGACAAGCCCGAGAAGGTCTCGGCTCCGGCCGGCGACCCGTCGGGTGGCATGGACTTCTGACCCAATCCCGATTCGCAGAACGGCCCCTCCACGCGGAGGGGCCGTTCTCGCGTTCCGGCGCCTCAGCGGAACAGCCCCGCCGCAGCCATCTCGGTCTGCGCGTATTGGTTGCCCGCGTGCGTGAGCGCGAGACCGATGTCGCCGAGCGCGGCCTCGAGGTCACTCTGGGTCGCCCGCCAGCGGTCGATGACGGACTGGAACGCGATGGACGCGGTGCCCGTCCACGAGCCCTGCAGCTGCGTGAGCTGGCCGAGCATGGCACCGGTCTCGGCCTGCAGTCGGTCGGCGGTGCCACGGATGGCACTGGTCGCCGTGAGGACGGCGTCGGAGTCGACACTGAATGCGGTCATGAGATCTTCCCTTCGATCGGATGCCGCCACGCTAGGCCGCTGGCGCATTGCATGGGAGCAGATCGGCCCGATCGGTGGACAAACAGCGAGAATCCCGACCTGGGGAGGAGGCGGCGCCCCGGCTCAGGACTCGTCGGCGAGCTCCTCGGGGCGCAGGCGCCGCAGGGGTTGCGTCTCGATGAACAGGTGCTCTTCGGCATCCCGCGCCTCGGCGAGCGGGAACGCCACCCGGAACGTCGCACCGCCGCCCGGCGTGGTCGACACCTCGATCGAGCCGTGCAGCGCCTCGACGATGGATGCCACGATCGACAGCCCGAGGCCCGAGCCGCCCGTCTCGCGGGTGCGTGAGGTGTCGGCGCGCCAGAACCGCTGGAAGATCTTCTCGCGGATCTGGTCGGGGACGCCCTCGCCGTGATCGATGACGGCGATCCAGCCCATTCCCGCCCGCTCGTCGACACCCGTCGAGAGTTCGATCGGTGAGCCCTCGGGCGTGTAGCGACGCGCGTTGCCGAGAAGGTTTGCGACGACCTGGCGGATGCGGTTCTCATCGCCGAGCACGATGGGCTGCGGGCTCCGCACGACGACCGGCCGCGGCATCGTCGTCTCGGGCGGCTCCGCTTGCCCCGCCCCGGAGCTCGATCCCCGGGGCAACCGGCGCAGCAGGGAGCGCGTGGCGCCCGCGATGCCACCGCCACGGCGGGCGGCGGCCGCGGCCGCGTCGTTCGGTGTGGGTGCTGCTCCGGTTGTCCGCGTCCGTTCGGAGGGCCGGGCGTCGACGACCGTGACCGTCCGCTCGGGCGAGGTCGCGCGGGCATCCAGCGCGGCATCGCGGGCGATGGGGCGGAGGTCGACTGCCGTCACGACGATGTCGCGACGCTCGTCGAGGCGCGCGAGGGCGAGGAGGTCTTCGACGAGTACGCCCATCCGGATCGCCTCCTTCTCGATGCGCTCCATCGATTGCGCGATCTGCTCGTCGCCGGAGATCGCGCCCATGCGGTACAGCTCGGCGTAGCCGCGAACGGTCACCAGCGGCGTGCGCAGTTCGTGGCTGGCGTCGCCGATGAAGCGCCGCATCTGCTGCACGGTGGCATCGCGCTGCCCGAGCGCCTGGTCGATGCGGTCGAGCATCGTATTGATCGCGGTCTTGAGCTTGCCGACCTCGGTGCGCGGCGAGATGTCGGCCATGCGCTGGCTGAAATCGCCCGCGGCGATCGACATCGCGGTCTCTTCCACCTGCCCGAGGCTGCGGAAGGCGAGCGTCACGAGCCATCTGGTCGCCACCGCACCGGCGATGATCGTGAGGAGCGCGAGGAACGTGTAGATGCCGATGTAGTTGGCGACCGCCTGATTCACCGAGACGAGCGGCACGGCGACGAGCTGCGTGAAGTTGTCTCTGAGGCCCGAGATCGGCAGCACGTCCACGCTGGCGTGGAACGTCCGGGCGCCGTCGCTCGAGGTGAGCGCGAAAGGCTCGATGCCAAGCGTGACGGTCTTCTCCAGCGGATACTCGGCAGGGATCTCGGGCTGTTCGCCCTCGATGCTGCTCGCGGAGCCGACGAGGGTGCCGTCGGCGGCATACACCGCCACCAGGAACTGCGTCGGGGTGGTCTGGCCGTTGGGAGTAAGGGTGAGCTGGTCATCCGAGGTCGTGGCATCCATCAGGAGGCTCGTGACATCGGTCGTGACCATCTGCTGCAGCGACTGGTCGAGGGCCGCGATCTGGGCGTTTCGCAGCAGGAGTCCGGTGCCGAGACCCACCGCGACGAGTCCGATCGCGAGCACGGCAACGGTGACGCCGGTGACTTTGGCGCGCAGGCTGACGCCCCGCCACCACGTGGTGATGTGATCGGGCCCGCGCGCGTGCGCGGCCTGCACGCCAGCCACGGGCGTCCTAGACCGTCTTGGCGGCCTTGAGCATGTAGCCGAAGCCCCGCTTGGTCTGGATGAGCGGCTCCGTCGAGTACGGGTCGATCTTGCGGCGCAGGTACGAGATGTAGCTCTCGACGATGCCCGCGTCGCCGTTGAAGTCGTACTCCCAGACGTGGTCGAGGATCTGCGCCTTGCTCAGCACCCGGTTCGGGTTGAGCATGAGGTAGCGCAGGAGCTTGAACTCCGTCGGCGACAGGTCGATCGACACGTCGCCGACGAGCACGTCGTGCGTGTCCTGATCCATCGTGAGCTCGCCCGCCTTGATGGTCGACTCCTCGTCGGCCTGCATCGTGCGGCGGAGGATCGCCTGCAGGCGCGCGACGATCTCATCGAGCGAGAACGGCTTCGTGACGTAGTCGTCGCCGCCGGCGTTGAGGCCCTCGATCTTGTCTTCGGCCTCGTCCTTCGCGGTGAGGAAGAGGATGGGTGCCGTGTACCCTGCCCCGCGCAGACGCTTGGTGACGCTGAAGCCGTTCATGTCGGGCAGCATCACGTCGAGGATGATCAGGTCGGGCTCTTCCTCGAGCACGGCGGAGATCGTCTGGGCGCCCGTCGCGACGGCGCGGACCTGGTATCCGGCGAACCGGAGGCTCGTCACCAGAAGGTCACGGATGTTGGGTTCGTCGTCCACGACGAGAATGCGCGGTGCGGTCATGCCCCCATACTGGCACCGGAATCCATCGGTTCGCTGGATATCCTCGCGGGCGAGATCAGAGAGGATAGGACGCATGACGTCTCCTGCGCCGTTCGCTCCGCCCGCCTATGCCCCCGCGGCGCCCCCGCAGCCGCGCCCGCTTCCGGCCGATGCGACCTCGGGCGGCCTGGCGTTTCACCGCCTCGTGTTCGCGCGCAAGCGCCGCGGCTGGTGGACTCCGCTCGCGGTCGGCGGTCTCGCTCTGGCGTTCTACGTGGCGATGCTCCTTCTCGTCACGGGCATCATGATCGCGGTGGCGCTGGCAGACCCGTCGTTCCTCGATCGGATGACGGCGCTCGGTCAGAACCCGAGCTTCGACCTGAAAGATCCGGTCATGCTTGTGTTCCTGCTCGGCACGATCATCCTCATGCTGCCCGCCTACGTTCTGGCATCCCTCATCGTCAACGGAAAGCGGATCGGACTCATCTCGTCTGCCGCGGGGCGACTTCGCTGGCGCTGGATGCTGGTGTGCACCGGCGTCGCGTTGGCCCTCTCGGCGGTGCTGACGGGCCTGTCGTTCGTGATCCCGGGCGAGGCCGGCGACGGCGGCGCCCCCGAGCCGAACCCGCTGTGGGTCGTGTCGCTCGTGCTGATCCTGCTCCTCGTACCCCTGCAGTCGGCGGCGGAGGAGTACATCTTCCGCGGCTACCTCATGCAGGCCATCGGTCGGTGGCTCCGCCATCCCGCGTTCGCGATCCTGTTGCCCGTGCCGCTGTTCGTCCTGGGGCACCTGTACGACGTGCTCGGTCAGATCAGCGTCGGCATGTTCGCCGTCGCGGCGGGCTGGCTCACGTGGCGCACCGGCGGGCTGGAGGCAGCGATCGCGCTGCACGTCGTGAACAACCTGACGGGCTTTCTCGTGTCGCTCGCGCTCGGCAGCGACCCGACCGAAAGCGAGACGGGGTGGATGAGCTTCCTCTGGTCGTTCGTGCTGATCGGCGGCTACGTCGCACTCGTGGAGTGGATGCTGCGCCGCCGCGCCGCGCGGGGCAATCCGCTGCCGCGCACGGTCGTCCTCACGCCGCCTCCCGCGCCGCCGGTCCCCGCCTGGCCCGCCCCCGCGTGGCCGGCGCCTGCGGCGCCTGATGGTTACGCGGCGACCTCGTCCGCATCAAGGATCGTGTAGCTGTAGCCCTGCTCGGCGAGGAAGCGCTGGCGGTTCTGCGCGAAGTCCTGGTCGACGGTGTCGCGCGCGATGAGGGTGTAGAAGCTCGCCGTGTGGCCGCTCGTCTTGGGGCGGAGGAGTCGGCCGAGACGCTGCGCCTCTTCCTGCCGCGAGCCGAATGACCCCGACACCTGGATGGCGACGGAGGCTTCGGGTAGGTCGATCGAGAAGTTCGCGACCTTCGAGACCACGAGCACGGGGATGCGGCCCTCGCGGAACGCGCCGTAGAGCTCCTCGCGTTCGTCGACGGGCGTCGCGCCGGTGATCTGGGGAGCGTCCAAGGCGTCTGCGAGCACGTCGATCTGGTCGAGGTACTGCCCGATCACGAGGATCTGCTCGCCCGCGTGCCGCGCGACGAGGTCTTTCACGACGCCGATCTTCGCGTGCGCGGTCGCGGCGAGGCGGTAGCGCTCGTCGTCGGCGGCCGCCGCGTACTCCATGCGGTCGCCGGGGGGCAGATCGATGCGCACCTCGTAGCAGACGGCGGGGGAGATGAAGCCCTGCGCCTCGATCTCCTTCCACGGCGCGTCGAAGCGCTTCGGGCCGATGAGGCTGAAGACGTCGCCCTCGCGGCCGTCTTCGCGCACGAGCGTCGCGGTGAGGCCCAGGCGTCGGCGAGCCTGCAGCTCGGCCGTGAGCTTGAAGACGGGCGCGGGCAGGAGGTGCACCTCGTCGTACACGATGAGGCCCCAGTCCAGGGCATCCAGCAGCGCGAGGTGCGCGTACTGACCGCCGCGCTTCGCGGTGAGGATCTGGTACGTCGCGATCGTGACGGGCTTGACCTCTTTCGACTGCCCCGAATACTCGCCGATCTCGTCGGCGGTGAGGGTCGTGCGCTTGAGGAGCTCGTCGCGCCACTGGCGGGCGCTCACGGTGTTCGTCACGAGGATGAGGGTCGTCGTCTTCGTGTCGGCCATCGCGGCGGCGCCGACGAGCGTCTTGCCCGCGCCGCAGGGGAGCACGACCACGCCCGAGCCGCCCTCGGTGAAGATGTCGACGGCCTGGCGCTGATACGGGCGGAGGGTCCAGCCGTTCTCGGCGAGGTCGATCGGATGCGGTGTGCCCGGCGTGTAGCCGGCGTGGTCTTCGGCGGGCCAGCCGATCTTGAGGAGCTCCTGCTTGATCTGACCGCGCGCCCAGGCATCCACGGTGAAGACCCCCGGCGACGGATGCCCGGTCAGCAACGGCTGGATGCGCTTGTTCTTCGCGACTTCGGCGAGGACGGCCGTGTCCGTCGCGCGGAGAATGAGCGTGCCCTCGTCGTCGCGCTCGATCACGAGCCGCCCGTAGCGGTTCACGGTCTCGCGGATGTCGATCGACACGGATGCCGGCACGGGAAAGCGCGACCAGCGGTCGAGGGTCGCGAGCATGTCGTCGGCGGTGTGCCCCGCGGCGCGGGCGTTCCACAGGCCCAGGCGCGTGATGCGATAGGTGTGGATGTGCTCGGGCGCCCGCTCCAACTCAGCGAAGATCGCGAGCTCGTGCCGCGCGCTTTCGGCGCTCGGATGAGCGACTTCCAGCAGCACCGTGCGGTCGCTCTGGACGATGAGGGGTCCGTCAGCCATAGCGTCCCAGTCTAGTCGGGCGCCGGCGCCACCCGGTCAGCCGTGCGGGCGCACGCGCGTGATGCTCGAGACCGGGAGAGTCCGCTCGACGTCGACGTTCCGGTCGCGTCCGCGCAGGCGCCCGCCGGCGAGCCCGGTCGCCTCGATCGTGAACTCGCGCTCGGTGTCGCCGTCGCCCGACACTCGCACGGCGACCGTGATGATCGCCCGCGCCCGCACGGCCTGTTCGAGCTCGCGGCCGAGCCACGCGGCATCCGTGTCGCCGGTCTGCGCGGCGCGCAGCCGCGCGATAAGCGGGGCGTAGACCTCGAGGGGAGTGGGAGCCGGTGTGGGCTCGGGGGCGAGCCGGTGGCGTTCGAGTGCGCGGCGCTCGCCGTCGGCGTCGACCGCGACGACGGGGTATCGCGCGTCGGCGATCATCCAGAACGCCGTGTCGGGGCTCGAGCGCGTCACGAGCGCTTCGCCGTCGACGACGAGTCCGAGGGGGCGCAGGGCCTGGTCGACCGCGACGGTCTGCAACAGCGCGTCGTCGTCGCTCGTCACGCGCGTGCGGCCCTGCCAATCGGGGCCGACCCGCAGCAGGCCGTGCCGGGTGGCGGCGCGGACGATCTCGTACGCGAGGGGCTGCGGCAGGCCCGTCAGCGAGATCTCCGCGAGGAACGCGCGGAGGGTCTCGGCCGTCTCGCCCGCCGTCAGGGCGTCGGCGAGCGACTCGGCGGTGAACCGGTAGCTGGATGCCTGGGCGCCCGATTCGCGCCGCGCCATGCCGCGCAGGCGCAGGTCGAGGTGCGGGGCGAGCGACCCCGGCGCGATCGCCGTGAGGTCGTTCTGCAGGTACACGCGGTCGACTTCGGGCGGCAGGAGCGCCGCGAGCGCGTCGGCGTCGAAGCGCCCGCCGCCCGCGGCCTGACGCGCCCACGCGGGGGGCTCGCCGGTCGTGTCGAGGATCGCCCAGCGGCGCAGGAGCGTCGTGATGTGCGCGGCGAGGGCCGGCCAGGCCGGGTCGTACGGGTAGGCGCCCGGCCAGTCGGCCGGCGGCAGCCAGCCGCCCTCGGGCGCCCGCAGTGCGGCGGGGAGGGTGCGGATGAGACGCTCGGCGACGTCGGTCCAGCGGTCGATCGTGCTGCGGTGCAGCCACTCGAGCCCCGTCACCGTGACGAGCCACGCGCGGTCGTCGACGGCGAGGAGGCCCGTCCGGTCGGCGATCGCGACGAGCTCGTCGGCGGCCGCGGCATCCGCCACGGCGCCCGATTCGACCAGCCGGCGCCGGTCGATCGCGCCGAGCGCGCCTGCGCCGATGCGCCCGAGCGGCGAAGCGAGGGCCGCCTGGAGGACGTCGGCGAGCGAGGCGGATGCCGTGAACGCGCGCTCGGCGGCGGCCGCGTCGTCGTCAGCGGCCGCGTCCGCATCCGTCGCGGCCGCTGGCGCCGTGACCTCGGCGGCCGCGTAGGCCTCGGCGGCCGCCTGCCACGGCGATCCGTCGACGCCGACCAGCCCCCGCGCCAGAAGGGCGTCGCGGTCCTCCCCGGGGGCCACCGGGTCGCCACCGATGGCGGTCTCCAGAGCGCGTGCCTCGGCCGCCGTGAGCCCCGCAATCGCTCGCGCGAGCGGGGCGGGATCGAGCAGGTGCTCGGCGGCGTCGAACGCATCGGACCACGCGGCATCCGGCGACACCCGTCGCGCGGCGAACAACTCGGCGAGCTCCGCGTCGCTGCGGGCGCTCAGCTCGTGCGCGAAGGTGCGGGCGTCTGCGACGGTCACCGTCAGCGCCCCTTGCCGACCCGTGCCTTCCGGATGAAGGTCATGATCAGCACCGTCATCAGCAGCAGGAACGCGACGATCGGCGCGATGTATACGACGGCGCCGACGGCGGGCCACAGACCCGCGCCGAAGTCGGCCTGCTTCATGCCCGCCCAGGTGCCGATGATGATCGCGAGGAACGAGACGACCGACAGCACCAGAAGGCCCAGCGACATGAACGCGAGGATCCGGTCGATCCGCCGGACGGGAAGATCGTCGGGCGACGCCGGGGTGCGGGAAGTGGAAGGCGACATCCGCACCAGCCTACTGCGTCGGGCGCGTGGCGTAGGCTGGACAACGGGGCCTGTCGGCCCCTGTTTCACAGCGCCCGCAGCGGGCACGATCAGCGAGGTTTTCACATGCCCACCGGCAAGGTCAGGTTCTACGACGACGAGAAGGGCTTCGGCTTCATCACCGACGATGACGGCCAGGATGTCTTCCTCCACGCCACCGCCCTCCCGGCAGGGACGGTCGTCAAGGCCGGAACTCGGCTCGAGTTCGGCGTCGCCGACGGCAAGCGCGGGCTCCAGGCGCTCGCCGTGCGGGTGCTCGACGCGCCCGTCAGCCTCGCCAAGCGCAGCCGCAAGGATGCCGAGGAGATGGCGATCATCGTCGAAGACGTCGTGAAGCTGCTCGACAAGGTCGGCGGCGACCTGCGTCGCGGGCACTACCCGAACGCCGGGCACGGCGCGAAGGTCGCGGCGATCCTGCGCAAGGTGGCCGATGACCTCGACGCCTGAGCCCGCGGGCGAGAGTCCGTCGACTGACGAGCCGCAGTCCCTCGAGCCGCAGCCTGTCGAGCCGCAGCCTGTCGAGCCGCAGCCTGTCGAGCCGCAGCCTGTCGAGCCGCAGCCTGTCGACGAGCGACTGCTCAGCGCGCACGATCTGGCCCTCGCTGCGCTCCACGAGATCACACCGGCATCCACGGTCGGTGCGGCCGCGGGATACACCGTCGAGGACGGTGGCGTCGTCTCGCTGCGCTTCGCGAACACGATGCCCGGGTACCCGGGGTGGTTCTGGACGGTGAGCGTTGCCGTCGTTGACGGTGCCGCGCCGACGGTGCTCGAAGCGGAGCTGATCCCCGGCGACGGCGCGCTGCTCGCGCCCGAGTGGGTGCCGTGGTCGGTGCGTCTGGCCGACTACCAGGCCGCGCAGGTTGCGCTGGCCGCCGAACAGGGCGACGATGACGACGATCTCGACGGCGACGACGAACTCGACGACGAAGAACTCGATGACGATGACAATGACGATGACGATGACGAGGACGAGGACCTCGACGAAGTCGACGATCTGGATGCCGCCGACTTCGACGAGGACGGGTCGCCGATCCTGCACTCGGGCGACGTCGACGGCATCGACATCGACGTGTTCGACGACCCCGACGCGGTAGACGACGCCGAAGACTGAGCGGGGTCAGCCCCGCAGTGCGTCAACGGTGTATTCGATGCACCTGACGAGCTGACGCACGTCGTCCGGCTCGATCGAGACGAACGTCGCGATGCGCAGCTGGTTGCGCCCGAGCTTGCGGTACGGCTCGGTGTCGACGATGTCGTTCGAGCGGAGGCTCGCGGCGACAGCTGCGGCATCCACCGTGTCGTCGAAGTCGATCGTCACGACGACGGGGGAGCGGTCGGCCGGGTTCGCGACGAACGGTGTCGCGTACGGCGCAGCCTCGGCCCAGTCGTAGAGCGCCGACGACGATTCGGCGGTGCGCGCCGCGGCCCAGCCGAGCCCGCCGTTTCCGTTGATCCACTCGAGTTGCTTGTCGAGGAGGAACAGGGTGGCCACGGCCGGGGTGTTGAGCGTCTGGTTCAGGCGTGAGTTGTCGAGCGCGTTTTTGAGGCTCAGGAACTCGGGGATGTAGCGTCCGGATACCGCGACGCGCTCGATCCGCTCGATCGCGGCGGGCGAGACGGCCGCGAACCACAGTCCGCCGTCGGAGCCGAGGTTCTTCTGCGGTGCGAAGTAGTACACGTCGGCCTCCGACACCCGGAAGTTGATGCCGCCCGCCGCGCTCGTCGCGTCGATGACGGTGAGGGCGCCATCATCACCCTGCACGCGCTGGATCGGCGCCGCGACGCCCGTCGAGGTCTCGTTGTGCGGCCACGCGTACACGTCGACGCCAGCGACGGCCTCGGCGGTGGAGCGGGTGCCAGCATCCGCCTTGCGGACATCCGGAGCCTCGAGCCACGGCGCGGCGGCCGCGGCGGCGAACTTGCCGCCGAACTCGCCGAAGACGAGGTTCTGCGCGCGCTTCTCGATGAGGCCGAAGGATGCCGCATCCCAGAACGCCGTCGAGCCGCCGTTGCCGACGATGATCTCGTAGCCCTCGGGCAGGCGCAGGAGGTCGGACAGGCCCGCGCGCACCTGGCCCACGAGGTTCTTGATCGGCGCCTGACGGTGCGAGGTGCCCATCAGCACCGATCCGGGGCCGGCGAGCGCGGCCAGCTGCTCGGGCCGGATCTTCGACGGGCCGCAGCCGAATCGTCCGTCGGTGGGCAGGATTTCGCGCGGCAGGGTCACGTGGGCCATGGTCCGATTCTAGGGCGGTACGCGGCGGCCTCCCGCCGGGGCGCCGTCATAAACGGATAGGCTGGCAGCCGTACCGATCCGCCACCGAAGGCCCCCATGACCGACCTGATCGACACCACCGAGATGTACCTGCGCACCGTCCTCGAGCTCGAGGAGGAGGGCATCGTGCCCCTGCGCGCCCGGATCTCCGAGCGCCTGGGCCACTCCGGGCCCACCGTGTCGCAGACGGTCGGGCGGATGGAGCGCGACGGACTCATCCAGGTGACCGATGACCGTTCGCTCGCCCTTACGGAGTCGGGGCGCCAGAAGGCCGTCGATGTCATGCGCAAGCACCGTCTCGCCGAGCGTCTGCTCTCGGATGTCATCGGCCTCGATTGGGCGTACGTGCACGAAGAGGCGTGCCGGTGGGAGCACGTCATGAGCGAGCTCGTCGAGCGGCGCCTCATCGAACTCCTCGGTCACCCGACCGAGTCGCCGTACGGAAACCCCATCCCCGGGCTCGACCAGCTCGGCGACGCTCCCGCGAACACCTCCGGCGACGGAGTGGTGGGTCTGGTGCGCTTGCTCAACGAGACGGGCGGCCCGGTTGTCGGCACGATCCGGCGCCTCGCGGAGCCGGTGCAGGTCGATCCTGAACTGCTCGCTCAGTTCCGCGATGCGGGCGTCGTCCCGGGCGCGACCGGCGAATTCCGCTTCAGCGAAGGCTACGTCCTGGTGCAGATCGACGGCAGGGAAGACGCGCTCGAGCTACCCGTCGAGGTCGCTTCGCACCTGTTCCTGATCGACGGCGCCCCCCGCGCCTGAGGATTCTCGGGGGGATTCCCAGGCGGCACACCCCTCTCAGCGTGACTTATTCGTTACCTTCCGGTAGCCTCGGAGAGTCCACATGGCGAGAAGCCCGCCACGGACCTCCGCACGAATTGCCTCATCGGTTCGTCGTTCGCGCGGTGACACCCGTACATCTGTGCCCGACACCGAGTGCCGACGAACCAGTGATCCTCCGCGCGCGGAGGGCAGCGGAGGCGCCGGAGGATCCTTGGCTGAGAAGTTCGAATCGTCGCCCGAGACACCCGAGTCCGAGTCGACGGAGACCGCACTGCGGCGCCGTGTGCGCCGCCCCGAGCCTGCGCGACGCGCGGTGCTCTCCCGCCCCGAGGCGGTCGCCCGTCCGGCCGCCCCGCGCCGCACCGGCTCCGGCCACCCCGTTCGCAGCTTTCTGACGGTGGCAGCCGTCGCGGCGCTCGTCGCGACCGTCGCCGTCCCCGCCGCCTTCACCGCCGCCGGCGGTAGCCCCGCCGAGGCGGCCGTCACGACAGTGCAGCAGGTCGCCGCCGACAACGCACAGTCGCTCGTCGTGGCATCCGAAGCGATGCCGATCGTCCTCGACCGTGGCGGATACAGCGCCACGACGCCCGAGGAGATCAAGCAGAAGAAGGACGAAGAGGCCGCGAAGGCCGCCGCCGCGGCGCGCATCTCGGCATCGAGCAGCGCGTCGGCCACCTACACCGGAGCGATCGCCGAGTCGATCGCTCCCGCCGGGTCGGTCGTGCGTCCGCTCACCTCGTTCAACGCCTTCGGCACGCCCTACGCCGGCCACAAGGGCACCGACTACATGGCCGACCGGGGCACCCCGATCTACGCGATCGCGGACGGCGTCGTCGTCGCCTCGACCGAGAACGGCCCGGGCTGGGGCGTCTACGTCAAGATCGCCCACAACATCGGCGGCCAGAGCGTCACGTCGCTGTACGCGCACATGACCTACGGCACCCGCCGGGTCACCGTCGGCGACACGGTCACCGCAGGTCAGCTGATCGGCCAGGTCGGCGACACGGGGCGCGCCTACGGCACCCACCTGCACCTCGAGATCTACGTCAACGGTGCGTGGGTCAACGCCGAGAGCTGGCTGCAGGCCAACGCCCGCTGACCCCGCGAGATCCCGACACGCGCCATCCGTTCACCTGCGTGTCGCCGAGTGGTGCCGTGGGTGTATTAGCCTGATCCCGACGCTCGGAGAAAGCTGAGGGGGAGTCGATGGACACTGCAGGAGAGTGCATCCGCACCACGGATGCCCTCTGCCGGAATGCTTCCGGCCGCTACGTCCTTCGGCATCGTGTGCACTGCTGCCGCGGCATCCGCCGTGGCATCGAGGCGCTGTCTTCATGACAGCGCCTTTTTTGTGCCCGCGAGACCTCCTTCGCTCCTGCGAGGTCGACACCGAGAGACCGTGAAGCCGTCACGGTCGTTCGAGAGGAGCCCGCTATGCGCACCCTGGTACTGAACGCAGGATACGAACCGCTCGCCGTCGTGTCGTTCAAGCGAGCCCTCGTGCTCGTCATGAACGAGAAGGCGACCGTCATCGAGCGGATCGAGGATAATCCGGTCTGGGGCATCCGCGGCTCGTGTGATCGCCCCGCCGTCATCGTCCTGACCCGCTACGTGCGCGTGCCGGGCGCGCGCCGCGTGCCGGTGACCCGGCGCGGAGTGCTACGCCGTGACGGCCACCGCTGCGCCTACTGCGGCAAGGGTGCAACGACGATCGACCACGTGCTGCCGCGCTCGCGCGGGGGCGCCGACTCGTGGGAGAACCTCGTCGCCGCGTGCCTGCGCTGCAACAACGTCAAGGGCGACCGCACCCCGCAGGAGATGAACTGGGAGCTGCGCTGGATTCCGCAGCCTCCCCGCGGCACACAGTGGACCGTGCGCGGCACGGAGCGCTCCGATCCCGCCTGGGAGCCGTACCTCTCGCTCGCCGCCTGACCCGCGGTCGCTCGCCCGGTCAGCCGGGCAGGTACGACAGCACCCAGCCGGCATCCCGCCGGTCGTAGCGCACGCGCCTGCTCGCCGCGCGCGGATTCGAGACCCAGAACGTCAGTCGGTGCGGCGTCACCGCGAACCCTGCCCAGCCTGCGGGCGGGGAGAAGTCGGGGTGCTCCGCACCGCCGTGCGCGTCGAGGAACGCCGCCCACCGCTCGCGGCGGGTCTCGAGGGGCTCCTGCGCGAACTCGGTCGTGTTCTGCCACGCGAGCTGCTGCAGGTACGGAGAGCGGAGCGCGTAGCTCGCGTCGGACTCGTCTGCGCTCGTGCGCGCGGCGGTGCCCTGCACGACGAGCTGGCGCGTGAACCCCGGCCACAGGATCGTGAGCGCGACGCGGGGGTTCGCCGCCAGCTGCGCGACTTTCGCGCTCACGGCATCCGTGTGGAAGAAGAACCGCTCGCCGTCGTAGTCGCTCAGCATCGTCGTGCGGGCATCCGGCTGGCCGTCCGGGCCCGCGGTCGACACGGTCATCAGCATGCGGTCCTCGCCCGGTGCCGGTAGCCACTCCGCCGCGAGGGCGAGCGGGTCGGCCGCGGGCCGGTCGGACTGCACCGGATCGGTGTCGTGGTCGATCTCGACAGGCGCCGGTGGGATGCCGGGGGCGTACGACGGCGTCATCCGAACACGAACCCGTCGATCTCGGCGAGCGCCTCGCACACGAACTGCACGCCGCGGTCGTAGAGCTCGGCGCCGTAGGCGGCGTTCGCGCCGGTCGCGTCGCCGATGACCCCCTCGGGGCCGAAGTCGTCGCTCGTCCAGCCGAACATGACCGGCTTGCGGTTGAAGCCGATGTGGGTGAGCCCCGCGATGTGCTCGGGGACGTTCCGCGCGGGCATGTCGGGAGCGACGAGGTGGGGCGCCAGGTGCATGACGAGCGAGGTCTCGGAGAACCCGCCGTGGATGCCCTGGCCCATCTCGTCGGGGCGGCCCTCCTTGCCGTCGCCCGCGCCGCTCGCGGTCGCCGGCATCGAGAAGCTCCGGAGGCCAAAGCGGCGTCGCAGCTCGCGGTTCGCCCAGCCGAGCAGCATGACGTTGCCGCCGTGCCCGTTGACGAACACGACGGTCTTCGCGGGCGTCATCGCGATCGAACGGCCGATGTCGATGAGCTCGTCGAGCACTGTCGTGCCCTCCAGCCACACGGTCCCCGGCGCCCAGTAGTGCTCGTCGGATTTCGCGTAGCTGATGGTCGGCAACACCCACGCGTCGATACCCTCCGCGGCCACGCGCTCGACGGCCGCCGTCGCGATCGACTCGGCGACGAGCGCGTCGGTGCGCAGCGGCAGGTGCGGCCCGTGGTGTTCGATCGCCCCGATCGGGATGACGGCGATCGAGCGGTCGGTGAGCAGGTGCGTGAGCGCGGGGCCGGAGAGGTCGGCCCACTGGCGGGATGCCGGGGTGAACGGCACGGCATCCGTCATCGGATCGCGCCCTTCTGCGGGCCGGCGTAGTCGGGGTTGAGCTTGCCGGGGTTGAGGAGACCGTGCGGGTCGGTGATCGCGGCGAGCGCGATCGTCTCGGGCAGGCGGAAGTCGACGTTCCACTGGTGCGGATTGTGCACGCCGACGCCGAGTTCGCCGAGCGCGGCGATGCCGTCGTAGACCTGCTCGGGGCTCTCGTAGATGCCTGCGAGCATGCCGATCGGCTTCGTCGCGGTCGCCTCGATGTGCAGGTGCGCGCCGGGGTAGACGGCGATGACCTCGTCGTGGCGGTCGATGAGCGCGTCGCCGCCGACTTCGACGTGGAAGTACACGCCGGGCTCGGACTTCTGCAGCCATTCGATCGGGTGGTTGTAGCTGATGACCGAGATCGCCGACGAGGTCTGCGGGCCCTCGCGGACGTCTTCGATGCGGCCGCCGGCGCCCTCGATGATCGCGGTCGCCTCTTCGACGAGCGAGGAGTCGACGATCATGCGCAGCGAACTGCGCCCCTCGGGGAACGCGTCGTCGGGCGGCAGCTGCGCCGACACGTGCGGGTCGTCAGCCGAGACGAGCCGCGGGTAGGGTCGTAGCGCGGCGAGGCTCCGGAGCACCGACATCGACCCGGCGAAGTCCGGGAACGAGGCGTACAGGCCGCGCCAGTCGCGGAGCGGCTCGAGACGCACCGTCGCGCGCACGATGATGCCCGCCGTGCCGTAGTTGTGCACGTAGCCGAGCGCATCGTCACCTTCGACGTGCACGATCTCGCCGCCGGATGCCGGGGTGACGACATCCAGCGCGATGACGAACCCCTCGTGGTTGCTGCCGTGCTCGATCGACCCGGTGCCGCCGGACCCGCCGGAGAGGAAGCCGCCGAGGGTCGTGTGCACGGTCGACGGGTACATCCACAGCTCCTGCCCGGTGCCGCGCGCCGCGAGCTCGAGCGCGGCCATCGGAGCGCCCGCCTCGGCGGTGATCCAGCCGTCGCCCACCTCGACGATGGCTCGCGCGCGGGACAGGTCGAGCACGACGCCGCCGGGCATCGGGATCGCCTGCCCGTAGTTGCCGGTGCCCTTACCGCGCGGGGTGATCGGGGCGCCGTGCGCGACGAGGATGCGCACCGCGGCGGCGATCTGCTCGGCATCCGCGGGGAAGACGACGAGGTCGGCGACGCCCAACGGCAGCAGTTCGGCGATGATCGGCGACATGCGGGCGCCGTCGACGGATGCCTTCTCGCGCTGGCGCGGATCGCTCGAGACGGCGCGGGGCCCGAGGGCGGCGACGAGCTCCGCCTCGAGGGCGGCGTAGTCGGGAGCGGAGGTCTCCGCGTGGTCGAGGGTGCCTGCGGAAGTGCCGGTCATCTCGGTTTCCTTTCTCATGTCATAGTCTTCAGTCATGTCTGATACGGAGGTCGACGACGGCGCTGCGTCGGCCGCGCGAGCGCTGGGCGCCCGCATCCGGGCTCTCCGTCAGGGTCAGCAGCTGACCCTCACGCAGCTCGCCGCGCAGGCCGATCTGTCGCACTCGTTCCTCAGTCAGGTCGAGCGGGGCCTCGAGCGGATGAGCATGACGTCGCTCTTCCGGGTCGCGCAGGCGCTCGGCACGACGCAGCAGGCGCTGCTCACCGACGCATCGCCGGCGGAGCCTCGGGGCGAAGGCGCGTACTTCATCTCGCGCGCGAACCAGGCGACGCCGCTGGATGCGGGAGGCCGCCCCGTGCGCGTGCTCGCCCAAGATCACCCGCGCTTCGTGCCGATGGTCATGTCCGGCACCTTCACCGAGGACATGTGGTGGGTGCACGACGAGGAGGAGTTCCTCTACGTGCTGGAAGGCCAGCTCGTCGTCGTGCTCGACGACGAGGAGTTCACCCTGGATGCCGGTGACGCCGTCTACTACCAGGGCGGCGTGCGCCACCGCTGGCGCACCGAGCCGGGCGCGGTCGCGCGCGTGCTGACGGTCAAGGAAAGCACTCCCGGCGAGCACTGAGCGCGCCGTCACGATCCGCCGCCGAGCTCTCGGGCGACCGTCGCGAGGTCGGCAGCGTAGACGGCTTCGTCGCCCGGCCGCGAGCCGCCGGCGATGACGACGCCGCCGACGATTCCCGTGTCGAGGAGCGCGCGGCCGTACTCGATCGCGAGCCGGATGCCGGCGGCACGCACATCGCGCGCCGCGAACAGCGCGTCGATGAACCCGCTCGGGAGCTTGGCCGCGTGGAACGAGTCGAGCAGCGCCGCGCCTTCGCGGTCGACGACGAGCGGGACGCCGGGGAGCACCGGCGCCGTCGCTCCCGCCGAGCGGCACTGCGCGACGAACTCGGCCAGCTCGTCGGCGTCGCCGGCGTACTGCGTGAGGCAGAGCTGACCGCCGGCGCGTTGCTTCTGCGCGACGCGTGCCCCGCGAGCCTCGACCGGGGGAGCGGCGGGCGACTCGGCGAACGAGGTCAGCATCCCGAGCGCGCGGGCGCGAGGGATCGTCGTCGTCGACTCGAGGTCGAAGACCGGGCGGGCGTCGGGGCGGTCGCCCGTCTCGGTGTGGTCCCCCGTGACGCAGTGGATGCCCGCGGCCCCGATCGCGCGCAGCGACGCGAGCTCGCGTTCGAGCGCCGTGCGGTTGCGGTCGCGGGCGTTGAAGCCCATCCACAGGCGGAGCCCTGTCGCGGTGATGAGGGCGGCGCGGTAGGACGGGGGGAACTGCACGCGCGAGCGACCGGCATCCCCCGAGAGGACGGCGTCGACGCTGCCGAGGAGCGCGTCGGCGCTCGGGGCGACGGCATCCGAGCTCATCGCGCGGACGGGAAAGCCCGTGAAGACGAGCGGGCGTCGCCCCGCGATCTGCTGGATCTCGCGCCCGGCGGCGGTCGCGGCAGCCCCGTCATCCGCGAGTGGCGACGCATCGCCCGCCCACCGCACCGGCAGCTCGCGCCCCAGGAACACGCAGGGCGCCGGGACAACCTCGCACGTGCCGTCGGCGTTGACGCCGCCGCACGGCCCGTAGGTCATCTCCTTCGGGCACCCCGCGGCGCGGCTCGGCGGGGCGTCGATCACGGCGGCGCTCACGCGATCGCCTCGCGGATGAGCTGGGCCGTGCGCGCCGCGGCATCCACCGCGGCCAGGCCGGTCGGATCCGTCTCGTCGTCGCGGATCACGGAAAGGTGGATGCCGGCGATGCCAGGGATGCTCAGGGCCTGATGCGCAGCCTCCGCCGCCGCGACAATGCCGGTCTGCAGCGGGTCGCGCGACGACGAGACCGTCGCGGCGAGCCCCGTGGGCAGGGCGACCGCCGGAAGCGCCGCCAGCCGCGCCCCCGCGCGCGCCGAGGTGATCACCGGGATCGGCGCGAGGAGCGGAATCGGGGTGCCTTCCGCCGCGACGGCGGCCGCGAACGCGGCGACGGCATCGAGGTTGCCGCAGAGGTTCAGGATGCCGAGCTCGGCTCCCGCGCGGGCCTTGAGCGCGAGGCGGTGCGGCCGGAATGCCACCGGCGGCGCGATGGGCTGCTCGGCGACCGCGACGAACAGGCCCGCGCGCCGCCCGAGCGCGGCGACGCGCGTCGAGTCGAGGTCGAACACGGCCTCGGCCTCCGGCAGAGCCGTGGAGGCGGGGTGATCGCCCGTGACGGCAAGGATGCCGGCGACGCCGATGTCAGCGAGCGCGGCGAGCTCGCCTTCGAGGGCGACGCGGTTGCGATCGCGGCACGTGATGCCGGCGATCACGGTTGCGCCCGCGCGCTGGAGCACGAGGGACTTGTGCGTCGGGCTGAGCGCCTCGCGAAGCCCCGGCGGCTCTCCCGCGATGACCGCCGTGAGTCCCGCGAGGCGGGCACCGGCGTCGGCGAGGACGCCGACATCCGTGCCGTGCACGGGGAGATCTGTCGTGATGACCCCGCCCGCCCGCACGCGCGCCGCGAACGCGTCGGCGGCGGCGAGGCGGGGAAGCTCCCGAAGGGCATCGCCGCTCTCGAGCGCGCCCGGTGGGGGAGCGATGTCGCCCGGGTCGAAGGCGAGTGAGGCGAGGGATGCCGGCTCGGCCAGGAACGCGCACGACGCGCCGGGAACCTCGCATCCACCGTCTGCCTGGACCCCGCCGCAGGGGCCGTAGACCATCCGCTTCGGGCAGCGACGCGACGCGGTGCGGAGGTGCAGCTGCGCGGGCATTCTCGCTCCCTCCCGCTCGGTTCTCACGGCGATCAGATGTTGGCGTCGCCAACAATCCCCACTGTAGGAGCACGCCGTTTCGCCTTTGTTACGGTCGCGTGTGCGTCGATGACCGCGGGCATCCAACGCAGGTGGCCGCCCTAGACTCGCCCCATGTCGGAGCCTGAAACGCCCCTCGCCGCCGCGCCGATCGGCGGCTGGCTCGAACGCCTCGCCGCGCCCGTGCCGGACCCCGGCGGAGGCGCTGCCGCGGGCCTCGTCATCGCGACCGGTGCCGCTCTCGTCGAGATGACGGCGGGCTACGCCGCGGGTGCGGAGCGCGACGGCATCCTCGAGCGTGCGTCGCAGGCGCGGCACGAGGCGCTCGCCGCCGCCGACGAGGATGGCCGCATGTCCGCCGCGCTCGTCGCGGCGTTCCGGATGCCGGCGGATGCCGCGGGCCGAGCCGCCGCGATCGCCGAGACGACGGTGCGCGCGGCCGACTCCAGTGCCGCGCTCGTTCGCGTCGCCGCGTCGCTTTCCGCCCCGCTCGCCTGGCTCGAGCAGCACGGCGAAACGCGCCTGGCCCCCGACGTGGCTGTCGCCGCGCGCCTGCTGGCCGCCGGCATCCGCGCGGCCGCCGTCAACATCCGCTGCGACGCGACCAGTGCAGCGGATGCCGGGGCGCCCGCGGGCGAAGTGGACCGCCTCGCCGCGATGCTCGCGGCGGCGCTCGATGACGCCGCGACGCTCGACGTTGTCGCGGAGCGGGTCACCGCAACCCTCTGACGCGGAAACGCCCCGCCCCGAGTCGGGGGCGGGGCGTTTCCGGGTCGGGGTCACTCCATCGAGATCGACGTGTCGATGAACTCGTTGGTGTAGAGCGAGGTCGGGTCGATCTCGTCGGCCGCATCCTGCGTGATGCTGCCAGCGGTCACGAGGAACGGCGTGAAGTCGCTCACGATCGACTCGATGCGGTCGGGGTCGAACTGGCCGAACACGCCCGACGCCTCGTCGTTCGCGACGATGCCGAGCTCCTTCTGGCTCTTGACCGAGAAGTCCGCGACGCCCTGCGAGTACGTCCAGCCGGTGTTGTACTGCTCGACGAGGTCGAGGATCACGGAGTTGCCGTGCTCGGGCGCGTTCAGGAAGTCGATCTGCGACTGCTGCATGATCGGGACCAGCTTCTTCAGGCAGTCGGCCTTCTCGGTCACATCGGCCTCACGCACCGCGATCGGCTCGGGGTAGATCGAGTAGCCGACATCCGAGAGCAGCTGGAAGGCGACGGGCTTGCCCCACTCCGGGATCTCGTTCTCGTAGATGTAGGGCTCGGCGGTGGCGAATCCCTGCTGCAGGATGGTCGGGTCGGAGACGAAGCGCTGCGGGGTGCCCTCGTAGCTCGTGTCGATCTGCGACTCGGTGATGATGCCCTGCGACAGCAGCAGGTTCGGGATGACATCGCCCGAGGTGACGATCGGTGCGCCCTCGGAGGCCGCCTCCTTGATCGTTTCGGCGCCGGGGTGGCTCTCCGGGTCCCACATGAGAATCTGCGGGCTGAAGGTGAGCTGCGAGGTGACGGCGACGGTGGGCTGGTCCGCGAACGCGACGATCGCGGCGTCGGTGTTGACGGCGCCGATGAGGATGTCGGTGTCGAGGTACATGAGGGCAGGCACCGGCTGGAAGTTGACCGCGGGGCCACCGGAGCGCACCTGGATCTTGACGCCGGTGTCGGTGCCGTTCACGACGAGGGGGCCGGTGACGGTCTTCTTGTCGGTGTCGACCGTGTAGCCGTCGCCGACGAGGTTGTACATGGCGCCGTGCTCGGACTCGGGCTGCCAGTCCTGCTGCATGACGACCGTCTCGGGGCACACCGCCGCGAGGTCGAGCGGTCCGCCTGCCTCTGCGGGGGTGCCCGCCGACGTGCTCGAGGCCTCAGGCTCGGCGCCGCCGGAGCAGGCGGCGAGGCTGAACGCGGTCGCGGCGATCGCGCCCACGGCGACGCCGCGGACGATCATTCGGCGAGAGAGCGGGATGGGGTGTGACATGGATCCTCCTGTGATGGGTGCTCGGGTGCGGCGGAGAGGTGCAGGACTGGGGCGGATCAGCGCGTTGCGGTGCCGAACAGGCGGCCCACGACGATCCGATCGAGCGCGGCGAAGATCGAGAAGACGATGACGCCGAACAGCGCGGTGAAGATGATGGCGAGGAACAGCGGCTCCATGTTCAGGCGCAGCGTGTAGGTGCGCAGGAGCCCGCCGATGCCCTGGCTGCCCTGCTGGAAGAAGAAGTCGCCGACGATCGCACCGATGACCGCGAGACCGGCGGCCTGGCGCAGGCCCGTGAAGATCGACGGGATCGCCGCGGGGAGCATGAGCTTCGTCAGCCGCTGCCACTTCGTCGCCTTCTGCAGCGTGAACAGGTCGTGCGCGGCGGGAGTGGCGGACAGGAGCCCGAACAGGGTGTTCGAGATCATCGGGAACACCGCGATGATGACGCACACCACGATGCGCGCGGGCATCCCGTATCCCATCCAGATGCCGATGAGCGGCGTGAGGGCGAGGATCGGGATCGTCTGCAGGATGACGGCGTACGGGTAGAGGATCTTCTCGGCGAGGTTCCACTGCGACATCACGATCGCCCAGCCCATGCCGATCGCAACGGCGATCACGAGTCCGATGAGGGCGACCGTGATCGTCTGGCCGAGGGCGGCGAGCATCGGCCCGATGATCTTCGGGTTTCCGAGGGTCTCGGCCAGCACCTGGTGCGGCGGCGGGAGCAGGAACCGGCGACTTTCGCTCAGGAGCAGGTACGACACGGCGTACCAGATCGCGATGATGCCGGCGAGCGCGGCGACGATCGGCATGGCGCGATCCCACGCGGCGCGGGCGATCGCAGCAGGGCTCTTGCGTCGCGAGACGGCGCGGGCCGTCGCCGTCTGTGTCGGCGAGCCCGCGTCGGTGGGCGTCTCGGTCAGGGCCGCGGGGGCCTTCAGGGCGAGGTTCTGGCTCACGAGTGCGCCTCCAATGCGTGGGAGAGGTGTCCGACGATGCGACCGAACTCCGGTTCGTAGCGCAGTTCGGGCGATCTCGGGTAGGACCAGGGGAGCTCGATGTCGTCGACGATGCGGCCGGGGCGGCCGCTCATGACCAGCACGCGGCTGGAAAGGTAGACGGCCTCGGAGATCGAGTGCGTGATGAACATCGCGGCGAAACCCTTGAGGACGAACAGGCGCTGGAGCTCGGTCTGCATCTTGAGCCGAGTGATCTCATCGAGCGCGCCGAACGGCTCGTCGAACAGCGCGAGCTGCGGTTCGGCGACGAGCGCGCGCGCGATCGACACGCGCATGCGCATGCCGCCCGAGAGGGCGCGTGGATGCTGGTGCTCGAAACCCTTCAGGCCGACGAGCTCGAGGGTCTCGGCGGCGTGCCGGCGACGCTCGGCCTTCGGAACGCCGGCGAGCTCTCCGACGAGTTCGACGTTGCGCTGCGCGGAGCGCCACTCGAGGAGCGTCGCCTCTTGGAAGACGAAGCTCGTCGTCGCGGCGTTCACCGCGATCTCGCCCTCGGTGGCGTCGTCGAGGCCCGCCGCGAGGCGCAGCAGCGTCGACTTGCCGCACCCGGAGGGGCCGACGACCGAGACGAACTCGCCCGGGCGGACATCGATCGACACCTCCTCGAGGGCGCGTGTGCCGGTGTCGAACACCTTGGCGACGTCCCGGAACGAGAGGGTCGGGCCGGATGCCGGGTCAATGACGGTGGGCTGTGTCGCGGTGGCGATGCTCATAGCAGGGCTCCCTCGGAGGTACGGGCGGACGCGGGCGGACGCGGAGACGAACGCACGGGCTGGAGGTCGAGGACGCTCGAGGTCACGCGGCGGCGGACGGCGATCACACGGCCGCCCCGGATGACGATGCGGTCGGGGGCGCGCTCGGCGAGGGCCTCGGCGGTGTGCGCGGCGCGGACGAGCACGATGTCGGCGACGTCGCCGACCCGTCCGCGCGCCGGCGAGAGCCCGAAGGCGGCGCGGCCGCCGGTGGAGGCGACCTGCCACGCCTCGTCGGGGCTCAGGTGGCCCGCGGTGACGAGCTCGGACGCGACATCCACCATGTCGGCGTTGCCAAGGGGGTTGAACGGGTCCTGCACGTTGTCGCCGCCGGCGGCGAGCACGACGCCCGCCGCGAGGATCTCGCGCAGCGGCGGGATGCCGCGGGGTGTCGCGACCGGGTGCTCCCACCCCTGCAGATACAGGTTCGTGAGCGGGTTGGTGATGATCGAGATGCCGGCCTCGCGGACCGCCTCGAGGGTGCGGGCGCGGGTGCCGGCATCCTGCGTCGACAGGCTCACGCAGTGACCCGCCGAACGGATGACGCCGGCCGGCCAGCGGCGTGTGCGCGCGGCGAACTCGGCGAGTCCCTGCGAGGCGGGGTCGAGCGTCTCGTCAGTGTGCAGGTCGATGCCGAGGCCGAACTCCTCGGCGAACGCGACCGCGCGCTCGAGGTCGGCCGTCGGGTCGTCGGCGAGGTGCGGAAAGCCGCCGACGAGGTCGATGCCGAGCGGCACGGCGGCGCGCCCGAGGTCGTCGGGGCCGTCGGAGGGGCCGGGACTCGCGACGACCTGCACGTCGACGATCCCGGCGAACTCGTCTCGCAGCTCGATGAGCGCGCGGACGCCGCGGAGCGGGTCGTCTCCGACGTGGTAGTTCGTGTGCGAGCGCACCGCGGTGACGCCAGCGTGTAGCGCCGCGACGAGGTGGCGGCGCGCGCCCGCCTTGATCGCCTCGTACGTGTGGCTTTCGCCGTGGTCGATCCAGCAGGCGATGGCATCCTCGAGGGATCCTTCGGGCTGGCCGAACGCCGTCCAGGTGTAGCCCTTGTCGAGGTGCGCGTGGAGATCGGCGAGGGGCGGGAGCGCGAGCCAGCCCGTCGCGTCGACCGTCTGCGCGTCCGCATCCGCGTCCTGAGCGGCGACGACGAGGCCGCCGGCGAACGCGAGCTCGTCCGAGACGTCGGCGGTCGGCGTGAGGCCGGTCAGGAGCCCGATGTGCTGGCCCGGCTCGAGGAGTTCGGCGTCGATCTCGTTCTCCTCACTCGTCGGTATTGCGATACGGGTTTGTTGGTATGACCAACATCGGGTGAAGATCAGTAAACGCCCGGTGTGTTTCCTCGCAGGCCTGCCGGGATTGCGGCCGTGTTAAATCCGCGCGAAGAGTGCGGCCGGTCGCCGCAGACGTGTGCGCGAGCCGCGAACGAGTGGGGAGAGTGGGACTCATGAGCTACTTCAGTGATGTCGAGCGCGACCTCGTGGTCGCCGCGCGCACCGACCTCGCAGACGGTGTCGTGGCCCTCGATCTGGTCTCGCACAACGGCCGCGACCTGCCGGCCTGGATGCCGGGGTCGCACGTCGATCTCGTCCTCGCCGACGGCCGACGGCCGGGCACGGAGCGCGTCGAGCGGCAGTATTCGCTGTGCGGCGACGCCGCGGATCGGTCGACGTGGCGGGTCGCGGTGCTCCGTGAGGATGCCGGGCGCGGCGGCTCGGTGCGCGTGCACGACGAGGTCGAGGTCGGGCAGCGCCTGCGCGTGCGGGGGCCGCGCAACCATTTCGCGTACGAGCCGGTGCCGGGGGCGGATCATCGCTTCGTCGCGGGCGGCATCGGGATCACGCCGATCCTGTCGATGGTGCGCGCGGCCGCGGCATCCGGAGTGGAGTGGTCGCTCGATTACGCGGGACGATCGCGGACGACCATGGCGTTCCTGGGCGACGTGCTCGCGCTGCCGGGGGCGCAGGAGCGGGTGCGTGTGCACGCCGCGGATGAGGGCGACCGGTTCGACGTCGCAGCCTTCGCCGAGGCGTCCTCGGGGGCGGCCGTCTACGCGTGCGGCCCTGCCCGCCTGATCGCCGCGCTCGAGGATGCCTTCGGCGAAAGTGGGGCGCTCCACGTCGAGCGGTTCGAGGCGATCGAGTTCGGCGAGCCGGTGTGGCCGGGCGAGTTCGAGGTCGAGCTCGCGATGTCGGGCGATGTCGTCACGGTCGCGCCCGGGCAGTCGGTGCTCGAGGCGATCGAAGAGCAGGCGCCCGAGGCGATGGTGCTCTCGAGCTGCCGCCGCGGAACGTGCGGAACGTGCGAGGTCCCGGTGCTGGAGGGCGAGATCGAGCATCGTGACTCGATCCTCACCCCGTTCGAGCGGGAGCAGAGCACCGTCATGATGGCGTGCGTCTCGCGCGCCGCGTGCGCGCGGATCGTGCTCGACATCTGAGCCTGCCCGGCATCCGTCCGGGCGTCAGCGGGTCAGCGGCCGACGCGTGCGCGCAGGGCGCTCACGAGGGCGGGCTCGTCGCCCGTGACGAGGCGGTAGTCGCGCACGACGACGCGGCCGGCGACGACGACGTGGCGGGGGCGCCTCCCCGGGTTCGCCCAGAGGAGCCCCGCGACGGGGTCGGCGACGCCGGCATCCGCGACCCCGGAGACGTCCCAGACGCACGCGTCGCCCAGAGCGCCCGGCGTGAGGATGCCGAGGTCGCTGCGGCCGAGGCCGGCACCCCCCGCCGAGGTCGCCATCGTGAGCACGTCACGCGCGGCGAGGGACTGCCCCACGAGACCCGACACCTGCATCGCGAGGCGCGCGTCGGCCAGCAGATGCCCCGCGTCGTTCGATCCGCCGCCCGAGGTGCCGAGGCCCACCGCGATCCCCGCCTCGCGCAGCCGCCGGACGGGGGCGATGCCCCAGCCCATCGGTACGTCGCAGCCGGGCGCGTGCGTCGCGGTGATCCCCGCCGCGGCGAGCCGGGCGATCTCGTCGCCGGTGACATCGCACAGGTGCGCGATCGTGACGCCGGGCTCCAGCCACCCCCACTCCTCGAGGAGGTCGAGGGGGCGCCGACCGTAGCGGTCGAGTGCGATCTCGGTGTCGACCTGCTCGTTCGCCTGGGTGCGGCGGCGCAGGCCATGCGCGCGGGCGACCTCGCCGAGGGCGCGGAACGTCTCTTCGCTGTCGGAGTGCACGCCCGCCGGCCCCACCGCGAGCTGCAGCATGCCGCCCGGGGTGATGCCACCGGTGTGGCCGGCGGCCAGCAGGTCGCGGGCGATCGCGTCGGCGCTCGCCGCGGCCGCCTCGGGGGCATCGCGGGCGGAGCCCCGCACGAAGACGAGGCGCGCGCCGAGGGCAGCGGCGGCCTCCGCGATCGCGCGGGCGATCGCCACGGTGTCGCCGACGGGGTCGGCGGACGCCGCCGGATCGGGCCAGTTGAGCTGGTGATCGGCGACGGTCGTCACGCCGCACAGCAGCGATTCGGCGAGGCCGACGGATGCCGTCGCGGCGACCAGCGACGCGTCGATTCTCGCGGCGGCGTAGGCGGCGGCCATCGCGGGGAGCCACTCGCGCATCGGCACCCCACGCGTTCCGGGGAGGGTGCGAAAGCCCGATTGCAGGAGGTGGTGGTGCGCGTTGACGAGCCCCGGCGTGACGATCGCGCCCTCGGCATCCAGCACCTCGTCTGCGGTTTCGGGGGATGCCGTGGGGGTGACTCTGCCGTCGGCTCCGATCGTGAGGTCGCCGGTGCGGTCGCGGATCTCGTCATCGAAGCGCTCGACGATGAGGGCGGCGTTCGCGATCGTCAGCGTCATGCGTCCGTCCTACCATCCGCATGTTTCCTGCGCGTGGCAGGCGATGTCGGAACCCGTCTTTATCTTCGGATCATCCGGTAGATCAACTAGAACAAAAGTTCTACACTGTCGAGATGAGGTCGATCATGGGGAACGTGGCTGCCGCGGATGTCGCGGACACGGTGAGCACCCTGCGCGCGCAACTCGAGCGGCTGCAGGGGCGCACGATCGACGCGCCCGTGCTGCCCGTGCCGACCGCTCTTGCCGCGCTGCTGCCCGGCGGGGGGCTGCGCCCCGGAGCATCGTACTCGTTGGGGCGATCGGCGTCGCTGCTGTTCGCCCTGTTCGCCCGCCCGTCGCAAGACGGGGCGTGGTGCGCGGCCGTCGGCATCCCGCACCTCGGCGCCGAGGCGGCACGGGCGGCGGGGGTCGACCTGTCGCGGCTCGTGCTGGTGCCCGATCCGGGCGAGCGCTGGCTCGCCGTGACGGCGGCGATCGCCGATGTGCTCCCGGTCGTCGCGGTGCGGCCGCCGGCGCGGGCAAAAGATGCCGACGTCGCACGTCTCGCGGCTCGCATGCGCGAGCGCGAGGCGGTGCTCCTCGTGCAGGGGCCGTGGCCGCAGACCGAGGCGATGATCGACATCGGCGACCCGGCGTGGTCGGGGCTCGGCGAGGGCTGGGGGCTGCTCGAGGGGCGCGAGCTGACCGTCACGGTCACGAGCCGACGCTTTCCCGCGCCGCGGACCGGTCGCGTGCTGCTGCCCGATGCCGAGGGGCGGATCGCGGAGTGTCGCGGGATGCCCGGGGTCTCGGCCGAGCCGCTGCGGGCGGTCGGGTGATGGGGGGTCAGGTGATGGCGGTTCTGATGGCGGTTCCCGATGACTGAGCGGAGCCTGGTCGTCTGGGTGCCCGACTGGCCGGTCGTGGCGCTCACGCGCGACGGTGACGACCCCCTCGATCCAGATCTTCCGATCGCCGTGTTCGAGAAGGGGGCGGTCGCGGCGTGTTCCGCCGCCGCACGTGCGGAGGGAGTGCGGCGCGGGCAGCGTCGCCGCGATGCGCAGGCGCGCTGCCCGCACCTCGAGGTGGCGATCGCCGACCCCGTGCGCGACCACCGCGCGTTCGCGCCGCTGATCGCCGCCGTCGAAGAGGCGGCTCCCGGGGTGCAGCTGATCCAGCCGGGGCTCGTCGCACTCCATGCGAAAGGCCCCGCGCGCTTCTACGGGGGCGAGGCGGCCGCGGCGACGGTGCTCGCCGGCGCGGTCGCGGGGCTGGGGGTCGCCGACGTGCGCGTCGGGGTCGGCGACGGCGTCTTCACGGCCGAACAGGCGGCTCGCGCGGGCACGCGCGCGGGCGATCCCGTGCGGATCGTGCCGGCGGGCGCGGCATCCGCCTTCCTCTCGCCGTTGCCGGTGACCGTGCTCGAGGGCGACGGCCCGCAGATCGCGAGCCTGTTCGCGCGGCTGGGTGTGCAGACGCTCGGGCAGGTGGCGGCGCTCGGCCCCGACCGGCTGTCGGAGCGGTTCGGCGCGCGCGGCGCGCGGCTCTACGCCCTGGCATCCGGGGGTGATCCGCGGCGGGTGACGGCGCGCACGCCGCCGCCGGAGCTGCACCGCGAGGTGGTGTTCGAGCCTCCCGTCGAGCTTGCCGACCAGATCGCGTTCGCCCTGCGCGTGCCCGCCGAGGAGTTCACGGCGCGCCTCGGCGACCTCGGACTCGTCTGCACTGAGCTGCGGGTCGTGCTGACGGGCGAGCGCGGCGATCGCAGCGACCGGGTGTGGCTGCATCCGGGGGCGTTCGATGCGGCCGCGATCGTCGACCGGGTGCGCTGGCAGCTTGCCGAACAGGGGGCGGGCGGCCGTGGCGTGCGCAGCGCCGTCACGACCGTGCGGATCGAGCCGGAGGCGGTGGATGCCGCGGCGCACCACACGGCGCGGCTGTTCGGTTCGGGCCCCGAGGAGCGCGTGCACAGCGCGCTGTCGCGCGTGCAGGCGATGCTCGGGCATCGGGGTGTGCTGACCCCCGAGATCGGCGGTGGTCGCTGGCTCGCGGAGCGGCAGGTGCTGGTGCCGTGGGGGGATGTGCTGGGGGCCGCCCCACGCGCCCGTGACCCGGTTCGTCCCTGGCCGGGGAGCCTCCCCGGCCCCCTGCCCACGACGGTGTTCGCCGAGGCGTTGCCGGTCGCGGTGCTCGACCGCGACGGCGACATGGTCGCGGTCGACGCGCGGGGCGAGCCGACCGCCGATCCCGTCTGGCTCACGGCGATCGGGGGCGGCGACGGCGGGTCGTCGGTGCGCCGCGGCATCCGCGGCTGGGCGGGTCCGTGGCCGGTGATCGAGCGCGGGTGGGATGCCGCGCGGGCGCGCCGAGCGCACCGGTTCCAGGTCGTGGACGGCGAGCAGGTGGCGTGGCTGCTCGTCTGCGAGGAGGGCGCCTGGCACGCCGAGGGGGTGTACGACTGATGGGGTTCAACAACCCTTCCGTGACCTGGTCGGAGATGGAGCGCCTGCTGAGCGGGCGCGCGAAAGAGCCCGACGGGGGAGATGGTCCGGCCTTCTCGCGCAAGCGCGGTGTCTACGAGGCGCCGCCGATCGAGCGGCCGACGAAGGTCGTGCCGTACGCCGAGCTGCACGCGCATTCGTCGTTCTCGTTCCTCGACGGGGCGTCCGCGCCCGCCGAGCTCGCCGAAGAGGCGGAGCGGCTGGGCCTGCACGCGCTTGCCCTCACCGACCACGACGGGTTCTACGGGATCGTCCGCTTCGCCGAGGCCGCCGAGAAGCTGCACGTGAAGACCGTGTTCGGGGCGGAGCTGTCGCTGGGAGTGGATCCGTGGTCGCCTGCCGAGCAGCGCAGCGGCCCGGCCGACCCGCCGGGGGAGCACCTGCTCGTGCTCGCGCGCGGCGAGGAGGGCTATCACCGCCTCGCCGCCGCGATCACGCACGCTCAACTCGCCGGGGGCGAGAAGGGCCGCCCTTACTACGACCTCGACGAGCTGGCCGAGCGGGCGGAGGGGCACTGGGCGATCCTCACCGGATGCCGCAAGGGCGCCGTGCGGCAGGCCCTCGCCGCCGGCGGCGCGGATGCCGCGGGGGCGGCCCTCGACGCTCTGATCGCCAGGTTTGGGCGCGAGGCCGTCACCGTCGAGCTGATCGACCACGGAAACCCCGCCGACACGCGCGACAACGACGTGCTCGCGGCGCTGGCATCCGCGCGGTCGCTCCCCGTTCTCGCGACGAACAACGTGCACTACACCGCGCCCGAGCGGGTGCACCTCGCAGCCGCCGTCGCCGCGGTGCGCGCGAACCGCGGGCTCGATGAGCTCGACGGGTGGCTGCCCTCGCACGGGGCCGCGCATCTGCGCTCGGGGGCCGAGATGGCGCGGAGATTCCGCCGCTACCCGGGGGCGATCGCGCGCACGGTGGAGCTCGCCGACGAGTTGGCGTTTCCGCTGCGGCGCGCCAAGCCGGCGCTGCCGAAACAGCAGGTGCCCGAGGGGCACACGCCGATGTCGTGGTTGCGGGAGCTCGTGTGGCAGGCCGTGCCGCGGAAGTACCCCGACCTCGACGACGCCGGTCGGGCGCGCATCGAGCGCGAGCTCGCGGTGATCGAGCAGAAGGACTTTCCGGGGTACTTCCTCATCGTGCACGGGATCGTCGCCGAGGCGCGGCGCCGCGGCATCCTGTGTCAGGGGAGGGGGTCTGCCGCCAACAGCGCCGTCTGCTATCTGCTCGACATCACCGCGATCGACTCGATCTTCTACGGTCTGCCGTTCGAGCGGTTCCTGTCGGCGATGCGCGAGGAAGAGCCCGACATCGACGTCGACTTCGACTCGGATCGGCGCGAAGAGGTCATCCAGTGGGTCTTCGATACGTACGGGCGCGAGCGCGCCGCGCAGGTCGCGAACGTCATCCAGTACCGGCCGAAGAACGCCGTGCGCGACATGGCGAAGGCGCTCGGCCATTCGCCCGGGCAGCAGGATGCCTGGTCGAAACAGGTCGAGCGGTGGGAGGGCCCCGTGCCCGGAACGCACGATATCCCGGGCCGCGTCCTCGAATATGCCGGTGCGCTCATGAAGGCTCCGCGGCACCTCGGCATCCATTCCGGGGGCATGGTGCTGACCGAGCGGCCCGTCGGCGAGGTCGTGCCGATCGAGCACGCGCGCATGGAGAAGCGGACTGTCATCCAGTGGGACAAGGACGACGCCGCCTGGATGGGGCTCGTGAAGTTCGACCTGCTGGGGCTCGGGATGCTCGCCGCGCTGCAGTACGCGTTCGATCTGATCCGCGGTGCGACGGGGGAGGAGTGGTCGCTCGACGCGATCCCGAAGGAGGAGGCAGCGGTCTACGACATGCTGTGCCGGGCGGATTCGATCGGGGTGTTCCAGGTCGAGTCGCGCGCGCAGATGGGGCTTCTGCCGCGTTTGCAGCCGCGGCGGTTCTACGACCTCGTGATCGAGATCGCGCTCATCAGGCCCGGGCCGATCCAGGGCGGGGCGGTGCACCCCTACGTGCGGCGCAAGCTCGGGCGCGAGAAGGTCACCTACGCGCACCCGAAGCTCGAGCCGGTGCTCGCGCGGACCCTTGGCATCCCGATCTTCCAGGAGCAGCTCATGCAGATGGGCATGGCCGTGGGCGATCTCACGGGCGAGGATGCTGACGTGCTGCGCCGCGCGATGGGGTCCAAGCGCGGCATCGAGCGCATCGAGTCGGTGCGCGAGAAGCTCTACGCCGGGATGGCGCGCAACGGACTCGTGGGGGACGTCGCCGACGACATCTACGCGAAGATTCAGGCGTTCGCGAACTTCGGCTTCGCCGAGAGTCATTCGCTGTCGTTCGGGCTGCTCGTGTACGCGTCGTCGTGGTTGAAGTTGCACTATCCGGGGGCGTTTCTCGCGGCGCTGCTGCGCGCGCAGCCGATGGGGTTCTATTCGCCGGCGACGCTCACCGCCGATGCCCGCCGCCACGGCGTCGAGGTGCGCCGCCCCGACCTGCACCTTTCGGGGGTGGATGCCACTCTAGAACCGCTTTCCGGTGATCGAGTGCCGCCGCGTAGCGGTTCCCCCTCCGGTGATCGAGTGCCGCCGCGTAGCGGCGGTGAATCGAGATCAGCCTGCACCGACCGCCACCAGCCGCCCGTGCCGCCCTTCGACGCCGACGCCCCCGACGAGTCGGCCGCGCATCGCCGCGACGGGGCGTTCGCCGTGCGGCTGGGCCTTGCCGCGGTGAACGGCGTCGGCGTGCCGCTCGCCGATCGGATCGTCGCCTCTCGCGACGCGGACGGCCCGTTCACAGACCTCCGCGACCTCGTGCGCCGCACGGGTGCGACGGGTGTGCAGGTCGAGGCGCTTGCGACCGCCGGTGCGTTCGAGGGCATGGGCATCAGTCGCCGCGAGGGGCTCTGGCTCGCGGGGGATGCCGCGCTCGATCGCTCCGAGTTCCTCGCCGGAACGCTCGTGTCGGTCCAGCCGCCGCTGTTTCCCGATCAGTCCAGCTACGACATCCTCGCCGCGGACCTCTGGGCCACCGGCATCTCGACCGATGATCATCCGCTCGTGCACTACCGGGCGCCGCTGGATGCCCGCGGCGTGCTCACCTCGAAGGGCCTTCGCACCCACGAGGTCGGTCGGCGCGTCGAGGTTGCGGGTCTCGTCACGCACCGGCAGCGGCCGGCCACGGCATCCGGGATCACGTTCGTGAACCTCGAGGACGAGCACGGTCTCGTCAACGTGATCTGCTCGAAGGGAGTGTGGGATCGCTACCGCCGGGTGCTGCGCGACTCACCCGCGCTCATCGCACGGGGCATCCTCGAGCGCTCGCCGGAAGGGGTCACGAACCTGTTGGCCGACGCCTTTGAAGACCTGCGGGTGGGCGTGCAGCACCGCTCGCGCGACTTCCGGTAGAGCGGTTGCGGGGGCGACTTTATGGACTTCCGACAACGCATCCTCACTGTGGTCTGACCACATGTGAGAAGCGCGACAGTCTTTCTGACAAATCGCTGACAGCGGAGGATTCTGGACTCATCAGCCGGAACAAACCGGCACCACGACAGATCGAACAGGAAAGGTCCACATCATGTCCGCCCTCCACGCCACCTCCGTACCGACCGGCACTGCAGCCGTCGCCCCGGCTCCGGCGAACACAGCGCTCGCGAACGCCATCGCGGTGACGCGCATCCTCATGGGCTTCTACTTCCTGTGGGCTTTCCTCGACAAGACCTTCGGCCTCGGCTTCGCGACACCCGCCGAGCGCGCGTGGGTCGCCGGGGGAAGCCCGACGACGGGATTCCTCACCAACGCCACCGCCGAAAGCCCCCTCGCTGGGCTCTTCACCGCCATCGCCGGCAACGCGCTCGTTGACTGGCTGTTCATGCTCGGCCTGCTCGGTGTCGGCGTCACGCTGATCCTCGGCGTGGGTGTGCGCGTCGGTGCGCTCGCAGGTATCGCGATGCTGGCGCTCATGTACCTGGCGGAGTTCCCCCTCACCCTGACCGGGTCGAACAACCCGCTCATCGACAGCCACATCATCGACATGGGCGTCATGGCGATCGCGTTCTTCGCCGTCGCGGATCAGCGGCTGAGCCTCGCACCGATCTGGCGCAAGGTCGTCGGCGACCGCACCTGGCTCTGGTAACCCCCCGGTACCAGACTCCCGACCCGTTCGTCCCTGCGGATCTCGGATCTCCGAGCCGCGGGGACGAACTTTCTGTGCGCCGGCTAGAACGGCGGGGGATCCACGACGATCTCGTACCCGGTCGGGGACGTCCAGATGAGCTGCCCCGTCTCGGCGTCGAGGCGCAACTGCCACCCCGTCTCGTCTTTGACGGGATGATGTGAGGGGCATTCAGGGCCGAGGTTCGTGGAAGAGGTCGTTCCGCCGTCGGCCCAGCGTTGTCGATGGTCGAGGTCGCATTCTCGGGCCGGGCGGTTGCACCCGGGGAAGATGCACGTCGGATATCGGATGCCGATCCACCGCCGAAGATCGGCCGGGACTCGGTATGAGCGGCGTTCGACATCGAGGACGGTACCCGTGAAGGGATGCGTCAGCACCCGAAGCCACGACGTCGCCTCACCGGCGAGCTCGCGCGCCGTCTCGAGGGGGATCGGGCCGTAGCCCTCGAGGGTGGCGGGCTCGTCGGAGCGACCGAGCAGCGTGAGCGCGGGAATCGTGAGGTTGACGGTTGCCGTGATCCGCGAACCGCCGCCGCCAGCCCCGCCAGAACCAGCCCCGACGGAACCAGCCCCGCCGGAACCAGCCCCACCCGAGCCCGCCTCCACCGGCGCAGCCGTGAGCAGGTCGACGAACGCGTCGGCGCGCAGCTGCGCCCGGGTGCGGGTCTCGTTGGGTTGCCGGGCGAGCTCGTGAGCCGCGTCGTCGAGCCGACGGTCGATCGCGTGCGCGGCGACGGCGGGGATGAAGGCTGTGATGTACGTCATCCCGTCGACGGTGTCGTCGAGACAGACGCGGCGTTCGGCGGCCGCCCGCGCGTGCCGCTCGGAGAGCGACTCGCTGTGCGCGCGCTCGCGCGCGGCCCGGGCGCGCCGGCGGAACCGCCCGGGGGCGAGGTCGGTCGCGGCATCGTGAATCGCCGCGTCGAAGATCGCCCAGGCGGCCGTGTCATCGTCGGGAAGGCTCGCAGCGAGCTCGGCCGCGATCGCCATGTTCTGCTCGGACACCGAGCCGATGATGCACGCCGCCCACAGCAGCGGCGTGCGGGTGCGGAGGATCGCCGCGCGGTGCGCCCGGTTTCGCACCTGGTTGTCGCTCAGGCGCACGCGCGCGCCGATGTCGGCCGCTGCCGACCGCACCGCGAGGTCGCTGCGGTGGGCCCGCACCGCGGCGACCGAGCGCTTGCGCGGATCGGTCCACGCGGGGTCGAGCGTCGGATCGGGACCGACCCAGACGTCGGGCTCTGCCGCCGCGCGGGAGAGGGTCAGGTCGAAGGCTTGATCTTGCTGGGCCGTGTAGGCGCGCGCGAGGCGAACCGTCTGCTCGATGTCGAGCATCGCGTCGAACTGGCCCTGCGCTTCATGGCCGTCGAGCCCAGGCGGCACAAGGAAATCCGACTCGTCTGCCCAGTCGTCGGTGGGCTCTTGATCGGCGCACGCCGCGAGGTACGCGTCACGGATTTCGGGGTCGCTCCACACCGGGTCCCACGAGGGGTCGCGCACGGTGAAGTAGCTCATACCCGAACGCTACGCGGGGCCACCGACATTGCCCCCTCGCTCACTCTCGGTGCGCGTTCGCGCACTACGGGTGCCCGTTTGATTGCCCGCTCGGGGGACCGCCCCTATCTTCGCCGTGAACAGTCACACTCGGTTTCCGCGAAGGAGCAGTACGACATGACCCACCTCACCCGAAGGCCGCTGGCTGCCTTGATCGCCGTCGGTCTCGCCGTCGCCTCGGTCGCGATCGCCGCCACCCCCGCCTCGGCCGCGACCACCACCCTCAAGCCGACGTCGGTCTCGCCCGCTGCCCCCTCGGGGCAGAGCGTTACCGGACTGCAGACGAAGGACATGACCGGCACCGCGGATGACCCGTGGGCGAACTACATCGAGTTCGACACCACGGCGAGCGGATACTCGGGCGTGCGCACGTATGCCACGACAGCCGCGAAGTCGACCGTCACGGGCGTCAGCGTCACGGCGAACTGGCGCGGCCCCGCGTCGGGGCAGCAGGTGTGGACGTGGGCGATCTACAACTACGACACCGCCAAGTGGGTCACCCTCGGCACCAACGTCAACTCGTCGGCGTGGACGTGGCGTGCGTACACGTTCACGGCGCCCGGCACGGCCTCGAGCTACGTCTCGACGAGCGGTGCGCTGCAGGTGCGGCTGTCGACCCCGAACGGCGTCGACAACTCGCTCCTCGACTACGAGGCGGTCACCCTCACGACAACCGCGCCCGACACGGCTGCGCCGAGCCAGCCGACGGGCCTGACTTCGCGCAGCAAGACGTCGAGCTCGGTGAACCTGGCGTGGACGGCATCCACCGACAACGTCGGCGTCACGGGCTATGACGTGTACCGCAACAACGTCGTCGTGAAGACCGTGACGACGAACAGCGCGACCGACACGGGTCTCACGGCGAACACCGCGTACCAGTACAAGGTTGTCGCGAAGGATGCCGCGGGCATTGCGTCGCCGGCATCCAGCGTCATCACGGTCACGACCTCGGCCGCGAGCACCGGCACGTACACGCTCCCCACCGCCGTGTGGAAGTTCGACTACCAGCTCGGCGGGGGATACGCCCCGGCGGACGGCGTGAAGATGGTCGTGCGCGACCGCACCGACACGGAGCCGCTGGCCGGCCTGTACGGCGTCTGCTACATCAACCTCTTCCAAACGGAGCCGCTCGACGCCTCGGTCGTCGGGTCGACGCAGTGGTGGATCACCAACCACCCGAACGTGATGCTCAAGTCGGGTAGCTCTGTGCTGTATGACAAGGGCTGGCCGGACGAGGCGCTCTTCGACACCCGCACGCAGGCGCAGCGCGACGAGCTGTTCGCCGTGTTCAAGGGATGGATCGACAAATGCGCGACCGACGGGTTCAAGGCGGTCGAGGCCGACAATCTCGACTCGTTCGATCGCCCGGTGGTTAAGGCGAATGGGGCGGCGGCAACCAACCCGATGGCGGGCAACTCGGCTGGCAACCTCGCCTTCCTCAAGATGGCGGTCGATGAGGCGCACGCGGTCGGGCTGGCGTTCGCGCAGAAGAACTCGTCGGCACTCTCGACGCAGGCCAAGGCGCAGGGCACGAACTTCGCGATCGTCGAAGACTGCGGCGCGTGGCCCAACGAGGCCGGAACGGCGCTGGAGTGCGACTCGTACTACCAGGCATACCGCGTCGGCACGACAAACACGGCGCTCGTCTACGACGTCGAGTACATCGACAACCCGGATGCCTCGGGCGGTTTCGCGGCGGCCTGCAGCGCATGGACCGGCAGGATCTCGATCATCGAGCGCGAGGAGGACGTGCTGAAGAACGGTCACTACCTCTCCTGCTCGGGGAACTGACCGGACGGAGCTCAGGCGAGCGGGGGTCGTGGCGCGATGAGCGTCACGGCCCCCCTGCGTGTCCGGCGGGTAAGTCACAGGTATCCTGCACGCGTGTCACGGCGTTCTGCCGGGGTGGATCTGCGAAGATCGCGGGGTGAGGATGGCGCCCCGAGCCTGGCCGTTCGTCGCCACCGTGGCGGCGCTGGCCGTCGTGTTCGCGTGCGCGTACGTCTACTTCGTGCACGGATACATGGGTCAGCTGCTCGACGAGCAGGCGCGCAACGGAGCCGGGTTCGGGCGGTTCACCGAGCCGGGGGAGCGCGTGCTCGAGGCCGTGCCCCTCGTCAGCGCGGGCCTCGCCGTGCTCGCGATGCTGATCGGACTCGTCCGCCGGAGGGGCCTCGCGACCTTCGTCGCGCTGGCCGTTGTCGCCGGGGCCAACCTCACCACGCAGCTGCTCAAGCATCAGCTCCTCACGCGCCCCGACAACGGCGCGACCGGCACGTGGCACAACTCATTCCCCTCCGGGCATACGACGGTCATCGCGTCGGCGATGTTCGCGATCTTCCTCGTATCGTCGCCGCGCGTGCGCCCCTACGTCGCGGCGCTCGGAGCACTCACGGTCGCCTGCGTCGGATCGATCCTCGTCGGTACCCAATGGCACCGCCCGAGTGATGTCGTCGGCGGCATCCTCGTGGTCGCGATCTACGTGCTGCTCGGCGGAGCCGTGCTCGCCCGCAGCCGGCCGCGCGCCGTTGCGCCCCGGTCAGCGGGTGGCTTCCTGGGGGTGTTCGGAATCCTGCTGCTCGGGATCGCGGTCACGCTCGCGGCCTTCGCCCTCGCGTACCTGACCCTGGATGCCGCGGCCGCCAGCACCGGCGCCGCGACCTTCGCGGGCTTCATGGCGATCTTCGTCGCCGCCGGGAGCGCGGCCCTGCTGACGTCAATCCAGTTCCGCCGGGTTGCGTGACGGCGGCTAAACTCGACACCGCCGGCCTCTGTAGCTCAATGGAAGAGCAGCTCCGTCCTAAGGAGAGGGTTGGGGGTTCGACTCCCTCCAGGGGCACCGACGGACTGGCCCGATGGGTCCTTACCCAGGACGCGCTGATGAGATCGCTGAACGAACAGCCACAGATCTAGGTTCGATAGCCGAGTGCGGCACGAAAGGCTCGGGCAGAGGCTGAACAGCCGGGATGCCCGTGTGCTGCGCCGAGGCTCGTGGACCGATTGCGGCGGCGCGGCGCCTAAGTGCTGCCATGGCGTCTATGTAGTGATCGAGGTCGCTGAGCAGCTCCGGGGCCAGCAACCTCCGCGTGTACCAAGGTAAATCGTCGCCAGTTAGGAGTGTGCGGATTGTTTGCGCAGCTGCATCGCCAATGCTGGACCCCCATCCGTCGGGCTCCCACAGGCATGTCTCTTCATCTGCAGGAAGTGGAAAGAGGGAGATTATCGGACCAAAACTCGCAGTGGAGAGCGCCTCGAACGCTGATAGGATCTCAGGCATCTGAGGAGCGATGAACCGCCATTCGCGTCCGTTGGGCGATGTCTCCGAGCCGGGAGGTGTCCGCCCGTTCGAACTGGGAGCTCCGTGCAGGAAGACGCTTAAGCTGCCGTCGTGGCCGACTGTCCCCCAATCGAAGATCGGCCACTGTTGTGGGTGCACGAAGACCGTCCGAAAGTCCCTGGCGTTCTTCAATGTAAGGATGTGCTCCTTGAGCCAGTCCCCCTCGAGGACGACGTCCCACCAACTCAAGAACTTATCGTTCGACTTGGTAGGCGGTTCGGGGCCGTAGGGAAGAAGCCTAATTCGCCCATGGACCGAAGCCAACGCTGACAGGGTGGCATACACCTGGTCAAAGAAACTCTGGGTCAGTTCGTAGGCAATGTCCTGCTGGTCTGCCGAGGGACGCTTCTCCCTGATAAGAGGTGAATCCCCGACCGTCGCGACGAACTTGGAGTAGGTCTCTGCTTTCCTCACAAGTCGCGCGATCTGCTCCCTGTAATGCTGAACGGCCATATGCTGCGCGGGGTTCAGGTTCGCGTGGTCCGCGTTGTGGGTTGCGTAGATGTGTCGCCGCAGCAGCGGGCTGATCTCAGAGGGCATGAAGCGAATCATGGCAGGTGCCGCTGACATCGCTCTGGTGTGACGTGGGTTCAGCGCGACCACGACTAGTACTTGGAGACAGCGCGGCAGGGTCACGGTACCCGGGTGTTGCTGTCGGACACACGACAAACTCGCCACCACCTTCCGCCCAGTGTCCCCGCCCCCTCGTACTATCGACAACGTGGATACGGATCAGTCGCGCGCATATTCGGTAGTTGAGGTCTGCGCTGGGGCCGGTGGGCAATCGCTCGGTCTCCACAAGGCCGGATTCAGTCACTCGCTTGCGGTGGAGATCGATGCAACCGCCGCCGACACGCTCCGGTCGAATCTGGGCGCGCCCGTCGCGGTGGGTGACGCCGCCAGTTCCGACGTGTGGGATCCGCATGACTACCGAGATGTGACCTTGCTCGCGGGCGGAGTGCCCTGCCCACCGTTCTCAATCGCGGGAAAGCAACTTGGCTCCTCCGACGAGCGTGATCTCTTCGCCTGGGCGATCGAGCAGGTCGGAGTGATGCAACCCCGGGCAGTGATGTTGGAGAACGTGCGCGGGCTGTCAGCTCCGAGATTCTCGGCGTATCGGCAACGGGTCGTCGATCGTCTTGACGAGTACGGATACGTCGGTGAGTGGAAGCTCCTTCATGCTTCAGACTTCGGCGTGCCCCAACTGCGGCCTCGTTTCGTGCTTGTCGCCATGCGCCCCGAGGACCATGCCTACTTCCACTTCCCGGATACGGACACTCGGGAGACGACCACGGTCGGTGATGCTCTTTATGAGCTCATGGCATCCGAAGGCTGGAAGGGTGCTGCCGACTGGAGGTCGTTGGCTGACGGGATTGGCCCGACGCTGGTGGGTGGGAGCAAGAAGCACGGAGGGGCCGACCTTGGCCCGTCTCGCGCGAAGCTCGGGTGGGCCAAACTGCACGTCGACGGGAGGGGGATCGCCGATGCGGCGCCGGCACACGATGCGCCGTCGCCCCACGAGTGGCATCCGCGCCTGACAATCGCTATGGCGGCGCGAGTCCAGGGCTGGACGGCCGAGGATAACTGGGTGTTCAGTGGTCGCAAAACGTCTCAGTACCGCCAGATCGGTAACGCCTTTCCGCCGCCGGTCGCGGAAGCAGTCGGTCGAAGCATCATCGCAGCTCTCAACCACGAGGGAACCGCTCGCGAGGACATAGGCAGGGACGTGGATCTCCATGATCCGGTCTACCGTGCGCTCGCCAACGCGTCCGGGGCGCTCACGTTCGATGACCTCGTCAAGGCACACAACGAGGGGAGTATCGCGGCCGTTGAGCGGAAATTGGCTGCGCTCGCGCATGACTTTGAGTTGCAGAGAACTGAGGACCCCTCGGGGAAGGTCCTGTACCGGCTGGGTGCATTCAAGGGGTTCACCGGTCAAACGGATCATCTGCGCCACGAGTTCGTATCTCAGCACCGCAATCGAGTCAGCTGATCTTGTCTGATCATCTCCCGGGCGATTGGTCACACGATCCGGTTGCCGCTGAATCCGATACGGCTCTTGTCGAGGTATACCGCGCGTTCGAGAGGGCCGACCCAGACGGAGTCCGGATCGCGCGCATGATGCGGCACACCCTGGATCAGCTCTATGACGGCCAGCGCACGGGTCGCTACTCGTGGGACCAGCTCCACAAGACCGAGCGCACGCACTTTGGCACCCTGTTCGAGATCAACCTGCGTCGCGAGTTCGATGACGTCATCGACGAAGGCGTCAAACTTGACTATCGAATCGCGGGGCACGATGTCGACTGCAAGTTTTCTCAGACGATGTACGCCTGGATGATTCCGCCGGAGGCGGTCGGTGAGCTGCTCTTCGTCGGCTATGTGAAGGACTCCGCGAGTGAGTTTGCGGTCGGTGTTGTTCGCGCATCACCCGAACACTTGCGATCGGGAGCCAACCGCGACGCCAAAGTAGGTCTCAACGGGGCGGGGCGCAGCGCCGTGCGATGGCTTCACCGACCAGGCGATCTTCCGCCTAACGTCCTCCTGCATGCGCATCCCGACGATGTCGCCGCGATCTTCAAACCTGGTCAATCGGGCCAGGCTCGCGTCAACGAGCTCTTCCGTCGCATCGTGCGCCAGCGGATAGGGAGGAACGCCGTCGCCACGGTGGCCCAGCAGGACGACTTCATGAAACGAGTTCGCGAGAACGGTGGCGCGCGAAGCGCACTGCGCCCGGAGGGTTACATCATCCTCGGCGGCGACTATGCCAAGCACCGATGGGTCGCTCGACAGCTTGGGCTTGTCGAACCCGAGCCCGGAGAGATGGTAAGTGCCCAGGTATCGCCCGCGCTCGGGAGCGATCCGAACACCGTCGAGCTTGACGGAGTGCTTTGGAAGGTCGTCGACGACGCGGGTCCGAACCCGTCGATCGCGCCGAGAGTCCCCTACAAGTAGAGACCGCACGGTCGAAGCCTCGAGCAGATCGAAGCCGCGCACCGAGATCCCCGGCGCGGAACCCAGGTGCTTGGGGCGCCGACACACCGTGCGATGCTGGACGAATGGCGCAATCCAACGACCTGCTGGCCGTCCTCATCGATGCCGACAACGTCCCGCCGTCGAAGGTCGGCGCGGTCCTCACCGAGGTTGCGCGATTCGGCACAGCATCCGTCGAACGCGTCTACGGCGATTGGACGCGCCAACAGCTCAGCAGCTGGAAGAGCGCGGCGAGCGAGCACGTCATCCAACCGATCCAGCAGTTCGCGAACACCACGGGCAAGAACGCGACCGACAGCGCGCTGATCATCGACGCCATGGACCTGCTGTACACGCGGCGATTCGCGGGCTTTTGCATCGTCTCGTCCGCCAGCGACTTCACCCGGCTCGCCACGCGCCTTCGCGAAGACGGTGTCACGGTCTATGGATTCGGCGAACGCAAGACGCCCGACGCGTTCCGCAACGCGTGCGACAGCTTCACCTACCTCGACGTTTTGAGCGTCCCCGCGGCGGACGAGGCTGTCGAGCCGACCGCCTCACCGGTCAGCGCGCCCGCAGGCGAATCAGCCAAGCCTCCGGCCCGCGCCGACAAGGCAACGCTGCGTAGCGACACGAAACTCCTTTCGGGGCTGCGGGCGTGCATCGAATCGGCATCCGGAGAGGACGGCTGGGCTCCTCTGTCTACCGTCGGCGCGCTGATGCGCAAGCGGCAGCCCGACTTCGACCCGCGCAACTGGGGTTACGCGAAGCTCTCCGACCTCATGCGCACGGTCGACCTGTTCATCCTCGAGCCGCGGCCGACGGGCGGCCTGCAGGTTCAGAACAAGGCCAAACGCGCGTCCTGATCGCTGACGCGCGACCCGAGCTCGACCTCGCCACCCGGCACTCGCCACACGACCGGCACATCCCGCATCACGACGACGCTGTCGAAGCTCGCCGCGCCGACGGGGAGCGCGTCGAAGGAGCTCGATCGCACAGCCAGCGCGCGCGCGGCGTGAACCTGCCAGGCGTTCGTCTCGAGACGGACCCCCTCCAGGCCGCCCCGCCGCCCCGGCGACCAGCCGACATCCCCGCGCTGAAAGAAGAGCGACGCGTCGTCCAGCGTCGGGAACAGCGTGCTCGACCACTCGTCGGTCAGTTCCACATCGGCGCCGACGTCGACGGCATCCCCGTTCATCGCCACCGAGACCCGCCCGTCTGACTCGCGCACGTCGAAGCGCGCACGGCGGTGGATGCCGGGGAACACGCGACCTCCCGCGGCGACCGCCAGCCGCGACGCCGAATGCCGCATCGGGATGAACACGCCCGTGCGCGGGCCGTCCGCGGCATCCCATTCGACAGCGATGCGGTGCGCAGCGTTCTCCATCCGCAGGCCGAGACCGGCGGGCACCCACGCCGGCCGCAAGGCGCCGAGGCGGATCATGCACACGCCCGCGACAGCCGAGCCGTCGACGAGCTGCGGGCGCAGGCCCGACGGCAGGACCGACCGGGCCACGCCCGGGTCGAGGCGATAGCTGATGAGCAGTCGCCGCTCGATCACCCCCGCCATCGGCAACGTCAGGGCGGCCTTGGCGCTCACGCCCGCACCTCGCCGACGAGCGACAGCAGCTCCGTGATGGCGCCGCGCAGCACCGGCACGCGCGTGAGCGGCAGCACCCGCCCGAACAGCGCCAGGCCGCGGTCGAGCAGCGTGCGCGTGCGCCGCCGCCCCTCCGACGTGTCGTACACCCAGAACAGCGCGAGCAGCAGGTGCCCGAGCACCAGCGCGCGGGGGAGGAGTGAACGGATGCCGGCGGGCACGCCCCCGGCATCCGCGCCGTCGACCGCCTCGGCGAAGAGACCCTCGATGATGCTCAGCGCCTCGGCGGACTCGCTCGCGAGCGGGTTGATCGGTGACCGTGGCGAGACGGCGGCCGACAGGAACTCGCCCGCGTGCGCGTGGTACGGCTCGAGCTGCGCGAGGCCGGTCTCGTACACGATGCGCAGGCGTTCGACGAGGCGCGGTTCCTCAGCTAGCAGCGGCATCGCGGCCTCTCGATGCGCGTGCTGCACGTCGAGATACAGCTCCTGGATCAGCTGATTTTTCGAGGCGAAGTGGTAGTTCGTCGCGCCCACCGACATCTCGAGCTCGTCGGCGATCACGCGAATCGTCGTCGCGTCGTAGCCCCGCTCGCGGAACGATCGCAGCGCGGCGGTGCGGATGCGCAGGCGCGTGCGCTCGCCCTTCGTCGCGCCCTGGTCGGCTCGTTCAGGAACCATCGGCAACCCCTCTCAGCGCGGGCTCGAGATCGGGACGCGCGAACGCGAAACCGCGATCGACGAGGGTCCCCGGCAGCACCCACCGGCTCTTGAGAATCAACTCCGGCTCGGTGCGCAGCGCCCACATGCCGAGCTCGAGCATCCAACGCAGCGTCGGGATGCCGACGGGCATGCTGACGACCCGGCGAAGAGTGCGCATGAGCGTGCGGTTGTCGACCGGATGCGGCGCCGCGACGTTGACGGGGCCTTCGATGCCGTCGTCGTCGCGGATGAACCGCACCGCCGCGACGACGTCGTCGACGTGCACCCAGCTGAACATCTGGCGCCCGTGCGTGCGGTACCAGGGTGCGCGGTCGCTCCCGGTCGGATGCTCGCCGATGCCCCGGTAGCGGCGGTACGGCGGGCACCAGCCGTCGTGCTGCGTGCCGCCGAGCGCGGCGCGGGCGAGGCCGAGCAGCATCCGTGTCGCCGGACCGTCGCCGATCACGATCGCCATCCGCAGTGCGACGCGCCGCGTCGACGGAAGGATGCCGTCGAACAGCTCGCGCTCCCACGACGTCGCGACGTCGACAGAGAACCCCGAACCGATCTCGCCGTTCGCGTCGGTGTTCGGCCGGTCGGTGGACTGGCGGTAGATCGTGGCGGTGGATGCGTTGAGCCACAGCCGCGGGGGGTGGACGGCGGCCGCGATTGCCCGCCGGAGCGCGCGCGTCGTGCGCACGCGCGAGGCGAGGATCTCGTCGCGGTTTCGATCGGTGTAACGGCAGTTCACCGACTTCCCGGCGAGATTGACGACGAGGTCGGCGCCGTCGACCGCGCGGCGCAGCGCGTCATCGTCATCCCAGCCGATCGCCTCGGCGCGCCCGATGCGTCGCAGCTCGTAACCATCCGCTTCGAGCGCCGCGACGATCGCCGAACCGACGAACCCGCTCGCCCCCGCGACCACCGCGACGGGTCGGTGTGTTTCGTTCATGCCGCCAGCGTACTACGGAAATGAACATGTTCAGGTTTGTGGACAGACATCTGCAAAGACGCCGCGATCGCGAGGCGTCAGTGCGCGGCGTCGTACGCTTCGAGCACCGCCGCGGGGACCCGCCCGCGCTCCGACAGCGTGTAGCCGTTCTGCGCCGCCCACGCGCGCACCGGCGTGTAGTCGCGCTGGCCGGCGCGCTTCTGCTTGCGGGCGCCGGACGTCACCGACGCGGCGCGCGGACTCGCGCCCGACCGCGCCGACACCGACCGCGCGGCGGCGATGAAGGGCGCGAGCGCCGACCGCAGCGCCGCGGCGTTCTCGTCGGTCACATCGATCTCGTAGGCGGTTCCGTCGAGAGAGAAGAGGACGGTCTCGCCCTGACCGACCTCGAGGACAGTGCCGTCCAGGTCATCGACAAGCTGATGCACGATTCTGCGAGCCATGGGGCGAGCCTAGTGCGCACGGCCCGGCGAAGGCAGAGGTGCAGGGGCAGAGGTCAGGGCAGGATGCCCGCGCGGCGAGCCTTCGCGACCGCCGCGTGGCGGGTTCCCGCCTCGAGCTTGACCATCGCCGACTGCAGGTACGACTTCACGGTGCCCTCGCGAATCGACAGGGTGGCGGCGACCTGAGCGTTCGTCTGGCCGAGCGCCGCGCACGCGAGCACGTCGATCTCGCGCGGCGCGAGCCGCACGTCGAGGTGCTCTACGGGCTCCGAGCGGTCGTGCGCCAGCGCCGCAAGGCGGCCCTCGATCGCCGAGAGGCGCTCCCGGATGCCTGCATCCGCCACCTCGGCGCCGATCCGGCGAAGTTCGGCGTAGGTCTCGCGCAGCTCCTCACGCGTCGAGACGTCCACGGCCGGCGGTGGGGCCGCCTGCAGCGAGCGCATGCGTCGCCCCACCTCTCCGTGCACGCGCAACTCGGTCGCCAGGTCGTTCGCGACCTGCAGAGCAGCGCGCGCGACCGCCTCGCCGAAGGCGGAGGGCGCCCACGATCCGCAGTAGATGACTCCGCGGGGTTTGCCGCCGATCATCACGGGCACAGCGAACAGCGTCGAGATCCCCTCGCCGAGAACCGCGCGATCGTAATCGTGCGTGATGTGTCGCGACGACCGGTAGTCGAGGGCGAGGCGCGGCCGCTGCTCGACGAACGCCCGCCCGCCGAGCCCGCGCGCCGGCGCGACGACGAGGTCCGATAGGTAGGGAGTCCGGTTGCCGGCGACCGCGGTCACCTCGATCGCACCGGCGCGATCGAAACCGCCGAACGCGACGGGCAGACCGGTGCGCGTCACGAGATCATCGACGGCGCGCGCGAGCAGCTCTTCCTCCGACGCGAGTTCGAGAGTCTGCATCTGCGCACCTGTCTTCCGGGCGATCACCCGTGCGGGGCGACTTCTGTGTGCAGCCCCTACCGTCGCGCCGAGAGTACCACGCATCCCGGGCCCCCCAGCGGCCCGGGATGCGCTCGCCCCCGGCCTACACGGCGGCGACTTCTCCCACCGCGCTCCTCTCGAGCGCCTGCAGGAAGACCTTTCGTTCGGGGTGCCCGCCGTACTCGCCGATCGATCCGTCGCTGCGGACGACCCGGTGCGCCGGGATGACGATCGAGATCGGTGTCCGCGCGCACGCCGACCCGACGGCCCGGTTCGCCCCGGGCGAGCCCGCTGCGATCGCGATCTCGGCGTAGGACGCGACCTCGCCGTACGGGATCTCACGAATCGCCTCGAGGGCCGCCCGGACGAACCCCTGCACCCTCGACAGGTCGAGCGCGAGCTCGAACTGCCGCCGCGAACCCGCGAAATACTCGTCGAGCTGCCCAGTGGCATCCGCGGTGGAGCCGGCATCCGGCTCGGGCATCGTGCGCAGCTCCGCCGCGATCCGCGCGAGAGCGGAAGCGTCGGCGCCCGCAGAGTCGTCGAGCAGTTCGAGGTGCGAGAGCCCGGAGTCGGTGACGACGACAAGGGCCTCGCCGATCGGCGTCGGATGCACCGTGAAAGCTGCGTGGCTGGTCATGCGTCCCATGATGGCGGGCGCGCCGAGCCCCGGAGCGCGCCGGAGCCCAATCTGTGGACGGATCCGAGAAATCGCCGCCTGTGGAGGAGGCGGCGTGCCAATCACACGACACCCGCCGCGCCAACCCGAATCCGCCGCGCGCGCCGCCTAGGGTGTCGAGTGTGTGGCGAGCAGACGGCGGCGCAGTGCGCGGCGTGAGCGACGCCGAGCGCACAGGCTCGGTGACCCCCGCGGACCTCGGACTCTCCGAGCCGGGGGTGGTCGTGACGCACATCGCAGAGTCAGAGCGTGCGCGGCTCCGCGACGAGGTCGCCCAGCTCGGCGGCCGTTCCGCGCTCCTGCACTACTCGGATGCCGGTGACGCCGGCATCGACATCACGAAGGCGCACCCGGGCAGCCTTCCCCAGTTCATCACCGGGCGCTCGACGCTCCTGTCGAACCTCTTCCGCGACGAGGTAGCCCTCCTCACCGCGAAGCGCGCCGCCGAGCGGATCGCGGCGAAGGATGTCGAGCTGCGCACGACCCGCGGGCTCGACACCGTGCACCTCGCGGTCGGCGTCGCCGCGTGGCGGATCGGCGGAGTCTCGTACGCGGCTCCCGTGCTGCTTCGGCCGCTCGCGATCCGCCGCCACCACCTCGACTTCGACCTGAAGCTGCACGGCTCGTTCACGATGAACCCCGAGCTTCTGCGCGCTGCGCGCACCCACTTCGGGATCACGCTCGACGGGCGCGCGCTCGCCGAGCTCGCCTACGAAGAGGGCGTGTTCAAGCCGCAGCCGGTCATCGACCACCTGCGCGCGCTCACGTCGCACATCGACACCTTCACGGTGCAGCCGCGCATCGTTGTCTCGACCTTCGCCGATGTCGCCTCCGACATGGTGCGGGATGCCGTGGACCTCGACCACCCTGTCCTCAACGCGCTCGCCGGCCACGCCGCCGACCGCGATGAGCTCGGCCTCGTGCGCCCGCTGCCGCCGCTCGTCGGAGCCGACGAGCGGCCGCCGGCATCCGACCGACTCCTCCTCGATGCCGACGCCGAGCAAGAGGCGGTGCTCGCCCGCATCCTCTCCGGTCAGTCGCTGACGGTGCAGACCCTGCCGGGCACGGGCGGGACGCAGACGGTCATCAATGCGGTCGGCGAGCTCGTGCGCGCCGGCAAGCGCGTGCTCGTCGTCAGCGCTCGCCGCTCGACCCTCGAGGGCATGCGCCACCGCCTCGCGGGCATCGGCCTGCCGGCGCTCGCCGTCTCGCCGACGCAACTGCACCGCGACCTGATCCGCGCAATCGGCCGGAACGAGAAGGCCGAGCAGCCGAAGGTCGCCGACGTCGACGACGCGCTCGTGCGCCTGCGAACGGTCCTGCGCGACTACCGTGACGCGCTGACCCAGCGGCATTCGCAGCTCGGCATCGCGCCGATCGAGGCGCTGCGCACCCTCACGACCATCACGGCTCGCGATCCGCAGCCGCAGGCCGAGACGCGGTTCGACCTACGGACGCTGCAGCTCCTCTCGACGCGCCGCGCCGAGGCCGCGCAGGCGCTCTCGGCGGCGGCGACGCTCGGCGAGTTCCGTTTCGGGCCGTCCGACTCGCCCTGGTACGGCGTCTCGTTCGAGACGACGCAGCAGGCGCGCGATGCGCACGCCCTCGCCGGCAAGCTCCACCAGACCGATGTGCCGCGCATCCTCGAACGCGGCTACGAGCTCATCGCTCAGACGCGGATGCGGCCGTTCACGACCGTGGCAGAGCTCGGCGCGTACATTCAGCTGCTGCAGGGCATCCGCGGCTCGCTCGACAAGTTCAGCATGACGGTCTTCGAGCGGCCCTTGGGTGAGCTCATCACCGCCCATGCGCCCCGCCGCGACGGACCCGAGATGTCGGGACCGCAGCGCCGCAGGCTCAAGAACCTCTCGCGCGAATACGTGCGACCGGGCATGCACGTCACCGACATGCACGAGGCGCTCGTGCGCGTGCAGAAGCAGCGCACGCAGTGGCAGCAGCTCGTCGAAGCAGGTGTCCTCCCGAACGTTCCGGTGGGCCTCGATGACGTCGCCACGGCGTGGCAGCGGGTCGGCGCCGACCTCGCGGCGCTCGATGTGGCCCTCGGACGCACCGAGCCGCTGGCATCCCTCCCCATTGCGCACCTGCTGCGCACGCTGGCCGGCCTCGCGGCGCAGTCGGATGTCTTCGACAATCTCGTCGAGCGTGCGACCCTCCGCGGCCAGCTCACCGAGCTCGGACTCGAGCCGCTCCTGACCGAGCTGTCGGTGCGGCACGTGCCCGAAGAGCAGGTCGCCGCCGAGTTCGAGTTCGCGTGGTGGCAGTCGGCGCTCGAGGCCATGCTGCGCACCGACCGGGCGCTCCTCGGCGCGAACACGTCGGTCGTCGACCGGCTCGAACGCGACTTCCGGCTCGTCGACGAGGCGCACGCAGGCTCCGCGGGGCCGTTGCTGGCGGCAGAGCTCGCGACGAAGTGGAAGATCGCGGTGGTCGACGAGGCGCACGAGGCGAATGCGCTCAAGCAAGCGCTGCGCGGCGGCGTCAAGAGTCCCGCGGATCTGCTCGCCGTCGCACCGAACCTCGTGCGCACGCTCGCCCCGGTGTGGCTCGCGTCGCCCTACGAGGTGCCGACGATCCCCGCAGACTCCCCGTTCGACGTCGTGATCGTGGCGGATGCCGCGGCGCTCTGCCTCGCCGAAGCCGCCCCGGCCCTGCGCCGGGCGCGGCAGGTCGTCGCCTTCGGCGATCCGGTGACGCAGAAGCCGACGCCGTTCCGGGTCGGCGCGGGAGCCCCGCAGCCGGGCGACGACGAACCCGAGGTCGACTTCGACGACATCAGCGTGTTCGAGCGGCTCGCCGAGCTCGTGCCGTCCGAGACCCTCACGCGCAGCTATCGCGCCGGGGGAGAAGACCTCGCCGAGCTCATCAACACCGCCTTCTACGACGGGCGGCTCGTCTCGTTGCCGTGGGCCGGGTCGTATCTCGGTCGCGGTAGCCTCAGCGTCGACTACGTCGAGGGCGGGCACGGAACGCCAGACCCCGTCACGGGCGCCGTCGAGAGTCCGGATGCCGAGGTCGCACGCGTCGTCACGCTCGTCGTCGAGCATGCCGTCAATCGGCCGACCGAGTCGCTCATGGTCGTCACGGCATCCCTCCGCCATGCCGAGCGCGTGCGCGCAGCCGTCGCCGCGGCGTTCGCCGGTCGCACCGATGTCGCCGAGTTCGTCGGTCGCGACACCGCAGAGCCCTTCGCGGTGCTGGGCCTCGAGGAGTCGGTCGCCGAAAGCCGCGATCGGGTCGTCTTCTCCCTCGGATACGGCCTCACCAAGCACGGCCGCGTCCTCAGCGACTTCGGCGACCTCTCCGGCGAAGACGGCGACCGCCTGCTCACGGTCGGCATGACTCGCGCGCGCCGGTCGATGGTGATTGTCTCGTCGATCCGGCCGTCGGCGTTCGACGAGGGCCGGCTCACGGGAGGCGCCGCGCGCCTCATGACGATCCTCGGCGGCATCGCCGCCCGGGCTCGCGAGGCGCGGCTCGAAGACCTCGCCGACCCGCTCACCCTCACCCTCGCGCGGCACCTGCGCGCGCGCGGCGTGTCGGTCGACGTCGACTATCGCGGCCAGCTGCCGATCGTCGCGCAGCACCAGGGCAAAGCGGTCGTCGCCGAGAGCGACTCGAACGGGGTACATGACACGCTGCGCGAATCGCTGCGGCTGCGCCCCCAGATCCTGCGACGGCTCGGGTGGCACTACATCCGCGTGCACGCGTTCGACCTGTACAGCGACCCCGCGGGAGTCGCCGAGCGGATCGCGGCGATCCTGGGCGTCCCGCCGGAGGCGCCCAGCGCGCACACGTCGACCGAGCCGCTTGATGTCATCGAGTGACGACCTCACGGGTTCATCCAGTGACGACCTCACTCCACCGCGCCAGCGTGTCGAGCGGGTCCGCGGGTCGCGCCGCGCGCGCCTGACCCCCGCTCCAGGTACCGACCCCACGCCGGAGGCGGTTTCCCACGACGCGGAAACGGCGGATGCCCCCGCCGAAACAGGGGCATCCGGTCCGAACGACGAGCGCCTGAGGCGAGACGTCCCGCCGCACTACTGACGCGAGGTCAGGACTTCGACTCCTCCAGCAGGTCGCGGATCTGGACGAGCAGCTCCTGCTCGGTGGGCAGCGGTGCCTCGTCCTCGACGATGCCGGCCTTCGCGGCCGCGCGCTCCTTGAACTTGTTCATCGGCAAGACGAACACGAGGTAGACGATCAGCGCGACGGCGAAGAAGGAGATCACCGCCGTGATCAGGTTGCCGATCGGGAAGACGACCTCGCCGTACAGGCCCTGAACGGGGAACCCGATGCTGCCGCTGGCATCCGCCTTCATGAACAGCGCGAGCAGAGGGTTGATGATCGACTCGACCAGCGAGTTCACGAGAGCGGTGAACGCACCGCCGATGACGACAGCGACCGCGAGGTCGATGACGTTGCCGCGCATGATGAAGTCTTTGAAACCCTGAATCACAGGATCCCCCCTTTTTTCTCCGGCCCCCGCCGGGTCATGAACCCGACGAAGCGGGTGAGGCCTTTGCCTCAGACTTCGATGATGTCGGAGACGCGGCGGCGGCGCCACCCGAGCTCGTATCGCCGCCGGCGCTCTTCTCGCCGGCGGGCTTCGCGCGCGAGTCGGTGCGGTAGAAGCCCGATCCGTTGAAGGTCACGCCGACCGACCCGTACTGTTTGCGCAGCGGCCCGCCGCATTCGGGGCATTCGGTGAGGGACGCGTCGCTGAAGGACTGGACGATGTCGAAGCGGTGTCCGCACTGCGAGCAGGCGTAGGCGTAGGTAGGCATGGTGTCCTCGCGGGTCGATCGGGGGAGTGGTCAGTGTCGGTGGGGCGCGAACTCAACGGTGCGGGTCGGCGTGACGACGCCGGTGACCGGCTGATCGTGCACATCGCGCGGCACCTCGTCGAGTATTTCGGAGTCGAACACGACGGCGAAGACCGGCGGTGCGTGCTCCATCGAGCCGAGCGTCTTGTCGAAGTAGCCGCGCCCCCAGCCCAGGCGCATGCCTGTACGGTCGACGGCGGCCGCCGGGATGATGAGCAGGTCGACGTCGTTCACGGCGAGCGGGCTCAGCACCTCGCCGACCGGCTCGGGCATGCCGAACAGGCCCTCGGCGATGTCGCCGTCGGGGTCGGCCACCGCCCAATCGAGCAGCCCGTCGGTGCGCGTGATCGGAAGCAGCACGCGGATGCCGCGGCCCACGGCATCCGCGATGAAGGCGTGTGTGCCGGGTTCGGTCGGAATCGACACGAAGCACGACACCGATCGGGCACCGAAGCGCTCGACGAGCGCGTCGAGCTGCGCTTTCAGGCCCTCGGCGGCGGTGGTGCGGGCAGCCTCGCTGTGCTGCTGACGACGCTCGCGCAGATCGGCGCGCAGCGCGCGTTTCGCGTCGTCGATGGCATCCTGCATGGTCCGATTGTAGGCACCCGCGCCCCGCTCGCCGCGCGGGGTGTCCCCGACGCCGCTAGTCTGTCGCCATGACCCCCTCGCGTATCAAGGCCGTGATTCCTGCCGCCGGTCTCGGCACCCGGTTCCTGCCCGCTACGAAGGCGATGCCGAAAGAGATGCTCCCGGTCGTCGACAAGCCGGCGATCCAGTATGTGGTCGAAGAGGCGGTCGCGGCGGGCGCCGACGACATCCTCATCATTCTCGGCCGCAACAAGAACAACATCTCGAACCACTTCGACTCGGTTCCCGAGCTCGAGACGAACCTCACCAACAAGGGCGACCACGAGCGGCTCGACCGCGTACGCCGCTCGACAGAGCTCGCCGACATCCATTTCGTGCGTCAGGGCGAGCCCAAGGGCCTCGGCCACGCCGTGCTCCGGGCACGCCACCACGTCGGCGAGTCGACCTTCGCGGTGCTGCTCGGTGACGACCTGATCGACGAGCGCGATCCGCTCCTCACCCGCATGATCGCCGAGAACGAGAGCGCCGGCATCTCGGTCATCGCCCTCATGGAGGTCGACCCCGACCACATCCACATGTACGGCGTCGCGTCGATCGAAGAGACCGGCACGCCCGACGTCGTGCGGGTGACGGGCCTCGTCGAGAAGCCGAAGAAGGAGGACGCCCCCTCCAACTACGCGATCATCGGCCGGTACGTGCTCACGCCGCAGGTGTTCGAGATCCTCGAGCGCACCGAGCCCGGCAAGGGCGGCGAGATCCAGCTCACCGATGCCCTGCAAGAACTGGCGACCACCGACGGTGTCCTCGGCGTCGTGTTCCGTGGCCGCCGCTACGACACCGGCGATAGGGTCGACTACATCAAGGCCATCGTGCAGCTCGCCGCTGACCGCGACGACCTCGGGCCGGAGCTTCGCCCCTGGCTCAAGGAGTTCGCGGCGCAGCTGTGACGGCCGCGTCGACGACGGGGTGAGAGGATGCCGGTGGACCAGAACCTGACGCGCCAGCACGGTCGCATCGCGATCCGGCTCGTCAAGCAGCGCGATGCGCGGGTCCTCCAGTCCGAGCTGATGTCGAATCGGGCGTGGCTGCGCCCGTGGGAGGCGACGAGCCCCGACGGTCCCGTGTCGTTCGACATGCGCGCGGGGGTGCGGCGGCTGCTGCAGCAGTACCGCGACGGCGGCGGTGTGCCGTTCGTCATGGAGCTCGACGGCCAGATCGCGGGGCAGCTGAACGTGTGGGGAATCTCGCGCGGGTCGCTGTCGTCGGCGACGATCGGCTACTGGGTGAGCGAGCGGTTCGCTGGCCACGGCATCACGCCGACGGCCGTCGCGCTCGCCACCGACCTGTGCTTCACCGAGTTGCGACTGCACCGGATGGAGATCTGCATCCGTCCCGAGAACAAGGCGAGCCTGCGCGTCGTCGAGAAGCTCGGGTTCCGCTACGAGGGGCTTCGGCGCCGCTTCATCCACATCGCCGGCGACTGGCGCGATCACTACGCGTTCGCGCTCGTGCGCGAAGAGGTGCCGGGCGGGGTGCTCCAGCGGTGGGTGAGCGGTCAGGCGCCGACGGATGCCGCGACGGTGCCGATCGAGGATCGCCTGCCCGGCTGACGGCATCCGAACGCCCGGAAGGCGCGCGGACGGCATCCGTCGGGTTCAGGTAGAACGTGAAGGTCGGACACGCGGCGCGATTGCGCGGCGGTTCGGCTCGCCGGCCCTACCGTTGACGCCATGGGTGGGCAGGTTCTCGGCGGCGGCGTGATCGTCCTCGTCGCGGTCGCGCTCTGGCTCGTGTACCTCCTGCCGTCGTGGCACGGACGTCACCAGTACTACGCCGCCGAGCGCAACGCCGTGCGGCTGAATCAGGCGCTGCGCGTGCTCGCCGAGACGAGCGAGACACCGCAGGAAGTTCGGCTCGAACTCAACGCTCGCACCGCCCTCGCGCAGCAACGGCTCGCGCGGCAGGCGCAGTCCGAGCGTGAGCACGCCGAACTCGAGCGCGCCCGCGCGGAGCTTGCCCTCGAGCGCATCCAGGCGAAAGCGGATGCCGCGGCGGCGCGCGAGCGCGCCGCTGCCCAGGCCCGCGCCGAGAGCGCCCGCCCCGAGCTTCGTCGCGCTCGCGCGCGTCGCCGCGCCCGCGTCGTTGCGACAGCGCTCGTCGTCGTCGCTCTCGGTTTCGGGGTCTGGGGCGGTTTCGTCACCGTCGCCGGGGGATCGCAGTTGCTTCTGTGGAGCGCCGTCGCACTCGGTGCGGGCGCGCTTATGGTGTTGCAGCGGATGGCCGTTGTCCAGCGGCGCAGTGTCGCCCGCGTCGAGGTGCCGTCCGTCGTCGTGCGCGAGGCGCGCGACCTGCAAGACGTGTCGCTGGCATCCGACCGCACCGGATGGATGCCGCGCGAGCTCCCTCGTCCGCTGACCGCCTCGGCGGGTTCGCGTGCGGCGAGCGTCCTCGACGAGGTCGAGGCGCGCGAGGCCCTGCGCCGCGCGGCCGTCGAGGAGGCCATGCGCGCACGCGCCGAGCGGCAGCGTCCGCCGGCGCTCGCGGAGGCCCGCGCCGCGCGCGCCGCCCGAGATGACGAAGCCTTCGCCGGCGGCCCGGGAGCGGGCGACGACGCGATCGAAGCGCACGTGCGCAGGCTCCTGGAGCGCCGCGCGAGCGGTCAGTGACCGCGGGTTTTTCCACCCCTCGGCCTGCGTGTTAGGCTGTTCAGGTTAGGGCCTATGGCGCAGTTGGTAGCGCGCCTCGTTCGCATCGAGGAGGTCAGGAGTTCGAATCTCCTTAGGTCCACAATTTCAGACGTACTAGAACACCTGACATCGGTGGAAGCCGGTGTTGGTGCGAGGGCGGCGAACGGCTCAGCGAGCTTGATCGTCGCCCTCTCGTCTTCGCTGATCTCGATGCCGTTGGTGAGCGCTTGGTTGGCCAGCCGCTTGCCTTGGTCGTCGGCGCGCGCGTACAGGGTCGCGCAGTCAACGAGCAGGCTGAGCGCGGTGCTGAGGTGCTTGCGTGAGCCCTCGTGCTGGTCGTGTTCGCTGGCGAGGCGGCGGTCGATGTCTGCAAGCCCGGCCCGGATGCGGTCTTGGTGCCGTTTGAGGGTGTCGAGGTCGATGGCGTCGGCGAAGTGTGCGGCGAGCAGCTTGTCGCTCTCGTTCTGGAGCCGCTTGCGGTTCTCGGTCAGGTCGGCCAGTTCCTGGGAGCGGGAGGCGAGCCGTTCATCGAACGCTGTCTCGACCTGAGCGGCGAGGGCGGCGTACTGCTCTTCGGTGATGGAGATGTCTCGGTAGCAGTCCGCGACCAGCTGCTCGGCGATACCGACCGGCACGGCCCGCCGGGTGCAGTTCTTCCGTTTGGAGGCCCGACCGGAGCACACGTAGTAGGCGTAGCGCACGCCTTGCTTGTTGGCGGGGTAGTCCAGTTGCATCCGTGACCCGCACTGGCCGCAGAACAGGGAGCCTTTCAGGTAGTGGTCGTGCGTGCGGCGGCGCTCGGCCGCGATCTTGCGGGAGTCGAGTAGACGTTGGACTTGCTGCCAGGTCTCGACATCGACCAGCGGTTCGTGGGTGCCGGACTGCTCGGCTCCCTTGTAGCGGACGATGCCGATGTAGTACGGGTTGCGCAGCATCGAGAAGAACGTGGAACGGCCCACCGGCCCGGACGGACGCTTCGGCGTGGGTACGGTGGTGAGTCCGCGCGCGGTGGCCTCGGCGAGCAGGCTGACAACGGTGTGCTCACCGGTCGCGTACTGCTCGAATACCCACCTCACCAGCGGGGCGCGCTCGGCGTCGATCTCGACGGTGCGGTACTCGCGGCCCTGCTCGTCACGCTTGCGGACGTTGAGATACCCGACTGGTGCTCGCATCGGGGTTCCGCCGGTCTCGAACTTCTGGTTCAGGCCCTTGCTGACCTCGGATGCGAGGTTTTTGGAGTAGAACTCTGCGATGGAGGACATGATGCCGTGCAGCAGCATCCCCGAGGGCGTCTCGTCGATGTTCTCCGTCGCAGACACCAAGGTCACCCCGGCTTCGACCAGGCGGCGGTGAATCTCCACATCGTCCAGTCGGTTGCGGGCGAGGCGGTCGACCTTGTGGACGATGCAGTATGTGACTTGATGCGTGGCGATGTACTCCAGCATCCGTTGCAGGTCTGGCCGGTCAGCTGAGCGGGCGGACTCTCCGGCGTCCACAAACTCGGCGACGATGCGTGCGCCGAGGTCTTCGGCCTTGCGCGCGTTCGCCTGGCGCTGAGCGGGGATGGAGAACCCCTCGTCACGACCCCCCTTGGTCGCCTGCTCCTTGGTCGAGACACGTTGATACGTCACCGCTGTCAGAAGCGGCGACGTATCCGTGTCGTGTATCGGCATTGTCAGGGTCATGGTGGCCTCCTTGCTCGCCAGACGACGAATGGGCGTGCGTCGTGTTTCCGGTGCTGTGTCGATCACCGATGCGACGCTGCTGCTCATCAAGCTCCTGGGCGTGAAGTCCATCCGCGATGTGCAGAACCAGCGCGATCAGTTGCTTGTTGTCAGGCTTGGAGCGCACCCGAGGCTCGGCCGAGATACGTCGGCCCGTGCTCGTCACCCGGTAGTGCCTCATACCCGCCAGGTGAACTCGCCTGCCCGTTAGCGTCACGGGCGACGCGGCGTTCCTTGCGGCGGGCGGCACGGAGCCGGAGGTAGATGCCGAAGCCGTGAAAGAGGAAGCGGAAGCCCTCGCAGATCCCGATCAGAACGAAGAGGTGGAGCCACTCCGGGCCTCCGTTGTCGATCAGGACGGTGCACCCGTAGGCGAAACCGAAGTAGACGACCCCGGCGAGCACGGCCCACAGACCCCACTTCGGGTCGCGCTGAGTGCGGAACCAGTCGAGCAGGATGGTCGAGGGTATCCAAGGCCGCAGCACCCGGAAAAGGATGACGACTGCGATGAAGATGAGCCAGATCATGGTCAAGTCCTCCCGAAGCGGCGACGCTTCCTATGGGATGGACTTGCCGGGGCGGCTTCCCCGGTTCGTCTGCCACCTGCCTGGGGCCGGTGACGACTAGCTGAACATTGATGTCGCCTACCCCTAGTCTAGCGCCTGCACGCTGCTGTCGGAAGAGCGGTCGTCGTGGGTCGGGTACCTACCCGTATGGCCACGATGGAGCAGCTGGCGTTCGACTTCGATGAGTTCGCCCGCGAGGACGCCCGCGCGCGACTGCCCGAGTGGGCCGGAGCACCGCTGCACTACACCGAGGACTACTACCCACCGAGGCTGCTGGACGAGGCGTTTGAGCACTGGCGGTTCATCAACGGCAGCTTCGGCTCGTTCGCGCGTAGCCATATGTGGCACCGCTTCAGTCATGCCACTGTCGAGTTCGGCGAGCATCGCGCCGAGATGTTCCACGCCGATCTTCGCCCTGAGCCCGACGCGGAGGGGCCGGGCGATCTGCTGAAGAAGATCGTCTGCGGGCCGTGCGCGTGGCAGTCCGACGCCGGCGGCGAGTCAGATGCGGTCGAAGCGTGGCACGATCACGCCGTACCGGGGTGGCGAGACCTCCCCGTGGTTCCCGGCCAGATTCGGGTACGCACCGACAAGGGCCTGTCGAAAGTGGCCCTGCGGTGGATTGAGCAACGCTACCCGCAGCACATGCAGATACCTGGTGCCCCGATCATCACCGAACGCCAGCAGTTCGGCATCCGCCACGTTCCTGCCTACTCACCCTGGGGCGGCTACGACCTGTCCGCTACCGCGCTGGAGCGCCCCGCGCCTCGGCCCGCAGGTCACGCCGTGCGCCGGGAGCCTGCCCAGTTCGAGCCGTCAGTGAGCGCGCCGCGTCGGACCGGGCGCAGGTGACGTCCCCTGGGGTGGTGTAGATCTCGGGTGCTGAGTGTCACGTCGTTGACGTGGTGAGCCATCGTGCGATGGTCAGTGAGAACCGACTAAAGCT